>JAKFUF010000022.1 GCA_021732845.1 Planctomycetaceae bacterium | reverse complement strand
CCCCGAACGCGTGATACAACAAACTTGTGGACATGACGGCCCCCTGATCTGACAATTTCTATCCACACAGAGCAAAACCGCATGTCCACATCTTTTCCACCCCAAGCGCGCAATTGCCGGATGAACCGCTTTTCGGTGAGTTCCTTGATCTTCGGCATGGTTGCGCCCTTGCGGGAGCGCAGGCGCGTTTATGCGCGGCGTCCCGACAGAAATGAAAGGTTTTGGAAACCGTTTTCTGTGGTGCCGACGCCGCTGTAGAGTTGCGCGCACACCGGATGAGGGGTGAGCGTGTGGTAAGACGGGGAAAGGTGCAAGAGGGAAAGAGCCTGACTGATTGACTCCCCCAGCACAGATAAGTAAAAGCGACGCGGCAATTCCTCTGTCGCTTCAATTTATAGAGCCAGCTATGCGAATCTTCGATTATTCAAAAGTAGCGAACTGGGAAGATCGTCTGACGAAACTTGCCGCAATAGCCGAGCCCGAAAGATGGACAAACGTCTCCGTCCCTTCGAAAGTAAATCTGCCGATTCTTGACAGTTTTATTCGCCATACGTTCGCTCGCCTGTATGAACAACTCAAAGTGGTGGAGACTGATAGGCTAGCCTGCTTCAACACCGGTCTCTTGACCCCCAATCAAGAAGAAATATACGGCCTCTTTACTGTATCCGAGACGTTCGATTCGTCTAAGCCGATTTCGCCATCCAATCAAAAGTGGTGGCTCACCAGTTGGGTGCGCAGCTCTGATCGTCAACTGAGCGCACTCAAATCATTTCCCGAACTTGTGACTTACTGGACAGATCCGGGTGAACTGGTTTTTAACCCAAACCTACATATTCAGCTTAATGTTGACCATATCATTCGTGACAATCTCAACAGATTTCCAGTGGAACTCGGTGGCTCTCTAGACGCAACTGGGGTACCGACCGATTTGATTGATTCGCCCGACATCGACAATGAGGCGGAGGATGCCGGGGCGACATCTGGACCCTTACAGGTGCCGCTGTCGACGCGAAATGCACTCGACGGTGCTGTGAAGCACAGCATTCGCCTCGCACAACGTACCTACCGTATGGCCATTCCGCAGTTTCACCATGGCAAGGTACAACTATTGTTGCCGCTGTACCTTCGGACGGCCAGAAAGGCAGACTTGGCATTAACCCTTGAACGGAAAGCGGATTGGTATCTAGCTTCGACCGTTCTGTACCCGGATTGGGCGTACCGCCACGCACGATTGCTCAGCCGCCCAAATAGCGAATGGCTAGGCGGATTTCGGTCAGATCGAGACTCCGAAGTGGATGATCCCGCGGTTTGACTTTGGGTGCGGATCAATTCGTCGACTGGAATTTTAATGCTGCCGAAAAACGCGGCCGCTCCGCCTCCCGCTGCCGGATCCACTTCGGCGCATTCCGAACCGTCCGCATTGTGAAATCGGACACTCCCGCTGGCGGAGCCTTGTTCGGCAGGATTTCGTCGACGAATTTGGAGGCCTTCGCCTCGGGCGCGGTGAGCCACGTTTCGTCTTTCATCCACTGATCGACCTCCGACGCCGCGTTGCCGGTCCGGGCGACGTACACGTCGCGGATTTGGCCGTTGACCTTCTCCAGCAAGTCCGCCTGCTTTCGCATTTCGACGCTGTCGCCCATGACGATCGTCCACGCGTTGTGGATCATGATCGTCGCGTTTTCCTGAGCTTTGATCGTGTCGCCGGCCATGGCGATCACGCTGGCTGCCGAGAGGGCCGCGGCGTCGATAATGACGACGACTTTCGAGCCCTTGCCGCTGAATTCCTTGAGGGCGTTGTAAATGGCGAAACCTTCGTACACGGATCCGCCTTCGGAGTTGATCCGGACGTTGATTTCGGCCGGGCTGCCGAGTGCCGCAAGATCCTGACGGAACCGTTTCGCCGTGACGCCGTCGCCGGTCCACCAGTCTTCGCCGATCTGGTCGTAGATGAGGATTTCGGGGGTTTCGTTGGCTTCGTTGCGGAGCGAGTAGTTGAGTTTCATGGTCGATCCTTGACCGGGGTTGAACAGAAGGGAACGAAGCTCCCGCGGAGAAGCCCGACAGCGGATCGGAAAGAGCCCCTTGGGGCGAGATCCGCGATAGGGCTTCGGGAGCGGGAAAACTTACACAGTGAGGGAGTTGATGAACGCGTCGACGCGGGCTGGCCACTGGGCGACCAGGGCGGGGACGTCCGCGGGGGAGATGGCTTTGAGTTGAGATGTGGAATCGGCGATGTGCGCGGCGACGAGCTGGTCGACCAGGTCGCCCGGGTCGTTGCGGCCGTCGAGGGCGCACGCCATCCGGACGACGGGGGCGAGGGCCTCTCGCATCCATTTCCGATGCTGTGCGTAGAACCGATCGATCCACGCGAGCCACGCGTCGCCAGTCGCCGTAGTGGCCTTGGCGCTGCACGTCGCCTTGTTGGATTCGATGTCGATGAGACGGTCGAACCGGTCCCGTGCGAGCGCCTGCAGTGCGGCGCGGGGCTGGGATGGATCCGCGGGCTTCGGGGGAGCTGCTGGCGTTGTGCCGAGTTCGGCGATGTTGACCGGAGAACGGAATTTCTTGCCGAGTCCGCCGGGGATCGGCGGGAGGTTCTGCTTGGCCCGCGCCTCGTCCAGGGAGAGGATGCCGTTGTTGACCTGTTCGACGAGGGCCGCAATTTCGTTGCGGGTGTCGGTCCGTTCCAGGGCGGCGCGGATGAATTCGCAGAAGTGCGATTCGTCGGCCTGTTCTTGGTCGCTGAGGAGCTTGGCGTCGCATTCGCTTTCCCAGCACACGAGCCACGGGTCGAGCGAATCTTGGAGGTAGGCGCGGTTTTCCTGTTCGAGCGAGTTGTAGCTCGATTTCGAATTGTCCCCGAGCTTGTGGGGCGGGATGTTGAGGATGTTTGCCGCCATCCGAATTTCGTGTTCCTGCGTTTCGACCATTTGGGATTCCTGCGCGTTGATGGTCGTGCGCTCGAACTTCGCTCCTTCCTGCAACAGCGCGACTTTATGCGCCCGCTTGAGGCCTTCCGACATTTGTTCCCATGCCTTGAGGAGGTTTTTGACCTTCTCTTCGCCGAAGCTTTGGGGAACCATTAAAACGCCGCCGCTGGTCGCCCCTTCGCCGAAGAACCGGGCCGCATAACTGCGGGTCGCGAGTCCCACGCCGAGCGCTTCGCCCATGATGTCGATGACTGAGTAACCGACCAGGCCGTCGAAGCTGAGGCCGCGGAGGTGAAGCACGTCGCGGGCAGGAATCCGGGTGTCTTCGCCGCCGATGTTGGCGATGTACCACAAGTCACCGTCTTTCTGAACGGGGGCTGTCGTCGGCGGGAGGATGAGCAGCTCTTCGGGCTGACCGTTCCGGTCGCGGAAGATGGCGGCGTAGCCGTTGCCCCAAAGCAACGCGTGATAGGTGAGCGTCCGCTTGAAGTGGAACGCGCTGATGAACCGGTTCGGTCGACGGCGAAGGAGACTGTAGGCTGCGTGCTTCTTCGCCCGGGTGCGGCCGTCTTCGCCATCCCGTTCATAAACGACGAGAGGGAGCTTGGCGACGCCGGTCGACAAGAGGTTGATGCCCTTCCAGATGGGCGGGTAGCCGATCGCCTTGCGCGGGGTGACTTGCACGCCGGTCTCGGTGAGATTGCCGCCGAGAACGTCGTCCCATGTGCGCGGGTCGTCGAGGGACATGGCGGGGTTTTCCAGGCTGGCGGCGTAGGGCCGGCCGAACTGGTCGAGGATGACGCTGGTGGTTGGGGGGGCTGATGTGGTCATAACAAAATCACTCCGCCTTCGGGGGTGTCGTAAGCACTGCCGCCGGCGACGCCGTTGGCTTCCATCCAGCCGGCGAGGGCCATAATCAGCGCGACAACGCCATCGATCTTTCGGACGTCGTCGGCTGTGGCTTTGACGGGTCGTTTGTTGCCGTTCGCGTCGCATTTGATCTTCGCATTACCCATCTGCCAGCCGAGCAGCTCGTGCCCGTCGTGGATGATCCGCTGCGACAGGATGAGCCGTTCGAGTTCGGCGGTCGGCGACGCGAAAAAGCTTGGGACCTGGGGGAACTTGATGCGGGGGATGCCGCCGGCTTCGAGCCGCTGCGTCAGGTTCTCGGCGTTGTATGGGTCGTAGCGCAGTTCGAGAACCGGGAACAGTTCGTGGAAAGCGAGGATGTCGCGTTCGACGAATTCGTAATCGCACACGTTGCCGGGCGTGAGCGTGATGAGGCCTTGTTTCGCCCATAGTTCGTAGGCGACGGTTCCCACCAGGTCGCGCGCGGTGTCTTCCGGGAGCCAAAACTTGGCGTAGGCGGCGAGGACTTCGCCAAGGTCGAAAATCGCCCCGAATGCGGTCGTGTCGCGGGTCCGGGCGAGGTCGAGCCCACCGAAGCATGGGGTGTCGCGCGGAACCTTGAAGCCTTCCGGGGCGGCGATGATCGGTTTCATGCGGTGCCCCATTCGATGACGCGTTGACAGGCCTTCCAGGAAGCGGGCTTGATCCAGCCGTTTTCGCCCGCGTTCCAGACGTTCAACCGATACCGCTTAAAGCTCGCCTGACTTTCGGGAGTCTTCGCCGCTTCCAGGACGTCTTCGCGGAATCGGTCGAGGTCCATCGTGACGCCGAGCGACGGGTTGGCCTTTTTCCAGGTCGCTTCGTCGAGCCAATCGTCGTTCTCGTCGGCGCAGCGCACGTAGCCGAAGAAATTGAGGTCGGGGATCTTGCCGTCGTTCACGCCGAGCGCGTAGTTATGTTGCTGCATGCACACGGACAGGGGATCGTCGCCGGCGGTGGTGATGACGAACAGAAGCGGCTGCCGTCTCGCTGCGAATGCCCACTTGAGCGCGTCCCAGAGCTTGCGGCCCTGCCACTTGTGCAGCTCGTCGACGATGAGGCCGTGAGCGTTCCAACCCTCGTTCCCCGCGGCTTCGCCGGACAGGGCGCGAAGGAAACTGTTCGTCGCCGGAAACGTGATCGTCGAGCTGCTGCGATGGATGCTGAGCGCGCCGAGCAGCTCGGGGGAGGCCTCCACCATGACCGCGGATTCATCCCATACGATTTTGGCTTGTTTCTTGTCCGTGGCGGCGCAGTACACTTCGGCCCCGCGCTCGCCGTCGCCGACGAGTAGATAGAGGGCGATGCCGCTGGCGATCGTGCTTTTGCCGTTCTTCTTCGGGATTTCGATGTAGCTGCGGCTGTAACGGCGGGTGCCGTTGGGACGGAGCCAGCCGAACAGCGGATAAACGACGTCGTCACGCTGCCAGTCGATCAGCTCGAACGGTTTGCCGCCGAAGTCGCCTTTGCTGTGGCGGAGGAACGTGGGGAAGAAATTGACGCAGCGCAGGGCCTTGCGCTCGCTGAACGTGTAGCCGGCGAGCATCGCGCGTTCGTCGATCTCGGACCGGACGAACTTGATCCAGCCTTCCTTCTGTGCGCGACGTTTGAGGCCGATGAGGGACATGGAATTTGGAGGCGTTTAGTCGCCTTGATTGAGGAACATTTCCAGGGCGGATTGCTGCGCCTGTCCGGTGCCGAAGTTGCGACGGCTGACAGGCGTGAGACCGAAGCGTTCTCCGAGTTGGTTGGCCTTTTCCAAGTATTTGAGGGCGATGGTGAATTCCGCGGCCGGGAGCTGCTGCTTGACTTCGCCTTTGTCGTTCCGGATCTCGGCGACGGTGCCTTCATTCGACATGAAGTTTTCGGCTTCGATGTACCTGGCGACGCATTGGCAGTAGCTCCCGAACGCGTTGCGGTCGACGGGACTGAGGACACCGGCGGAAGTGAGTTGCGGGAGAAGTTCGTCCCACACTTCGACGGCGAGCGGGATGAGCCACGCCGGCCGCTGCGGTGCGCCTTGGGGAAAGCCGGTTGTCGCCTTAGCGTCCGGCCGTCGACCGGGGTTTCCGTCCAATGCCTTTTGCTGCGGTGTCTTTGGCTTTGGGCCGCGGGCTCCCATCGGGTTCCTTTCGTGGCTGGGGGTCGGGCTGTGGTGCCGGCGGTTGTGTCGCTGCGGGTGGATCCGGCGGCGGGCGGGGTGTCGCGCCCCGTCGGCTGATGCCGGCGCGGCGGAGGTCGACGGAATGCGGACCGTCGCCGAAGAATTCTTGATCGGCCGGGCCTGCGTTGTGCTCGCCGTCGTCGTCCCATTCGGTGTCGAAGGCGACTGCGTGCTGTGCTGCGGTGCGCCCGTGGGCGTCTTCGACGGACTGGGCTGCGAACAGGCGGGTGACGAGTTCGTTGAGCCATTGGGCCATGGGCTGAGAGTCTGAGAGTTCCCACGTCTCCATCCGCCGGTTCTCGTTGAGGTTCATGCTTGTCCGGAGCACGATGTTCCAGCGGTCGTTTTGAATCGTGACAAACTTCGCGTGACACTTCGTGAAGCGGATCGCGTCGTCGCCGAACCGCTGCCGGAGCGCGGCGCAGTAGCTGGGCTGCCTGGCTGGGAATGAGAGGTCGACGACGAACCTGAGCGACTTGATGCTGCCGTCGACGAGTAGTTCGTTGGTGAAGCTGGTGTCGTGTCCGCCTGCCGTCCACGTGCACACGATGACGTCGGCAGGGCCGGTCGTCTTAAGGCTGTACGTGATGAGGTCGACGAGCGACCAGTCGCCTTTGGTGACGCCGAAGACTTCGCAACCGGGTGTGATGTCGCCCACGGCCGCGGCGACGTGCCGCGCGCAGAGCGTGCGACGGACCACGCGACCGGTAAGGGTGTCGCGGCGACAGGAGGGCGCGAGTGCGGGCGGATCCACGGACTCAGAAAGCGCGGTCGGGGGGGATGGGGGGCGAATTTCTAAATCCGGGTTTGGTCGCATACCGCGTGCCCCTCGTGCGCGAAAACTCGCGGGTTTTGCCTGGGGGTTTTCCCCTCAGATAAGGAATATTCCTCAAGAAATGCCGAGCTGAGCGCGGCGGGTCTTTCGGCTGTGGTGCGAAGCGCAAAGCGAATCGAGGTTTGCGGGGTCGAGTTGCTTCGAACGATCGACGGCGCGAGGAATGCGATGGTCGACCTGAGTTGCCGGTGTGTAGCGTGAGTCGCGCAGGCATTCGACGCACAATGGTTTCGCCTGCAGATGCGCCGCGCGAAGTTTGCGCCACCTGGCGGACGTGTAGAACGCGTGCGCTTCCTTTTCGGTCTCGGTGGGTGGTCGCTGTCGGTTGCGGCCGTGGATTGGGGCGGCTTGTGGCATTGGTCGACCTGGGAAAGTGCGACGCCGGCGAGCTGGTCGCCGGCGTTGGGGAATTTGCTCGAGTTAAAACTCGTCGCCGGGGGGAGCTGGCGGCCGCGTTCGCGACGCGTGCCCCGAACTGACCTGCAGCTCTGACAGGGAATCGGGCCGGCCGTCGATCCAGACATGGCCAAGCACACGGTCGAGGGTGAGCGATTCGGCGAACGTTTGGCCGGTCGGGATCCAGGCGGTACCGGGTTTCGCGGTCGCGACCGTCTGCAGGTGGACTTTCGCGGCGATGCCTCGCGCCTTTTCCTCCGCATTTCGCGTCCGGCTTTCCGGTGCCCAGCATTCGAGCAGGCGGATCCGGACGATCTGGACGATTTGCACGTCGACCGTGTCGCCGTCGACGACGTTGATCACTTTGCACGGAAGGGTGATGCCTGGCGAAGGGCGATTCGGCCATTGACCGGGTTCGGACCGGGCTTCGATGCACAGCATCGACAGGGC
Organism: Planctomycetaceae bacterium; assembly: GCA_021732845.1. GTDB lineage: Bacteria > Planctomycetota > Planctomycetia > Planctomycetales > Planctomycetaceae > JAKFUF01. The sequence continues at coordinate 134,095 of JAKFUF010000022.1, read as the reverse complement.
AAGAATTGGAACCATCACGAACTGAAGAAATCGCATCGGTCTGCCTCCTGGGGTTGGTTGGAAACGCTTTGGCTGCGCAGGGACGCGTCGGGTTAGAGCGGCGGCTGAAATCAGGCGGACGGCGTGGCGATTTGAGCGCTGCCGGGAGCGGCGACGAACGATTCACCGGTGACCGCGGCGGTACCGGAGCTGCTCGACGTCGAGGCCGGGCTCGACGGCCAGCGCGACAGCAGCGGGAGCTGGCTGATGGCGATGCCGTTGGTCAAAACGACCAGGTCATCTTCCGTCGGCTGATCTTCCGGGGACGCGCTTTGGTCGATCATCTCCGTCGACGTGAACCATTTGGTCGGGTCGTAGCTGCCGAGCTGCTCGGGGCTGAGCGTGAAGTCGGCTTTGCTCGCCTCTTCCAAGGGGATTTTGAACAGCTCGACGGACATGAGCCGGTAAATCCGCTGGATGTACTGCCCAATTTGGCCGGCGAACACGGTCGAGATTTCGAGCGGCTTGGAATTCTCCGTGTGCTGCATCGCCTCGGTGAGGGCCAGCAGCGTGAGACCGCAGTATTGCTTGAGCCACTGGTTCCGGACGGTGAAGTAAGGAACCGGGAAGACGAGGAATTCTTCCGCGGCCGGCAGCGCGTGGACCGGTTCCATATTGAGCGTGCCCGGAGCAACTGCGCGGCCGGACATGATCGAGCGGGCGCGCGTGCACAGCGTGTGGATCCGCACGAGCGTGTTGATGCTCGGGGGCGTCCGGAGCTTCGCGTCTGGGTGCCACATGATGCCGGCGAGATTCCGGGCAATCACGTCGGTCAAATAGCGGATGGTGTCGTTCTGGCTGTTCTTCCGGCTGCCCCAATTGGGAACGGCCAAGCCGAAGCGGTTCCAGTCGCCGACGTTGTACCAAAGAAATGCGTCGTTCGAGGTCGCCATGCGTCACACCTTCTTTTTGAAGCCTTTGGAGGAAAGAAACTGGTCGATCAGTGAGTCGAGGGTGCCGATCGTCCCCTCGGAGCCGGGGAACTTCCGCACGAGCTGCGATTTCGCGAAGTCGTAGGCCTCGGCGTAAGTGTCGCGCTCGACGGCGACGAAATGCGTCTCGGGAATGATCGCCTGGGGCGGTGGGGGCGAGTCGTTCGAGACGATGACGGGCGGACGTGAGACGAATTGGGGCGGTGGTGAGACGGGAGCGGCCGCGGGTGGAACTGGCGGCTGCCGGAGCCGGCGGAAAAGGGACAAGCCGAGCATCACCGCGCCGATTCCTCCACCGGAAGCCATGCCAACGCCAAGCCAATTGGCAACGGTGAGGGCGGTGTGTGCGACGGCGGCGACGCGTTCGAGCCGGCTGTGGACTGGCTGCAGGTCCGCGGCGGGCGCGTCCTGGCCGCGTTCACCTGGTGTGCCTTCGATTCCATCGCGCCCGGGCGCTCCTGCAGGGCCTGGCAGACCAGTCGGGCCGGCAATTGGCTTCCGCTTTTCCAGCCGTTGCAAGCGGGCGTGAAAGTCGGCGAACAGCGATGGTTCGGGTTCTGCTGCGGGTTGGACCGCAGGGGCGGAGTTCGCCGGTTTCCACTGTGCTGGATCCGGATAGCTCAACTGCACGTTGAGGCCGTTGACACATTTCCGCACTTCGTCGACCGTGGCGGCAATTCCGAAGGCCGGATTGTCGCTGGTGGCGTTGATGACGCCGATCAGGCGGCCGCCGGCGAGGACCGCGCCGCCCGATTCACCGTGATCGAACCGCGTGGAGAGCTGCAGCGCGGGGAACCCGCAATACTTGACCATGCCGCTGACGATGCCTTGGTGGTTCGCGGGTTGTTCCTGAAGGATGGCGTGCGTCGTGATGGCGGTTCCCTGGGGCGGGAGAGCTGCAGCAAGGCGGACCGCGTGTTCGGTCTGGACGCTGGGATCCAGGCACATCAAACCGACGTCGGCGGGGCCGTGGCCGATCCATGCAGCTTCGTACATCTGCCCGTCGAGGGTGACGCGCGGGGCACTGACCGGTTTGCGGTGGTCGGGCCAGCTCCAACCGTGTTGGCAGGTGAGGACGATGAGCCGGTTCGCCTGGTCGCGACCGATGATTGTGCCGCTGCCGATGACCGTTGTGCAGCTCCGTCCCGTGCAGATTTGCTGCCGGATTTCGACGAACGGGTTCGCCGCGGCCGGCGACGTGAGGACTAGCAGCGCGACGGCGGCGAGAATGAGGCGGTGCATGGTCTACTCGTGGATGACGATCGGGGCGGAATAGGTGCCGCAGCGACGGAGCTGGCGGATGAGGCCGGCGGGGTTGTAGAGGGCCGGGTCGGAAATCGGCATGCGATTGAGGCGCATGAGGACCGCGGCGACGAGTTCGCTGCAGAATTGCTTGGCGAGGTTGGCTTCGCGCCACCGGCGGACGAATTTCAGGACTTTCGTCCCGCTGAGGATCGCTCCGCGCATGTCGTAGGGCAGCCCCATCCAGTAGCGCAGGAGCATGTCCTTGAGCATCGAGTGTTCCGCCGGCGTGAGCTGCCAATGTTCGCTGAGCCGAAAGCGTTCGATGCGCCCGGGATATTCGAGGATCCGGTCTTCCCAGTGATGGGCCTGCACGCCGTCGGTTTGAACGCCGCGGATGGCACAGGGCCATTTGCAGAGCGTCGTCGATTCGATGATCAACGGCGCGCCGTCGTATTCGCAGACGATTGCCACATGGGACGGTCCCCGGGTCGCGCATTCGATGATGCGGCTGATGATGTCCCGGCCGTAGAACGCCAAAACGTCGCCGTGCTGCAGCTTGCCGCCGGGGAGCGTCGGCTTCTCGAACAATTTGAGGGCGGAAACCATCCTTGGTTCCTTTTTGCGGTGAGTCGGGGCCGGCGTCTTGCCGGTCGCCTGGTTACCGGTCGCTGCGGGCTTCCAAGCGGACGAGCCGTTCACGGGTTTCGCGGGCGTGGAGCTCCTGCTCCGCAATCCGCTCGCGGTTGCGGCTGATGTCGCCGGTGACAGCGTCGAGCTTGGTCTCGACGCGACCGACGGCGAGGTCGACGCGCGACATCCAGGCCGCGCCGCCGATCACCAGCGGGATGGCGACGGCCGCGGCGGCGATCCAGTCGCTACGGTTCATGATGCCTCCTTCAGGATGACGGCCGTGGGCTTGGCAAAAAACTGGTCTTCCGCGGCGACAACGCGCAGGCCGAGAGATTGAAGTTGTTCAATGGTGACTCGGGACTTGTTGTGCGCCGCGAAGAGACCAGCTTTGTCGAGGGCGACGTCGATCGTGAGCACGGTCGACGCCGGGACGCCGCCGAGCGTGAGCTTGTCGAGGGCGGCGTTGAGGTGAGTGATGACCTGGTCGCGGAGGGATTTGGCGATTTCCTCCTCGGTCCGGCCTTCGCCAGCGACGAGCCGCGCCGGCGACTGTCGAAAGCCGAGCGTGCCGTAGGTCATCTCGCGCGACTTCAGGCCTTTGGCGAAGAGTTCTTCGCGGTGGGCCGTGACGTAGGCTTTGAGCGCGGCTTCCAGGGCCTCACGGCGGTCAGTGATGGCGACGCGCTGGCCGCGGACGATACAAAAGAGCTTGGCCGCGGCATCTTTCTTCGCAGCGTTGATGGCACCGTCCAGTTCCGCCTTCACGCTTTTGGCGAGAGCGTCCAGCTTCCCCAATTCGGCCAAGGCGACGTCGGCTTGAACGACGTCGAAAACGAAGGTCTCGCCGCCGGCGGGCGGGGCGGACGTAGAAGGGCGAGATTTCGCCATGAGACGGCATCCTTGCCAGTCGCTGGAAATGACCGGGGGTGGAACGGCGCTCTTTCGTTCCACCCCCAAAACAAACAGGTCAAAGGCGGTTGTTTCGAGCCTCGGGATTCCATCGCTCAGCCCGATTCGCGTCCCTGCGACAACCGTCTAGCCCAACATGGGGTAAGACAGCATGATTGTCGAGAGGTTTTTTTGGGGAATCTTCAATGCGTCGCGCTCGCTTGTTTGTGATGCCGCCGGCTACGGTCGAGGGGATGGAACGTCCGCCGCTGCGGGTCCGGCTGAAGTTGGTGAACTTCAAGTACTCGGCGGACAAAACCGCGATGCTCAAGCGGTTGGCACACCTGAAAGGCTACAGGAACTTCAGCCTGTTCTTGCGGGATTCGCTCGATGGCGTGCTGCAGGCGGAAGCGGCGTTCCTCGCGGAATGTCCACCGGGTGAGCGCCAGGGGACTTAGCTCGGGTCCTTTACCCGATGCCTGGACCGCTCGGGAGTTGCGGAATGTGCCGCTTGCCGGTGGCTTTCCCAATTGCACCAAAGCGTAAGGGCATTGTCCTTGAGCCTGTCGACAACTGCGGCCCCGATCGCTTTCGCGGCCTCGACGCTGCTGTTCGTGTTCATCGTGACCCACGTCGGGCGCAAGTCCCGGTACCGCCGGTCGAGGATTCGAAAGAGCGACCGCGCCTGATGCGGAGAAAGTCCCCCCGCAGCCGGAACCGGGTCGGACAGCGCGAGGACTTCGCAGCGGGTGAGTTCGTCGTCGATCGTCTTCTCGGAGAGATCTTCGCCGATGGCGTCCCTAAGCCGTGACCAGAGGTCTTCAGCATTGAGCCACGTGGCGCGGCCCCGGTAGCGGTAGAACGTGTGGAGCATGTGCGCCATCAAGTGGTCTTTGCCAGTCCCCACAGGGCCGAAAAAGACGACGCTTTGTCCCGCTTTCACGCGGTCGGGCATGGTCCGGCAGTACGCTCTGACCTGGGCGACGATTTCCCGTTGCCCGTCTTCGGTGCATTCGAACAATTCCAGCGCGCTGGGCTGTGGCCCGGCCAAGCTCTCCGTGGCATAACGCGCCCCGAGCTTCCGCGCCATCTGAACCCACGGTGACACGGGGATCAGCTTCTCTTCGGCTGCCGACACGCCGTTTGCCCGCGGCAGGTTAAAACCTACCCGCGTTGGGGTCGCTGGCGGTGGCTTTGGGATTGAAGACCTTGCCAGCGCCGTTGTTCGCGCCAGCCTTTCCCGGTCCGCGATCTTTTTCCCAGTCGTATCGTCCATCAATGATCTCCCTGACGCGGTCCCCCTCCAGGAACTGACCCAGAGTGCTTTCGAGCCCGCATTTCAGCGGGAACTTGGCCATCGCCTTTCGCCAATCCCACGCGGGATCCAGGAGCTGCTGTTGCAGGATTTGCTTCTGCCGCTCGCTGAAGTAGACGGCGTTGAATTTCAGGACACCCGGAACCCCGCTTTGTTCGAGCTTTCGCCACTCCGCGATGATTTCGTTGGCCAAATTTTCGAGCGCGGCCCCGTCCGGCGGCTTTTCGATCGCCTCGCCCGCGTTTGTATTCTTTGAAACTCTGTTCTTCTCTTCTCTGGTCACGCTTTTGTCACGCTGTTTGCGTGACATTGTCACGCCGTCATCGTGACCTTCCCGCTGTCGCTTCTTGCGGTCGTTTGCCAATGCGCGTTGTTTCGATGTTTCGCCGTTGTGGCGGGCAAAATTTGGAAACGCGAGCGAGCCGTTCCGGATGGTGATCCATCCCACGGCGGACATCGCGTCGGCAAACCCCGCGACACCGACGATGTCGTCAACGAGCTTTGTTTGGTCCGCTTCGATCGTGACAGATGCGGTGCCAGATTCGTCGATCTGGTCGTCGTTAATGTTGTCGTCCGCCCATTCCCAGAGCGTCATCAGTCGGCCGGCGACTTCATGCCGGTCGATGCCGAGCTTGTTGGCTAGTCGAAAGACCTCGGGTTTGCGCGACAAACCCTTCGTCCATTTCAGCCAATCCCCGGCCATGGTGTCCTTTCGCTTCCAAAGCGTTCCAATAACATCTCGGCCAGAATCTGCGCATGGCACACAATTGGTGATCCGTCTCCTGCAGTGGCGTCCACGCACCAGCAGCCGAGCGGCAACCTGCCGTGCTCGGTTTGCTCCCATAGCTCCGCGAGCAGTTTGTCCCGCTGGCTCCGCTTCTCGATCCAATCCCTGTAATGCCGCAACGCCGAGCCCGGCAGCTCGTTCCGCAGGGGTCTGAACGGATTGCCGAGGGGATGTGCTGGCCAGCCCGCGAAAGCCCGGCCGACGTAAACGACGCCCTTGCGATCGTCGCCGCGCAGGCTATTGACCTTGATCACTCGAATCATGGCGACCCCTTGCGAAGGAATGGGGCCGGTCGCCTGGCGAGGTACTTCTGGAGGCGCTCCGGCGTGCGTTCGCCTGGCTCCCACTGGGGCAAGCCGAGCGCGGTGAACCAGGATTCTTCCGTGGGGGTGTCGAGGGGCTTGCCATCACGCAGGAGCTGCCCATCGTGCTGGCACATTCCGGGTGGCATTGCGCCGCCGAACTGCCGCGCCGTGACGCAGACGCGGACGAAATCCGCCGGTCCGGTGCGGATGGCGAGAATCGCGCCCCACGTCGCCGGCGGACGGACGATGAACAGGTCGATGTTCGCCGCCTGTCCCCAATGCAACCGCTTGTAGCGCTGCCCGGACTTGCCGCCGACGGTCAGGGGCGATTCGCTGCAGGCGACGCGGAGCCGCGCATCTAGGGCGGAAACCGGATCGGCGGTACCGAACAACGTTGCCGGCCGTTCGAGACGGGGGAGCGCGACGATTTCAATGTCGTTGACCTGGCTGGCTCCGCGGCGGACCGAACCAGCGATGCGGATGTTTTCGCACGCCGGCTTGAGGAGTTCGAGAATCTTCCCGGCGATGTCCTGGGCTTCAGAGAGGCGGAGCATGTTCGGCCCTCCCGTCGGCTGCCGGAGCGGCGATGAACAGTTTGCAGGCCTGCAGGGCCATGCGTGCGAGGTCGCAATCCAGCCCGTCCCCTGGCCCCATGACCTTGCGCTCCATGTCGAGCCACCAGGGGAAGGGACCCGCGGCTTGCTGGATAAGCGGGATTTGTTCCGCAAGGTTGTCCGGGCCAAGTCCTCCCGCCCAGCCGCATTTGAACAGCGCACCCGGACCGTGTGGCCAGCGGTCTGGAAGCCGGCCGGCTCCGTGCGACCGATCGAACAGGCCGCTGAACTTCATCCGGAGCGCGAGCGCGTCATCGACGAGATGATCATTGAACCCGTCCAACTGGAAAATGATTTCCGGGTCGACCTGCATTTCCCGGAGCGCGTCAATGATTCGGCTGACAGTTCCAGGAAGCTGCCGGATCCCGTGGAAGTTCAATTGCCAGCGGCGGAAACACATGAGGATCGGCCGAAAGTCCTGCAGAATCGGCTTCCCCGCGCAGAGATCTTTGAGACGGAGGCCGCAGATGTGCAGGCTCAATGCCGGTGGCTCCGGTGTGTCCTGGTGCGCAAACAGGACGATTGCCCGCTTGATCCATTCGAGCGACGGCATTCGCCGGCCGGGCCGGGATGAGACGAGAATGCCGAATTCAACGAATGGAAATTTGGCATGCAGGTCGAGCAGGCCTTCAATGGGCGTGTTGTCGTCCGCACCTGTGAGCGTCACGTGTTCGAGTGTGCTGTGCATGGTTCGTCTTTCTGTGTGATGGATGTCCGCAGTTCAGCGCGCAGGGCGGCGAGCTGCTACTCTTCCGGTCCGAAATAGCCGTCGTCGGCTGACGGCTGCCCTTTCCGGGAATTGCAGCTCAGGCAAAGGATCTGCACCTTCCCGGCGTCGGCTTCCTCTTCGTAAATCCGCAGTCGCTTCCAACTGTGGACCTTCCGAATGTCCCAATCGCGGCCGTAGATGTGGTCGATGGTCAGATGGCGGCGCGAGCCGCATTCCTGGCATCGTCCGCCTAATTGCTTCAGCAGCTTGGCCAGCCGCCGGGCCCGGTTCCGCCGGTTGCGGATCGTCGACGGCGCTGGGTTGTCGGTGCGTCTGTGCATCGTGCCGCCCCTTTACACCGGTGCGTTTTGCGTCCTACGGGCCTTCTTGGATTCGCGGTCGATGTCCCAGCGCTTCGCGGTGGCCATCCGCTGCAGGTCCTGCGCGTCGTCGTTCGAAATCTGCTTTTTCGAGGCGGCTTGGTTGATGCGTTTCTTGACCGCGTAGGCGTGTTCCAGCGTCTGGCAGGCCTCGATTTCGTCCATCAACTGCTGATAGTTGGACGCGACTTCCGCCGGCTGCGATGCCCCGCGGTTCGCCGGTTCGTCCGGACCGTCCTCAGATGCGATCAACGGCGACACGAACGAGTTTTCTTGCCGTAGCAGGCGGCGGTAGACGCGGTATTTGAGCTTCCGGTCCGCCTTACCCTGAATCGCGTCCGGTCCCTGGCCGGCGTTCACGCGGACGGGGATGCGTTCGTCGCCCTTGTCGCTGGCGAAGAACGTGATTTCCTCGAACCTGCCGTTCATGACCCATGACGCGCGGGCTGGAACGAGCGACGTCCCTGGGTTTTCTTTGTCCATCCGGGGAACGAACAGCTTCATTTCCAAATTGCTGAGGCCCGGAAACTCGCGCAGCTTGCGGGTGAAGAACTCTTTGTTGAGGTAGGCGTTGCCGCCGATGATCGTCATCTCGTTCCCGGTCAGTTGTCCGCCGGCGATGACCAGGTCGATGCAGCAGTCGCGGACGATCTCTTTCGGGTAACCCTTCTCCCGGTCCGTCTGGAACCCGAGTCGGGTGTTTTGCAATTTGACGATCTCGTCCATGAACGGGTCGAGGGCCTCCCGGAGCGTGTTCATCACGCGGGCCAGCGTGATGACCTGGGCGAACCCCTTCGCTTCGGCGAGGGTCGTTTGTGCCCCGGCAATGATCTCGTCGATTTGCCGTGGCTCGGGGAGTGTGCTGAGTTCGTGGCTGTGGGCTTGGTTGTTCATCTGGGTGCTCGCGATGGTGAATGGTTTAACTTTGGCGAATCGCTCGCCGTACTTGCCGGCGATGTAGACGATGGTCCAGCTCATTGCGCTTCCCTCAATGGACCCCGTTGGGAAGCTCGTCGACCGTCGGTTCGCCGATCGGTCCGGAGCCGTAGGGCCGGCGTTGAAATCCGACGCTTTCGGCGATCTGCTGTTCGAGCTGCGCCCATTCCTGTTTGACGTGGTCCGGGAGCTGCTCGAACGGTGGCCGCTTGACCCATTCTTTGCAGGTGGCTTCGCCGGTTGATTTGTCGGGCGGCGCGTGGCTCATGAAGTTTCCTTCTCATTCGTGCCGTCTCGGGATGCATGGGCGCACCGCGATCGCAGAAAAGGGAATGGGGGTGGAACCGTGACCGGTGGAGAGGATTCGTTGGCCGCGCGTAGCGCTGGCTGGCTGCTGCTCTTATCTACACGCCTGCAGTCCTGGCTTCGATCACGATTGCGTGGGAGCTGGATTCGAACCAACATCTCCGGCTTTGGCGACCGGTATCCTATCCGTTGGAAGATCCCCGCATGACGCCCTGCCGTCTCTCCGGCTGAGCACTATCGTCAAGCCTCCGCTCTTCACTCGTCACCTTGCTTCCACCACGTTGGTGGCTTAGGGGTGAACCGCAGGCGTTCCCCGATAACCTGCTGTCGTCGGCGACAGTGGAGGCTTTCCCACTGCGCCCCGCTGATGGCTTCCGGCGGTTGCCATCAGATGCCCTCGTGTCATTCCTCCACGTTGGAGTTCCGACCGCCACAGGGCCTCTCGCGGTAGGTATTGAAAACCTGGGCTGGCCGCCGCTTCGATTCCGTCTGACTCGGTTCAGAGTCCTCGAAGCGGCCTGGGAAGCTTCCGCTGACTTCCCATGAGCGACACCACCCGCTCGGCCGGCCAGGTGCTTTCCCTCAGGCTGACTTTGCCGTGTCTTGCCCTTCGGCGTATGCGTGCAGCACAGCCCAGGCGATCCGTTTCCCACGCTTGCCGACCGGTACCGCCGTCAGCATCTTCGCGGTGACAAGCCGCCAAACCGTGGTGCGGTGGACTTGGAGAAATGCGGCAGCTTCCGGGTACGTGGCGCTGCCGTCGATCGGCCATCTCCTGTCAGCCTTTGACTGGCCTTTTGTCGCTGGCCGAGCCGTCCGCTTCTTTGTTTTTGTCGCGACCATTTGTTGCCTCCAGTTGCGTTTGCGTGGGTTCAATCTAAGCGGCGAAACACCCTGCAACAATAGGGCTTGCGCGGATTTGCCGTTCTCGGAGTGGTCGCGTTCGGCTGGAAGTGCGTAGGGGCGCATAGAGGCGCGTAGAGGCGCGAAAAATATTTTGAGAAATTTTTCGGGCGGGCCGATCTACTAACAAAAAGCGTTGCCCGTTCGGGCCGATCGCCGAGCTGGAAGCGCAGGGGCGATGACGAGCGTCGCCGGCCAATCTCAACTCGAAAAGAGCGCGTTAGTAAATTCGTTAGTTGGCCGTGACATCCGGGCGCATTTTGCCACCGGTTTTTTGGAGTGGATGCAACTCTGTGCAACGTTTCTGCAACATCGTGCATTTTCCTGCAACAAAAAAACGCTTTCGTAAAGCGTAGGTCTTGAGTTCGAGTCTCAATGGTGGCTCTTTGAAGAGAACTTCGACGCGTTGCTTGACGCTGTCGGAATCGACGCGATAATCGCGTGTTCCGCTCCGTGCTTCGGAGCGGTAGGCTGTCCCCGAGTACAATGGGGGCATGTGAACCAGGTCAGATCCTAACCGAAGCAGCCTTAAGCATCCGCTTCCCATGTGTATGAGGGGGCAGCCTTCCGCTCCGGACGCCATTCTTTCGGCGTTCCCATCAGTGATCCGCAGAGTTGCGCGGAGAGCGGGCGTCGCATTGAAGCCGAGTTCGTGCGAAGACGAAAACAGGCGTGACGCAGCATACGGCGGCGCGCATCGCCGCGCGGTTGGCTTCGTGAATCTCAGCCCGGTCTGGCCCCTTCAAGCGGAGGACGCTGGCATCGCTGTTGACGCCGAGTGACTCTGGGATGGGAAGTCCGTCCTGCGTGTCGGCTGAAGCCGACGCTACGGTTGTGGGGCGAACATTTGCGGGGTCTGCGACAATTGTTGTGCCTCCGAGCCCCGTTTCATTTCCCCCACCAGGAAGTCGAGCAGTTCCTTGGGCTCAAGAATGAGGTTTCCGTTCACATCGGCCTTGCCCGAAAACGCCTCCGCCAGGGAGCTGGCGAACAGGCTGTGCTGCTTGTCCACGGTGATGAGGCCGACTTGGCCACGACTGCTGCCGGCAATTGCGTAGGTGGCCTTCAGGCTTCGTTTGTCCCCGGTTGCGACCGACTCGACCATTTCGGCCCCGGAGGGCTGTTTTCGCAGGTCGGGGCCGCTGCCGGCGTGGCAGGCGTCCAGCAGTAGAATCCGCTCGCGGGCCACGCTGCCGTCCAGTTCTTTGGCCAGCCAGTCGAGGCTCACGCCGGTTTTGGAAAGCTCGGCGAATTGTGTGTCCTTGGCGGCCAGGTAAATCGAGCCGTCTTCGTCTTTATAGCCCTGGCTGGCAACGTAGATCACCACCTGGGCCAGATTGGAGGAGCGTTTGAGCCACGCGGGGATCTCGTTCTCAATCTCGGCCTTGGTGGCATCCGCCAGGGTCAGGATGTCGGTGGGAGCCACGCAGTAGCGTTTCACCAGCATGTCGTGAAGCTGCTTGACGTCGGCCACCGGGGTGTCGAGGCGGCTCAGGTTGCGGTCGGTGAACGACTGCACGCCGAAGAGGATCACCAGCCGGTCCTTGCGTGGCTGACGGACACCATCAATGGTGCGGGCGGCGGGGGTGCCGGCCTCCGGGTCGAAGCTGATGTCGGCCTTGTCGTAGCGCCGCAGCTCGCCGAGCGCCACATGTTCTCCACCGAGGCTGATCTCGCTGTCTTCCGGCACGATGAACTGGAATTTTTCACCCTTTTCGGTCTGCAAGGCAATGGTCCGCTTGGCTTCGTCGAGTTCGACGACCATGCCGGACTGCATCTGCCGCCGTGAGACCTGCACCGCGGTGATGTGCGTGTCATGCTGGACGATGACCCGGTCGCCCTTGATGATGTCGCGGGGTGTCAGGGGTTTGCCATCAGCCGTTTTCTGACCATTGACGGTGATCTCACAGCCTTCGGCAAACGGAAGTTCCGTCTGGGTCTTGGCCGTCTCTCCCCGCTGCTCGACGGTCAGCCGCTTGGCATCCCCTTTGACCACAAAGCCGAGCAGTTTTGTCGTGCGCAGCGCCTGCAGTTCAATGGCGACACGGGTGGCTTTTTGCGAGGAGTCGAGGATGTGGACGGCGTCGATCCGGTCGTCCTTGTTGAGCTGCAGCAGCGTTGCCTTCTTGCCATTCAGCAGCGGCGCCGTCCGCTCGGGGACGCGCAGCGTGATCTGTTCGCGATTGGCCCCTTCCTCGATCAGCAACGTCAACTCGTTGCGGGGCAGATCGACACTATCCAGCCTGCCGCGCGCCCGTTTGGGGCGGAACACGTCCAACACAAGCTTGCGGTTCTTCTTGCCCTTGGGCGTCTCTACCCGGTCGCCCGGTTTCAGGTCTTTGAGAAACACCTGGGTCTTGTCATCAACGAGGAGGAACCGGGTCTGGGGCTCGATGGGGACGATGTTGGGGTAGCCCGTTTCGTCTTCGAGCGTCAGCGAGTTGTCCTTGCTGTTGACCTCCCGCACGATGCCCGAAATGCCGGCCTCGGGAGTCGCATTGCCGGAGCCGGTCAGGCTGTCCCACATCAGGACCATGACGCTCATCAGCACGCTGAACGAGAAGGCCCCGATGATCAGCCACCGGCGGCGGTCGACCTGCGCGTCTTTTGCCGGCGGCATGGAGTACGATTCATCCTGCGAACTTTCTCCTTTGCCCACCTTGTCCATGTGCAGGTCGGCCAGCGCCTGGTCGGCGTTGCGGTAGCGTTCGCTCAGTGGCTTGGCAACCAGCCGCTGGATGCACCGGGCCAGGTCGTCGGGGACGCCCTCGAGGACACGCGAAATGTCCGGCAATTTGCGGTCGGGCGCGGCGTGCCACATCATCCACGCGATCTGCTTGTCTCGGCCGAATGCGCTCAGGCCGGGAAACAACGATTCAAAGTTCTCGCCGCACAACAGTTCAAAGGCGGCAAAGCCCAGCGAATACAGGTCGCTGGCGGGGCCGACTTCGCCAAAATCTTCCGAGACCACTTCGGGAGCCATGTACTTCGTGGTCCCTTTGACCAGGCTGCCCTCGTCGTCGCTGACCCGCCGCGCCAGGCCAAAATCGCCAATTTTGATCCGCTTGCGGCGGTCGATCATCATGTTGCTGGGCTTGATGTCGCCATGCACGATGCCGTGGGCGTGCAAAAACTTGAGCGCCCGCAGGCAGTGGGCCAGCGTGCCGCGAACCGATTCCACATCCAGCGCCTTCCGCCCCGCCACCTTCAACAGGCTGCCCTGCATCAATTCCAGAATCAGCCAGCCCCGTTCGCGAACGATGTCATAAATCGTGACGATGTTCGGGTGATGATGCTCCGCCAGAATCCGCGCTTCGTGCCAATAGCGTTCAAGCTGCTTCGGGTTGTCGAGATAATGGTCGTGAATCTGCTTGATGGCCACATCGCGGCCCAACTCCAGATCCCGCCCCCGATAAACGGTGGCAAAACTGCCGGACGCAATTTTCTCCAGGATCTGGTAGCGCGAATGGGCAGGCTGCGTCACTCCAAAACTCCTCTGTGCCAACGGCGGCTCTGGCAATGCGGTTTGTGACAATTCTGAGCCACGCGCTGCTGCTGACTGGTCAGCGTGGCCGCTCGACACTTCAATGGAACACGGAACATTTGCACACACATGGGGCGCTGCTGCCATGTTGAGACTCCTCGATTATGCCGTGAGGCCCCACGCCACGGAAGGGGCGGGGCCGACAATCGCAGGGCTGGCCAGTTTTTGAGGTTAGGGGATCTTAAATCAGCCGGAGGCCGTTAGGCCCCGGTTCTGGCCTGGCTGAAAATCAATGATCGCGCGAGGTTCGGAACCGGACGCTAACGCGTTCCGGCTGATCTTTCGAAAACTGGTCGGCCCTGCCGACAATCGGGGAAACACCGTTCGCTGCGAAGGGGGTCGAACAATCAGGAAACGTTCGTCTCCGCCAGCTCCACCACGCGGTGGTCCCGCGCCGCGGAAAACACCGCCTCGACCAGGGCCAACGTCTTCAGGTTGTCCCTCCCACTAATCGGTGGCTCAGTCCCCGACCGCACGGCCAGCAGCAACTCTCCCATCGTGCCACGGAAAGCTTCCGGGAACCACGCCTCGGGCCACCGCGGCGCGATCCACTCAGCGCCATTCTGCTGGCAGGTGTAGTCGAGCGTGCTGGGCGTGTGCTCGGGATAACTCGGCCAGCCGATCGTGCCACGGGCCATGCCGGCGGTGCCCTCCACCCGCCAGCGGATGCCGATGTCGCCCGCCGTCCCCTCGCGCACCGGCCCCGACCAGACATCATCCCAACTGGAAGCCCGGCAGCCGGTGGCGAATTCCAGGATGTACAGGTTGATGCCGTCCGAATGCGGAAACGTCGTCCGCGGGTCGGGCCGCGTGCTGGCCATCACCCGGACGGGGTCGCCGAACCAATACCGGAAACAGTCCAGATGATGGATCGACATGATGAACGTCGACAGCGAATGCAGGTCGCGGCTCCACGGCATCCAGTGCGGAATGGCCCGCATGTCGATCGTCCCCAACACCGGTTCGCCCAGCAGACCCCGCCGCAGCAGATCTTTGCAGGCCCGCACCGACTGGTCATGCCGCATGTTTTGGTTCACCGCCAACGTGATGCCAGCTTCGGCGCAATGGTCCACAATGTCACGGGCATCGGCCAGATTCATCGCCAGCGGCTTTTGGGCGAGAATTCCGCGAATCCCTCCTGCCCGGCCCGCCCGTGAATGCCGGGCGATGGTGCGAATCAGTTCCGCCTGAAACTGCGGCGGCACGCCGATATCGACAATCTGCACCTCCGGATCATCCAACAGTTCCTCGGTCGTCTCCCACACCCGTGGCACACCCCGCGCAGCCGCCACCTCTTCCGCCCGCGCCCGGCTGCGTGACGTGATCGCCACCGTGCGAAAGCCCGCCTGCTGGTAAGCCACGAGGTGACAGTCGCGGACAATAAACCCCGCGCCGATGACGCCGATCCCGAATTCGGGGAAGTTGTCGGGGGGGATGAACTGATGGTCGAGGGTGTTCATGAGAGTTCCTTGACGCCAGGTTCAATGCCGGGTTAAGGCAAATGCGCGGTTTCAAGCATGCGATTTTGGTATGCTTTTTCACAGCCGAATTTAGCTTCTTAATCTTGGGCACGAAGGGGCTGAGTGATGGCAGAGTTCATCCGCGGAACCGTGTTTTTCGTGGCATGCTTCTTTCTGTTTGCCATTGGCGGTGGCGTGGTGGCCGGGACGCTGGCTGCGATTGCCCCGGGGTATTATCCAGTGATGTTCCCAGCTTCGACCCATAAACCTGGCTTGTCCACACTCGATGGGGTTGTCACAGGCATCATTCAGGGCCTTCTGATCGGCCTGTTGGTTGGCCTCGTCATCCCGCTGGGATTGGGATACCTGCGGCAACTCAGTTGGCTGTCGTGTCTGAAGGCGCTCATCATCCTGGCGGGGTTGTCGCTGCTGTTCGGAGTCGTCGGCGGGACGCTGGGCTATCTTTTGGGCCGGCTGGCCCCAGGGTATTACCACAGCATGTTCAACCGCGAAAACGAGCATGCGTCATTCAGTCCGACAGATGTGGGCATCGGACTGGGAAGTTCTCAGGGGATGATGATCGGTGTCGCCGTGGCATGCGTGTTGGTGCTCGCGCTCGCATGGCGGCGGACAACCATCAAGTCAGTTGAGAATTCGCCGCTGGTACTGGCTGTGAAGTGACGCGGTTCATGGCAGCGGCATTCGTCGCATGCTCAACGATTCGTCCGCATTGAGTTCCAACAGAATCTCCCCCGGGCCCGCCTGCGGGTGTTCCAGCAAGAACTTTGCCAACGGGGCGATGACCAGGCGCTCCAAGGTGCGTTGCAGCGGGCGGGCACCGTAGGCGATGTCGCTGCCGGTATGGGCCAGGTGGTCGAGGGCGGCGGCGGTCCAGGTGAGTTTCAGGCCCTGTTTCATCAGGCCTTCGCGAAGGTTGATTTCCTCCAGCTCCTTGGCCGTGATTGCCCGCAGGGCCGCGCGGTCGAGTGGGGAAAAGGTCACCACGGCATCCAGGCGGTTGTAGAATTCCGGGCGGAAGAAGCCCTGCACCGCAGTGTCGAGATTCCGCCGTTGACCAGGCTCGAATCCGACCACCGACTGCCGCTGACTGCCGATGTTGGAGGTCAAAATCAGGATCGCACTGCGGAAGTTCGTCGTCCGGCCGAAACGGTCGGTCAGCCGCCCCTCATCCAGCACACCCAGCAGGACATCAAACACTTCGGGTGCGGCCTTCTCGATCTCGTCAAACAACACCACCACGAACGGCTGCGACCGCACTTTTTGAATGAAGGGACTGGGTTCGCCAAAGGGGTTGCCCAGCAGCCGTTCCACAGCGCCCCAGCCGGAGTATTCGCTCATGTCCAGGCGAATCAGCCGGTCGGCCTCGCGCTTGTCGTGGCCGGGGTCGGTGCCGCCCTCGCCGAAGAAGGATTTGGAAATCGCCTTCGCCAGTTCCGTTTTGCCCACGCCAGTGGGTCCGCAAAACAGCAGCACGCCCACCGGGCGGTTGGGGTCGTTGAGCCCCGCCTTGAACGTCAGCACCAGATCCGTGGCTGCGCCGCACGCCTCCGGCTGTCCAATGATCTGCCGCTGAAATTCGCCCAGAACCGTTTCGCGATCGAGCAGGATTTCATCCCGCAGGAAGCGGTCCGGCAACCCCGTCCGTTCAATGAACAGCCGCATGGCATCCGTGACCGAAACCAGATTCGGCTGACCCGTGGCTCGCTTTGGCCGGTCCAGCAACTCCTGAAAGAACAGTGCGACCTTGCCGGGAAAGGCCTGATACGGCTGGAATCGCCGGTGCAGCCGGTCCACGAGATCGGGCACGCCAGGCTCGCAGCCCGCTCCGTGATTCTGCTGGCTGACCGTCGCCATCCGTTCCAGCACCCGCAGGGCGGCCGGGCGTTCAAACGGTGGCAATACGACCGGTTGCAGGATGTCCGCGAAGCCCGGCAGCAGGCGGCGGCAGGCATCCAGTTCCGTGGGTGTTGCCTCGGCGATGAGCCGCAGCTCGCCCCGCTGGACGTAAGCCATCAAAAACGCGGCGATGCTCGCCGACGGTTCTGAGCCACCGGTCCGCACCAGATCGAGAAGGTTTTCGACACATAAGATCCCCTCGATCCCGCTCAGTTCAGCGATCAACTGTTCGCAGCGTTCCTCCCACTGGCCAAGGTATTTCATCCCGGCAATGATCCGCCCGGCGCTCGTCTGCCAGAAGCGATGCGGACTCTTGGAGCCCAACGGCGCGAGTTCTGGATCCTCTTTCTTGCGCTTCTTGTTCCATTCGCGCTCCAGTGCCAGTGCCGCTTCGCACAGCACCGTGGATTTGCCGCTGCCACCGTCTCCCACCAGCAACAGATTCGCCTGCCCCTGCCGAATGGTCTGGACCAGGTTCTCGACGTCGCGCTCCCGTTCCCAGGCACGGCCGTAGAGTTTGCGGACGGCCTTGTGACCCAGTGGCTGCGCGATCGAAGACAGCACCGGCAGCCGCTGCTCGTCGGGGCGTTCGCGGAGCTTGTCGGACAAACGGATGACGATGTCGTCCAGCAGCACCTCCGCCGGGGGAAGCTGCCGCGCCAACTCGGCAGGCGTCAGTTCCCGCAGGCGCTGCTGGACATGCCAGCTCACCTGCTCCTGCATGGTCGCCTTTTCGTAGTAGTAGCAGCGGATGTCGAGCCGTGGGACACCCGCCACGTACAGGCCCGACACCTGCTTCCCATGCACACAATGCACCCGCAAGGAGAGCG
Source organism: Planctomycetaceae bacterium (assembly GCA_021732845.1). GTDB lineage: Bacteria > Planctomycetota > Planctomycetia > Planctomycetales > Planctomycetaceae > JAKFUF01. The sequence goes on along the minus strand of JAKFUF010000022.1, from coordinate 116,355 downwards.
TCTGATCGCACGGAAAAATTCGCTCCTTAAAGGTGTACTCCGGCCGCACCGCCACCTTGAACGTGCTGAGCTGTGGCTCAAACAGATCGGAGGGCGGCAGTGGCTCGCGCTCGTTGATCCACGTGAGGTAGTCCCGCAGGGACTCCAGTGCGAGCGACCGCGAGCGGCCCACGGCGGCCACCGAATGCTCGACGAGGCTGGCGGTAAATTGCCCGGCAAAGTCGCGCCAGATCAGCACAGGGTAGCGGGTGGTCGGCATGGGCGTCTATTTTATGGGAAGATTTCGGATTCGACCAAGGATGGGCGGAAGAATCACCACGATTTTCAACCAGCCGGAGTGAGGCCGAGTTTCGCTGATCCATTGGAAAGAAAAAGAGGAACCACGAATCAGACGAATAACACGAATCAGGATGCGCGCCCAAATCGCTCGCTGGGGCAATGTCTTTTATTCGTGTTATTCGTTTGATTCGTGGTTAATTTTCCAAGTCTGTATCAGTTCACTCAGGCAGGGATCATGCGTGGCACCGGTTTCCCTCTCAGTGTCCCGACGTCGTGCAAGTCGTTTTCACTCCGCGCCTGGTGCCACGCAGGATGAGTTCACGGATGCAGCCGCTGCCGATTGATGATGTCCTGCCGCAGTTGATCGCCGCCTTGCGCGAAAACTCCTGCGTGGTGCTGCAGGCACCGACGGGCACGGGCAAGACGACGCGTGTGCCGGGGGCGGTGCTGGATGCCGGGCTTGGCCCGGGGCAGGTGGTGATGCTTGAGCCACGCCGGGTGGCGGCGCGGGCGGCGGCCCGGCGGATTGCCCACGAACGGAATGTGGTGCTGGGCGAAGAGGTGGGCTATCAGGTGCGGTTCGATGACCGGGCGGGACTGAAAACCCGGCTGCGAATCGTCACCGATGGCATCCTGCTGCGCATGCTGCAGACCGATCCGTTTCTGGAGTCGGTGGGCGCGGTGGTCTTCGATGAGTTTCATGAGCGGGGCCTGAACGTCGACTTGGCGCTGGGGATGGTGCGGCGCATTCAACAGACGGTGCGGCCCGAAATGCGGATTGTGGTCATGTCGGCCACGCTGGGGCTCGTGCAAAAAGACACAAGCAGTGAAGGCGGCCTGCCGGAAACACGCGCGCTGCCGGCCTTTCTCGGGAACTGTCCGGTCATCGTGGCCGGAGCCCGTTCGCATCCGGTTGAGATCGAGTATCTGCCGGGGCTCGGCCGTGAGCCACTGGCCGATTTGGCGCTGCAGGGTGTGGCCAGACTGTTGACGCAGACACCCGGCGATCTGCTCGTCTTCATGCCGGGGGTGGGCGAGATCCGCCAGACTCTGGTCCGCTTGGAGCCGCTGGCCCGCGAGCAAAACCTGACCGTGCTGCCGCTATATGGGGACCTGATGCCAGAGCAGCAGGATGCGGTCCTCTCCCAGGGCACGCGCCGCCGGGTCATTGTCTCGACCAACGTGGCGGAAACATCAGTGACCGTGGAGGGGGTGACGGGCGTTGTCGACACCGGCCTCGTGCGGCTATTGCGGTTCGAACCTGGGCTGGGGTTGGACCGCCTGTCGCTGGAGAAGATCTCGCAGGCTTCGGCCGACCAGCGGGCCGGCCGGGCAGGCCGGACGCAGCCCGGTGTCTGCCTGCGTCTGTGGGGTGAGCGCGACCAGCGTGCGCTGCCGGAACAAACCGAGCCCGAGGTACGTCGCATTGATCTGGCCAGCGCGGTGCTGCAGCTCTGCCAATGGGGCGAGAATCCGCGCGACTTTCCATGGTACGAGACGCCGCCAGCGGCGGCCCTCGATCAGGCGGAGCTGCTGCTGAAGCAATTGGGCCTGGTGAAGCATGGCGCGCTGACCGAACGTGGCAAAGCGGTGTCGACGTTTCCCCTCGCCCCGCGGCTGGGCTGCCTGCTGCTGGCCGGTGCAACCCATGGTGTTCGTGACCGCGTGGCTCTGGCGGCGGCGCTGCTGTCGGAACGGGATCCCTTCGTGCGCGGCGGAGCAGGACCGCGGCGGCCGACGACCCACGCGTCGGAATCGGATGTCGTCGACCGGGTTGTCGCCCTGGAGGATTTTGAGCGCAGCGGCGTGCTGGAGTCTGCCAGCGGCCGACTCAATCCAGGGGCGGCCAAGGGCATCCTGCGCGTTCGGGACGACTTGAAGCGTTTATTTCGCTCTCTAAAGCTTCCGCCGGCAGAGCCGGTGGCGCACGAGGATGAAGGGCTGCAGCGGGCTCTGCTGGCCGCGTTTCCCGACAGGCTGGCGCGGCGGCGCGAACCGGGCCAGGGACGGGCGGTGATGGTCGGGGGCCGGGGCGTTCGGCTCGCCGTCGAAAGTGCGGTGCTCGAAGCCGAACTGTTCGTGTGCGTGGGTGCCGATGCTGGCGGCATCGAAGCCCTGGTTCGGCAGGCGTCCGCCGTGCAGCGTGAGTGGCTGCCGTCGGAGGGCCTGGAAACCGTCGAGGCCTTCGGGTTCGACACGCAGCAGGAGCGCGTCACCGCGACTCGCCGAACGACGTGGCTTGGACTCACCATTGCCGACGTGGCCATCAAGCTCCCGGACGGCGACCAAGTCGCTCTGGTGCTGGCGGACGCGGCAGGGCGACAACTGGAACAGGTGCTGCCCAAGGACGACGATGTCCTGAACTTCCTGGCTCGCGTGCGCTGCCTGCGCGGGTGGCGTCCCGACCTCGACCTGCCGCCGCTGGACGACGCACACCTCGCCCGCGAACTCCCGTCGCTGTGTGCCAAGTGCCGCACCTTCGCGGACCTCCGGCGGGCAGACTGGTCTGGCTTCCTGCGCGGACTTTTGACTTGGCCGCAGCTCCAAACGCTGGACCGCGAAGCCCCCGAGCGGTGGCCAACACCCAGCGGCAAACGGATCGCCCTGCGTTACGAAGTGGGCCGTCCTCCCGTGCTGGCGGCCCGCATTCAAGACCTGTTCGGACTGGCCGAGACACCGCGAATCGCTGGCGGCAAAGTCCCCGTCCTGCTGCACCTGCTCGCTCCGAACATGCGTCCTCAGCAGGTCACCGACGATTTGAAGAGTTTTTGGATCAACACGTATCCACAAGTCCGCAAAGACCTGCGGCGGCGATATCCCAAACATGCCTGGCCGGAGAACCCGTGGGAGCTATGCCAGGAGCAAGACTCTTAAAACTGCGCCATACACCGAGGGTCGGTTCCAGATCACGAGAAGGGGAACCACGAATCTTCACGAATCCGGCGAATGACACGAATCACAACGAATTGGTCGCAGCGGAAATTGACGGAAAGCCCCGGGTTGCTCACCAGAGACCACCAACCGGACACTAACGCGTTCCGGCTGATTTGTTCTTTCTGATGGATTACAACACGCGCAAGATCACCAGCGTCCGGTCGTCGCCGGGGTCGCCGCCAGCCATGTGCGAGTCGACCCGGTGCCAGACGTTTTCGAGCATCGCCGCGGCGGAGCGTTCAATGCCATGCAGCACGGCGTCGCCGATCCCTTCGGCACGGAACATTTCGTCCGTGTGACTGCGGGCTTCGCTCATCCCGTCGCTGTACAGCACCAGCACATCACCCGGCTGCAAATTCACCGTGGCAGAGCCATACGTGGCATCCGGCAAGACCCCCAACAGCAGGCCATGCGACTTGAGCGGCAGGATGGCGTGTTCACGAACGAGCAGCGGAATGGGGTGGCCGGCGTTTGAATACGTGAACTGCCGGGTCTCGGGATCGAATACGCCGTAGCACAGGCTCATGAACTGATGCGAGTCGATCACCGCCACCAGCGCCCGGTTGAGCCTCAGCATCGTCTGCACGACCTGGGTGTGATCACCAGGGTCGGCATGCAGCGCCCCTCTGGCCGCCGACATGATGAGCGACGCCGGAATGCTGTTGCCGGTGGCATCGCCCACCGCGATGGCCACGCGGCCCGCAGGCAAGGGGATGATCTCGCACAGGTCGCCGCCCAGTTCGTAACAACTGGCACAGCGCGAGGCGAGTTCATAGCGGTCGTCCGCCGGCAAGTCGAACGGAGCCACCGAATGGACGCGGCTGGCCGCTTCCAGGTCACGGGCGATCCGGTCGTGGCTCTCGCTGCCCCGCAGGAGAGCCACGCGCTCCAGCACTCCAGCGAGCTGCGCGGCGATCGACTGCAGAACATGCCGGTCGCGGTCTTCGTAGGTACGCTCCCGGCGGTCGTACACCCACAGGGTGCCGATCGGCATCGTCTCCGATTCCACCGCCACGCACATCGCCGACCGGATTCCCGGCGGCAGCATGTGGACCTCCGGCTGCTCGGCCGTCATGACCTGCGCCCCCTCGGTGAGAGCCCGCAGGTCGATGTGGCTGGCCACGATGCTCCGCATCGGCTGCGGCATCTCGTCCGCGGCCACCTGATGCACGGCACGCAGCCGCAGCAGGCTCGTCGTGGAATCCAGCAGGAAGAACGCCGCGGAAAATGACGCGGTGAGCTGCACGGCACCCCGCAGCAGTTGATTGAGCAGGAACGCCAGGTTCTCCCGCACCGGCCCGGCCATCCCCAGGTTCACCAGCGTCGACACGTCGTCGTCGCGGGACTCCACATGGCGGCGCTCGGCCACCAGCGACTTGAGCAATTCCGCCAGCACCGTTGCCATGCTGGTCGCGGCCGCATAGGTGCTGAGCGGCTCATCTCCCGCCGCCATGCGCAGAATGCCCGCCGGTCGCTGACCATCGTCGATCAGCGCGTGCCAGCAATACCCTGACTCATCATTCAGCGCGTCCTCGTCCGGAAGCGGATGCTCCGCCAGCGTGAACTCCAAACGCCACCCCGTCAGCCGCGAGAACTCGCGGCAGAGATCGGGAATCAGACGCAGGACTTTCGTCGCCAGCATGGTTTTGACGTCAGCTTTAGGAAATGCGCTGGTGGCCTTGAATTGCCAGGAGTTGGCCAAGCCCCTGATACTCGATCTCGGGGTCACACCCAGCGACAATCACCTGAGACTTATCATAGAGGTCATCCAGGATCGTGGGGTCGGATGGTTCGATCTCGCAAAGCAGCTTTGCAAAATCCCCATGAGTAAGCTGCCCGACGTAGGGTAGTTCCAGTGGCTGTCCGTCAATGCGACGTTGAACGAAAACGACGTCTTGTCCCTCAATGGTTACCTTCAAAGAATTGTCTTTTTGGCGGTCCATTGCGACAGAGCGCGCCGTGAACTGGCCAATACCTTGATGGATGGCATATTCCAGGCAATAGCTCTCAAACAATCCTGAGTGGGCGACAGGCACTGGGATTACCAGTCTGCCATCTTGCGGTTGGTCCACCCCGAGTTCGACTGGCGCTATCCAGCCCTGCGAACCATTTTTTTCGACCGCAGTGAGAAAATGAACCTTGTACATCAATTCACCGTGCGTTGAGTGTCATTGCCATTCAGCACGACCTGCGCATCATCAGACTCAAATTTTTGCTGAATTCTGCTTATATCACCACCAATTGGTCCTTCGATCAAATCGCAGCAGCCGGTCATGAATGTCGCCTTGACACCCCAGTGCCCCAGAATCTCCGTGAGGTTGAGTCCCAGCCTGACATCCAATGCCAGAACTGTAAGGCGAGCATATGCTGCATCGTCGATATCAAGCCGCAATACACACGGCGAACCATTTAACTTCACCTTCACCCGAATTGCCCATTGCAGCGCGCGGCGTTGGGAATGTTGGGTGTAAAACCCTCTTCCAAATTCACCAGCACCAAGGAGGACATTGATCGTTCCCGGGGATGTCGCCATCGCGACTGCGTCATTGAGTCCGGTCCCATGAAACCGTGTTTGCACAACAAACCCCTGAGCAACTCCAAATATTATACCTACACGAAATGCAATCCGCTCGCGTGTATCCCCGTACATCTCAATCGAAAGCCCTTCTCAACGTCGCCGCCGCACCTCGACGGTCGCTCCATCCGGCATCCGTGGCCACACCGCGCCGGCGGGTTCCACGGGGACGGTCAATGTCCCGGTGGCGCTGGCCACCAGGGCGATTTCGCCCACGCGGGCCTTGCGGAGGCTGCCGTCGGGGAAGCGGACTTCGAGGTCCACGCCTTTGGCGAAGTCGGGCAGGTTTCGCGAGACCAAGGGAAGCTGGACCAGCGGGCGGGTTTCATCCACCGTCTGGATGATCGGATCCTCTGTCCGCACGCTGTCGCCCACGTTCCGGCGGATGCTCGCCACCCGGCCAGACTCGGTGGCGGTCAGCGTGAAGTCCTGTGGCTGTTGTTTAAGCGTTTCGAGACAGGTCTGGGCCTCAGCCAACTGCGCCTTCAGCGCTTCAATTCCGAGCGATTTTTCCAGCCGGTTCGGCAGTTCCATCAGTTCCTGCTGGACCTTCCGCCGCCGCTGCTCACAAAGTTCAATGCGAACGGACAAGACTTCCTGGGCATTTTGCGCGGCTCCCTGCCGCAGCACGGCCCGGACGCGAAGCTCTTCCTGGCGAACGTTTTCAGCGACGAGCGAGGGCAGGATCAACGGTTCGGCGTTGTCGGTTCGGAACGCCTCTTCAAGGGTCGTTGCGGGGTTTTTGGCCAACTGCTGCCAAGCCACGTTTTCCACCTGGCTGTTGAATTTTTGCTGTTGAAATTCTGTCAGTTTCAGCTCGGCGTCAAACAGTTCCGTGTTGAGGACCCGTTCCTGGGCCGTGAGTTCGATTGCCTTGCGGGCCTCGGTGGCGGCCAGCTCGACCTGGAGCCGATAGAGCTGCCGTTCGGCAATTTCGACCCGGGCCGCCAGTCCATGGTCATGCAGCTCCACCAGTGGCTGCCCCAGAGTGACAGCGCTGCCCTCGGTGACCAGGATTTTCGTGATGGTTGCCAGCCGGCCGGAAACTACGGTGGTCCGCCGCGCCGCGATGCTGCCTTCCAACCGTTCGTACTGCACGGAGTCAATGACTCGGGTGACGCCATAGCCTGCGACCAGAGCCACGGAGGCCAGGACGGCGGTCGCAAATCGGGAGGACGAAGTCTTCGTGGGGGTGGCTGCCGATGGCATGGATCATTGATCCTTATTTTCGGACAGTGTCTGGCTGATGTGTCGGTCTGCGCCGATCCCGCGCCAGTCCGTGCTGTGTCGCGCTGCAATCCTCAGGGAGAATCGACAAGGCACGCCAAACAGGTTCACGCGTTCCGGCCCGAACACGCTCCTTGAAACCGATACAGGGATTTCCCCCGGCAATTCGCGATCAGTCCGCAGAGTTTGCCGCGCTTCGCCGAACGGCCGGAGGTTTCGGAACTGGTACGGTCAACCGAGGCCGACGTTCCGGTCACCCTCCGCCGTGCGTTCCTTTGGGAGAGCGTGAAATAGGCACTCCATTACTCTTATTACCAGCAATAAGCGTAATGGCGACTCCATTTTCCCGTTATTGCCGGTTGGCGGTGTTCCGCGCAGTGGCAAGACGCAGCACTCGGCCCCGTTGATGGGGGCGAAGAGCCACGGGCCAAAAGACAGAACGCGTTCTGGATGCGAACACCCAGAACGCGTTCAATGCACACGAGTCAAGAGCGGGCCAACGCTTGTCCCGTGGCATGGGAACATTGGTTGCACGTGGCGTGCCGTAACGCTCGCCAGTTCACTTTTTTCTTAAGTTGTTTATTGGTAGTGTTTTGTGTAAACATCAAGTCAGCCGGTACATTCCCATGGGGCTCACACTTCGTGGCGGAATGGTGCAGGCTGTATCTTTCGGCTGCATGAAATTGCGCAAGCCACTTTCGCCGCGCTCGGCTGGCCGTGTCGGAGACTGCATCACCTTTCAGCAGCTTGTGGTCATTCCACGGTGCGATCAATAACCTGTGGGCTGGCAGCCATCCATCGTTCTGGGACATTCTGCATTTGTGGTTGAGACGCGCGTGTCCGAATTGAACACTCTCTCTGCCGGCCCTGCCATCCGCGTGCGCGGTGCCCGCACGCACAATCTGCAAAACCTCAGCGTCGACTTGCCCCGCGACCGGCTGGTGGTCTTCACGGGGGTGAGCGGCAGCGGCAAAAGTTCCCTCGCGTTCGACACCCTCTATGCCGAAGGGCAGCGGAGATACCTGGAAAGCCTGTCCGCCCAGTCGCGGCAGTGGCTCGATCAACTGTCGCGTCCGGATGTCGACGAAATCGAAGGGTTGCCGCCCGCGATCGCCGTCGAGCAGCGGCGCGGGTTCGTTTCGCCGCGCAGCACGCTCGCGACACTGACGGAGATTCACGACTTTCTGCGTGTGCTCTACGCCCGCGCCGGTACACCCTATTGCCCACAGTGTGGCTCAGAAATTTCGTCCCAGCCCGTCGAGGCCATTCTCAATTCTGTCCTGTCGCTGGAGACCGGCGCGAAGGTGATGCTCTTGGCTCCGCTCATCCGCGGCCGCAAGGGAACGCACCGCGAAGTGTTCGAGAAGATCGTCCGTGACGGCATGGTGCGGGCGCGGGTCGACGGGGAGATCGTCGACGCCGCCACCCCACCCGACTTGAAGAAGACACAGTCACACACCATCGAAGCGGTCGTCGACCGGCTCGTGGTGAAAGACAGCCTGCGGCCACGGCTGGTTGAGTCGGTGGAACTCGCCCTGCGGGTGGGAAGCGGCTGTTGCATTGTGGTACGGCAAAATTCCTCGAACGAATGGGTGGATGAACTGTTCAGCACCCGTTTCGCCTGCGCCCGTTGCGAGCTGAGCTTTCCGGACCTTGAGCCCCGGTCCTTCAGTTTCAATTCGCCCCACGGTGCCTGCCCCGAATGCCAGGGTCTGGGGACGGTGACCGGACCAGCAGCGCCGGCCCCACGGAAAAAGGTGGCCAAAAAAGCAAAGGCGAAAACGCCGCCGGCAGACAATCCAGACAAGGCCGCGCCGCTGGAGCATCCCTGCCCCGCCTGTTCAGGAACTCGACTCGCGGCTCTGCCACGGCACGTCAAACTGATGGGAGTCACCCTGCCGGAGTGGACGGCGACCGCCGTCACGGACGCGCACGCTGTCGCCTTGAGGCTCGCGGTCGAAGTCGAACAAAAATTCAAGCCCGACGCACCACCCCGGCTGGTGGCTCAAAAACTCCTGCCCGAGATCACACGGCGGCTCGAATTCCTGCAACGGGTGGGCCTGCATTACCTCGCGCTCGATAGGGCGGTGATCACCCTCTCTGGCGGAGAACTCCAGCGCGCCCGGCTGGCACGGGGGCTCGGTGCGGGACTATTGGGGGTGATGTACGTTCTCGACGAGCCGACCACCGGACTGCACCCCCGTGACACCGCCCAGCTTCTCGACGCCCTGCGTCACCTGCGCGATGCCGGCAACAGCGTCATGGTTGTCGAACATGACCCGGCTGTGATGGCGGCTGCCGATGACCTGCTGGACTTGGGTCCAGGAGCTGGCCGCGAGGGTGGGCAGCTTGTCGCCCATGGCACGCCGGCGGAAGTGGCCCGACATCCGACATCGCTGACCGGCCGCTATTTGCCCGGTGCGGCGCATCCCGCCCGGAAACGCCTGACGCCAGTGCGCTCGCCCGACCCGGCCCGCGTGCTCACGTTGCGAAACACTTCCAGGCATAACTTAAGAGAGTTAACCGTCGAAATTCCGCTTGGCCGGTTCGTGTGCGTCACCGGAGTCAGTGGCTCGGGAAAATCGTCGCTGATCATGGAGACGCTCGTTCCTCTGCTCCGGCAGCAACTGCCCACCGAAGCCTGGGGAGGCAAGCCGGTCATTCCAGCACCGCTTGTGGACATTGGCGGCGCCACACTCGAGGGCGCTCAAAGCCTGGCGCGGCTGGTGCAGGTCGATCAGTCACCGCTGGGCCGGTCCGGCCGCTCCAACCCGGCAACGGTGTCCGGTGTGTGGGATCTCATTCGAAAACTGTTCGCCCGCACCAAAGAGGCGAAGCTGCGGGGGTTTGGTGCCAGCCGATTCAGCTTCAATGCCGCCGGGGGACGGTGCGAAACTTGTCGCGGCAGTGGCACGCGCCGCCTGGCCATGCACTACCTGCCCGACCTCGAAGTCGTCTGCTCTGCCTGCCAGGGACGCCGGTTCAACCGACAGACACTGCGTGTGGCCTTCCGCGGTCTTTCGGTGGCCGACCTGCTGGATCTGCGGATCGATGCCGCCGCTGAGTTCTTCGCCAGCTTTGCCGAGATTCACCGGCGGCTGCAGGGGTTGGTCGATGTCGGGCTGGGCTATCTGCAGTTGGGCCAGTCGGCGCTGACACTGTCCGGCGGCGAATCCCAACGGATCAAACTGGCCGTCGAGCTGAACCGTGCGCGGACCGCGGGGGACTTGTTCGCGCCGACGGCTGGCCCGCTCTCAACAATCTATGTCCTCGACGAACCGACAACCGGGCTGCACCCCGCCGACGTGGACCGCCTGCTGGCGATCCTGCAACGGCTGGTGGACGAAGGCCACAGCGTGATTGTCATTGAACACGACCTGCAAACGATCGCGCAGGCGGACTGGATTCTCGACCTCGGTCCCGAAGGCGGGCGCGGCGGTGGCTCACTCGTCGCCGCCGGCCCTCCCGCTGAGATCGCCCGCTGTCAGAACAGTTTCACCGGTGCGGCTCTGCGGCTGTTGTGAGCCATGGACAGGACGAGAGTTACGTACTTCGCTGCGAAGGCGTGGCCGAGTGTTCGATGTGGTCGCACAGACTGTGAAATTTGAAATTTGAAATCAACTTTTGTCGGAATCGTCAAATGTGAGTTCTCCGTCAAAAATCGGCCGTCTCTGTTTCACGGAATTTCAAATTTCAGATTTCAAATTTCACAGAAAAATGCGTTTTCGCAGTATTCCCACTTCGGGCAACAGTTACGTTTGCGCCATTGAAGCTCAGTTGACAGTTCGATGTGGCTGCACATTGACCGTTCACCAAGCGTGATCCGAAGGTGCTGCCCACCGGGTAACGAGGGGGCATCAGCCTGCAGACTGTGAAATTTCGGATCGGAAATTTGAGATTCTCAAGACCTCAGGCCGTGGCAGCCACCGACGGTGTTTCCACCCGCACCGCCTGCAGCAGGGCATCAATGCGGACGGGCTTGGAAATCCAGCCGTCGAGCGGCAGCGGATTCCCGGCGAATTCGTTCCGCGATGAGCCACTGACGGCGAAGACCCGCAAATCATGCAGCCGCACACTGTCGCGGACGGACTTCAGGAAGGTGGGGCCGTCGACATCGGGCATCCGCATGTCCAGCAGAATCAGGTCCGGCAGCTCGTGGTCGTGCAGGTAATCAAACGCTTCCCGGCCGTTGCCAGCCGTGGCCACGTCGAGCCCCCGCAGCCGCAGGCACGAGGCGAGCAGTTCCCGCTCGTTGGCTTCGTCTTCGACAATCAGCACTTTGGGCGAGGTGTTTTTCACCACCGGCGCGTCGGCCGTGGATTGCTCCAGTTTGGAGAGTTCCGCCAGCACCTCATCCAGACGGTGTTCCGAGTCGGCAGCCTGCCCCTGTTCCAACTGCCCCTTCAGAAGCTCCAGCTTGAGCATCATCTGGTTGAGTTGGTTATTCAACGCATGGCGCTGCTCACGCTCGGCGGCGGACATCCCAGCCGGCTGTGCCGCTTCACGCGGCGAGCGGTCCATGATCTCTTCACGGAGGACCACCACATCTTCGGGGGCTTCGATTCCCAACCGGGTGACTGCTCCGCGTGAGCGGAGAACTTCGATCTCGATCCCGAGGCCAGGAAATACAACCTTCTGTCCGGGACGACGTGACAATACGAGCATGACTTAATCCCTTCCCTGGAATGGACGGACGCGCAGCCAGCAACACGAGGTCGGTGGCTGCAACATCCGGGGGAGCGTCTTGCTCGACGGACACGTCCGTGTGTGCCCCAGATTCAACGGTGTGTCCGAAGTGTAATGGCGAATCTTACGATTTCAAGGCCAACTTGACGCGGCGATCGCTTTTCGCTCGATGCCCATTGTGACTAATGATGGTCGGTAACTGTGGGTGAAGACGAATGTCCTCACGACTTCGAGACTACGGCTCGGAGCGTTCCGCACCGCTTGGGCTGATCCCCCGCAGCAGAGACACGAGCTTCTCACGTCGCAACGGTTTCACGAGATGGTTGTCGAAACCGGCGGCCAAAACTCTCTCACGGTCGGCAGGGAAGCCATAGCCGGTGAGAGCCACGAGCATTGGTGTCGGGCCGGACAGGTCGGCGCGCACGCGCCGGGCGACTTCAAAACCATCCAGTCCCGGCAGGCCGATGTCGACCAGCGCGACATCGGGACGAACCTCGGAAATGAGCTGCACCCCCTGGAGTCCATCGGGAGCCACGCTGACTTCATGCCCATCCAGTTGCAGCAGGGCCTGCAGCGTCATCCGACTGTCCGCATTATCCTCGACGACCACAATCCTCAGTTGCGGAACCGGCTGGGAACGTTTGGGGTCGTTCGCCGAGTCGGCATTGAGGGTGGAGTCCGCCGTCGGCGAAGCGTCTGCCGTGGCCGGCAAGCGGACCGTGAATTCGCTGCCAACATTCACTCCATCACTCGCCGCCGAGATGGTGCCCCCATGCAGTTCCACGATCGACTTCACCAGCGTCAGTCCGACTCCCATTCCGCCGTCCGAGCGATCCAGCGTTTCGTTGGACTGCACAAACAGCTCGAAGACGCGGCCCAACATCTCTGGCGCGATCCCCACGCCCCAGTCCCGGACACTCAGCACCACCTCACCATTCTCCGCCTTCAAGGCCACGGCGATTTTTGCCTGCTGAGCGGAATATTTGGACGCATTCTTGAGCAGATTCACCACCACCTGCTGCAGCCGCGCCGGGTCGCCATTAACGCAGATGGCGGACTCCAGACCGGTCACCTCCACCTGTTGCCGACGCGCGTCGACGATCGGCTTGACGGCCTCCATGCCGGCTGCCAGCACATCGGCAAGGCGGCAGTTCTCGCGACGAAGAATGATCTTGTTCTGCGTGACGCGGGCCACATCCAGCAGATCGTCGAGCAGCAGCCGCATCTGTTCGGCCTGCCGCCCGACCACCTGGCTGGCGGCCAGTGGCTCGCCGGTCAGCCTCGCGTACTCCAGGAGTTGCGAGGCATTGAGAATCGCCCCCAGCGGGTTGCGCAGTTCATGCGACAGCATGGCGAGAAAGTGGTCGCGGTTGCGCACCGCCTGCTGAATTTCCCGCTCCGCCTGTTTGCGGGCGGTGATGTCCCGCGAGATGCCCGAAGCCCCCACCACCTGCCCGGCATCGTCTCGTATCGGGGAAAGGGTGTGCAGCACATCGATCAATGTGCCGTCCTTACGCCGTCGCTGGTATTCGTGCGTGCAGATCTCAGCCGCGCGAATCAACTTCAAAACTTCCTCGCAGACTTCCCGTGCATCAGCCGGGAACAACATCCGCACATTGCGTCCGACGGCCTCCTCCGCCGCATAGCCGTACATCTCTTCGGCACTGCGGTTCCAGCTAACGATGTTGCCCTCCAGATCCTTGCCGACGATCGCATCGGCGGAGCTTTCCACGATGGCCGACAGGTGCCGCAGCCGGGCCTCCGCCTGCTTGAGCAGCGAGATGTCGATCAGGGACAGGACCACGCCGTCGAGCGCGGTGGCGCTGATTTGATACGAGAGAATCCGCAGGAAGTAGCAGTTTCCCTCGCGGTCGCGAATTTCCTTTTCAATGGGGCTGCCGGTCTTCAACACCTGCTTCAGGGCGTCGATCAATGGTTCGTCCAGCAGATTCGTGAAACCGGTGATCGACCGGCCCACATCCTGCGGAAGCAGGTTGAACAGTTTGGCCACGCGGGGTGTGAACCGGCGAATGCACAATTGACCGTCCAGAAACAGGATCCCCACATCGGTCGCCAGCAGCAGGTTCTCCAGGTCGGACGTGACCTGGGTCAGCTCTTCGATCTTGTGCTGGTATTCGGCGTTGACGGTGTAGAGTTCTTCATTGACCGAATGCAGCTCTTCGTTGGTGCTTTGCAGCTCTTCGTTGGAGGCGACCAGTTCCTCATTGGTGGCCTGCAACTCCTCGTTGCTGCTCTCCTGCTCTTCGATCATCGCCTGCAGGTTTTCCCGGGTGTGGCCGAGTTGCTGTTCGAGAGCCACAATCTGCTCCCGGGAGGCCACCCCCAGATCAATCGCCGTTTCGTCGCGTGAGGGAAGCGGCTGCTCCATGTCTTCCAAGATGATCAAATAGCTGGTGAGCCCACACAGGCGGTCGTGAATGGGCTTGACCGTGAGCCGGGTCATGGACTCGTGGCCGCCTTCGGCCGCAACCCGAATGCCGGTGAACACGACGGGGATCATCTGCTTTTCGGCCCGCGCCAGCGCCCCCTGCAGAACCATCTTGAGTTCGCTGTCGACCATTTCCAGAAATTGCGTCGTGGCCCGGCCGTCGCGCATCTTGAGATATTTGCCCGCCCCTCCAAAGCTATGGACCAGTTCCTTGCGGTCGTTGATCAGGAAGCTGGGCGGCATGTGCTCTTCGAGCAGCCGGTCGTACACAGCCTGCTGCAGCCGGTCCGAGGCCGCGGCGCTCGCTGTGTAGTGGGAATTGATGCGGGGAACCGCCGGCACCCCGGCGGGCAGCATCAGGCGGAAGTCGGGACGCAGCCGCACATCCCGCCGCTTGCGGTACAGCTTCCAGTGGTTGTCCACCGGCTCAAATTCGTCGGACAGGTCGCCTGGAGTCTCACTGGGTCCCATGAACAGCACGCCGCCGGCCTTGAGTCCGAAGTGAAACAGCGACAACACCTTTTTTTGCGCAGCCGGCTGCAGATAGATCAGCAGGTTGCGGCAGGTGATCAGATCGAGCCGTGTGAACGGAGCATCCTTCAGCAGGTCATGCGGGGCGAAAACGATCATTTTTCGCAGATGCGGCACCACCTGGTACGAATCGCCGCGCTGTACGAAATACTGCTCCCTCCGCTGCGGCCCCACAGCCGTGAGAGCCTCGGCCGGATAGATCCCGATACCGGCAAAGTCCAAGGATGTGCGGTGCGCATCTGTCGCAAAGATCCGCACTGTCGGCGCGCGCCGCAGCATCGTCAACTGCTCGTGAATCAGGATCGCGAGCGAATACGCCTCCTCACCCGTGGCACAGCCTGCCACCCAGACGCGAAATTCCTGGTCGTCCTTGATCCCCGACAGCAGCCGCGGCAGTTCATCAACCGCGAGCCGGTGGAAGGCCTCACTGTCACGGAAAAACTGCGTCACCCCGATCATCAGGTCTTTGTAGAGCAGGTTCAGTTCATTGCTGTTTTCGGAGAGCCGTTCGACATACTGCTCCACACTGGGAGACTGGTTCAGCAGCAGCCGCCGCTCGACCCGGCGGGTCACGGTGCTGGGTTTGTACTGGCTGAAGTCGATGCCGTACTCAGCCCGCAGCATCCGAAAGATGGACTGCAGGCCCACCTCGGGAACGATCGGCTCGCCGTTGTTGCCGGGTGAATCGGGAGACCGGCGGAAGCGCACCAGTTCCAGAATCGCATCCGGCATTTCGGCCGCCGGCAGCACCAGGTCCACCAAGCCCGTTTCCCGCGCGCTGCGGGGCATGCCGTCAAATTTGGCAGACTCTTCGTTCTGCGCGATCACCAGGCCACCGGCATCGTGAATGTTGCGAATGCCGCGCGAGCCGTCGCTGCCAGTTCCGGACAAAATGATGCCAATGGAACGGCTGCCAGCATCCTGAGCCAGGGAGCGCAGAAAGCAGTCAATCGGCAGCGCAAAACCCTGGGCCGGATCCTTGTCGGTCAGCAGCAGTCGGCCGCCGGACAAAATCATTTCCTTCCGCGACGGCATTAGGAAAATGGCGTTGGGACGAATCTCAATACCGTTTTCCACATGGACAATGGGAATCTTCGTCCGGCGGGCCAGCAGCTCATCCATCATGCTTTTGAAGTCGGGCGACAGATGCTGCACGACGACAAAGCAGAATGGAGAATTTTCCGGCATCTTCTCGAAAAGCTGTTCGAGAGCCTCCAACCCGCCGGCAGATGCACCAATTCCGACGACAAAGAACGAATCCGACGAACTCGTCGCCGGTGTGGTGGCTGCTTCCGGCTCTGTGCTAGGGGGAATTGAATCGTCCATTTTCGCACCCCACCCTTCAGCATGTCGAGAAACGACGCAAACGCGGGTGGAAAAGGCCACCCGCGCTGCAAGGCTTCACGAGACTGAAACATAGCAACCTGCTGACGTGTGGCTCAAGAGCCACTGCCGTCCTGCCCCGTTGCCGACGCATCGGGAGCCCCCACGGGTGCAGAAGCAGAATTCGTGCCATCCGCGTACTGGATGGTGACCTTCTGGCGCAGGGCCTGAGGCTTTTTGGTGAGCTTGAGATGGAGCACGCCATCCCGCAACACCGCCTCAATGGCAGCCGGGTCGACCCCTTCCTGCAGTGTCACCGTCCGTTCGAATTGACCGAACGAGCGCTCGTCGTAGACGAAGTCCGCCGACCTCTCGCCCGGTTTCCGCTCACCTCGAATGGTCAGCTTGTCCTTTTCCATCGAGACATCCAGGTCGGCGAGAGCCACGCCTGGAACATCCACCTCGACATGAATCGCGCCGGCATCTTCCCACAGGGAAAGCGCCGGCAGGTGTGTCGTCTGCTGCTTGCTGGCGCGGGGCAAATCCCGATTCAGTTCACGCAGAACCGAGTGAAGAGGATGAGCAAACAGAGCCGACACGCGATTGGGAACACCTGTCAACATGGCATGATCCTTCTTTGAAAATTGTGAGTTGTTGTGAGATGGCTGCATTCCCAGACAGCACGGCCAGTCACGTGAACCGGTCGTTTTGGCGGCTGCTGCAGATCACGAGAAATCAGTAATTCAAATCATGTGCCAAACGCTAACGCGGATTGGTAAAATTTCATAACATGAATTTTTTGAATGCATTATGGAACTATAGCTACTGCCATTACGGCAATTCAGGAATTCTGCCATATTGGCCGAGTCATGATGTTTAGCAGTGACGCCATGAATGCCGCGAAGCTCGTGTGGCCATTTTGGCAGGATGTGCCAGACGGCGGAGTCGGTCGTCCGGACGGCTTGCGCCGTGCCGCCAAAAATGGTGGGCCGGGCTCACAACGCCCATCGAATATTGAAAATGGCAGGGATCTGACGCTGGAGCCCCGTGTATACGCGGCGAGGAACGCACGGCTTGCCCGTGCGTGCGGGGAGCGACTAGAATTCGGATGCAGAGACCACAGGCGTCCATCCCCCGCCCCACCCGAATTGACCTGAGCCACCTGTCTTCCCGGCAGTTGTGCAATGGTTCCCGCCTGAGACATGTGGCCCACCGGCAAGACTCTCGATGGGCAAGCCGTGTGTCAATTTCCGCCAAGCCGGAGGAATGATGCCGCCTGGAAGCCTTGGAGAACTGCCTCCTGACACGCCGCGCCCCCAATTGACGGCGTTCGACTATCAGCCACGCACTCGGGTTGTGTTCGGCGACGGGAGCATCGATCGGCTCGGTGAATTGACGGCTGGACTGGGTGCGCGACGAGTGCTGCTGGTGACGGACCGTGGCTTGGCTGACGCCGGTCACGAAAAGCGTGGCTTGGACCCGCTCCGCGCCGCGGACCTGGATGTGGTGGTCTTCGACGATGTGCAACCCAACCCGACCACCGACGATGTCGAGCGTGGATTGCAGATTGCCCGCGCGGGCCGCGTCGATGTCATTGTCGGTCTCGGCGGCGGCAGCAGCATGGATGTCGCCAAGGGGATCAACTTCCTGCTGAGCAACGGCGGCAGCATGGAAGACTATCAGGGGATGGGGAAGGCCAAACTGCCGATGCTGCCAATGATCGCCGTGCCCACCACGGCGGGAACGGGCAGCGAGGCGCAGTCTTACGCGCTGATCGCCAATGCCAAAACCCATATGAAAATGGCCTGTGGCGACCCCAAGGCTGCCTGCAAAATCGCCGTGCTGGACCCGCAACTGACCCTCAGCATGCCGGCTTCCGTCACGGCGGCGACGGGGATCGACGCCGTCAGTCATGCCGTCGAGTCGCACGTGACGCTGCGCCGCAATCCGGTGTCGCAACTGTTCAGCCGACAGGCGTGGCAGTTGTTGGCGAGCGGCTTCGGGCCGGTGGTTCGCGATGGGCAAGATCAGGCCGCCCGCGCCAACATGCTGCTGGGGTCGCATCTGGCCGGCGCCGCCATCGAAAACTCCATGCTGGGGGCAACACATGCCCTCGCCAATCCGTTGTCGGCGCACTACGGACTGACGCATGGTGTGGCGATCGCCGTGATGCTGCCGCACGTGGTGCGGTACAACTCCCAGGTTGTGGGCGGTCTGTATGCCGACCTGGCGGCAGATATCGGACTTTGCGAACGCCGCGACCCGACGGCCGCGGAACGGCTTGTCAGTTTCCTGCAGTCGTTGACCGCCGCGGCGGGATTGCCCGACGCACTGGCCCCGTTGGGAGTGACCGCGAAATTGATTCCACAGATGGCGGCGGAAGCGGCCCGCCAATGGACCGGGACTTTCAACCCCCGGCCGGTGGATGTGCACAGCCTGCAAAGCCTGTACGAAGCGGCGATGTAACATGCAGGGCGTCTTCATCACCGGCACCGACACGGGGGTCGGCAAAACGACGGTCGCCGTGGCTCTCGTCCATTGCCTCTCTCGATCCGTGCGCACCGGAGCCTACAAACCGGTGGCCTCCGGAGCCGAACAAACTCCGTCCGGGCCGGTGTGGACGGATGCCGAGCAACTTCAAGCAGCAGTCGCCGCCGGGTTGCAGCGCCGCGTGCCAGAGGAATGGATCTGTCCCCAACGGTTCGTGGCTCCGCTGGCTCCACCCGTTGCCGCGCGTTTGGAGGGCCGCACAGTCGATGCCGAACTGCTGCGGTCGGGCATCGCACCGTGGTCCGGTCAGGTGGAGGCCATCGTGGTGGAGGGTGCCGGGGGGTGGCTCGCGCCGCTGACCGAAACAGAGAGCGTGGCCGACGTGGCACGGGACCTTGGCCTGCCGGTTCTCGTGGTCGCCCGGTTGGGATTGGGGACGCTGAACCATACGCTGCTGACCGTCGAGGCGATCGAAAGGCGCGGACTGAAAGTGGCCGGCATCGTGATGAACGAGGCTGAGCCACGCAATCCGGACAATCGTCAAAGTCAGGCCGAATCGGGCAATCCGGATGAGCTTGCGCGACGCTGCGCGGCACCGATTCTGGCTGTCTGTCCCTGGAGAGCGGATACGGACTTGCTTCGGGATGACGCTTTCCCCAAGATGGATTGGACAAAGATTCTCGGCCAGTTTTCGCCGGCAATTTTTCCCGCAGCTCACTGATTCGCGACCGTTTCCAGGCCGTAGCATCCATGGCGATTGAATTGACGTGCGGCCAGTGTCAAGGCCGCCTGATGGCTGAAGTCGCCGGAAGCATCGTGGCCTGCCCACACTGTGGCGTGCATCTGCAGACCCCCGGCGTACCAGACAACACTGCCGCCCCGCCGTTGGGTGAGGCTCCACCGGTTTTCACCCCCCCGCCCGCGCCGCTGGAGACACCCAAGGGATGGACTGCCCCTGTCTCAGTGGCTGCTGCAGAGCCAGTGGCCGCTGTCGAAGCACCGGTCGTTGTGGAACCAGCGGCGACGGAACCTGCCTCTCTGGCACGGCAGGTCGCATCTGCCGAAGCCGCGAGTTCGACCGAATCGGCTCCAGCCGCTGTCGAAGCGGTGGCGAACGAGGCACCAGCGCCGCCACCGGTCGAACCGATGTTTTCGACGGAATTTGCCGCCCATCCGCCCACGTTTGAGCCACTGAATGCGACCGTTCAAATTCAGTTGGCGGAACTGGAGTCGCACGGTGCGTCAAACGATGTGCCAACCGGCGATGGGCAGGCTCCGCGGGAATTCGAAGTGACCCAACAGTTGAACCGGGACGAACTCGCAGCGCCCCCCGGCTCGGCAACGATGGCGATCCCCGCGCCGGTCGCAGCAGCGGGAGAAACGGCTTCATTGCCGCCAGCCGAGGACATCACCCGGACCGTTGATATTCCCGAATCGGCCGAAGTGAGCCCGCTGGCGTTCGTGGAGGCTCGGCCGCCTGAAGGGCCGATCAAGGCCGTCGATGCCGTGGCAGCCACGGCACCGGCAGTCAAGTTGGGTCCGTCAGGGGCAACACCTTCCGCACCCGCGCCGACAAAACCCGCGACGGCGGGGGTGTCGTCAACGCTGTTCATGCTCGTGGTCAGTTACGCCAGCGCCATGACGCTGGCCTGTGGCTACCTGCTCTATCAGGCGCGGATCTCCCAAACATTCAATGATCAATTGGAAAGCCTGCCGGACTACATTCGCGAAGACGGAAAGAAAAAAACCTCGCTCATCACGGTGCCGGCCGGCACCCCCATGAATCCGCTGCACACCTTGAAGCTGGGCGAAGCGCAGCGCTATGGATCCTTGAAGGTGACGCCGTTGAAGGTCACGCGGGACTTTGCGGAGCTGGTGTGGTTTGACGCCAATGACCGCGCCAGGCATGTTCAGTCACCCAAGGGACCGGTACTCAAGTTGCATTTGAAAATCGAGAATGTTTCCCAGAATCAAACGGTTGTGCCGTTGGACTTCGACCTGGTTTATTCCCGCAAGCAGGACCCTAAAAACCTGGACCTGTATCGGTCGTCGAATTTCGTTGCTCCACTGGCGTCCAAGGCGGATATCAGCACCCATGTGCTGCCCTATGACCTGTATGATGGTGGCGACTGGGATTTGAAGGATCAAAAACTGGGGGCTGAACTCAAGCCCGGCGAATCGCTGGAGACCTACATCGCCACGATGGAGGAAGGACTGGACAAACTCGCGGGCGACCTGATCTGGCGGGTGCATTTCCGCAAGGGCCTGAACCCGTCGCAACGCGGTGTCACCACGCTGATTGAAGTCGCCTTCAACGACCGCGAAATTGTCGATCTCACTGTGCCACCTGCACCTCCGACCGAGCCCGCCCCCCAGGCGGTGCCGGCCAAACCGGCGACAACGTGAAGTTGGCCAGCACGAGGTCAGGACAGTGGCAGGCAGTTCACCTGAGGCATGGGTGAAGACATGATCCGTTCGATCATTTGGCTGCAAGTTGCCCTGGCTGTACTCTCGCTCATGGCCAGCCTGACCGACCGGTGGCTGCTCCCACGGATTTTCATGCCCGCGCTCCTGGTTGCCGCATACGTTGCGCTGTTCTCGCTCTACATCCTCCCTCCGGCCGTCATCATTCTGGGGGTTCGCCAGCAATCGGCCGGTGGAGAGCAGGCTCGCCAGGTCATCGCCACCCTGTTGCTGGCCATTGCCACCGTGTATTTGCTGCTGCCATTGTGCCAGTAGCTCAACGGAAGCTTCGCCCTCCCGCCACCTGTCGAGTCGCGCCACCTGTCGGGGCTGTCCCAAAAAAATCGTTGAAATCCGCGAAACTGCCCTTTCCGACACTTGCATCTTCCGATAGCATTACTCGTTCTGCGTGTCGTGAGCGCTGAAAATGTTTTTCAGAACTCACCATGGCAGCGGCTGAAATGCGTTCTCAGCCACCCACCTTTGGTCCCGCACCTGCGGATGTTTCCCTGGCTCCTCTAAGGCTGGTCGATTGAGGCTGATGATGCTCAGCGCACCAGATCCTGTGTTGCTCCGGTTTTGAGCCGGACCCACGCCAGGCAACGATCCTTCCGTCCGCACTGTCGCTCTCGGGTCCTTCCCCTCGAATCTTGTGGTGAGCTTGCTCTCCACGCCGGTGGAGAATGTGCTTCGCCGGAGCCACAAAACTTCACCGAATCTTCACCGCAAACACACACCAAATAAATCTTGTACACCGTAATGTACGGTCCACCGTGCGGCTCCCAAAGGGTCGTTTTCGATTCCCTTGTCCCAGTTTCTCAGCACGTCCATGAATCTCAGCAAAGTCCGTAACATTGGCATCTCGGCCCACATTGACTCGGGCAAGACCACGCTCACCGAACGCATCCTGTTCTTCTCCGGACGCATCCACCGGATGAACGAAGTGAAGGGAAGCGGCGACGGCGCGACCATGGACTACATGGACCTTGAGAAGGAACGTGGGATCACGATCACTTCCGCCTGCACCCAGGTGAAGTGGAAAGATGACCATATCATCAACGTCATCGACACCCCGGGCCACGTGGACTTCACCGTTGAAGTCGAACGCAGCCTTCGCGTGCTCGACGGCGCCATTCTCGTGCTGTGTTCGGTCGGCGGCGTCCAAAGCCAGTCGCTGACCGTGGACCGGCAGATGAAGCGCTACAAGATTCCCCGGATTGCGTTCATCAACAAGATGGACCGCACCGGGGCCAATTCGGCCAGCGTCATCAAGCAGGTGCGTGAAAAGCTGGGCGTGATCCCCCTGCCGATTCAGCTCCCCATGGGGGCCGAGTCCAAGTTCCAGGGTGTGATCGACCTGATCAAGATGCAGGCGGTCTTCTTTGACGGCGAAAAGGGTGAAGATGTCCGTTACGAAGCGATTCCCGCCGAATTTGCCGAAGCGGCCCAGGCTGCCCGGCATGAGATGCTGGAAACGCTGTCGCTTTCGAGCGATGCACTGATGGAATGCCTGCTGGAAGAACGCGAACCGACCGCCGAAGAACTGGTGCCGATTCTGCGTGAAGCCACTCTTTCTCACGCGGTCGTTCCGGTGATGATGGGCACGGCTTACAAGAACAAGGGTGTGCAGGAACTGATGGACGCCATTCTGGCCTATCTGCCCAGCCCGCTCGACCGTGAGATCTCCGCCACCGACAACTCCCGCAAGGCCCGCGAAGCCGCGGCGGCCATCGCCGCTGCCGGCCCCGAAGGAACCAAGCCCGAACCGGTGAAGGTGAAGCTCGCACCCAACCCTGACCTGCCGCTCGTCGCGATGGCCTTCAAGATCATCGAAGAGCAGTTCGGCCAGTTGACCTACATGCGCCTCTACCAGGGCAAGATCGTGAAGGGTGACTCGTACACTAACACCCGTACCGGCAAGAAGGTGCGCATCGGACGCATTGTCCGCATGCATGCCGACCAGCGCGAAGACCTCGACGTCGCCGAAGCTGGCGACATCTGTGCGGTCGTGGGCATCGAGTGCGCCTCGGGCGATACGTTCTGCGGTGGCGATCTGGAATACGGTCTGGAAAGCATCTTCGTTCCCGACGCCGTGATCCGTCTCTCCATCGAGCCGGCGAAGCGCGACGGGGCCGACAAGCTGGCCAAGGCTTTGCAGCGGTTCCGCCGTGAAGATCCGACGTTCCGCGTCAACACCGACAAAGAGTCGGGCCAGACGCTGATCGGCGGCATGGGCCAGTTGCATCTGGAAATTTACATCGAACGCATCAAGCGGGAATACAAGGTGGAGTGCCTGATCGGTGAGCCACGCGTGGCTTACCGGGAAACTCTGCTGTCGCCGATCGAGTTCAACTACAAGCACAAAAAGCAGACCGGCGGTTCGGGCCAGTACGCCCACATCGTCGGGAAGCTCGAACCGCTGCCGGAAGACTCACCCGTGCCGTCAGAATTCGACAACGCGGTGTTCGGCGGACGCATTCCCAAGGAGTACATCAAGCCGATCGAAGACGCGTTCTTCCTCTCCCTGGAGAAGGGGCCGCTCTGCGAATCGGAAGTTGTGAACGTGAAAATGGTTCTGGAGGACGGCAGCTACCACGACGTTGACTCGTCGGAAATGGCGTTCCATGTCTGCACCATCGACTGCATGCGCACCACGCTCAAGCAGGCCGAAATGGTGCTGCTGGAGCCCATCATGACGCTCGAAGTGGAAGCCCCGAGCGAATTCCAGGGGTCGGTGACCGGACACATCGCCAGCAAGCGCGGCATGATCAGCTCGAGCGACACCATCGCCGGGATGGGCGTGTTCCGTGCGGAAGTGCCGCTGGCCTCCATGTTCGACTACGCCAATGAACTGCGTTCGATGACGCAGGGCAAAGGCTCGTTCACCATGGAATTCGCCCGCTACAAGCAACTGCCCCGCAGCCTGCAGGAAGAAGTCATCACCAAGCGCCGGGCTGAAAAGGCCGAACGCATGGCGCTGGCCCGCTAGGACTGCGACGCTGCTTCGAAGTTAAAAAAGAACGCCTTGGTCGAGAGACCAGGGCGTTCTTTTCTTTTTATCGCGGTGATTATATTGCGTCTCAGATATTTTTGAAACAAATGTTGGAGTGATTGCGTCGAATCGGAAGCTCTGTGGTCATCCGCCTGGGGGCGAGTATGATCATAAGCGGTGGACTGAAGGAGCAGCGGCGTCGGAGTTGAACATGCCACAGCGGCGTACGGTGCGCGCGAGTTCAATGGTTGCAGCGGCACTACTCGCGCTCGTGGTGGTGGTCGGCGCAATCGTTTGGAGTAACCGCACAACTCCGCCCGAACTGGGGAAGTACGCCGGCCAGCCATGGAGCGGCAATGGTCTGCACATGCCCTTCCGCTGGTGCCCGCCGGGGACGTTTGCGATGGGCAGCCCAGCGACTGAACCCAACCGCAGGAACGATGAAGAGCAGTTCAAAGTGACACTGACTCAGGGTTTTTGGCTGGGGCAGACAGAGGTGACGCAGCGTCAGTGGCAGAGCTTGATGGGGACGACGCCGTGGAAGGGGGAGGACGACGTCACCGAGGGGGCGAACTACCCGGCAGTCTTCGTCAGCCACAGCGACGACATGGACAGTGCGGTGGCGTTCTGCGAGCGGTTCACCTCCCGCGAACGAGCGGCAGGACGGCTACCGACGGGCTGGATCTACCGCGTGCCGACCGAGGCCGAATGGGAATATGGTTGCCGCGCTGGTACGACAACCGCTTACAGCTTTGGGGATGATTCAGCAA
Source organism: Planctomycetaceae bacterium (assembly GCA_021732845.1). Lineage (GTDB taxonomy): Bacteria > Planctomycetota > Planctomycetia > Planctomycetales > Planctomycetaceae > JAKFUF01. The sequence goes on along the minus strand of JAKFUF010000022.1, from coordinate 91,636 downwards.
ATCTGGACCAGCATGCTTGGTTTGACGGAAACAACTGGAACTCCATGCACATGAATCCATCGTGGCTGGATGATCCGGTCGCGCTGTGTGCTCACCGCGTGGGAACAAAACTGGCGAATGCGTGGGGACTTCGGGACACGCACGGCAATGTGTTCGAATGGTGTGTGGAAGAGCGGCCTCAGAAAATGGCGGATGGTCTTGAACGACTGGTGACTAATGCCTCCTCAGGAATGGCGCGGGGTGGGGCATGGGGCCACCCTGCCAGCTATTGCCGCTCGGCGTTCCGCCTTTCGCTCCGTTCGTCGTTTCGCGGCTATGACGTTGGCTTCCGTGTGGTCCTGAGTCCGTCCGGCCGCGCTGCGGAGCGTCTGGACCGATAAGCGCAGTGTGCAGCGCCACTAACGTGCGTCTTGTGAGCCAGTGGTCAGCTTGTCGGCCAGTGCGGTCGTTTGTCGATGTCCCTCGACAAATGCCGGCGGTTGAGAGCGACTGGGCTGGGTTAGCCGGGGTTAGCCGTGACAAATTGCCGGGTGTCACAGGGTGAACTTCGGATGGCAGAATCACCAGACGTTCGCACTGGCAGCGAGCTGACCAGCGGCACAGTGTGGTGCTTCGAAGCGCGAACAATGGAACCGTTTCCACAATGTCCAAACTGCAGAGTGACCGTTCCGCAAGATGCCCTCTCGTGCCTGTGGACATTGTGAACTGCAGGAAGTGATCGATGGCTGAGAAATCGAAGTCTGGAAATGCGATATCTGCAGTCTCATCCGTGGCTTCCTCGTGCCTCCGGCACTTCGGATGGACCCCATCAAGGATGGTTCCGATTGCGCCGTACGAAACGGCCTATGCGGCGGAGGGACTCTCTTTGCCGCCGAAGGTGAAGGCCTTTCTGCGACATTTTGGCGGCCTGATCATCCGTTACGGTACTCCCGTTGATCATCAGGATGTCCTGGAGTTCCTTGCGGAGCGAGCGGTGCAGGGGATGGGGCGCGGGGGGACCAAGGTCTTCGAAGAGCTGATCGGCGTCGCGCCATTGTGCCCGATCGGACACTACCAGTTTGGAACCTGCATCCTGTTCATGGATCGACAGGGGAGGGTCTTCGGAGGATCCGACGAAGCTGTGACCCTGGTTGGATCCACCGGGGAAGAGGCCATTAACAACATCCTCTGTGCGATCGAGGGCAAAATCCTCGAGCCAAGGAAGACCGCATAGTCCCCGGAGCCCTGGGACCGCCCTTGGTTGAGTGACCTGGGCGTTTTTTTCTGCGCAATCGATCTCGGTTGGCGACACTGCCCTTGCAGCCAATGCTTGATAAACTGTGCCTCAAACTTCACTTGAGAGGCGAGAGGCATGCCCACGTTCACACCCACCCAAGGCCGGTATCTGGCGTTCATTCACGCCTATGTCAATCTGCATGGAATACCGCCCGCTGAAGCGGAAATCGCCACCGCGATGCGCGTGTCAGGGCCGTCAGTTCATCAGATGATCAAGAAACTGGAGCAGGAGGGGCTGATTCAGCGGACCCCAGGCCAGGCTCGATCCGTCGAAATTCTGATTCCAGAGGAGGAGATCCCAGCCTGGAAGAGCGAACGTAAGGCCTCCCCATCCGCAGCCAAACCGGTTCGTCAAGCCCCGCCGTCCTCCACATCCGCCAATCTCTATGTGCTGAACACGTACATCCAGAGCGGCCCCATCAGCGAAAAATTCGGTGAGAAGGAAATCAGCCGGGTGATTGAGATCCGCGGTGACCAGACGCTTGAGAAGCTGCACTGGGCGATCTTCGAGGCCTACGACCGTGAAGAGGAACATTTGTACGAGTTTCAGTTTGGCAAGAAGCCCTTTGACCGGTCGGGTGCAACCTACGGACACCCCATGAACGAGGGTGGCGATGCCACGGTGACGACCCTGGATGCTCTGAATCTGAAGCCGAAGCGGGTCTTCGGTTATTGGTTCGACTTCGGTGACGACTGGTATCACCAGATCATCGTGGAAAAAATCGACAAGGCGAGCCCCACGGTCAAATACCCGCGTGTGACAAAGCGGGTTGGAAAGTCGCCACCGCAGTATGAATGATGTAGATGGCGACGACGAGGAAGAAGAGTGACGGCTCGGTGCGCGATGTGGGCCGAGCAAATCGTCGCACTGCGGACGCCTGCGGTAAAACCCGTCGAATCGCTCAAAGTTGCCGAGTCACTCCGTGACTCGAATCCGGTCACGGAGTGACCGGCCAGCTTGGCTGGACATTAAAGTCCCCCAGCAGCCGCTCATAGTCCTCGGGTGTATCAAGGTCCAGCAGGACGGCTTTCGAGTCCACGGGGATCAACGCCATTTGGTCCCCATGGGCGCGCACGAGTTGGTTGATGCCAGCACAGGGCGGAAGGTTGAAGACCGAGTCAGCCAATGCCCAGCGGAAAAAGGTGGGATGGCCCCGCTGTCCTTCAAAGGTGGGCAGGAGTATCGGCCGATTGGAACAGGCCCACGCCTCAACAAGCTGCCCCAAAACACGTGGCTCAAGCAGGGGATGATCGGCCGGGGACAAGAGCCAGCCGTCGGCAGGGGTGGGCGAGTGACGCTGAGCCACGGCGCGGAGACCGTGTTCGACGCTGGTTCGCATGTCGGGCGGATCAACATTCGGCTGAATCACCGTGGCTCCGCGGCGCTCCACGACTTCACGGAGGGCATCGTCATTTTTCCGCATGACCACGAAGATTTCAGCAATGCCAGAGCTTTGCAGGACGCCCAGCAGTTGATCGATGACCGTGCCACGGCCCAGCGGGAGCAGTAGTTTGTGCCGCCCCATGCGGCGGCTGAGCCCGGCGGCGGGAATGATGGCGAACAAGCGGGGCATGATCGCCTGCCTCTCAAATCCGCATCAGTTGGGATTTGCTGGTGATCGCGGCAGTCGTCAGACAGGTCAGATCGATGATGGCCTGCAGGTCGGTCAGGTCGAACATCTCGACGGCGGAATGAGAGTACCGCCGGGCCAGCCCCAGCACCGCGGCCGCCACCTGCCCGCCAGCCTGCTGGGCGGACGTGGCATCGGTGATGCCGGCGGTGTCCACGATCAGTTGCAGGGGGATTTTGTTCTTCTCGGCGACACTGCGGATCAACCTGCGCAGCGGCCCATGGGTCGACAACCCCTTGGATTCGCGAACCTTGAGCAACGGACCCAGGCCAATGTCCCAGGGCAGATCGTCTGCCCGCAGGTCGGGAGTGCCTCCCGAGGGAACGGTGTCGATGGCCAGCACGACGTCGGGCTGCACATGCTTCGTGGCGACTTCCGCCCCGCGCAGGCCGACCTCCTCTTCCACGACGATCACAAACGCCCGCGCGGCCGGCAGCACTTGTTGTGAGAGCCGCCGGGCGGCCCACAGGACCGCCGCCACACCCGCGCGGTTGTCGACACTTTTGCCAAACATCCGGTGGGTGTTGCGCGTGGCGGTCAGTTCGCCCACGAAGACGACTGGCGTGCCAGCCTCCACGCCCCAAGCCGTGGCTTGCTCGGGAGAATCGGCCCCAATGTCGATGTACATGTCACGCACGGCGGGCACCTGCCGCGCGGCTTCAGGACTCAGAATATGACCCGGCTTGACACCGATCACTCCTTCCAGAGGCCCGGTCGACCCCAGCACCCGCACGCGCTGGCCCGGCAGCACCATGTCCGTCGGTCCGCCCAGTTTGGTGAACCGCAGAAAGCCACCGGGGAGGAGACAGGTGACGAGAAAGCCGATCTCGTCCGCATGGGCGGTGATCATCACCCGCGGCGCGTTGGGATCGGATCCGGGCTGATACCCATAGACGTTGCCACGAACATCGACTTCCACCCGCTCGCACACGCCCGCCAGCGCATTTTGGACGTATCGCAGCACCGGCTCCTCAAAGCCAGTGGGGGCCTCCATGTTGGTCAGACATTGAAGTTCGTCGTGCAGGTCGGAGAGCGACATGGAGTGCCGTTGCTTGTGGAGACCGATAGACGCGCGTGGTGTGTTTCGCCGCGCTACACACACCCTACGACAGGAGCAGTTCAATATCCTCCGCCGACAGGTCCTGAATGACGTTGTTATCGGCCTGCAGGATCGCGTCGGCGAGGTCCTTTTTGCGGCCCTGCAGTTCGGCGATCTTTTCTTCCACCGTGTTGCGGCAGATGAGGCGGTAGGCGAAGACCTGCCGCGTTTGGCCGAGGCGGTGCGCCCGGTCGATTGCCTGCATTTCGACGGCGGGGTTCCACCACGGGTCGAGCAGGAACACGTAGTCGGCGGCAGTCAGGTTGAGACCCAGGCCGCCGGCCTTCAGGCTGATCAGGAACACGCCGCACTTCTCGTCGGTTTGGAAGTGCTCGATCCGTTCGCGGCGGTCGCGGGTCTGGCCGTCGAGGTACTCGTAGGGGATCTTCTTCTCGTCGAGATGCCGCTTGACGAGCGCCAGGAAACTGGTGAACTGCGAGAACACCAGCGCCTTGTGACCTTCGGCCAGCAGGTCCTGCAATTGCAGGCTGAGGACGTCCATCTTGGCACTGGCATCGTCCGCCTTGGCGGGATCCAAGAGACCAGGGTGGCAGGCCGCCTGCCGCAGACGCAGCAGGGCTTCCAGAACATGGATCTTGGACTTGGCCAGTCCCTGCTTCTGGATGATGCCGAGGAGTGACCCACGGTAATGGTCGCGGAGTTCGTTGTACAGCGCCTCCTGTGGCTTCGACATGGTGCAGTAGACGGTCTGCTCGAGCTTTTCGGGCAGGTCGCGGGCGACTTCCCGCTTCGTGCGGCGGAGGATGAACGGCCGCAGGGCATGCGAGAGCAGCGTCCGCGATTCGGCATCGCCGCCTTCGGAGGTCTGCGTCCGAAAGACCGAGGCCCGGCCCAGCATGCCGGGGTTGAGGAATTCGAAGATTGACCACAGGTCACCGAGGCGGTTCTCGATCGGCGTGCCCGACAGCGCCAGCCGGTGCTGGGCTTTCAGCAGCCGCACGGCCTTGGCAACCTGCGAGCCGGCATTCTTGATCGTCTGTGCTTCGTCAAGCACCACGTAGTCAAACGCCTGATCCTTCAGTTGCAGAATGTCGCGGCGGATGGTGCCGTAGGTGGTCAGCACGATGTCGCATTTCGCCAGTTTTTTTCGCAGCCGCGTGCGATGCAGGCCGATGTACTCGATCACGCGCATCTGCGGCGTGAAGCGGGCGCTCTCCTGCTTCCAGTTGAAGATCAGCGACTTCGGGACGACCACGAGCGACGGCAGGTGGATGTCTTCGCGGTTGTGCCGGTCCTGCAGCAGGGCCAGCAGTTGGACCGTCTTGCCGAGGCCCATGTCATCGGCCAGACACCCGCCGAAGCGGAAGTCTTCCAGGAACCGGAGCCACCCGAAGCCTTCGCGCTGGTACTGCCGCAGTTCTCCCGTAAACCCCTCGGGTTCGACAGTGGTGTTGATGCCGGTGAACGACTTCAACCGTTCGCGAAGCTGTTCGAAGCCGGCATCGACCTGCACGCTTTCCTGCGCCATCAGCAGGGCATCCAGCAGCCCCACCTGGTTCTGGGCAAACCGCACATGGTCGCCTTCGGAGACGCCCAGGCCGGACAACAGTCCGAACTGTTTAAACCATTCTTCCGGCAGGATTCCGAGCGAACCATCGTCGAGGCGGACGGTGCAGTCGCCGCGCGCCAGGGCGGACAGCAGTTCCGGGAAGCCGACCGTCCGGCCTTCGAAATCGACGCGGCCATGCAGTTCGAACCAGTCGAGACCCGACTTGATTTCGAACTTCATCGCGCCGGCCTGATGGACCTGCTTGCCGTCGGCGTGAACCTGCCAGCCGTCCTTGATCAGTCCGCGGACCGCCGGACCGAGGATTTTTGCCGGAATTTCGACATCATATGGGCCGCGGTGCGGGTTCAACAGTCGCTTGAAGCCCATGGGTTCCAGGCCGACCATCGCGTTGTCTTCCTGCGGCCGGTCACGGAGCAGGCAGCGGCCCACGTCGCGCTGGACGATCGCCCCCTGCGGGCTGGAACTGCGGACACGCGCGCCGTCGTAGGCGAAGCTGATTTCCCCCTGCAGCCGTTCGTGCTGCCACCGCACGCCGCGCGGCGTGTGCAGCGTCAAATGCGGCACGGGCGTCGTGCGGACTTCTTCCAGCCTCAGATCCGGCGGCAGTTCCAGCCGCGGCAGTTGCGGCATGTCCAGCAGCCGGTCGACCAGGTCGCGTCCCTCGTCGATGGGGACTTTCACCGCTCCGTCTGGCTTGAGCAGCGAGATCCACTCGAACGCGCCAAAGTCTTCGAGCCGCGACACCTTGGCGCGGGCAATCAGAAACCCGCCGGGAACCGCCAGCGTCAATTCCTGCGGCGACAGAATTTCGTCACCACGGCGCAGGCTGGCGTTGACCAGCCACTCCGGTTCGACTGGCTCCGCTTTCGTGACAGGGGCCGGCGCTTCGGCCACCTCATCAAGACCATCTTCCGCCGCATCCCGGGCCGCATCGGCCTCGGCTTCGGCGTCACTTTCTTCCGGCAAGTCGTCGTTCTCTTCCGTGTCTTCATCGTCTTCGTCGGCAATGACTTCGACGGAGGCCACAGCCGCGGTGCTGTTGGCCACGTTGAGGCACAGCTCCCAGGCTGGTCCTTCGTCCCATTCGAGAATCGACAGCGTGTCCTGGTCTTCTTCAAGCAGGCACAGCCGGCCGGTCTGGCAGAGGACCGGCAGCAGCATCTCCGCCAGGCTGAACGACAGGTAGTAGCGGAAGACGCTGGACTGCCCTTCCGACTGGTTGAACCACGTTGGCCGCTCGGGCACGCCGCCGGTGAGGTACGCCAGGATGCGGCGGTCGTCGTCGCGTTCCAGGTTTTCGATCTGTCCCTGCCGCAGCTTCAGGGGTTTGCGCTTGCCCCATTGGCCGTTGCTCCGCCGCTGCCGCTGCGATGTCTGCAGCACCAGCATCTTGCGGTCGCGACTTTGGGAAATGTCGACTTCGTAAAACACTTCGCGCTCTTTGGGTGCGGCCGCCGCCGGGTCGGCCGTGGCTGCCATCCCGGTGCCCAAGCCACGCAACTGAGCCTCCCAGCCGCGCAACGGTACGACCGGTTCGGCCTCCCGCGCCACCCGCGTCCGCGCCGGTGGGACAAATACGTCCCGGTTCGAGTCGCCGTCCCAATAGTCGTCGGACGCCGGACCGGTTTCGGCTTCGGTGGCAAACGGCGGGATGAACCCCGGCCGGACCGTGCCGGTCAGCAGACCGCCGGCGTCGATCGTCAGGATCGTGGCCCACAGATGCTTGCAATTGACGGCCGGCTTTCCAGGCTGCGCGCAGGTGCACGAGAGCTGGGCGGCTCCTTCATTCCGGCCAATCTGCGTCGAATATTCCACCCCGTCTTGAACCAGGGCCAGCACAGACTCGGGAGACACCCGTGTGATCGTCACCCGTTCAGTTTTGAAAAGCGAGGCACCGCGAAACCGGATGTCCCCGCGGAAGGAATCCTCTAAGGCTCGAGCCAAAGTCATTGAGCGACAACATCCCGGAGGCAGAAAACTGTGAACCAATCCGGTGATTGTAGGCGGCAGGGCGGATTGGGGAAAGCGGAAACGCGATCGCACGGGTGTTTCCAGAGGTCTCACGGAGAGACCCGAAACGACCAGGAAACTGGGAAGCACAGGTCGCCCGAAGAGGCCGGGCAGACTTGGTGGAAGATCTCAAGGAGGCGTCCGGGCCACAGGCTTGATTCTCTTGCGCACCGAGGAGGAAATTCTCCAGATGGTCCGCCTGCTGGTGGACGAGAGCAAGCCGGAAGAGACGTGGTTGATTTACAGCGGATTGGAGATTTACTCCGATGAGCTGGCGATGGAGAATTTCCTGCCCGCGGTCGTGAAGGAAAACCTCTTTCACTTTTGGTGGGACTGACCTTCACCGGCCTTCACCCATGCCTTACACCACCACCCTCCGTTCCGAACGCTTTGTGTTCCCTGACCTGCGGACGCTGCTCGCAAGGGCCAGCGAGCGGAAGTCGGGAGATGAGCTGGCGGGGCTGGCAGCGGGGAGCGAGCGCGAGCGGGTGGCGGCCAAACTGGCGCTGGCGGATGTGACCCTGCGGCAGATCCTCGCGGAACCGGTCGTCGATCCCGACACCGATGACGTGAGCCGCCTGATCCTTCAGACGCAGGATCAATCCGCCTTCGAACCCGTGGCTCGACTCACCGTCGGCGAATTTCGCGAGCATCTCCTCTCCGACCGGACGGCGGACGCCGGCCTGGCCGCCCTGCAATGGGGCGTCACACCAGAAATGGCCGCCGCCGTGGCTCGGCTGATGAGCAACAAGGATCTGGTACTGGCGGCGGCGCGGTTTCGCAATGTCTCCCGCTGCCGCAACACGCTCGGCGAACGCGGGACGCTCGGCATCCGCCTGCAGCCCAACCACCCCACCGACGACCCGGCCGGCATTCTGCTGGCGGCACTTGAAGGCTTGCTGTACGGCTGCGGTGACGCGGTGATCGGCGTCAACCCAGCGACGGAGTCTGTCGAGAAGGTGGCGGATGTGTTGTCCAGCCTGCAAAAGCTCATTGGCTTGTTAAACATCCCGACGCAGGCCTGCTGCCTGGCGCATGTCACCACGCAACTCGCGGCCTTGGAGCGCGGAGCGCCGGTCGACCTGTTGTTCCAGTCGATTGCGGGCACCCAGGCCGCCAACCGCAGCTTTGGCGTGACACTGGACCTGTTGCGCACCGGGCGCGAACAGGTATTGGCACATCACGCGACGCGAGACGTGCCGTGGGTCGGCCAGCAGGTGATGTACTTCGAGACCGGGCAGGGCAGCGCGTTGTCGGCCGAGGCGCATCACGGCGTGGACCAGTTGACGCTCGAAGCCCGCGCCTATGGGGTCGCGCGGGTCTTCGATCCGTTCCTCGTCAACAGTGTCGTGGGGTTCATCGGTCCCGAATACCTGTTCGACGAGCGGCAGATCATCCGCGCGGGGCTGGAAGACCATTTCATGGGGAAATTGCTCGGCCTGCCGATGGGGTGCGATGTCTGTTACACCAACCACGCCGAAGCCGACCAGAATTCCGCCGACAATCTGCTGATGCTGCTCACCGCCGCCGGTTGCAACTACTTCATGGGCGTGCCCTGCTCCGACGACGTGATGCTGAACTACCAGTCCACCAGCTTCCACGACGCCGTGGCCATGCGGAGCCTGTTCAATCTCAAACCCGCCCCCGAATTCGCCGCGTGGCTCGAACGCCAGGGAATTTTTGAGAAAGGTCGCCTCATCCCCAACGACGGCTCCGACTGGTCACGGCTGACGGACGGAATTCAATCCCTGCTGACCTGACGACTGATCGCGGCAACACAAACTGCGCCCAGCAATGTGCAGACCATCCGTCACCTAGCTTGCACGGTTAGAAGTTTTACCACGAATAGCACGAATCTCACGAATAAAAGGCAATAATCCAGGCTGAGAGTGACCCTCGTACTCGCTTTAATTCGTGTTATTCGTGGTTCTTATTGAGCCGTTCCCTACGAGACGTATTCAACGTGCCGTGCGCGTCGCGTATCGCTACGCTGCCTCAAGCCAGTTTCTTCAGTTTCGAAATCCGGCCTGTGGCGACCCATTCGGCCACGAAGATGCTGCCGTCGGCGGCGAAGCAGGCGTCGTGGGGATGCACGAATTTGCCGGCCTGCCACTTGGAGCGGTCGCCGCGAATCGCGCCTCCGCCGGGCCCTTTGACGCGCGCGATGTCGTCGCCGAGTTGAGCCACGACTTCGTTCTTCTCGTTCAGCAGCGTGATCCGGGCATGCAGTTCCGGCACCACCAGCAGGTTCTTCCACGTCTCGACATTGGCGGGCAGACCATACCCCTTGAGCGTCTCCTGGTACTTTCCGTCCATGCTGAAATACTGGAGGGTGTTGTTGGCCCGGTCGCAGACGACGATCGACGGTTCGCGTCCGGCGCGCTTGTCGATCCAGATGCCATGCGGCGTGTTGAACTTCCCTTCGCCACCGCCCGCGCCGCCAAAGCAGGAGACCCACTTGGCATCCTTGTCATAGCGGTGGACGTAGAACGCCCCGTAGCCGTCGACCAGCAGGAATCCGCCGTCGTCGAGGAACGCGAAGTTGGTCGGCATGAACCGGTCACGGCCCCAGACCTGCATCGGCTTGGAGTCTTCCTCGGGCGCATAGACACCGGATTCCATCGGCGCGAACTTCTGCCAGACGGTTTCGCCCTTGAGATCCAGCTTGGCGAAGGTCTTGCGCATCTGATACGCGCAGACATACAAAAACTCCTGCCCGCCCTCTTCGCGGATCTCGATGCCGTGCCCGCCGCCCTGGAACTGGCTGCCGAAGGCCCGAATGAATTTGCCCTCGCTGTCAAACACGAAGATCGACGGATGATCCTTGAGATCCGCCCGGCCCTCGTGGATCACATACAGGTTTCCGGCCTTGTCGACCGCCACATTGTGCGTGATCTGCCAGGTGTATTTGTCCGGCAGTTGCGGCCAGTCGTGCTGGACCTCGAACTTGTGCTCGCCTTCACCCACGATCAGGGGCTTGTCGGTCTTCTGAGCGGTGATGACCGCCGGAGCCCCGAGCAGAACGACCGCACCAGCGGCAGTTGCGGTTGTCGCCAGGAAGTCACGACGGGAAACAGGTTCGTTCGCGGACATGCGGAGGATCCAGCAGCAGGTCTGGGGGATGAGACGGACCGATGGACGACAGCATATCGCCCTCATCTTACAGAAGCATCCCCGACGAACTGGTCAGTTCCTGAAGTTGCCGAGGCCAGTTCGTCACCCGACGCGTCGATGCGCTCAAACGCCCGCGGCTGACAACGGCTTCAATGACCCGCAAGCCACTGGCGAAGTGCGTCTGCCGTCGTGATGGTCCGCAATTCTTTGGTCAATTGGCTCAGGTCATCTGTCGTGAGCCCTTCGAGCTGAGATTGAAGTTCGGGAGCAATCGCTTCGCCAAATTGCTGGGCCAACAGTTCAGTGATCACGGCCAGTCGGCCGTTGTGCGTTCCCTGCTGCATCAATGTTGCGGCAAGGGTTGGCATCAGTTCGATTACCTGTACGTGGCGAGTGGAGGATGTCAGTGCTGCGCGAGCCACTGGTGAAGTTGGTCTGAAGTCATGATGCTCGGCCACTCCTCGGTCAATCGATCTAGATCCGCAAGCGAGAGGTGCTCCAACTTCGCTTGATGCGCAGGTTCAATCGCCGCGCCAAACTTCTGGGCTAGCAGTTTGATGATCACCGCCAGTTGGCCACTGTGCGTTCCCTGCTGGATTCCCTTTTGCTCGCCTTTTTGCATCCACGTTTCGGCAAGAGTTGGCATCAGAGTACTCGCTTGCAGGGGAAAGGAGACGTTGAGGGCGGCGGAGAGTTGGGATTCATTCAGGGTACTGGCGGTGGCGAAGTATCGCACGATCGTTGCCAGGAATTTTACCTCGGAGGGCGTCCCGGAGGCGAGAGTTTTCAGGATTTCCGGCAGGCGGTCGTGCAGGTTTGGGTCGAAGATGGAATGCATCGCCGCAAAGGCTGTGCGAACCAGCGAACTGCCCACGATTTCGCGCGACGAATGCAGCGACAAGTCCAGCAGCTCGTAGGAGAATCGTGGCACATAGGCCTGCATGCCCGCAGGAATTTTGCCGAACAGCGAGTCAAACGTCAGCGGGTATGTCCAGCGGGTCTCCCCGTGGTACATCACCAGCGGAATGATAAACGGCAGCGGCAATGTTCCAGTCTTCACGTGCGCATGCCACTGCTGCGTCATGTACCGCAGCACCTGTAGCGCTGTGTGTGCGTCGGGGTGGCTCTTGTGCTCGAACAGGATGAACAGGTAGACCTCTCCCCCGCCTTCCGGGTGCAGCCATTCCAGCCGGTATAGCACATCGGCGAAGTATTCCTGAAGCTCTGGATCAACCCACGAATCCTTGACCAGTTCCATAGTCTCCAGGTTCAACTGCTGCACAATCGCCGGCGGCCAGCCTTGCGAGATTCCGGGACACCGCCAGCGGATCTGGAGTGAGCGCCAGCGAGCGGATCCGCGACAGGTGTCCCGGAATCACGCAGTGAAAAGTAATGGCGGGCGACATCCTGAGCGGCGTCAACACGCGTCAGCACCTCTTTGAACAAGCGGTCATGATGGTTTGGAATGTCCGACATTGGCTGGATCCCCTGAGGTCAAAAAAGGGCTCTTCATGTGGTTCAGCGACCCCAAAAGGCGCGGTTGACGAGTCCCGGCCCCTTTGCCACGATAGATCAACAGTCGTGAATATGGAAATCGCAGTGACTTGACCGGGTGGAACTCGGCGGGGTCTGTTCATCGCGACATTCGCAGAAGGTGGCTGCCTTCAATGCTGCTCGAAATCTGCCTGCAAAACTTGTGGAGTCATCAATGCCAGCCAGTCGCCGGGAGTTTCTGGGAGCAGCCACGTTCGGCGTGGGAACCGTGGCTCTGGCACACCTGCTCCAGGCGGACCGGGCGGAAGGGGCACCGGTCAAACCCGACCTCGAGAAACGGAAATTCGACCTGCGGTCGAAGACCCCGCATTTTGCCCCCAAGGCGAAGGCGATGATCTCCCTGTTCATGCAGGGCGGGCCAAGCCACATCGACTTGTTCGACCCAAAGCCGGAGCTGAACCGGCTGGATGGCACAAAATTCCAGGGCGACATCAAGCACGACAACGCGGCGCAGGCCAGTTCCAAGATCCTCGGGTGCCCGTGGAAATTCGACAAGCATGGGCAGTGCGGAGCCGACGTTTCGGAACTGCTGCCGCACTTCGCCGGCATCGTCGACGACGTGACCATCATCCGCTCGATGCAGACGGGCGTGAACAATCACGGCCAGTCGATTAATGCCCTCAACAACGGTCTGACGGTCTCTGGACGCCCCGCGCTGGGAAGCTGGATGAGCTACGGGCTGGGCAGCGAAAGCCAGAACCTGCCGGCGTTCGTCGTGTTGACCGACCCGGACGGACTGCCGGTGATGGGGGTCGAGAACTGGTCGAATGGGTGGCTGCCCTCGTTGTTTCAGGGGACGGTGATCCGGCCGCGTGAGCCACGGATTTTGAATCTGGATCCGCCAGAGTATCTGCGCGGCGCGCCGCAGGAAGCGTACCTGTCCTACCTCTCGCAGTTGAACAAGGCGCACCTTGCCCGCCATCCTGGCGAGCACGATCTCGACGCGCGGATCGCGAGCTATGAACTCGCGGCGCGGATGCAGTCCGCCGCGAAAGAGGCGGTGGATATCAGCGGCGAGACGGAAGCCACGCAGAAGATGTACGGCATTGATGAACCAGCCACCAAGGATTATGGGACACGCTGCCTGATCGCCCGGCGGCTGGTGGAACGCGGCGTGCGGTTTGTGCAGCTCTACACGCGGTATCAGTTCTGGGATCATCACGGTGCCATCCGGACGGCTCTGCCGAACGCCTGCAAGAAAGTCGACAAGCCGTCAGCGGCGCTGGTGACTGACCTCAAGGCACGCGGCCTGCTCGACAGCACGCTCGTCCATTGGGGCGGCGAAATGGGCCGGTTGCCCGTGATTCAAAACGATGCCGGCCCCGACAGTGTCGGCCGTGACCACAACACGTACGGCTTCACCATGTGGCTCGCCGGCGGCGGCGTCAAAGCCGGCTGCACCTTCGGCAAGACGGACGAAATGGGCCACAAGGCGGCCGAGAACATCGTGACCCACAACGACTACCACGCCACCCTGTTCCACCTCTTCGGCCTGGACCCCGCCAAGGTCACCTTCGTCCGCAACCTGCAGGAAGCGTCTCTGCTGGAGAAGCAGACAAACCGCGTGGTGACGGAGATCCTGCGATAGGTGCCAAGGGTCGCTGGTGCGTGGCCCACTCCTCGCAGAATTTACAATGCAAATTTAACCACGAATCTAACGAATATTCACGAATAAGACTGCTGCCAGAAATCGCGGACCGCGTGGTCAACGGCTTTTATTCGTGTTATTCGTGAGATTCGTGGTTCCCCTCAATCGCTCCCATCGGAGATCATTGCTCTCTGATAGGTGCCCAAGATAGGTCTTATCTGAGCGTTATTTGAGGTTCGGCTCCAGCGTCGCCAGGTGCTGTTCATGGTTCTCCACCACGAGGCGTTTTCCCCGGGCGACCACGCGGTGGCCTTCGGCTTCAAGCCGGGCTTTGGCCGCTTCGGCTCCGCCAGGGTACTTGGGGTTGATCTCCCCGCCGGCCTTGAGGGTCCGCCAGTAAGGCGTGGGTTCGGTGTCGCCGGCGGCCAGTGATTCTTCGGCGGCGTGGGCTGCAATCCAGGCGAAAATTCCGGTGGTCAGCGGGCAGCACTGCGTGGTTTGATGCGCGGTCGCCAGGGCCTGCCGCAGTTCTTGAATGGTGATCAAACTGCCAAACGGGACCGATTTCATGAGTGCGTCGACCTCGCGCGGGGCGGGGACGACCATCGTTCCCGTTCCCCACTTCTTGACATCTTTTTCCGCCAGCGTGATGACCTTGGGCAGATCCTTGTCGTCGGCGAGCTTTTCCCGCCAGGTCTTTCGCCGTGCCATGATCGCCCCTCCCGCCGAGTTCAGCTTTCATTTCCTCGATCAGAGGAAAATGATGCCACGCGCGGCTGGGCTTGTCCACACGTACTGCGTTCGGCACGTTCTCCAATCAGCACCGCCCCGTGAGGCATGTGAGCCACGGCAATGTTGAAGCTTTCGCTTTCGGATCTTTTCCCGTAGTCTGACACCGACTGTTTCAAGCGTGAAACTGGCCGCGGCGAAGGCGTCCGCGGGCCGCTTGGGGCAGCACCTGCGGAGTGTTGCGATGACCGGCCGATTTGCCAAAAAGCGTGCGGAATTGACGGCGTTCATTGCTCGGGCCGTGTGCCTCGCGCTGCTGATGGTGCCAGCCACGGCAGTGGCTCAGCCCGCCGACCCCGAGTCCGCCCAGGCGATTGAAACCCAACGGGCCAAGTTGAAGCCACTGGTCGAGACTTTGGAAAAGTCCGACGCCAGCGACATGGCCATTGCCGATGTCGCCGTCTACGCCAAGGCGGCGGATTGGATTGTCCGGCACAACGAGTTTTATAAGCCCGACTATGCGCAAGCCACGCTCGCGGCGCTGGAGACCGGCCTCAAGCGGGCGGCGGAACTCGACGGCGGCAAGGGACAGGCCAGTTGGGATCAGGCTCCCGGGCGCAGCATCCGTGGCTACCGCTCAAAGGTCGATGGATCGATTCAGCCCTATGCCGTTTCGCTGCCCGCCGACCACGGCAAAATGAACGAACAGCGGTGGCCGCTGCACATTGTGCTGCACGGCCGGGGCGACACGCTCAACGAGGTCGCCTTCATCCGCCAGCATGACGGCAAGCCGGTCGTCCCCGAGCAGGATTGGATTCAACTCGATGTCTTCGGCCGCACCAACAACGCTTATCGTTGGGCGGGTGAGACGGATGTCTTCGAAGCCTTCGCCGATGTCCGCCGTCGCTTCCGTATTGATGATCGCCGCGTCGTCCTGCATGGATTCTCCATGGGTGGCGCGGGAAGCTGGCATATCGGGCTGCATCACCCTTCGCAGTGGTGCTCGGTTGGTCCCGGGGCGGGCTTCGTCGATTTCTACAAGTACCAGAAGGTCGAAACGCCACTGCCTCCCTACCAGGATGCCACGCTCAAGATCTACGACGCCACCGGGTATGTGCTCAACGCCGCCAATGTGCCGCTCGTCACCTATGGGGGCGAACAGGACGCCCAACTGGTCGCCAGCACCAGCATGGTGGACCTGGCCAAGACACTCAACGTGCCGATGAAGCTGATTGTCGGTCCGGGGGTGGGCCACAAGTTCGAGCCGAACGCCCTGAAGGAATTCATGGCGTTTCACCGCGAGAACCAAACCAAGGGACGCGAAGCGTACCCAGGCGATGGCAAGACGCGGTTCATCACCTACACGCTGAAGTACAATACCTGCAACTGGCTGACGATTCACGAGATGCCCGAGGTGTACAAGGCGGCGACGATTGAGAGCGAACGCGATGCCGCCACGGGCGTGCTGAAGGTGAAAACCGACAACATCTCGGTGCTGGCGGTCTCGCGCGATCTGGCGGAGGAAATTGAACTCGACGGCGACAAGTACCCGCTGACCTCCGCCGCCGACGGGCTGTTGCCGGACGTCTACTTCGAAGGCCGGCCCGGCGCCTGGCAGCAGCAGAGTTACGACCAATCCCTGAGCTTTGCCAAGAACAACGACCGCATGAAGCGGCACAACCTGCAGGGTCCGATCGACGACGCCTTCATGGAAGCCTTCGTCTGTGTCAAAGGCACCGGCACCCCGTGGTCCGAAGCCCACCAGAAATGGGCCACCTGGACACTCGACCGCTTCGCCCGCGAGTTCGACAAGGGGATGCGTGGCTCAATCCCCATCATCGACGACACCCAGGTCACCGCCGAGGTCATCGCCGACAAAAACTTGATCCTGTTCGGCGATCCGGGTTCCAACGCCATGCTCGGCCAGTTTTATAAGCGACTGCCATTGCGGTGGACCAAAGAGGTGCTGGAGGTCAACAACATCAGCTACGACCCCGCCACGCACGGCGTCGCCCTGATCTATCCCAACCCCATGAACCCCCGCCGCTATGTGGTGGTCAACTCCGGCCACACCTTCCACGAAGAAGACTTCAAGAAATCCAACGCGTGGCTCTTCCCCCGCCTGGGTGACATTGCAGTGCTGAAGTTCGAACCGACCGAACCGGGCTACAAGGAAAGCATCGTCTGGGCGGAAATCTTTAACAGTGCGTGGAGGTTTCCGGGGCAGAAGTAGTCTATGTCTCAACCGAGGCTGACTCCGGCGAGGCGGGGACAGAGGCGACTGAGAGTTCAGAACCGGGGCCTAGCGGCCTCCGGCTGATTCATGATTCGCCTCTTCAAAGTGGCCAGCCCTGGTCTGTCCGCCGAATCCACTCGCCGGGACGCGCGCCCGTGGCTATGATCGCCAGTGGTGGTCGAGGGCAGGGAAACACGCATTCCGCGGTTTAGGGCATCGGAGACGCGATGAGCGACGCCGTCATCGAAGTCAACGGATTGAAAAAGACGTTCAGCGATGGATTCCTGGGGCTCAAAAAGGTCCCCGCGCTGCGGGGCGTCACCTTTGAGGTTCCGCGCGGCGAAATTTTCGGGCTGCTCGGACCAAACGGTGCCGGAAAGACCACGCTCATCAAAATCCTGCTGGGAATCGTGCGTAAAAGCGGTGGCTCAGCCTCCGTGCTGGGTTATTCGGCCGGAACCCGGCGGTCGCGGGTGCGGGTTGGCTACCTCCCCGAGGGTCATCGTCTGCCGCGGCATCTGACCGGCAACACCGCGCTGGAATACTATGGCGGGCTCAGCGGGCTTTCGTCCGGCGAAGTCCGCCGCCGCCGCGGAGCGATTCTGGAAGAGGTCGACCTGGCCAAGTGGGGCAACACGTCGGTTCGCAAATATTCCAAAGGGATGCAGCAGCGGATCGGCCTGGCTCAGGCGATGCTTCACGACCCGGATCTCTTGATCCTGGACGAACCGACGGACGGTGTCGACCCCGTCGGCCGGGCGAAAATCCGCGAGGTGCTGAACCGCTGGCGCGACCAGGGGAAAACGGTGTTCCTCAACAGCCACCTGCTGCAGGAGATCGAACTCGTCTGCGATCGGGTGGCGATTCTCGTGAAGGGCGAGCTGAAGATCGTTGACGATGTCGCCAGCATCTCCCGCCGGGTCGGTGCCGACCAGCTCAACGAGGTGCGGTTTTCGCTGCAGGGCTCCAAGGCTGACATTGAGGCCGCGTTCGCCGGCACCACCGCGACCGTCACGCCAGCCGAGAAATCGGCAGGCTTTAATGTCCAGGCCCGGCTGGCGACGCAGAAGGAGATCGACGCCTGCCTCGACGACCTGCGCCGCCGGGAAATCAGCATCCGTTCCATGGTGCCCCACCAGCTTTCGCTGGAAGAGGCGTTCCTGAAACTTGTCCGCACCGGGACGGCCCCCAAGGAAGCCGACATCTTCGAATAGTGTCCGCCGGATCCAGCTTTCCCCATGCCCACGGCCGAACAGTACCTGAAACCAGAAGTCATCCAGACGGTGGCTCGGCTCGACCTGCGGGCCCGCTTCATCGTCGAGGGGTTTTTAAGCGGGCTGCACGCCAGCCCGTATCATGGCTTCAGCGTCGAGTTCAGCGAGCATCGGCGGTACGCGCAGGGCGACGACCTGAAGGACATCGACTGGCTGGTGTATGCCAAGACTGACCGGTACTACATCAAGAAATACCAGGCGGAAACCAACATCACCGGCTATCTGGTGATGGACCTGTCCGAAAGCATGGCGTACACCCACCGCCAGCAGCTCACCAAGTTCGACTATTCCATCTGCCTCGCCGCCGCCCTCAGTTACCTGATGATCCACCAGCAGGATCCGGTGGGCCTGATCACCTTCGACGAGAAAATCCGACACAGCCTGCCGGCTCGCAGCAAACGGACACAGTTGGGCACCATTCTGGCCCTGCTGTCAAAGTTGAAACCGGTGGGACTGACGGACGCGGCCGCCAGCCTCAAGGCGGTGGCCGCGATGCTCCGGCATCGCAGCCTGCTGATGATCTTTTCCGACCTGCTGGCCGACCCCGCTCCAATCCTCGGCACGCTGCACCAGCTTCGGCACCGCGGGCACGACGTGATTCTGTTCCACGTGCTGGACGAGGCCGAGGTGAGTTTCCCGTTCGACGGCACCGTCGACCTGAAGGATCCCGAGACCGGCGAAAGCCTGGTGCTCGACGCCGCCAGCATGCGCGGCGACTATCTCGACGCCGTGCGCGAACTGCGCGACACCTACCGCCGCGACTGCTTCGCCGCCGGCATCGACTACGTGCCGCTCGACACCAGCATGCCGTTCGACAAGGCGCTCTTGGAATATTTGTCGCAACGGCAGGCGCGGTTTTAGTCCGTCAGTTCCCTTCATCAGGAGCCCAACATGCCGAGAGCGTTGCAACTGTCCGGATTGGTCTTCGCCGTGATGCTGTCCGTGGTGGCGGCCGACGAATCGGAGAAGAAACCCGCGGCCGCGGTGGAAACGCTGATGTGCGAACCCGGCCGGCTGCTGCTGAGCGACGATTTCGACAAGCCGCTGGCGCAGCCCTGGAAGGCGGCCAAGGGGAAATGGGAAATCGTTGAAGGTGCGATACAGGGGACGGAAATCCAGGCGGACATGCACGGCGCGGTGATCCGCACGAACCTGCCGTGGCACGACGCCGTGATCCAATACTCCTTCAAGCTGCAGGGGGCCAAAATGACCTCGTTCAGCATCAACGATGCCAAGGGGCACAACTCACGGGTGATTGTCACCCCCACCGGTTTCTCGGCGCGAAAAGACGACCACGACCACACGGGGCCAGACAAACCCGCACTTCTGCAGGCGGTGAAGACACCCGTCACAGCGGATGAATGGCATACGCTCGTGATCGAAGTTCGTGGGGCGGAATTCCTCGCAAGGCTCGATGGCAAACAGACTGCCTATGGCTCGCACGAAGCGATCGACATCAACAAGTCCAACATTGGGCTGACCGTCAGTGGCGAATCCGTGTCGTTCAAGAACCTGCGCATCTGGGAAGCCACAGAGAAGGCCGATTGGAGCGTGAACCGGGCGAAATACATGGTCAAGGCGAAATGACCTGTTCTCGGTGCCTACTGCGGGATTGCGCCCCCATGATCAGGTTTGAGGTCGGGAGATTAAGACCAAGTCCGAGCTGAGAAGCCAGCATGAATGCCGATGCGGTTGTGCCTCAGCGGAGGATCCCCTGGTGAAGTTGAATGCGGACCGTCGGCCAACTGGTAAGCCGCTACCCCAAAGGTCAGAGATGCAGGTTCGATTCCTGCCGGTTTGCTTTTGGCAACTGTCGTCCAACGGGTAGGACGTCGTACTACGAATACGAAGATGCACGTTCGATTCGTGTCAGTTGCCGCCTGTTTTGAAGCTTGAGATCGCGTCATCAATAGGCGTGAATTGTATGTCGGCACATGGATGAGGGCACCAAACCGCTGTATCGAAAGGAGTGAAGTGACAAAGGATCTTGTTTCAAATGTGCACGACCCACTCTGTTGCAACGCAGGCAGCGATCACAATCACGATCGAGCCAGTTTCTTGGAATTCCCGACAGACAATGTTGCCAGTCTCAGTCTTTCCTGAAGCCAACGGGCTGTATGAGGCGATCCTTGCCGCACCCCGCGACATGAGCCTGCGGCTCGTGTTTGCCGACTGGCTGGAAGAGCGGGGGAACACCCAGGC
The DNA here is from genome assembly GCA_021732845.1 of Planctomycetaceae bacterium. Lineage (GTDB taxonomy): Bacteria > Planctomycetota > Planctomycetia > Planctomycetales > Planctomycetaceae > JAKFUF01. The sequence continues at coordinate 71,393 of JAKFUF010000022.1, read as the reverse complement.
CGAACTGATCCGGCTGCAGATTCGGCTGTTCCAAACCGCGGGACCGATGGCGGTGCATCTTGAGCAGGAGATCGCAGTGCTGCATTGGCGGCATCAGCGGCAGTGGAACGGACCGCTCCACCGCTTCTTAAGTCAGACACCTTTGCGCGGCGAGGTCGGCTCGCGACGAAGCCGCATTCGTGGCTGGCATTTCGATCGGGGCTGCGTGGAATCGCTGGAAGTGGAGCCGCAGTCCGTCTTGGAACACTCAGAAATCCTGTTTCGCCTTGGCCCGATCCGCCAGTTGCGCATCCGTCGTCCGGAATGGGGCTTCGACCGCGTTCTAACGGATCGCCGCGAAGACCTGCTCCGTCTCGAAAGCATCGTGCTCCCCAGTGAAGAGAGTCTTCCGCTGATTCGACGCGTCAACCTCCCCGGAGTGATCATTCTCATCGGTTTACAGAACCCCAGACCCATGATCCAATGACCTCCCTTCACTCTCTGTCCCACAGACGGAGGGTGAAGTTGAACGCGGACCGTCGGCCAACTGGTAGGCCGCTACCCCCAAAGGTCAGAGATCCAGGTTCGATTCCTGTCGGTTCTCATTTTGGCAACTGTCGTCCAACGGGTAGGACGTCGTACTCCAAATACGAAGATGCACGTTCGATTCGTGTCAGTTGCCGCCCGTTTTGCCAACACTCAAGGTGGAACTTCTGTCTCACATTCCCCACCGCGTTTGGCCTCCGTGGATTCGGGCCTCTGCAAGACGTCGAACTGCGGCATGCCGCGTAGTGCACCAGGCCTGTTCACCACGAGGTGAACTCGCTGCGGTGGCGGCCGTGGTCCGCCCCGCGGTGCAGGGCGGCGGAATGTCGCCTTTATTGATTTCACGGTCCTGAGTACGACCCTGTCGGATGAGGTGGCATGTACGACGACACGGACCAAGACCCCGCCGCTGAGCGGGAACCGGGCGAAACAACCGATCTCGCAGGCCTGACCCAGCTTCTGTCCCGATTGTCCGAGAACCCTGAAACGTTCCTCGACAAGCAGGCGGCGGATTTTCCCGCGCTGGCCAGTGTGCGGGCAGCGGCCAACCGCCTGATCGAAGCGATCAAGGGTGCCGTCCGTCAGCGCCGCGGCCAGGGCGTGGCTCATTCTCCCGTGCCGGGTGACACTCCAACGACACCCGCCAATCTGCCACGCCCACAGCCAACGCCCGTCATCCCGCTGCGCTGCTACGTCTGCCGAACCCTCGTGGCTCAACCCCATCCCGAGTATCCACGGATGTGTCAAAGCTGCGGCGACGAGAACCTGGCCCGTCGCACGCGCTCTGCCGATCTGACCGGTCGCCGGGCTCTGGTGACCGGAGCGCGGGTTCGCATTGGCTACCAGACGGCTTTGAAACTGCTGCGCGGCGGAGCCACGGTCGAGGGTGTGACCCGCTTCCCGGCCCTGGCCGCGACCCGCTATGCCGAAGAACCAGACTTTGAAGCCTGGAGCCACCGGTTGACGCTGCATGGCGTGGATCTGCGGCATCTCTCCGCCGTGCAGAGTTTGGCCGCGGAACTGCAGCGCCCTGGCCCGCTGGATCTGCTGATCAACAACGCGGCTCAAACCATTCGCCGCCCGCGGACCCATTACGCCCTGTTGGTCGACCAGGAGCAACACCGGTTGCAGAACCTCACCGGGACTGCCCGAGCCTGTCTCGCGCCTCACGACCCACACCGCTGCATGTCCGCGTTGACGAGCCAATCCACCGCAATCGTTGAGCGTTTGCCGGTACTCATCGGCGGAGAGGTCGCCACATCAGCGCGGTTGACGCAGGTGCCCTTGTTCGAGCAGGACCTCGCGCCGGCCATGTCATTCCTCCCCGTGGCTTGGGATGCGGAGGGTGAGCCACTGGATCTGCGCGAGGAGAACAGTTGGAGTCAGACGCTGGAGCAGATTCACGGGATGGAGCTGTTGGAAGTGCATGCGGTCAATGCCCTGGCCCCCTTCCTGTTGATTCAAGCACTGCTGCCGGCCTTCCGCTTGTCGCCATTTCCCCGCCGGTTCATCATCAACGTGGCCGCCAAGGAAGGGCGGTTTTCCGAAGCGAATGCCGCGCGCCACCCGCATACGAACATGGCCAAGGCGGCGCTCAACATGCTGACCAAGACCATTGCTTCCGGGCTGCGCCGGGAGGGAATCTATGCGAACAGTGTCGATCCTGGCTGGGTCAGCGACCAGCGTCCGTTCCCCATCGCCGAGCAGGACCGCGACCTGATGGGCGACTGGCTTCCTCTGGATGCCGTGGACGGCGCCGCGCGGATCCTCGCCCCGGTGTGGGACGGCGTCCTGAACCCTGCCGAGCCCGAATGCGGAGTCTTGTGGCGGAACTACGAGGTTGTTCCCTGGTGAGGCAGGCGACCGCGGCCCTGGAAAGAGTTCGCTTTCATTTGGCGATCGGGAGGAAGAGGCTCTTGCCGAGCCGCGAGCCACCCAACCAGCCATCTTCAAAACTGGCAGTCCAGATCAGGGCTGGCCAATTTGCGACAAATCAGCCGGAATGCGTTGGTGGACCGAGCCTTCGCCCGTCGATTTGGCAAATTTTCAACTCAATCGCTCCAAGATCGATTGTTTGAGATTTGAGATTTGCGGAACTAGGATTCTGCGGCGACCCTATTTCTTGGGCAGCGCCAGTGGAAACACCGCGTTTTCGGCAGATTCTCGCTTGAGAATGGTCCCAGCCTGCGCGACCAGGTCCTTGCGTGTTGCCGCCAGATTGTTGGTTTCACCATGGTCATCGGCGAGGTTGTAGATCTCCCAAGGCTGGGGAGACTTCGTCTTCAAGCCTTGTCGAACAGCCTTGAAATCCCCGATCCGCACAGCGAGCTGGCCACCATATTCCGGAAAGACCCAGACCATCGGCTTCTGGTGTGCGCGCAGCGTCCCGCCCGTCATTGCCGGCCAGAGGCTTTCGCCATCCAAACCCTCTGGTGCCATCAAACCCGTGGCTTCGCACAGCGTGGGGAACCAGTCGGCGAAGTAACCCGGGGAGTCGTTGACCGTGCCGGCTTGGATTTTCCCCGGCAGGCGGACGATCATCGGCACGCGGATGCCGCCCTCGTAGACGCTGCCTTTGCGGCCACGCAGGCCGGCGGTGCTGTTGAAGAACTCCGCGTCTGAGCCACCGACATCGAACCGCTTGCCTTGGGGGCCGGCGTGTGTCGTGCCATTGTCACTGCTGAAGACGACCAGCGTCTGGTCGGCGAGCCGCGCGGTGTCCAGCGCGGCCAGCACCCGTCCCACGTAGCCGTCGAGATCGGAAACCATCGCGGCGTAGGCCGCGTGCGGCCGCGGATGGGGGAGGTAGCCACTGTCGCCCAGGTACGGTTCGGTGTCCCATTCCGCCGGAAACTTCTCCACGGAGGCGCGGGGCGGATGCATGGCGACATGCGGTTCGATGAACGGCAGGTACAGGAAGAACGGTTTGGATTTGTGGGCGTCGATGAAGCGTTCTGCCTCGGCGATCATCAGGCTGGGGGCATGGGTTTCGCCGATCGTGTCGTCCAGCCTGGTGGCGGCGTTCACGGGCGGCAGATGGCCGGGAATCGGCGTGGCGTTGATGGTGACCTTGTCGGTATTCCGCCAGAGGTGCGGCGGGTAGTAACTGTGAGCCACCGATTGGCAGTTGTAGCCGAAGAACAGGTCAAAGCCCTTGCGGTTCGGTTCGCCGGTGCTGCCGACCGGTCCCAGCCCCCACTTTCCCATGGCGCCCGTGGCGTAGCCCGCTTTTTGGAAGACCTGGGCGACGGTCAGCGCCCGCTCGGACAGGGGATACTGCCCCTCCTCGAACTGCGGGAAGTCCAATTTGGCCGGGCGGTTGCCCCGGATCTCGGCATGTCCCAGGTGCCGGCCGGTCATCAGCACGCAACGGGAGGGGGCACACACGGGAGCGCCCGAATAGTGCTGCGTGAACCGCATCCCCTGCGACGCCAGCCGGTCGATGTTGGGGGTCGGGATCTTCTTCTGGCCGTAGCAGCCCGTCTCTCCCCAACCCAGATCATCCGCGAGAATGAACACCACGTTCAGCCGTGCGGCGGGCTTGGCCGCGGCCGTCGGTTCGACCACTGGTTCAGCCGCCAGCAACTGACCGCAAAGCAGAATCAAGGCCACCGCGGAAATGGCGAACTTGTGACGGGGCACGGATGTCTGGTTCAAAGAAGTCATGTGGGCGATCCTCAAGGGGCGGTTCGTGATGGCCACGGCGTGTCCCAGTTATAGAGAGTCACCCGCTGCGTCAGCGAGGGCGTTTGATTTCCCGGCCTCGCTGGCGCGTCGGGTGACAAGTTAGCGAGCGGCCGCAGGCATGCCACGATCCCTTAAGGATCGCAGCGAAAATAACTGTGACATTTGTCTCCCTCTCCAGCAGCGAACGCCATCAAGGACGAATGAAGTTGGTGGTGAAGTCGACAGGCCTGGCGAAACGGAGCGGGAATCGTACGGTCGTAAATTAACCACGAATTTCACGAATGATCAACCGGCATGGCTTCGCGGGTGATGGAATCCTGCGCGTTGTTATTCGTGACATTCGTCTTATTCGTGAAAATTCGTGGTTCCCCCTTCTCGTTGCCTAAGACCGGCGTTCGGTCAGCATCTTGAAGCGTGCTTTATTCTTTGTCCGGTCCTAATAATGGGGCGTGCATCCTCACGCGTCTGGCCAAAAGAGAATGGCCCGTGGGCACGGGCCATTCCTTGTCGTCATCGTCTGGCGACAGCCTTATTCAGCGAATTTTTCCTTCACGACGCGGGCCATGACTTTGCCGGCGGCGCGGAGCAGGCCCTCATCAAACTTGATGTGCAGCTTGACCGTTTTCCCGTCGCGGTCGAGTTTGAAGTCCATGGTGTCTTTGCCCTTCTTCAGTTCGGCCAGGGCGGCTTTGCGGCCTTCGGTGTCTTCTTTCTTCTCGGTTTTGGGGTCGATCGCGCGGTCCAGAACTTCGATCCAGTGAGCCATCGACGTATGGGCCTCGACACCAGGGCCGGGCTTGGGTCCGGTCTTCTTCACGTCGGCAATCGCCTGCTTCAGCACTTTCTCGGCGTCGGTGCCCATCGCCGCCCAGGCAGTGTCTTTGCTGGTGGCGACAAACACGATGCCTCCGGTGCCCAGCAGGTCAGCGAGCTGCGCCGGAGCCTTGCCCTTGATGATCACTTTGTGCAGGGAGAGGTCGTCGATCTTCTCGACGTTCAGCTCCACATCAATGTTGGTGTGAGCCTTGAGTTTCTCCAACGCGGGCAGGATCACGCCGCCATCGGGCACGCGAACGCCAGCGACCGTGGTGTAGCCACCACCGGCCGACGGGAACACGCGGGCGAAGCTGTTGGTGACGCCCAAATCGACGCCACTGGCGACGATGTCGGACAGCAGTTTGACCAGATCCTTGTCCAGTTGCTTGTCTGCATCAGAATGAGCCGAACCCTTGTCGATCTGTTCGTTGACGACCGGAATCCAGTATTTGGCGATCTCCTTGACGTGCTTCTTCCGCAGTTCGTCGATGGGGAAATTGACAGTCCACCAAGAAAGTGCGCCCTCTTTTGTCACGCCAGCGAAATGATCGGGCGTCTTGCCGATGAGTTCGACACTCTCGGCCAGCGATCCAGGAGTCGTGCTGGGGAGAGCCACAAGGTCGAGGTTCATGATTCCGGTCTTCGCGGCGGCGTCGAGTTTCCACCCGACGAAGATCCGCTCGGATTCGAGGTAGAACCGTTCGCCTTCTGCGATCTGCTGTTCGGTAACGGCTTTTCGCAGGTTGAACTGGGCCTCGGTTTCCTTGGGCTCCTTCTGTCCCTTGGGGGTGATGCGTGCCTTGGGGATCGCCTCTTTGGACAGAAGTTCGAACGCCTCCTTGCGGGCCGCCGCGTTGGTGGCATCATGCTCGAGAATGGCTACGAAATCGTTGCCGGCGAGCAGCTTGGTCCCATCCGCGGGCTTCATGCCGAGGATCAGTTTCCGGGCCGCGGCCGCCCGGGCGCGCGTCGGTGGCTGGTCGCCCAGCAGGGCGAAGAACACCATTTTGGCCGTCGTGTCATGCCGCAGCGTGCCGTGTTCGATGCCGGTCAGTTTGTAGGTGTTTGCCGGAGCGGGGGTTGTTTCGCGGTCGGGCCGGGTGGTGATGCTGAGGTCGTTGAAATTGGCCAGCATGTCCTTCAGCTTGGCGGCCGTGTCCACTTTGACGGAATAGGTGTCGATGAAGTCCTTGTCGACCTGATAGGAGCGCCGCACCAGCGTGCCCGCCGGGTCGATGCCCAGCATGATGGCCTGGACGGTGTCCTCGAGTGTCTTGTACTCGCTGGGGGCGCCGCCCAGATCCGTCAGAATGAATTTCAGGTCTTCGAGCAGCTCGTTTTCACTCTTGAGTACAATCGTCAGTGTGGGTGCCGGTTCGCCGGCCGCCGGTTTGGCGGGCTGGGCCTGAGCCACGTTAAGCAGGGCCGTCACTGCCAAGAGTCCGGCAGCCAGTCTGGAGAGGAATGCAGCGCGCATCACGATCAAAAACTCCTTCTTCGAACCGACATCAATGCCGAAGTTAATTTTCGCCATCCTTGGACACGTTCGGCCCATGAAGTGAACCCCATCGAACAGATCGACGCGTTCCAAAGGAGATGTGTGACTTGGGGATCCGCACACCGTGGGGGATTCTAGCGGTGGGGTGGAATCGAGGAAAGAGGGGATTTGTCTCGAAATTGGAGAAGCTGAAGGGTTTGCAAGGCCCCCTGCGCAGACTGAAGAGTCTGCGGGTCATTGTCAAAATGCGATCAGTGAATCTGGGTACAATGCGGCCTTCAGTCATGCTGCGCGATTGGCGAAGCCACGGGCCGATGTCTCGATGCAGCGGGCCATGTCGCGGGCGATGATGGAGCGCTCGTCGGTCCAGGCCATGTAGACCCGCTCGTCATGGGCATAGTGTTTTTTGACAAAGGTGGCGTCGGCCACCATCTTGCCGGCGTAGACATGGCAGTGTTCGACGATCACCTCGGGCAGGTACCGCATCCGGTTGTGGCCCAGTTCGCGGAGCGTGCGGAAGATGTCGTAGATGTGCGTGTCGATAAATTCGCGGTCATACTCGGCGGGGCAGACTTCTTCCAGCATTTCGCACGTCGCGCGGGACAAAAACGGATGCGCCGGGGCTCCGCTGTGCAGGTCGTTGCCCCACACCAGGGCCAGGCCATCGGCATGGACATCGAATGCCGCGAGCACCTGCCGATCCCAGCCGGGAGTGCGGAAGATAATGTCATCGTTCGCCAGCATGATGATCCGCCCCGTGCAGGCCCGGTAACAGGCGCGGGTGATCTGCCCCATCCGCTGCCGCGGACCAACCAGTTTCCTGAGCTTGAGTGCGGGATACTCGATCGCCTGGGAAACCAGGTCATCGTCGTCCGCATACAGCACCACTTCCACCTGTTCCGGCCGCGTCGCCGTGGCACACAATGAATCGAGTGTCCGCTCGACAAGCGCGGGACGTTCGCGGGTGGGGAGGATCAGGCTGAAATCGGGCATCGCGGTGCGGCCAGGCGGACGAGAGGAGGGAATTTCAAATTTCACAGTACGCTGTGCAAGATGGCGGCAAACGCGTGGAGAATCAGCGGACGAGAAACGCCTCTGGATCGACGGTTTAGTTGATCCAACGATACGGTGCCTAGATCGAATGGTAGTAAAGTTGACCACGAATTTTACGAATTACACGAATAGAGAACCGGCTCCTCATCGCTGGTGATGAGATCTATTGTTTTATTCGTGTCATTCGTTTGATTCGTGTAAATTCGTGGTTCTTCTTCTCGTTGGTTATGGTCGGCCGTCGATCGCAATTTTGCTGACTCTGGTCCACAACAGACTTTGAAATCTTGAGATTATCTGAGAACGTTCACGCGGCATAAAAAAACGCGGAACAACCGTTCCGCGTTTGTTCGCCTTGCTTGCGGTTATGCCGCCGCTTTCGATTCCTGCTTGTACAAATTCCGGGTCAGCGTGTGTTTGCACATGTCGCGGAGGTGGGCCATGGTTTCGCTGCCGAACTGGTCCTGCACGAGCTTGAGGTAGCTCGGGGCGGTGAAGTACTTGGTGAAGGCTTCATCGCGGAATTTGAGGACTTCGGAGGCGGGCAGATACTTCGTGGGCAGCGGCGTGCTGTCGATGGAGTGCTGCGAGTAGCCGGACCAGGCGGCGGGAAGCTGCCAGCCTTCGGCCAGGGCCATCGTGTACAGCGGCGAGCCGGGGTAGGCCATCGCCGAGTACAGGTTGGCGAACTCACAATTGAGTTCCAGTGCCATGTCCAGTGTTTCCTGCATGCTGGCATGGTCGTCTTCGGGCAGGCCGAAGATGTAGTTGCCGATGATGTTGATCCCGTGTTCCTTCACCTTGCGAACCGTGTCGTAGATCTCGGCGGTCGAGAACCGCTTTTCGATGTTGGTCTGGACGCGGTCGTTGGCGGTTTCGATGCCAAACGCCAGCCAGTTGAAGCCGGCCTGTTTCAGCTTGGGCAGCATCCCTTCCTTGACCGTATCGACGCGGGCGTAGGCCCAGATGTTGAAGTCGTAGCCCCGTTCGATGATCAGGTCGGCGATGCCCATCACATGCTTGCGGTTGAGCACAAACATTTCGTCGGCGAACTTGATGTTGCGGACGCCCTTCTTCGCCAGGATGTCCAGTTCGGCACCGACGGCGGCAGGGCTCCAGTAGCGGTAGCTGTTGGTGGTTTCCTTCAGTCCCAGTTCTTTTTCACCGTCCTTGAACGGAGCTTGAATACAGCAGAAACTGCAATGGTAGGGGCAGCCCAGGGTGGTGTAGATGGCGGCGTACGGCTGGCGTTCGAGGTTGCCGAACGTGTGCCAGTTGTGGGCGCGGTACTTGTCGGTGGGGATCAGGTCCCAGGCGATGCCGGGCATTTCCACATCCAGGTTTTGCAGCAGCGGCGCGTTGGGGGTGAAGTTCAACTTGCCGTTGTCGCGATACCACAGGCCGCGAACCTTTTCGAGTTCGGGTCGCTTGGGCGACGCCTTGAGCGCGCGGGCCAGTTCCACAATGGTGAACAGGCCTTCGCCGGAGCCGACGTAGTCACAGACTTCGTCTTCCATCGTCTTGCCAGGGAGCGCGGCGACATGGCCGCCGACCATCAGCACGGGCATGTCGCTTTTGGCGGCCTTGATGGCCGACACGGAAGCGCTGGAAGCCGGCATGATCTGCGTCGAGGCCGACGGCTGATGTCCGTAGACGACCACCACCGACAGGACCGGATCGAGGTCGACCACGCGGCGGGCGACCTCGTCATGGTCCAGCTCTTCGGCTTCGGCATCAATGATCTCGGCGGACAACCCCTGCTTGCGCACATAGGTGGCCATCAGCCCGGCCCAGACCGGATTCTCGATGGCGGCAAGTTCGGTTCCCAACCCCTGGTAAACCATCTTGCGGCTGCGTGGATTGATCAGAACGACATCAGGTTTCACGGACATGATATTCAAACTCTCCTAGTATTTTATGCGGTCGATCTCGGAAGAGGCCGAGGTTGAGGTTGGTGGGCAGGCAGGCCGCCTGCATGTCCGTGAAGAGTGTCTGGGTTATGCCGCCGCCTTGCGCACCGCCGCCGCCGGAAGACTGTTCAGCAGATTGCACAGGTCGAGAATCTTGGAAGTCTCGAGGCTGGGGTAGTTGCCGATGTACCAGCCGTTGAAGTGCACGTGGTCGACGTTGGGGAAGTCCTTCCAGGCGTGCTCACCGACGACCTTGCGGAGGAACGGCTGGCGGACCATGCTGCCGCCGCCCGACAAGCCACGGCGACATTCGACGCCGGCTTGCTTCAGGGCCGACACGACGTTTTGCGCCAGGATGGGGTTGTTTTCCTGCAGCACCAGCGTCAGGGCGTAGTTGCTGCTGCCTTCGGTGGCGAAGTCCGTTTGATACTTGGTCGGGTCGAGATTGTTCAGAAACGTCAGCAGGTTCTCGGTCCGTTTCAGGTTGTTCTCGTCGAGCCGCGGCAGTTGGGCCCGGCCGATGACGGCGTTGAGTTCCGTGCTGCGGACGTTGTACGCCGGGAAGGCGAAGATGAAGTCCGGGTTGCAGTCGGGGTACTGTTCGTAATAGGCCTGCTTGAGGGCAGGCGAGGTCGATTCACGCACCATGCCGTGCGACCGCAGCATGCGGATCACCTCGTAGAGGTGCGAGTCGTTGGTGCAGACCATGCCGCCTTCGATCGTGCTCAGGTGGTGGGCATAATAGAAGGAGAAGTTGGAGACCCAGCCGAACGAACCCAGCTTCTGGCCGTTCATCGTCGCGCCGTGCGATTCGCAGACATCTTCAATGAGCGGAATTTTGCGGGCTTCCAGCTCCGCCAGGAGCCGTGGCGAGAGGCCGTTGTAGCCGAGGACGTGTGTCAGGAACACTGCCTTGGTGCGGGGGGTGATCTTCCGCAGGATTTCGTCCTCGTCCATCGCCAGCGTCCGCTGGTCGATGTCGCAGAAGACGGGCGTCATGTTGTTTTGCAGCACGGCGGAGATGTCCGAGACCCACGTCAGCGTGGGGACGAGCACCTCGCCGAGGCCACAGAGTTCACGCAGGGCGGTGATCGTCAGCAGGTTGGCCGACGCGCCGGAGTTCATGAACACGCAATGCTTCACGCCCAGCCAGTCCGCCCATTCCTGTTCGAACGCCTTGACGTTGGCCGACTGCGTCAGAATCGGGTCGTCCTGCTGCAAGAAGCCGATCAGCGCATCCAGATCGCTGCGCGAGATGTTGTTCCGCATCAAGGGCCAATTGAGGGACTTCACCGGTTGCATGGACGACTTCCTGTCGGATGGGAGCGTAATGTGTTGGTTGTGTTGGCGGCGACGGTCAGGAACAGTGGACAACGACGTTTTGGTCAATGTTGTCGGCCAGCGATTCGAGGACGGCCATGGCCGCCGTCACGTCCTCTGCCTGAGAGTCTTGAAAGTGCGTCTGGAGCCGCCGAATCGCGGTCATGACAAAGAATGCCGAATCACCGCGGATGAACATTCCCGGCCAGTCGTCTTCGAACTGGAGGGCACCCGTGGGGGTTTGCCCAGCATCACCCGGCAGCGGAATTTGTGTGATTTGAGGCATGGTTTGCGGCAATCGTGTGGACGCTCCGGCCGAGCGGGGGTTTCAATGGCCCCCGCTCGCCGGGTTGTCAGTTCCTTAGAACGGACCCTTGAACTCGATCTGACGCAGATCGACGCGTTCTTCGGGCATCCAATTCTTCTTGCGGCCGTGGACCATGTCGTAGGCGGCGGAGGCCACGCGGCGGGCGTCTGGATAGAACTCGGCTTCCAGCGTGGGCGACGTGGGGCAGGCGGTGTTGGCGAAGCCCATCCGCATGACGCGGATGTCGCGGGTGCCCTGCAGCCGTTCCAGCACCTGGGCGACGATTTCGGCGGAAGCGCCGCAGGTCGTCCAGCCGTTGTCGACGACGCACAGCTTGCCGGTCTTGCGGACCGACGCCGCGATGGTGTCGATGTCCAGCGGTGCCAGCCAGATCGGGTCGATGACTTCGGCGTTGATGCCGACATCGGCCAGATACCGCTGCGCCCGCAGGCACTCCAACTGCATGTAGCTGATGCCGACGAGCGTGATGTCATCACCTTCGGCGGTGATGCGGGCCTTGCCGGGAGCCACGGTGTAGGAGGCGGCGGGCACCGGCCCCTTCTGGAAGTGCAGAATCCGGTGCTCGACGAACATGACCGGGTTGTCGTCACGAACCGCCTCGATCAGACAGCCCTTGGCGTCATACGGGGTCGTGGGGCAGACGACCTTCATGCCGGGAACGTGCATGAAGTAGGAGTACAACCCCTGGGAGTGCTGCGCGCCCTGGCCCCAGCTCTTGCCAATCATCGACCGGACGACGAGCGGCACATGCACCGCACCGCCGAACATGTAGGAGCTTTTGGCCCCCACGTTCACCAGTTGGTTCATGGACAGCATCAGGAAATCCATGCGGATATGCACATGGATCGGCCGCAGGCCGGCCAGTGCGGCACCGATGGCCACGCCGGTCATCGCGTCTTCAGACAATGGGGTGCCGAACACGCGTTCGGAACCGTACTTGTCCAGAAGGCCCTTGGTGGTGCCCTGAATCGCCTTGGGGTCGTCGACATCCAGGCCGAACACGATCACGTTGGGATCGCGGGCCATTTCCATGTCCGTGGCTTCACGAATCGCTTCGGTATAAGTCAGCGTCCGCTCTTTGGGCATCGCGACGATGTCCGCCGCCTCGGCCGTTTGAGACTGTTCAACACAGAGTGTGGTATCCATAAGTTAAGCAGCCTTTCTCACGGCTTCAGAAGGAGTCGCGGCACAGGGAGTATGGAAGACATCCGTCATCAGTTCGCTCACGTCCGGGAACGGACTGGCCTCGGCGAACTCGAAGGCGGCTTTGACTTCCGCCTCGACTTCGGCCTCGATCGCCTTGCGCGTGGCTTCCGGAACGAGGGCGGCGATCTTGGTCACCTGGTCGTTCTCGATCCAGCGCTTGGCTTCCGACGGGGTGCGATAGCCCAGACCGAAGTCTTCGTTCGGCCCGACATGTTCCTTCCAGCGATAGGTCTTGCATTCGAAGAACCGCGGCCCGCTGGTGCCGGCTCGCATCGCTTCGACGGCCGACTTCACCTGGCCGTGCAGCTCCAGGCAGTCGTTGTCTTCGACACAGGAAGACTGCACCCCGGCGGCTTTCGCCCGCTCAGTGATGTGCGGATGTCCCTGCCGCTTGGCCTGCGAGGTGTGAATGGCATAGCCATTGTTCTCGCAGATGAACAACACCGGCAGGTTCTTCAGCACGGCGAAGTTCAGGCTTTCCGGGAACACGCCCTCTTCCGTGGCTCCGTCACCGAAGAACACGGTCGTGACGACTTTCTTCCGCTGCAGCTTCATGGCGTAGGCATAGCCCACGGCGTTGGCGATGGTCGTCCCCACGACGGCAGAGGTGCCCATGACACCCGCCTTCGTGTCGACGAGGTGCATCGACCCGCCCTTGCCCTTGGTGCAGCCGGTCTGCTTGCCATACATCTCAGCCACCATGCCGTTGATGTCCCCGCCCTTGGCGAGATACATCGCGTGGCTGCGATAGGTGCCGAAGCAAACGTCCTCGGGACGAAGCGCCTCGCACACCGCCACCGACACGGCCTCCTGTCCAATGGAAAGATGGACCGGGCTTTTCAGCTTGTCGGTGGGGTAGATGCGCGCAATCTCTTCTTCGACGCGGCGGATGCGGAACAACGACTTATAGAACTGCTCGTGCATGGATTCCTTCCTGTGCCTTGTTGTGCTCACCGCGTAAGAAGGCTTCATACGTTTCCGCCAAGGCGGCCACGAACGTCGTCCGGGGCTGCCATCCCATCCGCAACAGCGGCGAAGAGTCGAGGGATTTCAACGGCATTCCATCAGGCTTCGTCACGTCGAACACCAGGTCGCCCCGGTATCCGACGACTTCCTTGATCGCCTCCGCCGTCTCCCGGATGGAGAGGTCTTCCCCCCCGCCGAGGTTGAGCGGCGTCTGCGTGTCTGTGTATTCCCGCATGGCGAACAGCGCGGCATCGGCCAGACTGTCGGCGAACAGAAACTCGCGGCGGGCATTGCCCGTGCCCCAGATCTCCACCGTGGGCCTGCCCTCGAGCTTGGCGGCATGCAGCCGGGCAATGAGGGCGGGGATCACGTGGCCGCCGTCGGCGGTGAAGTGATCGTCCGTGCCGAAGATGTTGGCCGGGATGCCGACGATAAAGTTGGATTTGTGTTCGCGGGCGTAAGCCTGACAAAGCGTGATGCCGGCCATCTTGGCCAGGGCATACGCTTCGTTCGTCGGCTCCATCGGACCGGTCATCAGCGAGCTGACCGCCATCGGCTGCGGACACAACTTGGGATAGGTGCAGCAGCTTGCCAGATACAGCAGCTTCTTCGCCCCGAAACGGTGCGCCGCATCGATCACGTGGCACTCGACAAACAGATTGTCGAGCATCAACGTCGCCGGGTAGAGCTGGTTGCCGCGAATCCCCGCGGCCTTGCCGGCCGCCAGAAACACGTACTCGATGTCGTGAATCCGGAAGAACTCGTCGACCTCGACCTTGTTGGTCAGGTCCGGTTCCGTCGGTGGCTCACCCACCAGGTTCGTAAACCCCTGGCGTTTCAGCTCGCGCAACAGCGCCGCACCCACCAGGGTGTCGCCGCCGGCGACATAAATCTGCGAATGCCGCTCCAAGGATGTCCCCCCGCTTGGAGTAGAGAAATGAGTAAGACCGCTTCCTTGCGTCTTCGCACCAATCGCGTCAGCGAGGGCCGCGTCACGCCGCCTTCAACAGATGCAGCTCGCGGAACTCGTCGATGTTCTGTGTGTTGCGTTCTTCTTCCTGAATCGAGTAATCCTGACCCGGTTCGTAGAAGATGATCTGACTGCCAGCCGGTTCAAACTTGAACGGCACATGAATCAGCCGGTTCAGTGCCTGCTTGACGTCGGCCTGTTGTGCCGGAGGCACAAACAGCATCAGGAACCCGCCGCCGCCCGCGCCGGTCAGCTTGCCGCCGAGAGCGCCCGCTTCCTGGGCCGTGCGGTAGAGTTCATCCACCTGGGGATTCGAGACCTGCGGGCTGAGGCTCCGCTTGGCCTGCCAGGCCTCGTGCAACAGGTGCCCGATGACGTTGATGTCGCCGCCACCGGTGAGCACCGAGATGCTCTCCTCGACCAGATCCTTCATGATCCGCAGTTGCCGCCGCTTGGCCTGAATGTCGTCAACGTAGCTCTTGGCCACGTCCGAGGCCGTGCGGATGATGCCGGTATAAAACAGCATCATGTGGTTGTTGAATTCGTCGATCCGGTGCTGCGTCAGCGTCAGCGGCCGGACTGAGATTTCGCCGTTGGGCAGGAACTGCACATGCCGCAGTCCGCCATAGGCGGCCATCACCTGGTCCTGCGAACCGACGGTTTCCTGCAGGACTTCCTGTTCAACGTGAATGCTTTCGAGGGCGAGCTGCCGTTTGCTGGGCATCTGCCCCTTCAGGGCATACAGGGCATGCAGCAGGCCGACCGTGAAGGCCGAGCTGGAGCCCATGCCGCTGCGCGCCGGCAGGTCGCCGTCGTGGTGAATTTCGAGGCCGCGGTCCATGTCCAGATACTTGAGGACGGCCCGGACCGAAGGGTGGCTGATCTGATCGACCTGCTGGACACTTTCAATTTTTGAGTACACGACGCGCGTGCGGTGCTCGAAAAACGGGGGCAGGTAGCGGCAGCTCAGGTAGCAGTACTTGTCGATCGTGGCTGCGAGAACCGCACCGCCATGCGCCTTGTACCAGCCCGGGTAGTCTGTACCGCCGCCAAAAAACGAAACCCGGTACGGGGTCCGGCTGATGATCATCCTTGATCTCCCCCCCAAGAAGGCGGCTCCAGTCCGTGGAAACCGCCCGTGGCAACCAACCTGTCAGACAAGCGCGGAAGGTACTTGAATCAATCTTGACCGTCAATATGCATTTTTGCCAGATTTCGGGAACTTGAGTCAAATTGGTGAATTTCTTGAAGGCTCGTGCGCCGCGTCGCTCAACGCAGGCTGGTGGAGCTTTCGGCAGTTCATCGCCTGGCATCACATATGCTGCGCAAAAGTCGGTTGACAGTGAAATCTGAAATTCGATTGAGGCAAGGCCCGGCTTTTGTCGGGTCACCTGACCACGTCCGGTGGCGGATGCGGATCATTGAAGATAAGAACGAACCGGACAGGCGACACGGGAAGGGCAGCCGTGCCGCGTGG
The DNA here is from genome assembly GCA_021732845.1 of Planctomycetaceae bacterium. GTDB lineage: Bacteria > Planctomycetota > Planctomycetia > Planctomycetales > Planctomycetaceae > JAKFUF01. The sequence goes on along the minus strand of JAKFUF010000022.1, from coordinate 55,640 downwards.
GTTGAACCGCCTGCGGCAACGGGAGCAGCATTCCAATGAGTCAACGAACAGCAGTGCGGGTGCGAATCGGCTTGGCGTGTCTCGCGATGCTGATAGCGTGCGTTTCTGGCAGCCTCCGCGCGGCTGACAATCCCTTGCCGGGCACGGGGCCGCTCACTGAGGAACGACCGCTCGACGAGGTGATGCTGGCGGGGCTGCAGCGGTTCAGCCTGCGTGAGCTGGCGGCTGCGCGGGAACGTCGGTCGCGTAACTGGAGTCGTGATTTCTCCAGCCTGCCGGGGCCTGCCGAGAGCATCGAAGCAAACCGTCAACGCTTCCGGGCGGCCATCGGGGTCGTCGACGTGCGAGTCACGTCCGGGCCAGCGCCTGAACTCCGGTTTGAACTGTCATCCACGCTCGACTGGTCGTCGGTGATCGCGCGGGCAGGCCGGGTGACGGTGCATGCCGTCCGCTGGCCGGTCCTGGAGGGCGTGACGGCAGAAGGGCTGTTGTTGGTGCCCGATGTGCCTCGCGCAGGGGTCGTGGCTCTGCCCGATGCCGACTGGACACCGGAGATGTTCTGCGGCCTCACCCCCGGATTGCCGGAGTCGGTGACCTTCGTGCGACGGCTGGCGGCTGCGGGTTGCATCGTGGCCGTGCCAATGTTGATCAGCCGCGCGGATCAGCTTTCCGGACATCCCCATGTGGCCTACACGAATCAGCCACACCGCGAATTTCTGTACCGGCAGGCATTCGAGGTCGGGCGGCACATCATCGGCTATGAAGTGCAGAAGGTGCTTGCTGCCGTCGATCTGCTGGAGCAATGGCACGCTCGAGATGCCCAACGAAGTAAGGAGCCGTTCCCAATCGGCGTGGCGGGTGTCGGTGAAGGAGGGTTGATCGCCCTGTATGCGGCGGCGGTCGATCCACGCCTCCGCTCGACGCTCGTCTGTGGCTACTTCCAGGAGCGCGAGGGGGTCTGGCAGGAGCCGATCTATCGCAACGTCTGGGGTCTGCTGACAGAGTTCGGCGATGCTGAACTCGCCGCACGGATCGCGCCACGGCGGCTGATCATCGAAGCCAGCGGCGCGGTCGAGGTCGCCGGCCCGCCAGCTCTGCGGGAAGGTCGCCGCCTGAGCGCGGCACAGGGGAGAATCGTGAACAATACTCTCAATTCGGTCAAAGCCGAGTTCGAACGAGCCACGGCGATCGGTCGGTCTCTTGGCATGCGTCAGGACCTCCATCTGGCGGTCAGCGGTCCGGCGGGCACAGGTCCTGCGGGAACAGACGTGGCATTGCAGGCCTTTGCGAAGGGCTTGGATCTCAAGCTCGATGAGCAGACGGCAGCCTGGCAGGACCAGGAACGGATGGCCGATCCTGCACGCGCTCAGCCTCAGGCGGCGGCCCGCGAGAAACGACAATTCCAGGAATTGCAGGAGCACGTGCAGACCCTGCTCCGCCGCAGTCCGCTGGTTCGAAACGCCAAATGGGTCCAACCGCCGGGCACCTTGGCGGATTGGGAAGAACCGCGAAAACGACTGCGGGACTGGGTGCATGACGAAGTCATTGGACGCATGGCCACAGGGCGCATGCCGGCCAATCCGCGAACTCGGCTGGTGCGGGAGACTGCCATCTTCATTGCCTATGAAGTCATGCTGGATGTGCAGGAGGACGTAATCGCCTCGGGACTGTTGCTCCTTCCCAAGAACGTGGGGGAGAACGAGAAACGCCCGTTGATCGTCTGCCAGCACGGTCTCGAAGGCACGCCGCTGGACACCATGTCCCACGAAGAGTCTGCCTTCCGCTACTACAAGGCGTTCGCCGAAACACTCGTCAACCGTGGCTTCCTCGTCTACGCCCCGCAGAATCCCTACCGCGGCGGCGAGCGGTTCCGATCGCTCCAGCGAAAGCTGAATCCACTCATGCTGTCGCTGTTCAGTTGCATGATTGCGCAGCATGAACAGACGCTGGACTGGCTGGCGACGCTGCCGCACGTGGATGCCTCACGGATAGCGTTCTATGGACTGTCCTACGGCGGCAAGACGGCGGTGCGCGTGCCACCGTTCGTGGACCGGTATTGCCTGTCGATCTGTTCCGGCGACTTTACCGATTGGGTGAAAGCCGTCGCCACGAACGAAGACCGCTACGGCTACATTTTCACCACCGAGTACGAGGTGCCCGAGTGGAACATGGCGCATGTGGCGAGCCACGCCGAACTGGCGATGCTGATGGCTCCGCGCCCGTTCATGGTCGAGGCCGGGCATCGCGACAGCGGACAGCCGACGGAACTGGTCGCTGGTGAATTCGGCAAAGTCCGCCGCCATTACGATCAACTTGGCCTCGCGGACCGAGCGGAGCTGGAATTCTTCGACGGACCGCACACCATCCACGGCCAGGGTACATTCCGGTTCCTGCACCGGCATTTGAAGTGGCCGGAGCCACGATATGGACCGGAGAAAGAATAAAAGCACGCTTCCCTGACTGCAAACAAGCTTCACTGTTTCCCGCTCACTGGCTGGGTAGAATGCATCATCCAGTCCGCGAGGGGAGCGCTTTCATGAGCAGCGAGCAGTATTTTCCGGGACTTGAGGGGGTGATTGCCGGCGAGACGGCGGTGTCTTCCATTGCTGGCGACCTTGAGTATCGAGGGTATTCGGTCACTGAATTGGCGGACTCCTCGTCGTTTGTCGAGACCGCCTATCTCCTCCTGCATGGCGAACTGCCCACCGCCGAGCAACTGGCGGACTTCAAGGCGATCCTCATCGAGTCCGCCGAGATCGACCCGGCGATCTACGAGTTTCTGAAGAAGATTCCGCTGCATGTGGGGGCGATGGATGTGCTGCGGACGGGGATCAGCATGCTGGCCCATTTTGATCCGCAACTCGATGATGAAAGCCCATCGGCGAACATCGCCAAGGCGACGCGCCTGCTGGCTCAAATCCCCATGCTGATCGCTGCCCGGCACCGCTTCCGTCAGGGCTTGGAATTGGTCCCTCCCGACCCGGAGGGCAGTTTTGCCGGGAACCTGCTGCAGATGATCAACGGCCGGGAGCCGAGCCAGTCGGAAGAGGACGCGATGGATGTGTCGCTGATCCTCTATGCCGAGCATGAGTTCAATGCCTCGACGTTCACCGCCCGCGTCGTCACCAGCACCCAGTCCGATCTGTACTCCGCCATCGTGGCTGCGGTCGGCGCGCTCAAGGGGCCGCTGCATGGCGGTGCCAACGAACGTGTGCTCGAAGTTCTGGAAGAGGTCGGCACGCCGGAGAATGCCGAGCCTTGGGTGCGCCATGCCCTGGCCACCAGGCGGCGGATCATGGGGTTTGGCCACCGGGTTTACAAGGACGGCGACCCCCGCGCGGTCATCCTGCGGGACTACTGCCGGTCGTTGGCACTCGAACAGGGAGACACCAAGTTCGAACTGATCGCGGACACACTGGAGACCGTGGTCCGCCAGGAGAAGGGCCTGCCGCCAAATCTGGATTGGCCCAGCGCCCGGCTCTACCGCTACCTGGGGTTGGAGGTCGACCTGTACACACCGCTGTTTGTCGCCAGCCGCGTGGCGGGATGGTCGGCCCATGTCATCGAGCAGGCCGGCAACAACCGCCTCATCCGCCCCGTCAGCCGCTACATCGGACACGCCACGCGAACGTATGTGCCGCTGGAAGAACGCGAGGATTAAGCCATTCCTCTGCCTCTTGAACCGTCTCCAGCGTACAATGCTTGGGACTAACGGTTAGCGGTTTTGCCAAGGGTATGTGCAATGCGATTCATGCTGGGATGCTTCTGCTCGGCGGTGCTGGGCGCGGTGGTGACAGTGATCTGCCTGGGGCCACGGCCCCTGAATCTTGTTGAAGCGCAGGACCGCCAAGTCGCGCAGGGACCACGGTTTCCGGAAGACCCGGCGCGGGGCCAGCCTAAGCCACGCTTGCAGGCACCTGTGCCGCTGGCCGGGGCTGTGGATGCCGACTTCTCGCCCGAGGAGAAGATCAACATCTCGGTCTATGAGACCGTCAACCGCAGTGTCGTGCATATCACCACGCGGGGGGCGCGGCAGGACGGATTCTTCACGGGCGAGGTTCCCACCGAAGGGGCCGGTTCGGGCAGCGTGATCGACAAGGCGGGGCATCTGCTGACCAACTATCACGTGATCGAGGATGCCGGGCAGGTCAACGTGACCCTGTTCGACGGCAAGTCCTACGACGCCAAATTCGTGGGAGCAGATCCGGCCAACGATGTGGCGGTGATCAAGATTGACGCCCCGGCCGCCGTGTTGTTCCCCGTACTCTTTGGTGACTCCTCGCATCTCTTGGTGGGGATGCGGGTGTTTGCCATCGGCAACCCGTTCGGGCTGGAACGCACCTTGACCACGGGAATCATTTCCAGCCTCGACCGATCGCTGCAGATCCACGGCAACCGCACGATCCGGCAGATCATCCAGGTTGACGCCGCGATCAATCCCGGCAGTTCCGGCGGGCCGCTGCTCGATTCCCATTCGCGGCTGATCGGCATCAACACCGCCATCGCCAGCAAGACCGGCCAGAGTGCCGGGGTGGGGTTCGCGATTCCGGTGAACCTCGTCTCGCGGATCGTGCCCCAGTTGATCGCCCATGGCCAGGTCGTACGACCGGAAATCGGCATTCAGCGCGTGTATCAGACGGAGCACGGTCTTCTGGTTGCCAAGCTGCAGGCCGGTGGACCGGCCGAGAAGGCTGGCCTGCGCGGTCCGCAGATCGTCGTCCGCCGCCGCGGCCTGTTCAATGTCGAGTCGGTCGACCGCAGCGTCGCCGACCTGATCATCGGTATCGACGACCACAAGGTGGTCACCGCGGACGATCTGCTGAGCTACATCGAATCGCTGAAGCCGGGCGACACTGTGCAGTTGCTGCTGATCCGGCAGGGGAAACAGATCCGCGTGCCAGTGGTGTTGACCAGCACCGCGGACATCGCCCAGCCTGGCCCCGGTCCGGAGATGCCGTGAGGGGCCACCGACGACCGGTGACTCAAGGCAGTGAGTAATGGACAACACGATTCATACATCGAACGGTTAGAGTTTTAACCACGAATCTCACAAATCTTCACGAATGACCAACCGACATGCATCGCGGTCAGACGAGATCGATGTCTTTTTATTCGCGTGATTCGTCAAATTCGTGCAGATTCGTGGTTCCCCTAAATCGTCACCGACTGTCGATTCTATTCGCCGTTGGCATGCAGCCTTCGGACCGCTCAACGCAGGTTGAGCGGGTCGACATCGACCGAAAGTTCAACCTCTCGCACCGGCTTGAAATTGGGGCCGACGCTGCGCCAGAGGGTCTGCAAGGGCAGCAGTTCATCGGCGGAGAGCTGCAGGTGATAACGAAAGTTGCTTTTGAGCCGCGCGACGGGGGCGGGAGCCGGGCCGAGCAGGCCGATCTGCAGGCCCAGCCGCAACGCTTCGGCCTCGCACACGGTCGCCAGCCGCGCTGATTCGTCGTGAACGTCCTTCTCCACCGGGCCACGGAGAATCACGCGGGCGATGTGGCTGAACGGTGGGTAATGCATCTGCCGCCGATGCTCCATCTCGGTGCCGGCAAAGCCGACATAGTCATGGCGGGAGGCCCGGACGATCGCCGGTTCCTGCGGGGCGGAAGTCTGCACCAGCACCCGCCCGCCGCGCTTGCTGCGGCCGGTCCGTCCGGCAACCTGTGCGATCAACTGAAAAGTGCGCTCCGACGAACGGAAGTCCGGCTGATGCAGAATCGTGTCGGCGTCGATCACGCCCACGAGCGTGACGTTGGGGAAGTCCAACCCTTTGGAGATCATTTGCGTTCCCAGGAGGATCTTGGTGTCTCCATGGCGAAAGGCCTCGAGTGCCTTGTCGTGGCTGCCGGGCCGCTTCATCGAATCGCTGTCCATCCGCGTGCAGGCGACACCGGGAAATCTCGTCCGCACTTCCTGCTCCAGGCGTTGGGTCCCGGTGCCGAGATACCGCAGGCCGGGCCGTTCGCAACTGGGACACATCACCGGCGGCGGCGTGCGATAGTCGCACGAATGGCATAGCAGTGTCTGGGCCTCCTTGTGCCACGTGAGCGAAACATCGCAGTGCGGACACTTCATCGACGCCCCGCAGGCCTTGCACCAGACCACCGTCGAGTAACCCCGCAGATTGAGGAACAGGATGATCTGCCCGCCCTTCTCCAGCGCGTGCTGCATGGCGTGTGACAGGGCGCGGCCGATCGAGGCTCCGCCGAGGCACATGGCGTCTTCGCGAATGTCGACAATCGTCACCGGCGGCATCGGCAGGCCTTCGACGCGGCGCGGCATCCGCAGCAATTCGTCCACACCGGTCTTGGCCCGCAGCCACGACTCGAGCGTGGGGGTTGCCGAACCCAGGATCAATGGCACGCCTTCGAGTTCAGACCGCTTGCGGGCCACCTCGCGGGCGTGGTACCGCGGGGTGATGTCCTGCTTGAATGAGGTTTCGTGCTCTTCATCAATGACAATCAACCCGAGATGCGGCGTGGGGGCGAAGACAGCACTCCGGGCTCCAACGACCACCTGCACCTGGCCGCGGGCAATCTGCTGCCAGTGGGCATGCCGTTCGACATCCGACTGGTGGCTGTGCAGCACGGCGATCGACGGGAAGCGGCTCTTGAACCGGCGGATCGTCTGCGGAGTCAGGCTGATCTCTGGGACCAGCACGATCGCCTGCCGACCGTAGCTCACGACCTCCTCAATCGCCCGAATGTAGACCTCCGTCTTGCCGCTGCCGGTCACCCCCGCCAGCAGGAACGTCTTGTGCTCCCGTTCGCGCAGCGCTTTGAGGACGCGGTCCAGCACCCCCTGCTGGTCGCCGTTGAGATGGATCGGCTTGGGTGTTTCGAGAGACGTGGCTTCATGCGCTGCTCCCACCTGCGAGCGTTCGGTCGCCGCCTGCAAAATCCCCTTCTGCCGCAGCAGTTGAATCGGTCCGTCGCCGCACTGCGCCAGCTCGCGAATGGCAGCCGTCGTCATCGGCGTCCCTGCGGTCCGCAGGGCCTCCACGATAGCTGCCTGCTTCTTGCTGAGCTTGGCCGTCATCTCAGCCGTGGCCTCGGGATTGAGCCGCACCAGCAGCACCTCCCGCGTCCCCGCCTGCTTCTTCACGCCCGCCGGTACCACGCTCTCCAACACCTGTCCCCAGCCACACAAATAGCGATCAGCGATCCACCGTGTCAGCTCCAGCATTCTCGGCGAAAGCAGTGGCTCACGGTCGACGATCCGTTCCAGGCGCTTGAGCCGGTCCCACCGCTGCGGCGGCCCAATGCCCACACAGTAACCGACGACCAGCCGGTCACCGCGGCCAAACGGCGCCCGAACCCGCTGGCCCGCCTGCAGTTGCCCGCGCAGGTCATCCGGAACGACATAGTCGAACACGGCGTCGATCGGCAGGTCGAACACGATCTGCGCGCACTGGATATCGCCCTGATCGGCCTCTTCCCACGGCTCGGGCTCGGGACCGAACAGCGAGGGGGTGACGTTCGACTTCGAAAGTGGGGGCCTAACAGAGTCGGACATGAGGCGGGCCGACGCGATTCCCTTCTACGGACGACAATACGACTGGTGGCATTCTGCGCTGGACCGCCCTGTGCAATCTTATCGAGGAACAGCATATCAGTCTCTGGTGCTTGTTTTGAAGTTCCGCACAGTGTGGTGTGTGGTGTGCAGGCCCAAGCTACTACGTTCGAAGCCCGCAAGTCTTACTCGGGGCTTTCCGCTTTTAGGAAACTGTCCTATTCTCTGTATTGCTGTCGCGGGGGTGCATGTGGTGCCTGGTTCGTCGATGTGCCTCCGGAGTCTTTCCCGAATTTCCCACCCTCATGATTCTGCTCGCGGTCCATGACGTTGTTCGCCAGTTCGATTTCGCCCCGGTGCTGAACGGTGTTTCGTTCGACATTCGGCCGGGCGAGCGTGTGGGGCTGGTGGGGCCGAACGGGGCGGGGAAGACGACGCTGTTTCGGATCCTGACCGGCGAGGACGAACCGGATTCGGGCACGGTGGAGCTGCATTCGTCGGCCCGCATCGGGCTGCTGGATCAGGAACACCACTTCGGACCGGAGACGACACTGCTCGAAGAGGCCAAGTCCGGCCTGGCACCGCTTTACGCGCTGCAGGCGCAGTCACTGGAGTTCGCGGAGAAGATGGCGACGGAGACCGACCCGGAGGCGCGGGAGCGGTGGCAGAAGCGGTACGATGCCGCCACGCAGGAACTGCATCGATTGTCGGCGTACAACATTGACCACCGTGTGGTGGAAGTCCTCGAAGGCCTGGGGTTCACCTCGGACCAGTTTTCCCAGCCGATGTCGGTGCTCAGCGGCGGACAGCAAAACCGCGTTGCTCTCGCCCGGCTGCTGCTCTCGGACCCCGACCTGCTGCTGCTCGACGAGCCGACCAACCATTTGGACATCGCCGCCACGGAGTGGCTTGAGGAATACCTGAGCGGCAGCGACCGGGCGATTCTGGTGGTGAGCCACGACCGGTACTTTCTGGATCGCGTGACGCAGCGAACGCTGGAACTGTTCAGCGCCCGGGTGACCGACTATCCGGGGAATTTCTCCGCGTATTGGCGGCTGCGCGGCGAACGGCAGGAGCTGCAACAAAAGACAGCGGAGAAGCAGCAAGAGTTCATCGAGAAAACAGAAGAGTTCATCCGCAAGAACTTTTACAGCAAGGCCTCGCAGGCCCACGATCGGCAGAAGAAGCTGGAGCGGCTGGAGCGCGTCGAGGTGATCAAGGACATCCCCACGCTGACGATGGCCTTTGGCAAGCCCCGCCGCACAGGCGACTGGGTGCTGGAAGCCACCGATCTGACCAAGGGTTTCGGCGGTGAGCCATTGTTCAAAGAGGTGAATCTGCAGGTTCCGCGCGGCGACCGGCTGGGACTGTTTGGTCCAAACGGCAGCGGAAAAACGACACTCTTAAGAACGCTGCTGGGGGAACTCAAGCCGGACGGTGGCAAGGTCCGATTCGGCACGAATGTCGACATCGCCTATTACGACCAGAAGCTGACCAGCGTCGACCCCACGCTGAACTGCATTGAAGCGGTGCGTCCGCCCAACAATCCAAATCTTCTTCCCGCCCATATGCGGGACTTGCTGGCCAAGTTTGGGATCAAGGGCGAACTGGTGGCACAGTCGGTGGGCAGCCTCAGCGGTGGCGAGAAGAGCAAAGTCGCCCTGGCCCGAATCGCAGCGCTCAATGCCAACGTGCTGGTGCTGGACGAACCGACGAACCACCTGGATATCTGGGCCCGCGACTCGCTTGAGACCGCCCTGTTGGCGTTCGACGGAACGCTGCTGTTTGTGAGCCACGACCGTTATTTTTTGGACCGCGTGGCGACCGAACTGTTCGCCTTGGAACCGGATCGCTGGCGGCTGTACAACGGCAACTATTCGGCTTATGTCGATTCGCGCAAACGTGCCGCTCAGGAAGCCGCCCAGTCAACGGCCCGCGCGGCGGCCGCGGCCGAGAAAACCGCGACGGCCCAGCGCAAGCCCGAGGTCACGGCGACAAAGCGAAAGCGCGTGTTTCCCTACCGCAAAGTCGCCGACATTGAGGCCGACATTGCCAAGACCGAGTCAACGCTGGCAGAACTTCAGGAAAGCATGATGCGACCCGAAGTTCTGCGTGATGGAGTGAAAGCGCGGGAGATTCACAAGGAGTGTGAAACGCTGGAACAGAAGCTGGCCCAACTGTACGAACACTGGGAAGAGGCCAGTGAATTGAACTGAGGCCGAGTTCAACCGATGCGACTTCCGCTGTTGCGCGGCAGACAGTTTTCTTCGTTCCCTTCGTTTGCTTCTGTTCCAAATTTGAGAGGCATAGTCTGCCGTTCTCCGATTAAAAAATTGACCAGAAGGTAACGAAGGAAAGACGATGAGCCAACGACATTGCCTATTGGTCTTTCCGCGGCGCATCTTCCTGGCTCTTCCACTCCAGCTTCGCCTTGGTCCGCTGTTCGGCGGCGGTGGTCTTCCACAGCTCCTGGGCCAGTTGCGTCACCACCTCCTGCCGGACGTCTTCCAGGCTGGCCTTGCCGGGAGTCCGCTCCGTCACCATGCACAGGTGAACTCCAAACGGGCTGCGAATGATCTCGCTGACCTGGTTGACGGGCAGTGAGAAGGCGACTTTGCAGAAGGAGACGGGCATTTTGCCGGTCCAGGTGAACTCGCCGAGGTCGCCGCCCTTGGCGGCGCTGGGGCCTTCCGAGTACTGCTGTGCGGCCTCCGCAAACGTGATCTGCTGGCCGGCAAGCCGCGCACGAATATCGCGCAGCCGGTCTTCGGCCAGGCGCAGCTTGGGAGTTTCACGGTCTGTGGCCACCTTCAAAAAGATGTGGCTCGCCTTGACCTTGGTCCCGTCAAACTCCCGGTGATGCAGGGTGAAAAAATCCTTGACCTGCTTCTCGGTCATCACCCGTCGAATATGCTTGGACCAGGCCAAGGGCAGCATGACTTCGTCCCGCAACGACTCGTCGGTGTAGCCGGTCTGTTCCAAAGCTTCCGAAGGATCGCGGCCGCCCTTTGCCGCCAGGAGCCGCACCTTCTCAACAGCCGCGTCGACTTCGGCCTTGCTGGGGAGGGCATCCCGGCTGGCGAGGTACTTCTTCATCACATGCGTATCGATGAGCTGTCCCAAAAACTCCTGGCGCACCGGTCCGTCGCGCTTGTCTTCCGGGATCCGCCGCGATTGCAGGCACCGCTGCAGTTCGCTTTCGCGAATCTGCTCGCCGTTGACCACGACCAGCACCCGGTCGGCACCCGGCTGGCCGTCCTGTGCGGCCAGCAGAGCCGGCAGCGCAAGCCCGGCGATGGCCAGAACCCATTTGAGCGACCCGCGGAGCATGGCACTTCTCCTCATCATGGACCCGAAAGCATCACCTTCCGGACGCATTGTGCCCGCACGGCGAATTTTCGAAAAGACGAATTTTGCCTGACATGCGCGCAAGGCGAGTGGCCAAACAGAAACCCCCGGCGGCAACCGGGGGTTCTGAATTTTTTGCCTCGTCTCACCAGCTATTTGCGGGCGGTCTTGGCTTCGCGAATCAGCTTCAGATAGTCCAGCGACAGCGACAACACTTCGTTGTTGTAGTTGTTGACGGGGAAGATCGGGGCATCGGTCGCCCGCTGGGGTGGCTCTTCTTCGCCATTCAGCGGATCGTTCGAGAGCCGTTCTTTCTTCAGCTCTTCAAAGTTCAGGGAGACCGTTTTGCGTTGCTTCCGTTCTTCAAACCGCTTGACCCAGGCGGCGGTCTTCTGGAATTCCGCATCGGCCGCCACACGCTTGTGGCTCGCGTCCTGCAGGGAGGCGATCATCTGGTTGTCGATCATTCCCAGGCGGGCGTAGCGTGCCGAATCAACCTTGTCGAATGGCAGCGCCCCGTCGATGCCGGCCTCACCTTCGTCGCTGGCATCCAGTTCCGAGGGCAGCACGATGTCGGCGGGAACACCGTTCTTCTGGGTGCTTTCACCGTTTGGACGGTAGAATTGTTGGATGGTGAGCTTCAGCGCACCGCGGTCCGGTCCGTTCTGGAATTGGAACTTCGGTCCGACATTCATCACGCTCTGCACGGTGCCCTTGCCGTGCGTTGTCGTGTCGCCGATGACCACGCCACGGCCATAGTCCTTGATGACGCCGGCAAAAATCTCGGAAGCGGAAGCCGAATGGCGGTTGATCAGAACCACGAGCGGTTCCTTGCACAGCGCGCCGGGCTCATCGTCATTCAGGGACTTCACGCGGCCCCGCGGATCCTTGACCTGCACCACCGAACCCTTATCGATGAACAGACCGGAGACCTCGATCGCTTCAGCCAGTGCGCCGCCTGGGTTGTTCCGCAGGTCGACCACCACCAGATCCACACCGCCTTTGGCTTTGAAATCGCGGAGCACGGCCCGCATGTCGGTCACCGTGCTTTTCGAGTCTGCATCGCCGTTTTCAAATCCCTGGAAGTCACGGTAGAAGCTGGGGACATGGATCACGCCAATCTTGCCCGCGGTACCCGGCAGGCGGCTGCCAGTCTCGATGATTTCGCCCTTCACCTCCTGCGACTTGATCTCCACGACCTGCCGCACGAGTTCATAAATCTTGGGTTCGGGGGAGTCCTTGGGGATGACCGTCAGCTTGACAATCGTTCCTTCCTTGCCGCGGACCTTGTCAACCACCTTGGTGAGCTTCATCTCGACGATGTCGATCATCTCGCCATTGTCACCGCTGACCGCGATGATCTTGTCGCCAGCCTTCAGCCGTCCGTCCTTGGCCGCCGCGCCGCCGGCAACGACTTCGGCGACAATCGTCTGGCCGTCTTCCGAGCGAAGCACGGCACCGATGCCGGTCAGCTTGAGCTTCATGTGGATGTCGAAGTCGGCCTTGGTGCGGGGCGACATGTAGCTGGAGTGCGGGTCGAAGACATTGCACAGGGCCGACAGGTACATCTCAAAGATTTCGTCCTTCTCGGTCTTGTGGATCGAGTCGTGAATCGTCTTGTAGCGGCGGTGCAGCCGCTTGCGGATCTCTTCCTGTTTGCCCTCTTCCTTGATGGACGGGTCGAGCATCAGCGTGAGGAATTCGTACTTCACCCACTTCCGCCAACGTTCATTGATCTCTTCCACCGACTTCGCCCACGCGAGGGACTTGAAATCGTTCTCAATGGTTTCATTGAGCGTGAAGTCCTGCGGCATGTCGATGAGCTTGTGGGCATATTCGACGCGCTCATCAAGCCGCTTGAGGTAAAGGTCGAACGACTGCAGGGCGAAGTCGACATTGCCCGCCTTCAGCAGGTCATCCAGCCGCGTGTTGTAGCGGGAAATTTGATCGATGTCGGCCTGCAGGAAGTACTTCTTCTGGGAGTCCAGATCCTTGACCCACTGGGCGACAAGCTTCTCGGAGACCTTGTCGTCGACCTGCCCCTGGCTCAGATGATTGGCTTCAATCATCTGCACGACATACCGCGCGATCTCGGACAAGTCGGCGGCGGCGGGCGGCACGAATTGCTGAGCGGCGAACGTCGACGCCACGAGCAGCAAAAACGCGCAAGCCACAGTCCAAGTCGCGCGCAGGGGAGTACGAGACATCATCAAGTCCTGTTGAGTATAGAAGATAGGACGATTGAGCGACAAGCCTCTGAATTGGCTATGAATCGTATACGAAGATTCTGATTCGGACAAGGTGGGTCCGCCCAGTTGCCCCAGCACGGGCGCACGACATGGTTGCCGACAGTTCGACCGGTTGGGCCTGCCTGCAATCCATGGCGATGAACATGTGATGTTACGGCTTCTCCCCCGCCCGCTCGCGGGCCAGGCGCTCAAAGAACGCCGCTGCCTGGTCGCGGTACTTGATTGGCACGCCGCGCAGTTGGCCGGTGGCTGAGCCACGGCTGCGTTGGGTGCCTGGTGTCAGCGACTCCACCGCCAGCGGTGCGTGGGCGGAATTCAGCTTCGACGGTCCGTCGCCGTCATTCCCGTCGCGCGTGGCCTGCCGCCGTTGCTGCTGCAGGCGTGGAACATGCGGCCCGGCCAAGCCAATCGACTGCCGCGCCTCGCGGCCCGCTTTGCCGGACTGGCCCGGCTGGGGCTGACCCTGTGGCTCACCCGGCTGTTGACCGCTCTTCTGACGAGCCCGCGCCGACTTCCGCGCCTGGGAAAGTTGCTTCAGCGTCTGCTGCATCCCAGGTCGCGACAGCGACAACCCAGCGTCGACGGGCATCTCGCCGCCTTCACCTTCCCCCTGCTGCGCTTCCTTCTGCAGGGATTTGAGACTTTCCGCCGCCGCATCCGCTTTCTCGCCCGCCGACTTTCCCTGGCCCGAGCGGGCGTCGCGCGCTGCCTGGCGCTGGTCTTCCGAAACCTGCATCTCCTTGAGTTTCTGAGCCAACTCTTTGGCATCGGCGGATGTCTTGGGCAGCGACTCTTTGGTCTGCTCAGCCGCCTGCTCCAGACGCCGCGCGAGGTCGTCAACCTCCTGCGCCATCTGCTCCTGCTGGCGGGCCAGTTCCTCGGACTTCTCCTTCCGCTCCTGTTCGGTCATCTTCGAAGGCTCTTCCAGCTTCTTGAATTCCTCCGCGAGCTGCTCCTGCTTCTCGACCGCCTCGTTGAGCTGTTCGGCGTCCGCCTGCATTTGATCCAGGTGTTTGAGCGATTTCAGATCCTTGGTCAACCGCTGCAACTGATCCAGCGATTCTTGATCCTGGGCTTCGCCTTGCTTGGCCATTTCTTCCAGTGCCTGCTGCAGCGCGGCCCGCAGCTCGGGGCTTTGCGACTGGGCGCCGAGCTGTCGGGCATTCTCTGCCGCGCTGCGGGCCTCAGCCGCCTGCTCCTGCTTTTCCTTGCTGAGCTTCCTCAGCGTCTCGGCCATTTCCTCTTCTGCGGCAAACGCCTGGGGCTGGTCGGCGCGGGCTTCGAGGTCGCGGGCCAGCGCTTCCAGATCCTCGGCATACTTTTCCAACTCTTTCTGCAACTGTGCCAGTTGCTGCAGCTCGTCGGGTGTCAGTTCGCCCTCTTTGTTCAACTCCTGCTTGAGAGCTTCAGCCAGCTCGTCCAGTTTCTTCCGCCGATCGGAAAGCTCTTCCTGTCGCTTTTGCAGTTCTTCCACTTCCTTCAACAGATCTTCCGGCGTCATTTCGCCGCGAACGAGGGCGAGGTATTCCTCCTCTTTGATGACGCGAATCGTGTATTCGGCGGATCCTGCGGACTGGCGCTGAGGGTGGTTGTCCACGGCCGTGGCTCGATACGTCACCGACTCTCCAGCTTTTGTGCCGAGAGTGCCAAGATCGAACTCAAACCCCGCAGTGGCGAGCGTTTTCTGTGTGAACTCAACTGTGGCGGGCAACGGCGTCCAACTGCCATCCGGCTCCTTGCGTTCGAGTTTCATCTCAGCCACGCCGATATCGTCCTGAGCAATGGCCCGCACATTGATCTTGAAGCCCTCAACCGCCAGCAGCATCTGCTGTGGCTCAAGGATGTCGACACGCGGAGCCACGTCTGGAATCGCCGTGATCACTCCTTCCAGCTTTTGCGGACTGACCGCACCGTTTGTTCCGGTGAGGACGACTTCATAGACCGCGTTGAACTCGACGGCAAACGATCCCGCTGCCGTCCGGCCGTCAGCGGTGGGAGTCAACTCATGCCGGATAACCCGAGGCGGAGCCTTTTTTCCAACGGCCTTACCATCTGTGGGCGGCTTGTCCGTCCCCGCTTCCGCCGCTGGCACGGGCTGGCTGTCGTCATCCACCCGCTCGCGGATCTCGATCGTCCCGGATTTCAAGGGCATGTTGCTGGTCACCCGCAGTTCGACCTGCGTGCCGACGAGGGCCTGGATTGTAGATTGGCCAGAACCCGGCGGTGGCTTCGTTGAGGATGGCTTGTTTTCGCTCGGCAACGGCTCGACGAACGGCAAGGCGAGCGACTGCTTCGTCTCGGGCCAGCCGGTGTACTCGGGAAAACGCAGCTTCGCTTCGGCGGTTTCAAAGATCGGAACCGCCAGCACCTCCAGCTTGAAGCGTTTGCTGCGTCCGCGGGAAGTGTCGATGTAGAACTCGCGATTGCGGTCGACCGGCGACAGGGCCGCGAGAAATTTTCGCGGTTCAACATTCAACAGGGGAATCGATTCCGGAGGCCCTTTCGTGGCTGCCGACAGCGGTTCAAAGAACACCAAGTTCCCCCGCTCGATCAACTCCGGACCACCCAGATGGACACGGACGGTGGCCGGGCGTCCGGCATAAAGTGGCGAGGGCTCGATCTCGACATCGAACTCCACGAGCGTGAACGGTGGGTGATCTCCGCGCGGATCCAGAAACCGCGGCAGCACGGCGGCAAACAACCCGGGCATTGCCAGCCAGCAGACCGCCCCCGCAAGCACCACCACCAGCACCAACCGAAACGCGCGAAACAAAGCCACTACGGGCAGCGTCCGCCCCATTGGAGTTTCGAATGCCAGTTGATTCCCAGCTTCGACGGAGCGGCGGACAAGAGCGGCACTGGCCGCCGGCGAAGCGCTGGAGGAGAGATCCCAGGCATTGATGAAGGCGTTGTCCCGCCGGCCCAGCCGATGCTCGACGGCCCGCGCGGTGCTCCGCGGGTCGACCCGCGACGGGATCAGTTCGCGACACGCACATCCAGCCCCCAGCAGGAGCGCAGCGATCGCCAGCAGATCCACACTAACCAGCGCCCAGCCAGGAAACCCCAGCAGCCCATCCGCCACGATGGCTACCAGCCCAGCGATCAGCAGGCCCGCGACCCACAGACAAGCCGTGCGCAGGGAAAACACCAAGCGGGAAAGCTGCCGCGCGGTGCGGAGCAGATACTCGAGATTGGAGTTGCTGACGGTTTCCGTGGACATGTGCGCCCCGGCCATGGCGAAGGGTCTGGTGATCGCAATCAACGTTGCGAATTCATCATATCAGCCTGCGGCCCGGTTGCATCTTGCTCAAATGAGCCGCGTGCAGACCGCCCACTGGCCGAAGTTCTCTTCGACCTCGACCTGCAACTCTGTCATTGTGGAAGCTGCCAGCTTGAGCCGGTCCGTGAGCTGCGTGGCGATCCAGTCGGCGAGTTCTTCGGCCGTGGTGTTTTCGATGGGCAGGATGACGCAGTCTTCTCTTGGGAACACCCAGCGCCGCGTTTCGAACGTGACTTCAACTTCCGTGGGGTCTTCCCGCACGCGAATGGTGGGATGAGACAAAGGCAGCAGCATGTGGTGGTCGAGTTCGTTCACGATCTGCTGCGTGGCGTCGCGGAGGGCGATGAAGTCGAACACGTAGCGGTTCTCGTCCAACGGGCCGGCCAGTTCGACGGCCACCCGCCAGTTGTGGCCATGCAGCCGCTCGCACACGTTGCCGTTGAAGGTGATGAAATGCGCGGCGCTGAAGACGAGATGATCTTTGGTGACGCGAACGCGGTAGCTCATGTTGACTTGAACACCTTGAACAGCAGCCACAGCGAAGGGATCAAGAACAAGCCGCCCAAGGGGATGGTCAACAGCATGAAGGCAATGGTCGGTGTGGGGGCCGACGCCTGCATGAGCGTCATGCTCGGGTAGATCAGGTAGGGTTGCTGAGCCACGCCCCAGCCGAGAAGCAGCAGCACGATTTCGCCAGCGGCGAAGATCCGGCTCAGATGGTAGTGCCTCCCGAAGACGGCCCAGGCCGAGGCGGCGAAGCAGAACAGGCCGCCCGCCATGACTGGGATCGACCGCACGCTGAGCAGTTCCCAGAAAAAACCGTTGGCTTGGTACCAGGCGACAACCAGGACGAGCAGCGACAAACCTGCCGTGGAGGTGCCGGCAAAGATTGCCCGTTCGCGGAAGTCTTCGCGCAGTTCGCCGTCAGTCTCCACAGTCAGATAGACCGCGGCGAGATACGAACACGCAGAGAGCGCGAGGATCCCGCAGGAAACGGGATAGAGGCTGAGCCACGTGGACGTTCCCAGGTCCCGAACATTCCCGAAGTCATCAATCTGGATGTTCCCCTGGGTCACGACGCCGAACGCCACTCCCAGAAAGATTGGAGAAATGACCGAAGTCACCCCAAAGAGAATGCCCCAGCCCGCCCCCGGTGGCTGCGGAGCCACGGCCGTTCCGGCCTTCCGCGCCGCCTTGAGTGCCGGGGTTGCCTCCGTGGCCCCTTCAAATTCGTGCCGATGTGCGCCGTGGCTGCGAAAAACAAACGCCGCGCCGCGCAGCATGATCCCCACAATGGCGAAATGAAACGGCATGAACAGCACGATTCCCAACGGGGCATAGCCATTGGGAAAACAGGTGAACAGCACGACAACCACGAAAATCAGCCAGACGTGATTGGCCTCCCAGACCGGCCCCATCGCCCGCGCGATGGCATCGCGCTGGGCCTGCTTGCGCGGCCCCTTGGCCAGCAGATCCCACACGCCGCCGCCAAAATCGGCACCGCCAAACAGCGCGTACAGCATCAAGCCCAGCAGGGCGACGGCAGCGCCCAGGTACACCAAGTTCTCGTGAGTCATGCGGACTTCAATCCTTTCGCAGCCATGCGGCGGGACGTGGCTCCCATTTGCCAGAGCACCATGACAACGGTGAAGGCCAGAAACAGATACAGCAGCCCGAAGGCGTAAAACATCTCGGGCACGCCGGCAGCGGGCGTCACCGCGTCACGGGTCCGCATCACCTTGTGAATGATCCACGGCTGCCGCCCCACCTCGGTCACCACCCAGCCTGCTTCCAATGCCAGGAACCCCATCGGACCACAGACCACGATGGCCCACAGGAGCCAGTTCTGCGCGCGGTTCATGGCCGCGGGAACATACACCAGTGGCCACCCCCAGCCCCGCCACAACGATACCCAAAACCAGAGGCCCACGAACATCAGCAGCGTGCCGCACCCGACCATGACCTGAAACGCCATGTGCGTCAGTTCGACATTGGGCCAGTCGGACTCCGGCGTCTGGTCCAGCCCCGGAACTTCGGTCGAGAAGTCATGCGCGGCGAGGAAGCTCAGGCCACCAGGAATCTCGATCGCCCACTTTGTTTCGCGGGCTTTGACATCCGGAAAACCACCGATCCGTAGAGGAGCGTACTTTTGTGTTTTAAAATTTCCTTCCATCGCCGCGAACTTGGTCGACTGCGTCTGAAACACGAACTTGGCCAGCGAGTCGCCGCTGATCGGCTGGATGAATGCCGTGACCGCCCCGACACCCATCGAGACCACGATGGCCGACCGCGTGTAGGCGTCGCGGCGGCCCCGCAGCCAAGTAAAGGCATAGATCCCCGCAGTGGCAAAGGCGACCGAAATGTAGCACGACAGCGTGGAGTGGATTGCCATGTGCATCCACACCGGCTGCTTGAAAATGGCGATCGGATCGGAAACGACCACCTTCCCCGCTTCCATTTGAAAGCCGACAGGCAACTGCATCCACGAGTTGACGCCCAGCACGAGCACGCCGGAAATCATTCCGCTCAGAGCGACCACCACGCCGCACCACCAGTGGGCGATGGGGCTCAGCTTGTCCCAGCCGTACAGGTACAACCCAATGAAGATCGCCTCAATGAAAAAGGCGTAGCCTTCCAAGGCGAAGATGTGCCCGACCACGGCCCCGGTCAGTTTCATGTATTTCGGCCACAGGAGCCCCAGCTCGAACGCCAGTGCGGTGCCCGAAACTGCACCGACCACGAACAGCACCGCCGTGGCCCGCGCCCAGACCCGCGCCAGTTGGCGGTAGTGCTCTTTTTTGGTCCTGAGCCACAGCCCTTCGACAATCACCAGCAACAGCGGCAGGCCGATTCCCACGGCGGCGAAAATCATGTGAAACGCCAACGACAGCGTCATCTGCATCCGGGCGGCGGTCAGCGTGCTCATGAGTCAATCCCTGCAACCATTTGCAGGGACATTATGACGATCGGACGCCGGATGACGAGGGCGGGGAAGAGGCCGGATTTTCGATTTTTGGATTACGATTTTCGATTGGACGATGATGAGCTGCTGCGATCGCGACTTCCGGTGGTTTGCGGTGACTTTGCCGGCTTCCATGGCATGCTGCACGCATTGCTGGTGAAGGGTGGAACCTACACGACGGCGGCGCATCGACGCACCGACAGAAAATGATGTGCCTTTCCCACAAAAAATGGTATCATCCTCTCACGGTGGATCAATGGCCGCTGGTGTTTGCGAGGGCTTCCGTGGTTTGGAGCGTGTTCATCCGCAACAGAATTGTCTGGCTGTGCGCCCTGACGGCATGGTTCAGTGGTTTCTCCGCGCTTCATGCCGAGACTCCCGCAAGCGAACAAGGCGAACAGAAGTACTGGGCCTATCGGGCCGTGACCCGTCCGGAAGTTCCCGCGGTACGGAATGCGGGCCTTGCGCGGACCCCCGTCGATGCCTTCGTGCTGAAACATCTCGAAGCCAAGAACCTGTCGTTCAATCTGCCGGCTGAGCCACGGGACTTGCTGCGGCGAATCACGTTTGATTTGACGGGGCTGCCGCCGACGCCGGACGAGGCGCGGGCGTTCCTGACAGACATCGCGGATTCGGGAATCGACCTGGCTTATGAACGGGTGGTTGACCGGTTGCTGGCCAGCCCGCATCACGGCGAGCGCTGGGGGCGGCTGTGGCTGGACATCGTGCGGTATTCGGACACCGCCGGTTACAACGCCGATCCGGTCCGGCCGCTGGCCTACCAGTACCGCGATTATGTGATCGACGCCTTCAACAACGACACTCCGTACGACCGCTTCATTCAGGAGCAACTGGCCGGAGACGAACTGTTTCCGGAGCGTGCCGAGGCGCTCATCGCCACCGGGTATTTGCGGCTCGGGCCGGACGAGAGCAATGCCTCGAATGTCGAATTGGCGCGGCAGGATCAGTTGAACGAACTGACGGGGAACGTCGGGGCCGTGTTCTTGGCGCAGTCGATTGCCTGTGCCCAGTGCCACGATCACAAGTTCGACGCGATCACGCAGGAAGACTATTTCCGCCTGCAGGCGTTTTTCGCGGGGGTCATCCCTGTCGATCGCGTTCCCGTGGCTCAACCCGACGCAATCCTGACGTATGAACAGCAGCTTCAGGCGTGGCTGGTCGAGACGGCGGAATTGCGCCACGAACTCCGGCAACTGGAGATTCTCGCGCAGACGCGGGCCGCTGCCGACAAACGGGTCAAGTTCCCCGCTGTGGTCTTAAAGGCGATCGACACACCCAAGGAAGAACGCACCGCCCTCCAGCATCAGCTCAGCTTTTACAGCGAACGACAGATCGATGTGAAAGAGGCGGCCTTGCTGAAAGCGCTGAAACCCGAAGAACGTGAGCGTCAATCAGCGTTGCAGCAGGCGTTGAAGGACCGTGAAGCCACCAAGCCGCAGCCACCGGGGCAGATGGCCGCCATGGCGGCGGTCGATGGGCGGGAGACTCCCAAAACCTTCCTTCTGGGTGGAGGCAGCTACAACAAGCCCCGAGAAGAACTCCAGCCGGGCTTCCCGGTGGCACTGGATGTGACAAAGCCTTACGTCGCGCCCATCAAGGCTCCGCGGGAGGGCGTTCCCGGCCGGCGGTCCACGCTGGCGGCGTGGCTCGGCAGCCCCACCAATCCGCTGACCGCGCGGGTCATCGCCAATCGGGTCTGGCAGTCGCACTTCGGCCTTGGTCTCGTCGAGAACGCCAACGACTTCGGCGTCCAAACTGCCGCCCCAGAGCTGCCGCAACTGCTCGACTGGCTGGCGGCGGAACTGGTCACACCCACGGAATCAGTCGGCACGCCGTGGACTTTGAAACGACTCCATCGGTTGATCGTGTTGTCGAACGTCTATCGCCAGTCGTCGCGGCATGTCACCGATGGAATTGCCGACCAGACACCGTTTGCCTGGCAGCACTATCCCCGCCGCAGGCTGGACGCGGAGTCGATTCGCGATGCGTTCCTCTCCGTGAGTGGCGTGTTGAATTCCAAGCTGCATGGTCCGCCGGTCCTGCCGGCTCTGCCGCCCAAATATTCCGGTCGCGAAGCCTGGCCGGTCTCGAGCGAAAAGTCGGACCAGCAGCGGCGGTCGGTGTACATCATGGCAAAGCGCAATCTGCCATATCCATTGCTGCAGGCATTCGACCTGCCCGACATGCACGAAAGCTGTGCCCGGCGGATGGAAACGACCACGGCTCCGCAAGCGCTGATGCTGTTCCACAGCGAACTGGTCGTGGGTTACGCCCAGGCGTTTGCCGGGCGGCTGTTGCTGGACAACCCCGAGGCTGAGCCACGGCAGGCGATTGAGGAGGCCTGGCAACTGGCGTTCAACCGCCTGCCCACCAGTGAGGAGACGGCCGCCGCGACCGAGTTCCTGGTGGCTCAAGAACTGGCGGCGGAAGAGAAGTCCCAGATTGCCAGCGGACTTTTGCCGCGGCCGTATCCGAAATTTCTAGACAGCCACAAGGCGCTGGCCCTTGTCGATCTATGCCACGCGCTGCTGAACGCGAACGAGTTTTTGTTTTTGGACTGAATCGGCGCATTTTCGGTTGCAGCGCTGGCTGACCAACTCGTGGCGTTCGTGTTCCACATCGTCGCCCTGTGGGTCAGCCGCGTCGGTTCACACCATGCCAGCATCGGTCAATCAACGCAGGTCAGCCCATCAGCCCACCCCTGCGAATTGACGCATGTGCATGTGATTGATAGTCTGCGCGATGCTGGCAACGTGCGGAAATTCAGGGCGGCGCTCGGAGGACGGCAGGACACATGGCGATTGCAAAGAAGCCAAAACCCAAACTTGTGATTCAGAAGCTGTCGGAGGCCAGAAAGGCGAAGCTGGCGCAGCTTGAAAAGCTGCGTGTCGAATTGCGCAAGAGGCTGGAATCCGTCGAAGAACGGATTCTGCGGATCGGGGGCGTTGTTCCCGAGCCGAAACCGGTTCGCAAGGTGCGCCGCCGCAAGGGTGCCAACGCCAAGAGCGTGCTGACCCTCTGCATGGAAATCCTGGCGTCCAACAAGAAGGGCCTCGATCTGCACCAACTCGCGGATCAGATTCTCGCGGGCGGGTACAAGACCTTCAGCAAGAACTTTCACGCCACCGTTTACCAGAGCATCTACAATCACAAGGACAAGATTGAACACGACCCCGAAAATGGTGTGTATCGGCTTGTATGAGTGAGATGCCGTCGGCGTTTTCCGCCGGGTTCGATGCGACTCAAACAGCCGACAAAGGGTGTGACATGACCGCCGATCCAAAGCGCGTGTTGATCGTCATCGGCGATGCAACGGAAGTTCTGGACACGATGTATCCATACTTCCGTCTTCCCGAGGATGGATTTGAGGTCGTGGTCGCCGCGCCCGAAAAACGGCTGTACCACATGGTGCTGCACGAGCGTCCGCCGACAGCGCCCGGCCAGGTGCCGTGGGACATCACGCAGGAGACGCCCGGCTACCACCTGCAGGCGGACATCGCCTTTCGCGATATCGAGCCCGACGATTATGTGGGGCTGTTTCTTTCGGGCGGGCGGGCTCCGGAGTATCTGCGGTACGACCCGCATCTGCTGGATGTCACCCGGCATTTCTTTGCCAACAACAAGCCGGTGGCTTCGGTGTGCCACGGCGTCGAGATTGCCGCCGCGGCCGACTGTCTGCGGGGGCGGAGGATCACCAGCGTTGCCAAGTGCGCCCTGGACGCCACGTTTGTCGGCGGGATCTTCGTCAACGAACCGTGCGTTGTGGACGGCAACCTGGTTTCGGCCCGCACCTGGCACGACAACACGCCGTTCCTGCGTGAATTTCTCCGCCTGCTCAAGGCTTATGTCGCCGAGGATGCCTCCCGTTGATGCCTGATTCCCCCGCCGCTTCAGCCACGCCCGCCACGTCTGCGGCACCGGCTGCCCAGCCACTGCTTGCCGTCTCCAACCTGCGAACGTGGTTTCACACCGATGCCGGGGCCGCCAAGGCGGTGGACGGAATCAGCTTTGACATCGCCGCCGGAGAGACGCTGGCAATCGTTGGGGAGAGTGGTTCAGGCAAGACAGTCACCGCGCTCAGCATTTTGCAGTTGATCCCCCGTCCGCCCGGCGAATTCGTCTCGGGCGAGATCCGCTTTGCCGGACGCGACCTGCTCAAGTTGAAGGCGGAAGAGTTGCGGGCGATCCGCGGCGGCAGCATTGCCATGATCTTTCAGGAGCCGGGCACGAGTCTCAACCCGGTCTTCACCATCGGGCAGCAGGTGGGCGAGGCGATCCGCCTGCACCGGCGGCTGACGACTTCCGTGAAGGACGAGGTCATTGCCAGCCTGAAGGCGGTGCACGTCAGCGACCCCGAGCGCCGACTGCACCAATACCCGCACGAATTGTCTGGCGGCATGAAGCAGCGGGTGATGATCGCCATGGCGCTCTCGTGCAATCCAAAACTGCTGATTGCCGACGAACCGACCACTGCGGTGGATGTCACCATTCAGGCGCGGATCCTCGACCTGCTGCGGCAGATGCAGGCCGAGCGCGGGATGGCGATGCTGCTGATCACGCATGACCTGGGAGTAGTCGCCGAGGTGGCACACCATGTGGCCGTGATGTATGCGGGCCAGATTGTTGAACGGGCGTCGGTGCAGGAACTGTTCGACAACCCCCGCCATCCTTATACCGTGGGGCTGTTCAAGAGCCTGCCGCGCGTTGATGAAAAGCGGGGCCGGCTGGAGGCGATTGAGGGCTCGGTGCCGGCAGCCACGCGTTTCCCCGCAGGATGCCGCTTTCGTGAACGCTGCCGTTGGGCGACCGATCTCTGCAAACAGGAGCCACCGCTGGTGTCGCTGCCGGGCTCCGTGGACGGCGAACACCTGGTGGCCTGCTGGCACCACGAGCAGGTGCATCGTTGAGCAGGCCCATCAGCCGGACGCATTGGCGTCCGGTTCCCGCGTATGTCAAACCGAACGCCTTGACCCCAGGGGCGAGTTCCGCGCCAAAGCTTCGTTCCCTTCGTTTCCTTCTGTTCAACCTTTCTTAAGGATGGTTTGTCGACACTCCTCGTATCAGAATTCTGTTAAGCCACGGGTTCTGAAATACCTCACACCCCCGAGAAAAATTTTGAACAGAAGGAAACGAAGGTAACGAAGAGTTGGCAGTGCGAAAGCGGATTGTGTCCGCGGAACGAGCTGTAGCTCTTGCATGCTTCAGCGGCAAGGCGTGAAGCGGGAAGCCGCTCGCATTGCGTGGCGGCGAGGTAAGTGAGACTCTTATTGACTGTGCCAGCCTGATGCTTGGAGTGAACATCGCTGCCAAGCTGAAGCGCGGCCAAATTTGTAAACGCAGCAGATTCCGGCTGATCCCCGAGGCCTCCGATGTCTCACTCGTCCCTGTTGTTTGTCACCGTTGCCGTGATCGGGTTCATTCAGCCTGCCTGTGCGGCTGAAATCGATTTCGCCCACGACATCGTGCCGGTCTTGAAGCAGCACTGCGGAAGCTGTCACACGGGTGACAAGAAGAAGGGCGGCCTGTCGTTCAACACGCGTGAGGCGCTGCTCGCCGGTGGAGAGGGCGGCAAGGTGGTGGTCGCGGGAAAGAGCGGGGCGAGTGAGTTGATCGAGCGGATCGTCACGCAGGACGAAACGCTGCGGATGCCGCCGGATGGGCCGCGGCTGTCAGCGAAGGAGATCGCCCTGCTGAAAGGCTGGGTCGATGCCGGACTGCCGTGGGAAGCGGGGTTCTCGTTCAAGCAGGCGGCGTATGAGCCACCGCTTAAGCCACGGCGTCCAGAGCTGCCTGCGGCGGTGGACGGGCGGACCAACCCGATCGACCGGATTGTCGACGCCTATTTTGCCGAAAAAAAGCTGCCACGCCCGGTGCAAGCAACCGATGCCGTGTTCATCCGGCGTGTTTCGATGGATCTCGTGGGTCTGTTGCCCACCCCCGAACAATTGCAAGCGTTTGAACAGGACACACGGCCCGACAAGCGCGAGCGGCTGGTGCGGGATCTCCTGGCCGACGATGTCGCCTATGCCGAGCACTGGCTCACGTTTTGGAACGATTTGTTGCGGAACGACTACACCGGCACGGGATTCATCACCGGTGGCCGCAAGCAGATCACCAAGTGGCTCTATGAAGCATTGGTCAACAACAAGCCGTACGACCAGTTTGTGCGGGAACTGATCGCGCCTGGCCCCGAATCCGAAGGGTACATCCAGGGCATTCGCTGGCGCGGCAATGTCAGTGCCAGCCAGTCTCAGGAAGTGCAGTTCGCCCAGAGCATTTCGCAGTCGTTTCTGGGCATCAACATGAAGTGCGCCTCGTGCCATGACAGTTTCATTGACCGCTGGAAGCTCAGCGAAGCCTATGGGCTGGCCGCCATCTATGCGACAGCTCCGCTCCCCATTCACCGCTGCGACAAGCCGACCGGTGCCGATGCCCAGGCCGCCTGGATCTTTCCCGAGCTGGGGCAGATCGACGCCAAAGCTTCGCAGCCGGAACGGTTGAAGCAACTCGCCGGACTGATGACCCATCCCGAGAACGGTCGCTTCACCCGGACCATTGTCAACCGCCTTTGGCAGCGCCTGCTGGGACGCGGCATCGTGCATCCCGTCGATGCCATGCACACCGAACCCTGGAACGCCAACCTGCTGGACTTTCTGGCGGTGAATTTTGCCGACCAGAATCACGACCTCAAGGCGACGCTCGCTCTGATCTGCACCTCGCAGGCGTATCAGGCACAGACCACGCCGGTCGAGGCCCCGCAGGATGGCAACGCGTATGTCTTTCACGGTCCGCTCGCCCGGCGGATGACGGCCGAACAGTTCATGGACTCCGTCTGGCAGCTCACGGGAACCGCACCCACCCGGTTCGACGCCCAGGTGGTCCGGGCCAAACTTCCGGCAGCCGTGGGTCAATCAACAACTCCCGCTGAGGCCCTCACCGGACAATGGATCTGGTCGTATGCGGAGGGGTCGGGGGCCGTCCCCAAGGCGGGGGAGACGATCGCCCTCAGGCGGACGATTGAGTTGAAACAAGTCCCCGTCCGCGCCGTGGGCGTCATCACCTGTGACAACGGGTACATCCTGTACGTCAACAATCAAAAGCTGGCGGCCGACGAGGCATGGGACACCGTCGAAGCGGTGGGCCTGGAACGTGCGCTGCGGGTCGGCAAGAACGAATTCATGATCGTCGCCAAGAACCTCGGCAACAGCCCCAATCCGGCGGCCCTGTTCTTCGAGGCGCGGCTCAAGGCGGCGGACGGCACGGTCACCACCCTGGCCAGCAACGCCGAATGGCAATGGACCGCCACGCTTCCCAATGCGGCCGGCAAGTTCGCCGCCGAGCCACCGGACTGGAAACCCGCCGTTCCGGTGCAGAATCCCGAAGTCTGGGCCAGCGTGAACCCCGCATTGGCCTCCACGCTTGCCGGTGGCTCAAACGCCGCCACCAAAATGGTGCGGGCCTCGCTCGTCAAAGCCGATGAACTGATGCGGGCCCTGGGCCGGCCCAACCGCGACCAGATTGTCACCATGCGTCCCTCCGACCTGACCACCTTGGAAGCGATCGACCTGGCCAACGGTCAGACGCTGGCCGATGCCCTGGCCCTCGGTGCCAAGCGGTGGCTCACCGAGGCAGCCACGCCGGTGGATGCGACGGTATTGGTGACGAAACTCTACCTGGCCGCCCTGTCGCGACCGCCCACAGCCGAAGAACTCGCCCTCGCCCGTGATGCGCTGGGGAACGAATCCACGGCCCAAAGCGTCGAAGACCTGCTGTGGGCAGTCTTGATGCTGCCGGAGTTCCAGTTGGTGCGGTGAGCCACGGCAGCGTGGCCTTGCCCGGCATCCGTCACCAACAGGAAGATGGAAACTCCACATGGCCTGCGATACGATTCTCAGCGCAGTGCATGATTCATTGTGAGGCACACACCGAGGATCGACATCGACATGCCGGAAGAGCCGCAGATCGACGGTGTGCGCCGCCAGGCGCTGGAACCCGAGCTGGCCGCGCTGCGAGCGGTGGCGAATGCCGTTCAGGCCCGGATCATTGGCGGGCTGCTGGTCATTCTGCCGGTTGCCATCACTTTCTGGATCCTGTACCAACTCTATTCCATCCTGCAGCTCTACCTGATTGGCCCGGTGGCCTACGCGGTGCGGTTTGGAATTCACCAGGTGATGCCGGCTCAAATGGCGGAGCGGCTGTCGCACTTCGCCTGGGCGGAATCAGTCCTCCAGTCGCTGATTGCCATTGGTTTAATTCTGTTGATTCTTTGGTTTCTTGGGCTGTTTGTCCGCTCCCGGATCCATCGGGCGATTGACTGGCTGCTGCTGCGGGTGCCGCTGGTCACGCATGTGTACAAGGCGGTCAGCAGCGTCTTCAAGTCGATGGGACAGGCGGGGGGGAAACAGGGGAAACGCCGTGTTGTGCTGGTGAATTTTCCCAGCACCGGCCTGCGCACCGCCGGCTTTGTCACCTCCAGTTGCGTCGACCTGACCAGCGGGCAGACCATTCTTTGCATTTTTGTGCCAATGGCCCCGTTCCCCACCTCGGGTTTTCTGGTGATGGCCCCCGAAAAAGAGGTCGTCGACCTGGAGTGGGACATGGACGACACCCTGCAGGCGATCATCTCCGGCGGCATGACCGTTCCGCAGCACGTGCGTTATTTCCGGCAGGAGCCAGAGGTGTGGAACTCCGCCCTGGCGACCGTGCACATTGAAAAAGGGAGCGGCGGATAGAACCACGGAAGATTGCCGAGAAAGCCAATTTCGTTTTCAGCGTCTTTTCGCTCGCGGCTGTTTGCCAAATCCTACCGGACACTCGAATCTGCCGTGGCTCGCGGCACTGGAGGACCAGAGCCGACCAGAGCCCTCCCGCCACGCCGGTCGGTGAATGGAGACGAACCAAAACGGCACGTATTCGTCCACGCGGTTTCCAACCACATCCCGACATGATTAAATGCCTGCCGATGCGTGCTCTCGGCGCAGTCCAGACTCGTGCGTTCCCCAACGAGGATTTGAGACCATGGAAAAGGCACAGCAACCCGCTGGCGCAGCGACTCCGGACGACAAGGCCGGACAGAGCCGGCGAACCTTTCTCGCGGCGGCGACAGCCTCGGCGTTCAGCTTCACCATCGTGCCACGCCACGTGCTGGGCGGCGCGGGGTTCGTGGCTCCCAGCGAGCGTGTCAACATCGCCGGCATCGGCGCCGGCGGCATGGGCGGCGGAGACATCGCCACGTTCACCAAGCTGGGGGCGAACTTTGTCGCCCTGTGCGACGTGGACGAGGAGCGGGCCCGCGGCACGTTCAACGCTCATCCAGAGGCCCGGCGCTACAAAGACTTTCGTGTGATGCTGGACAAGGAGGCCGCGAACATTGATGCCATCACGGTCGGCACCCCCGATCATGTGCATGCGGTCGCGGCCATGGCCGGCATCCGCGCCGGGAAGCATGTCTACTGCCAGAAGCCACTGACCCATACGCTGCATGAATGCCGCGCGCTGACCAAGGCGG
This sequence comes from Planctomycetaceae bacterium, assembly GCA_021732845.1. GTDB lineage: Bacteria > Planctomycetota > Planctomycetia > Planctomycetales > Planctomycetaceae > JAKFUF01. The sequence goes on along the minus strand of JAKFUF010000022.1, from coordinate 26,757 downwards.
CGATGGACGCCAAAGTCATGACCTCCATGGGCAACCAGGGCCATGCCACCGAAGGCGCTCGCCTGACCAACGAGTGGATTCAGGCCGGCATCATTGGCGAAGTGCGCGAGGTGCATGTCTGGTCCGACCGCGCGGGAGCCCTGTGGAAACAAGGCATCGGCCGTCCCAGCGACACACCCGCCGCTCCCGGCACGCTCGACTGGAACCTGTGGCTCGGCCCCGCCCAGGAGCGCCCCTACAGTCCGGCTTACGCCCCCGTCGGCTGGCGTGGCTGGCGCGACTTCGGCACCGGTGCGCTGGGCGACATGGGCTGCCACATCATCGACCACCCGGTCTGGGCGCTGAACCTGGGCGCTCCCACGTCGGTGGAGGCACGCACCACGATTGACGGCAGCTTCGACAGCAAGAACAAGCCGATGTTCGAAACCTTCCCGATCGCGGCAATCATCTACTTTGACTTTCCGGCGCGTGGGTCGCTGCCTCCCGTCAAAATGACGTGGTACGACGGCGGCCTGATGCCCGCCGCGCCGGCCGAACTTCCCGCTGGCCAGCAGCTCCCCGGCAACGGCGTCCTGTATGTCGGCAGCAAGGGGAAGATGTATCATGGCTCTCACGGCGGCATGCCCACCCTGCTGCCCGCCAGCCTGCACGAAGCCGCCAGCCACGTCCCCAAGTCGATGACCCGTTCGCCGGGCCATTACGAGGAGTTCTATCAGGCCTGCAAAGGCGGCCCCAAGCCGGTGGCCAGCTTCGACTATTCCGGACCCATGACGGAAACCGTCCTACTGGGCGTGTTGGCGTTGCGTGCTCCAGGAACGCGGCTCGAATGGGATGCGGAACACCAAACCGTCAAGAACAACCCCGGCTTGAACCAGTTCGTCCACACCGACTACCGCGCAGGCTGGACGCTGTGACAAAGTTCTGGATGCCCCGCGAAAACCATATCGCGGGGCTTTCCGGGCGGTGGCAGCGAAATTTGAAATTTGCTGCCCGTCACGGATTTGGGGGCAACCGACCGGCTGCTTTGAGGGAGGGTTTTGATTGCGTGGCATGATGTTCGGGCTGCCGGCGGACGTACTCCCGCACCGCCTCAAGTTTCGGCTGGCTCACCGAGAACGCAGCGTATCCGCCCTGCCAGTGAAACGCGTTCGGCAAGCCGCGGGTCTGGTTGACCCCCAGCGAGCGAGGAACCCCGACAGCGGATGGAGAAGGCGGCGCGAGCCGCCCATCCGCGCCACGGGTTCCGGAGCGAGCAAGACCACCACAGCGATGAATTGGATTTGATCGTCCCCAATACTTCCGATACGGAAATCGTTCGTCCCAGTTGAAACAGCATGTGGACATGATCCGCAACGCCACCAACAATCAAAGATTGGCAACTCACCTTATTGGCCGCACCGCCCAACCTTAAACAGTTCGTCGCGCCAACCTTCCGCCAGCAGCGTGACAGCGATCCGTCACGAGTCCCACCGGGCAACACGCGAGCCTTCGGCCTGAAAAGGCCATCCAGCAAGCCGGTGAAAGCGGGCCGGCACGGAGCACCTCCGAAATGAACGAGGATTGAGCCTATGAAGGCAAAAACTGCTCCTCGCTCTGGCGGTCCTCCATCTCCGCGAATGCCATTCTGTCGGCTATCTCCGCGGTCGCCCATTCACGGATACGGGGATTCGGATGCCGAAGGAACATCCGGGCTTCATCGGCTTCTTGTCGAAATCTCGCCGAATCGTCCCCATTCCAAGCTTCATGTGAGTGCATGCCACATTGGAAATTCAGCAGAACTTTTTCATCGTCGAATTCGCGAAGGACCACATCCAGCAAATGGGGCACGATTGGATTCCCTTCGCCGTCAATGTAGGGCGCTGGAAGATGTCTGGCAATCGCCCGCGCGGCGGCCAGCCCGCGACCACGAATCCAGTCCAACACACTTCCGGAGGAAAGCTGCCTAACCAAGTCTCGATAGACCCGTATCTGGAGCCGCCATCCCTGGTCTGGGTCCAATAGGACTGATCCGAAACCCTCCAAAACTTCTTGTCCATGGGTTGGAATTAATTCCTCCAACGACTTTTCGGCTTCGTCTGCGAGTGCCAGACTGTCGCTGGCCAGCGCCGAGGCCAGCATGGGTATGACCTTCTGAGCATCATAACCGGCTAGTGCCTTCGCGATATGAGCCCATTCGGAGGACAGTCGCTTTCCAACTAAATGAGTTGCATGCTCGATTAGAGTCACCACATCGCCACATATTGTTGTCTCGTCAAGACACCGCCCTGTCGTATGGCGTTCCTCGTTACGCAGCACGCGATAAACGAAGCGGATTCCCGCCTCGACAGAATATTGATCGCCACTCGCCGCTGACTTCACCATCGGGGCCAAAATCCGACCGATTTCACTTACCGTCAACCACCGACTCCCAACCCCCATGGCAAAGGTTGACAGCCAGTTTGGGGTGAGCAGTGCAGTTTCGACCAGTTGCAGAACGCGGTTGACCGCATCAAAATCGTCACCGCCAACGACGAGGATATCGGCGGCGATTTCGGGCCTGGACGCCTGCAATTGATCCATGAGATCCAACACTCCCTGGCTGGGCGACCGCCTGGAACTAACCACTCCTCGCACATAGCCCCGCAGCAGTGCGGCGGTGTTAAACTCAATCGACTGTCTGAATATCAACTCCGCGCAGATAAACGAATCATCTAAACGCGCAACCGCGAATCCCAGCCTCTCCGCCGACGTGGCCTCTGCTGTTCCCAACCACTCAAGGTGAGGTTCCAGACGCCGCGGATTCTGAACAATTTCGCCCGCCAGCACATCCATTTCGTCGGTCGTCGCCGCCCTCTCATAAGCGAACCGACGATCCCAGGGTTCCCTGGCGCAGAGTTCACGAAGTCGGCCATCCAGATCGGACCGGCGGAACAAGGCGAGCCACTCTCGCAATTTGGCGGCGTAGGGGCGTTTCTCGTCAATTCGTTCTGGTTCCAGTGTGAGAGTGGCCTCCAGAAAGCGGTCAAGTTCACGCAATAATTGTGCAGACTCGTCTACACTGAGTCGGTCCGGTCTCAACACGTCCATCAAAACGCCCAGCAATCCCTTTCTAACCAAGAAAATGATGCGCCGGATTAGCGTGTGAACCGCCAGTTCACGGCGGACAGTCCCGTGCTCTCGCATCAATTCGGAACAAAATTCCAGTACCATCCTGTAACACGCCCGCTCTTCAGTTTGAGATGCGGGAGTCCACTCGGGAGGCCGCATGCGTCCCGACACCAATGACGGGCCGACGATGTGGCCGGTTGCCGGTTGCAGGATGTCCTTCAGCGACTGAAATGCCAACGTCAGCGCGGCACCCGTCGAATTTCGAATCCTCTCCTTCAAAATCTCCAGCCGCGCCGCAAACGGCGCTGCCGTGCCGGACAAATGAACTCCGAATAGGTTTCGCCAGACTGCCGTGGCATTGTTCCCAATGCTCGGTTCAGACTCATAAAGCGCAAGTTGAAACAGACATGCTTCGCAGTCGACAAAATACTCCTGGAAGGAAACAAGTCGTTCCAGCAGCCAGACAACAGTTCTTCGCGGACCCCAACTTGCTGTCGGAGAGTCGCCTAGGATGCCGAGCAGTCTTTCCCCGGAACTGTACTCAATGAGGCTGCGAAGCTGCGGAAGAAACTCACCGGGCGCGTTCTCGACAACCGCTTCAATGCGGCGAATGGCGGCCGAATCAGCAAGCTGTTCGATGGTCAGGGAACCGAACCAGAACCGAAAAAACGCCGCGACCGAGTCGCGCACCTCGACTTTCCCCAATTGTCCGGCTCGTTCGATGAATTGAGCAACAAGCGGTTCCGGCAAGTTCGAAAAGAAAGATTTCAGATCGTTCTTTACCCAGTGATTCCAGCCTTCGTTGAACAGCAGTTGCGCGACGATTTGAGGGCTGATGTACCAATAACGGCCCGCTTGAACAACGAAACCAGGAGACTCTTTCACGCTACGAACCGCGTCGCGGAACTGCTGCGCATGCTGCCCTGACATTCTGCAGAGTGCCTGGAGTTCATCCTCCACGTCGTCCTTGAAGCCAACTTTGTGGAACAACGCGATGAATGAAATCAAGGGACGAAACTCACCGAGCCGAAGTTCGACATAAGTAGTGATGCGATCGGGGATCTCAAGGTGAGCCGCGTGGCTAGACTCCGGTTCATGCTCGCACATGTCGGCGGCCAGTCGCACGAAGCCTCCAGCGATATCGGCATTGCGCCTGAGTCGATCTTCTGAAACCAGCGGGAAGTTCGCCTTCAAGATTTCGACCGTGTTCGTCAGATCCCTAGACTTGAGCCACACCGGGCGCGACGCCGTTGGGAGTCGCGCCCGGCTAGTGTTCATGCAAATTACGCGAATCCTCTTGGTGTGGCCCAGGAGCATATTGTTGAGCGCCTCTTCCGTTTCCGGAAGGCATTCGTCCGCAACGAGAATGACATTTCGATTTTCCCCGATGGCAGCGAAGAACGCGGCAAACTGTTTCGCGGTCTGGTCATCGAAAGTTTGAATCACGAGGCCAGGGGCAGCATCTATTTCCGCGAGAGACTCGAAGACAAGCCTGGTCTTGCCCACACCAGCCTCCCCGCCGATGGCTAGGCATGCCAGCTTGCAAACTGCTGAAAAATCGACATGAGAATGGATCTTGCTGCGGGCCTCTTGCCAGGCGGCGTTTGCCACATAGTGCGGCGTAACCTCGCGACATGCTGCACTCCAGACATCCCAGAGGATGCCCGGAATCAATTCCGGACGCAGTTGCTTGACGAGAGCTGGGAACTCGCCCGCCCAATGGATGAGGTCGCCGCCATGGATGACACGGGGCGGCGGGGCGGCTGGATTGATCTTTGCGGCTTCCTCCTGCAGGAGTTGCTCCCACGACTCGACTTTGGACGGGGCCTTCGACTTGAGTTTTTTTGCGGTCAAATCTCCTAGAATGCAAAGTCGATAGGCGTAACCCTGCAAAAGAAGCTCCTTCACAAACCCCTTGTTGATTTCCTTCTTGAGCTGCGGACGCGTAGAAGTCATTTCTGCCTTGAACTGCCAGCATGTTGGTGTCGAAAACCAATCCCAGTTCTTGCTGACAATTGGTTTGTGAACAACCGCGTCAATGCCACCATCGCTAATATTTGTGCGATTTTGCGTTTGGATCTCTGACTGTGCGAGCCCGCAGCGCATGGCTTCCGCGCGGATGAGGCGGTTCATGAAATCCGCGAAGGGAACTCCGCCACTGCCCTGCAATTTCAGGAGATCATTCGCCGTTAAATTCCACATGTCGGGCCTTCTCCCTAAGGACAGATTCCCCATCACGGCGGCTTGCAGCGCGCGTGTCACCGTCGACAGACGTGAATGCCGTGGGTCAGCTTGGTGGGCAGTGCGATGTGTTCTAGCTTTGACCATGCCAACCGCAGATCGCGCAAATTCGTCCGCTTTCTGATCGTCAATTTTTGCATGCACAAAATCCCTCGTGGCGAGAATCTTGCGTGACTAAAAGCTATCACAGGGGAGATAGTCGCCAGCCTTTACCACTGGGCAATTTGTGCCAATCGTTGCAAATTTCCAGCATACCGAGATGGCGGTGAAGTTCCAATTTAGGCGGGCAAATTCTGGCTTTGACGTGCGGACGAAATGCTATCCTGGGTGAAGTTTCCAATCGCCGGACAGTATCAATTCGCATCGCGGGTCCCTGCATCTGTCTTCCGACGCGACCTTGATAACTGGATGCAGAATTACATCGTGTAGCGAAAAGCGAAGTGCACACTCTTCGGGAAGAGGCACCGCGCAGGGCGCGGTTGTCCATGGTTTAACCCGTCACTCCGACTCATCCCGCCCCCGTGTCATCCCCTGCAGTTTCCCGTGCTGGACGAAGCCATAGATCCCTTTGCCGACCATGACGAGGCCGTAGATGATGAGGCCGTAGGTGACGACGTAGCGGCCGCCGCCTTCTTGTTGGGCGGCCATGACCAGGCTGCCGACGGTGAGGACCGTGCCGCCGATGGTGGCGGCGATGCCGATCAGCAGGTTGCGGATGGCCTGGGTTTGGACGGCCTGGACGGCGGCGGGGCCGGCGGCGACGACGGAGTGGTCCATGAAGGACTTGATCTGTTGAATCTCGGGCTTGGACACGTCGAAGTGCCAGATCTGGCCGTCGATTGGCACACAGAAATGCTTGATGCTCTGGGCAAAGCTGGGCAATACAAAGGAGCCGGCGGCCTCGCCGCGAGTAAATTCGGCGCGAACCTCGCCGTATTCATCCAGCACCCGCGCCCCCTTCTTCCCAAGCTGCAAAACCCACTCTTCACCCTTGTGCTTCGCATCGTAGCAACGCATGGAAATCTGCATGAATCTGGCCCCGACTTCAGCAAACTCGAACTGCCGCCCGCAGAATTGCGAGAAAGAGGCTTCAGTCTGCCACCGGGAAAGACGGGCGTCAATGCAGGGTGGACGCGAGGGAATTTCAGATTTCAAATTTCACAGTAAAAGGTCTTTGTGCAAACGGTGAGTTGTGGGGCGAGGGTCATTCTTGGGACGGACCGGGTGATTCGATGGTAGTTGGTTTGGCGGACTTCACCGTGATATTTGTGATCGAGACAGGATTTCAAATTTCAGATCTCAAATCTCACAGAATTTCCACCCACGCTGGTGCGCCGCAATTCGTGCCTGCAAAGTCGTTGCACCAATCTGTGAAATCTGAGATTTGAGATTCGTCTTGGATGGCAAACGCGACGTTTGTCGGCCACATCCTTTGCGCCTTTTTGGCTTTGTATGTCCCCACTCACGACACATCACGCCAGAACATCCTCCATCACCTTGCCATGATCGATGTCCAGCCGCTTGCGGCCGGGGAATTCTAACCGGCGGTTGTCGAGGCCGAGGAGGCGGAGGACGGTGGCGTGCAGGTCGGTGACGTAGTGGCCGTCGCCGAGGGCGTTGTAGCCCAGTTCATCCGTGGCTCCGTGCACATACCCCTTCTTGATGCCCGCCCCGGCCATCCAGATGGTGAAGCCGTTGGGGTGGTGGTCGCGGCCGTCCTTGCCGCCGCCACGCAGTTCCAGGCCGGGTGTGCGGCCGAACTCCGTGCAGAACACGACCGTCACCTCATCCATCAACCCCCGCTGTTTGAGGTCCTGGATCAGGCCCGCGATCGGCTGGTCGACCGTGGCACAAAGGCGGGTGTGGTTGTCCTTCAGCTTTTGATGCGAGTCCCATGTGCCGTAGGCGGAGGGGTAGACCTGGACAAACCGCACGCCGCGCTCGACCAACCGCCGCGCCGCGAGCATCCGTTCGCCCGCCGTCTTCGTCACGTCGTTGTCGATGCCGTACAGCGTGCGGGTGGCCGCGGTTTCCTGGGCGAAGTCGATCGCTTCGGGCACCGCCGCCTGCATCCGGAAGGCCAGCTCGTAGGCCCGAATGCGGGCCAACAGCTCCTGGTCCTCCGGGTATTCGACGGCGGAGAGCGCGTTGAGGCGGTTGATGAGTGCGTACTCCATCCGCTGCTCGTCCACGGATTGCCCCGCCTTTCGCTGTCCAAACGGCAGGGGATTTTTTGGGTCGAGCGCCAGCGGGACGCCGGCGTGCTGCGGACCCAGGTACAGCGAATCCAGTGAAAGCCGCGTGTCGGAGCGGGTCGGCCCGCCCAGCACGGCGAACTTGGGCAGGTTCTCGTTCAGCGTCCCCAGGCCGTAGTGCGCCCAGGCCCCCAAGCTCGGCTGTGGCTCATCCAGGCGGTGCCGCCCAGTATGAATCTGATTCTCGGCGGCATGGTCGTTGTCGGTCGTCCACATGTTTCGAACGATGCACAGTTCGTCGACCTGCTTGGCCAGATGCGGCCACCAATCGGTGACCTCGATGCCGCTTTGGCCATATTTTTGCCAACCGACCTGCATGGGGTAGATGGTCGGGTACACATCCCGCACGTTGATCTCTTCCGCAGCCACGGATCGGAAGCGTTTTTTGTGCAGCGGCGAATTGACCGGGTTCTCGAACGGCGTCTTGTCAAACGTCATCCCCGCATATTGGTTGAGCGCCGGCTTGGGGTCGAACGTCTCCAGATGGCTGTACCCACCCGAAAGAAACACCCAGATGATCGATTTCGTTTTTGGGGCGTAATGCAGCGTGCCGGGCGTATGCGGTGCCGCCTCGGCCGCAGCCACGCGGCGCTCGTCAGCCAGCATCGCCCCCAGTGCCAGGCCGGTGAAGCCCATCCCCATGTCGGCCAGAAACGACCGCCGCGAGCGGCTGGTGTGGCCGGGCTGCGAGGCATCGAGAATCGGAAGTGAGGAGAGCATATGGGTCTCTCTTAGAAGGCTGTTAAAAGTCGTTGTGCTGTGTTGTGGGATGGACCGGGCGAGCCGGCGTGAGCGTTTCGATAATCCAGAACCGGCGCCTAACGGCCTCCGGCTGATTGGTCTCTCTTAAAGCCATTCTCAACGGATGGTGATAAAGTGACTTTTACAGTGGTGGCCAGTACTCAAAAATCAGCCGGAACGCGTTAGCGCGCGTTAGCGTCCGGTTCCGACGCATGCCTAACCGGACTCATTGCCCGAACAGTAGTTCAAGCATCTATATTGAGTTGCGGCACATTTTATAATCCAGAACCGGGGCCTAACGGCCTCCGGCTGATTGGTCTCTCTTAAAGCCATTCTCAGCGGATGGTGATAAAATCGTTGTGATTCAGCAGTGCCCGGACCAGCGCCTCCCGTGCCCGTTGGGCAGGTTCAGCCGTTTTGGTTTCGGTGCCGAGCGTCGTAAGTTGGGTGAGAAACTCGGTGCAGGCAGCGATTTCTTCCGTCGTCGGAGCGCGGGACAGGATGCGTTCGTAAGCGGCGACGATGAAGCCACGGGTGCGTGCGGCGTCATCGGCGGTCTCGCCGGCTGGCCAGAGGGCCGTGGCTGCCAGACCTCCCATCTGGTGGACAAAGTCACTGTTGGTGAGCGCCAGGGCCTGCTGGGGAACGATGCTCCGCGAACGGCGATAGCAGTCGAGCGGGTCGGGAGCGTCGAACAGCGCCCCCATCTCGTTCTTCCCATCCCCCTCGGGATTCGTCGAGTAATACAGGCTTCGGCGGAACGTCTTCAGCGCCTCGGAGTTTTCCAGCTCCTGGCCGCCCAGCGTCACATCCAGCTTGCCAGCAACAGACAGCAGACTATCGCGAACAACTTCGGCCTCCATCCGTCCGGCGTTCATTCTCCACAGCAGCTTGTTTTCCGGGTCGCGGGCCAGTGCTTCCGAACCGGGCTGAACTGAAGAGACCCGACGATAGGCGGCGCTCGTGACAATCAGCCGGTGCAGATGTTTCATGCTCCAGTGGGAGTCCATGAATTCCACCGCCAGCCAATCAAGCAGCGCGGGGTTCGAAGGCAGAGCGCCGTTGCGGCCGAAGTCGCTGACGGTGGCGACCAGCGGTTGCTGGAAGTGCCAGCCCCAGATGTGATTGACCGCCACCCGCGCCGTGAGCGGGTTCTGCCGCCGGGTGAGCCACTCGGCCAGAGCCTTCCGGCGTCCGGTACTCTTCTGCGGATAGGTCGGACTGAAGGCCGTGTACTTCTCGGCCTGCGCGGCATCAGCCAACGTGGCTTGGGCCTTCACCAATGCCGTTTGGGCTGCGGCCAGCGCCTTGCCGGTCGTCTCCAGTTGCTTTGGGCGATTGGCGTCGGTCGTTGGCTTGGCTTCCGCGTTCGCCACCGCCAGTTCCTGCACCAGGATGGCGGACTCGGCAGCTTTCACGGCGGCGGTGCGCTCCAGCGTGCTGGCCGAACGAATGAGATCCGCAAGATTGGCTGCAGTGGCATTGCTGTAGCGCGCCTCATCCGCGGTCAGGCGGGCTTCCACGCTTTGGAGCGTCAACTGTGCCGCCAGCAGGGACGCGTCGGCGGATTGCTGCAGCAGCGCTGGGACTCGCGCCGCCCGCCGCGCCAGGGCGACATTCTGGGCCAGCTCGCGGAGCATGTCGTTCCCGGAGATGGCCGAGACCTGCGAGGTGGCGGGTGCCGAGCCGAAGGGCGAGGCGTCCCAGCCACCGATCCCGACGACATCGCGCCCCTCGGTGTAGTGGGGAGCTTCAAAGTCGAAGGTCACCAGCCGTGCCGGTGTGGTGTCGGTCGTACCGGCGGGCGGGCCACTCAGGAACACTTCGTCCACCACCGCCACACTGCCCGTCCGCGCATCGAAGCTGAACCCTTTCGTGGCATCACCCACGGGGTTCCAACCGTTGAGAGCCACGGGGACGGCATCGACGAGCAGCTTGTCATCACCCAGAGAGCGGACGGTCAGCAGGGCGCGGTCGGCCTTGGTCTCCATCGCCAGTTTGACTTGGAACCGCTTCTGCCCGGCGGCAAAGTCGTAACGACCCGTTTCGAACTCGGTGAACGTGCCCGGCTGGTAGGCGAGAATCCTCCCACTGTCGAACCCGACATACAGGGCGGTCAATCCTTTCACGAGATCCTTGGCAAACTGCATGTTGACATGCGCGTCCTTCACCACCAGCAACTGGAACTCGAACGTCGACCCATCTTCGAAGGTCTTCAGTCCAGGCAGCGTATTGGAGAGCACCCGTCGTCCCTGAGTGGCATCCAGGCAGAGCGACTGCTGCCCGCCCAGCGCGCCGGGCTGTCCGGCCTGCGTGGCTGCACTGCGCGCGGCATCGTACGCCGCTTCCGCCTGGGCGATCCGGTCCCGGACCTCGGGAGGCACGGGCGCGATGTTCTTGCGGGCGCTGTTCACTTCCACCTCGGTGCGGACCAGAGCCACGCGGGCGTCATTGAGAATGGCCGTGCGGATGGCGGGACGCAGGCCGGGATACCAGGCGCGGGGGGAAAACTCGACGGGATTGATGTTGAGGTCCCCACCCAAGAACGCGGGCACGGCTGGGGGAATTGAGCCACGCTCTTTGACGCGGTTCCGCTCGTCACCGCCGGTATAGAACCACGTGGTGGCGTCCGGCGTCTTGTCGAATATGCGGACCTGTCCCAACCGCTCGATTTTCCGCAGCACCCCGTAGCTGTATTCCACGAATGGACCCGGCTCGGCCTGGCCGAGGACGCGGTCTTGCCTGAGTCCAATCGGCTCGAAGAAGGCCCGCAACTGAAAATAATTATCCTGGGAGATGGGGTCGTACTTGTGGTCGTGGCAGTGGGCACAATTGAAGGTCAGCCCGAGGAACGCCTTGCCGGTGTGCTCCACCGTGTTGCGCATCCAGTCGTTCGGGTTGAGGGCGTACCAGTTGCGGGCCAGATAGCCCGTGGCGACCACAGCCTCGTCGTCTTCCGGAACGATCTCATCCGCGGCCAGCATCTCGCGGACGAGGCGATCGTAGCCGTGATCGGCATTGAGTGAGTTCACGATCCAGTCGCGCCATCGCCAGATCTGGGGAACGCTGTTCCAGTTGTCCGGCACATGCCGCCGACCGTACCAGTCGCTGTACCGCCAAATATCCATCCAATGCCTGGCCCAGCGCTCGCCATAGCGCGGGTCTGCCAGGAGGCGATCGACGACCGTTTCGTACGCCGTCGCGGAGGGATCGGCGACAAAACTCTTCAGTTCCTCCGCCGTGGGAGGCACTCCGATGAGATCCAGGTAGAGGCGTCGCAGTTGAACATGCCGCTCGGCCAATGGACGTGGCGTCAGGCCCTGCTGTTCGAGCTGGGCGAGGATGAAGGCATCCACCGGATGCCCCGTGGCTTCAATCCGCTCCAGTTTGGGAAGTTCCGGACGGACCGGCGATTGGAACGCCCAATGCTGCCGCGGGTCCTTTTCCGGCTCCTCGTTCGCAGGGCCAGTTGCCCCCTGTTCAATCCACAGTTTGATCCGCGCGATCTGCTCGGCGGTCAGCGGCATCCCTTCCGGAGGCATCCGCGTCGATGGCTCGGGATCGCTGATACGGTCGATCAACAGGCTTTCGTCGAGATTCTTGGCCACCACCGCCGGACCACTGTCGCCGCCCTTTTGGGTGAAAGCGGCCGTGTCGAGCCTGAGCCCCGCCTGCTGCTTGAGGGCCCCGTGACAGGCGAAGCACCGCTCCTTGAAGATCGGCTTGATCTCCCGCAGGTAGTCCACCGCCGGTTCGGCAGCTTGCGCCCAAGTCGCGGCAAACACCACCATTCCCAAGGCGATCAATGCTTTCACGTTGCTGTCTCCGTTCTCGCTATCCGCATGCGGCCCGGCGATGGAATTTTCGCTGCTTCCGTTGGTCTGCCTCTTCAGCAGATCAGTCGCATCAACAGAATAACATTTGTCGGAGTGATGCGTCTTGTGCAAATTGAAGATCGAGCGTGTTTCCGGAGGATGGCGCCGTTAGGACCGCGGCAAGAATAACTGTCGATTTTTGACGAGCCGCACAGCCAATGAGCCGGATGGCCTTAGCCCCCGGTTGGAGGATGATCGGAAGACGCCAACGCCACGAACCGGACGCTAACGCGCGCTAACGCGTGCCGGCTGATGAATCTGCCCTCAATCGGCGTCCATCCCAAGCAACTTCACCATGTTATTGTTGCCGCGATCCTTAGCACGTGCTGTCGTCTGCACCCAACGCTCATGCTGGCCACGGGTTGACGAGGCCCAGCGTCGTGGTCAGGTGGTTGCGGACAGCATCGTCCGTGCAGCGGGCCAGTCTCTGGATGAAAACTGCCAGCCTTTTCGAATAGCTGAGGTGGATGATCGGCCGGGGATGCACGCCATGAGCAATCTCATGGCGCAGGTCCAAGGCGGAGTCAAGGAAACCGATGGCCTGTGCCGGAGTGCAATTCTGCCACTTCCAGGAAGTGGTCACATCCGGAAGTCCGAGACAGCGGTTGATCAGATTGGCGACATTGTTGGAGTTGGGGGTGTTGAACCGCCCAAGTTCTCCGCGAATAAAGGCGTTCAATGCCGGCCAGTTCCCGAGATGGGGAATTGGTGGACGAAGTGCCTCAAGTGCCTCCCGCAGCAGTTCCTCAACATATGATTCCCACGCAGAAACGCTGATCACAACAGCGGCCCGGTTCAGCGATGCCACTCCATACGGCCTTCCAGGAAGCCCCGTCCTCGACTGATTGTGGATTTCATCGAGTTCTGCAGCATCCTTCAGAAGCTGATCCAGATGATAAGTAAGCGCATTCGACGGCACAGCGAAACTCCCAAGGTCGCCATGTCAACTGGCGGCGACTGGACTGGCGAGATTCATGTGGTCAATGTCGATGTGCCGCTTCTGCATCTCGCTAAGTGCATCTGTCAGGTATTCCGCCAGCCCGATATCACTGGTCATTTGGGCAATTGCCAGTTCCTTGCTGAAGAACTTTTCTTTGACATTCTCGTAGGCAGCCACGAGTTTATCCGCACTGTAACTGCCGCGGCCGATGTACATCAGCAGAATGAGGGCGTAGATTTGCTCTTCCGACAGGCGCTTCAAAAGCGACTCGATCTGTGCGTCCTCTGGCGGTGCCGGCGGATCCACTTCTCCCGGACGAACAATGGGGTAACGCGGAAAAGCCTTGGGCAATTCCCTGTCCCAGTATTCCCGACTCACCTCGCCCAGCCGAATCAGTTTCCGCACAGCTTCTGAAATCTTCATGGTCGCTCCTCTAGCGTCGCCAAACCTGCACCTCGCGCAGATGCCAGTTTGCAATGACGGCAGTGACATCATAGTTCCGAGAGTTCTCCTTTGAGAAGAAGCCTTTTCCATCGGATCGAATTGCCAGGTCGCGACACACCAGACGCCCTCGGATCGATTTTCTCCGATGTGAGCATGACGAGCATGGGAGGGCTCGCTTAAGATTGTGGGCGAGACCTGACCATGCACAGGAGCCACACCATTTCCCAGCGAAACTGCCAGACCGTTTGGTGGATCTGTTTGCCGCATTGCCGGCGGGGGGTATTGGTCCTCTTAGGGTGCCTCAGCGCCTTGAGCGCGACTGCAAATGCCAAGGCTGACGAGCGGGTTCGCTTCAACCGCGACGTACTGCCGATTTTGGCGGAAAACTGTCTGGCATGTCACGGGTTCGAGGGCTCCAAGCGGAAGGCGGGGCTGAGGCTGGATCGGCGGGCCGACGCCATTGCGAAGCTGGAGTCCGGGTCGACGACGATCGTTCCTGGAGATGTGGCGAACAGTGAATTGTGGGTGCGGATTAGCTCTGAGGATGAGACCGAGCGGATGCCGCCGGTGGAGACGGGGAAGCGGCTCACCGTGGCTCAGCGGGAGACGCTGCGGCGGTGGATCGAACAGGGGGCCGAGTATGAGCCACACTGGGCCACGATTCCGCCGGTGCGGGTTGAGCCACCGATGGTGAAGGGCAGTGAAGCGGCGATCGACCGGTTCGTCCGGGCGAGGCTGGCGGCCGAGGGGATTGAACCCTCACCCGAGGCGAACCGAGCCACGCTGATCCGGCGGGTGACGTTCGACCTGACCGGGCTGCCGCCAACGCCGTTGGAGGTTGATGCATACGTCAACGACCCGCGGCCGGACGCCTTCGAACGCGTCGTCGACCGGCTCCTGGGATCAGAGCACTATGGCGAACACTGGGCGCGATGGTGGCTCGATCTGGCACACTACGGCGACAGCGACGGGTACCTGCAGGATTTCATCAGGCCGGTGGCCTGGCGGTATCGGCAGTGGGTGGTCGACGCGTTGAACCGCGACCTGCCGTTCGATCAGTTCACGATTGAACAACTGGCGGGCGACCTGCTGCCGGAAGCCACGCCGTCGCAGCGGATGGGGACCGGCTTCCTGCGGAACACGCTGGCCAACCGCGAGGGCGGGGCCGACCTGGAAGAGTTCCGCGTGAAGCAGGTGATCGACCGGACGAGTTCCGTCGCCACCACGTGGCTCGCCCTGACGGTGGGCTGTGCCGAGTGCCACGACCACAAGTTTGACCCGATCTCGCAGCGCGAGTTCTACCAGTTTTATGCCTTCTTCAACGATGCGGATGAAGTCAACTTCGATGCCCCGCTGTCGACGGAACGTGACGCTTGGGAGAAATCGCGTGACGACTACGCGAAGAAGCGGGCGGAACTGATCGCTCCGGTTGCCGCCGCTCTCGCCGAAATGCAGGCCGACTGGGAGAAGCGCGTCCTGCACGCCGAGACTCATCCCAATGAGGACTTCACCTGGGACCGCGAACTGGAGCTGCTCGGCCTGCAGTGGGGGCAGAACCTCGGCGAGGGCCAGCTTGAGGGCTTGAACATCGTCAAGATCCCGTTGGAGCAGCGAACGCAGAGTCAGAAGGACCGCGTGCTGGACTACTTTTTGGGACGTTCTCCCGCCGCGTATACGGCGAAGTTTCAGGAACTCAAAATTGCCGAGCTGACGGCGAAGCTCAACGCACTGACGAAGGCACAGCCACCGGCGACGCGGGCTCCAGGGATGAGAAAGTCGGTGGTTCAACGAACGACGCACATTCATACCCGCGGCGATTTTCACCGGCTGGGCGATGCAGTCGAGCCGGGGACGCCCGCCGTGTTGCCGCCGCTGCCGCCGAGCCAGCGCTCCGACCGGCTGGCCCTGGCGCGGTGGCTCGTTGACCCCCAGCATCCATTGACCTCGCGCGTCGCCGTGAACCGCCTGTGGCAGGAACTGTTCGGGCGGGGTCTGGTGGCCACTTCCGAAAACTTCGGCGTCCGCGGCGACCGGCCTTCGCACCCCGAACTGCTCGACTGGCTGGCGACAGAGTTTGTGCGGGAGGGCTGGAGCATGAAGTCGCTGCTGAGAACGATGGTACTGTCTCAGACCTATCGCCAATCCTCAGCGGCGCGGCCGGATTTGGCGACGCGCGACCCGGCCAATGTGCTGCTGGCACGGCAGTCGCGGCGGCGGCTGTCGGCAGAGTCTGTCCGGGATGCAAGCCTCGCCGTGAGCGGTCTGCTCTCGCGGACCGTGGGCGGTCCGAGTGTTAAGCCACAGCAGCCGGCGAGTGTCACGAAGGAGGGTTACAGCAACAGTTGGGAGACGAGTCCCGGCGTCGACCGGTACCGTCGCGGCCTGTACACGTGGCTCCAGCGAACCACCCCCTACTCGCAGTTTGTGACGTTCGACCTGCCCGACATGAGCCGCAGTTGCACCCGCCGCGAACGTTCGAACACGCCCCTTCAAGCCCTGCAACTGCTGAATGACCCGGTGTTCTTGGAAGCGGCCCAGGCGCTGGCGGCGCGCGTGCTCCGCGAGGCACGCGGCGACGATGAGGCCCGGCTGGCCCACGCGTTCGAACTCACACTGTCGCGGCCGCCTGAGCCACGGGAGTCGGCTCGACTGCTGGCCTATCTGCATGAGCAGCGGACGATTTTGAAAGAGGATGCCACGGCGTCCGCCGCGCTGTCGACCGATGGTGTCACCACAGAAGAAGCGGCCTGGGTCACGCTGTGCAGCGTGCTGTTGAATCTTGATGAATTCGTCAACCGCGAGTGACGCCGTGAACCACGCTTTCTCTCCTTCGCATCCGTCTTCGTGCCGGCTCTCGCGCCGGGACATGCTCGTCCGTGGCTCACACGGTTTCGGGGCGATGGCCCTGTGGCACCTGCTCGCCAACGAGGGCCGGGCCGCCACACCGCAGCCACATTTCGCGGCCCGGGCCAAGCATGTGATTTTCATGTTCATGGTCGGCGGGCAGTCGCACCTGGACCTGTTCGACCCCAAGCCAAAGATGGCTCCGCTGCACGGCGAAGCGATGCCGGCTTCGCTCGTCGAAGCCAAGAAAAGCGCCACCGGCGGGGTGCTCGACAAGGTGATGGCCAGCCCGCGGAAGTTTGAGCCACGCGGCCAGTGCGGGATGGAACTGTCGGAACTGCTGCCGCACACCGCCACCGTGGCCGATGAGATCTGCCTCATCCGTTCGCTGCATTGCGAGCAAAGCACGCACGACGCCGCCGAACTGCTGCTGCACTGCGGCACGCCGCTGTTCGGCAACCCCACCTTCGGCTCGTGGGTGAACTACGGCCTTGGCAACGAGAGCCAAAACCTGCCGGGCTATCTGGTGCTGATCTCGGACGACGGCCATGGTCTGGAGGGGGCGGGCAGCGCACTGTGGGGCAGCGGGTTCATGCCCTCGACTCATCGCGGCATCACCTTCCGCAACTCGGCGGATCCAGTGCTGCACCTGGGCCGGCCGCAGGGGATCAGTGCCGCCACGCAACGCGCGCGGCTCAACGCCCTGCACGACCTCAACCTGATGCACGAGCAGCAGACGGGCGACGCCGAGATCGCCTCGCGGATCGCCAACTATGAAATGGCGTTCCGGATGCAGACCGCCGCGCCGGAACTGCTCGACTTCCGCGGCGAGACGGCAGCCACGCGGGCGATGTACGGGCTCGACCAGGACAAGACGCGGGCCTTCGGGACCAACTGCCTGCTCGCCCGCCGCATGGTCGAGCGTGGCGTGCGGTTCGTGCATCTGCTGCACACCTCGTGGGACGACCACAGCGACCTGAACCACAAGCTCGCCAACAACTGCGGCATGACCGACCAGCCGACGGCGGCGCTGATCATGGATCTCAAGCAGCGTGGCTTGCTGGATGAAACGCTGATCGTGTGGGTCGGCGAGTTCGGCCGCACGCCGATGGGCGAGGTTCGCCGCGGCAGCGCCGCAGGCAAAGAGGGCCGCGACCATCACCCCAACGCCTTCAGCGGCTGGATCGCCGGCGGCGGCGCCAAAGGCGGCCACGTCCACGGCCGCACAGACGACTTTGGCTACAACGTCGTCGAAGATCACGTGCATGTGCACGACCTGCAGGCCACGTTGCTGCACCTGCTCGGTCTTAATCATGAACAACTGACCTACCGCCACGCGGGCCGCGACTATCGGCTGACCGATGTGGCGGGAAATGTGGTCCAGGGGATTATTCATGAGAATCGTGGTTCCCCCTTTGCTTGCGCCATGAACGGCTCTGCCACTCCCGGATGACCATGAAATCCATGTTCATTCCGTGTGTGGCTCCTCTCCTCCCAACTTAAACCCGATTACCCTTCCCCGCCCATGAAGATCGCGATCACCGACTATTCCTTTCCCGACCTTGGCATCGAAGAGGGCATTCTGCGTCCGCTCGGGCATGAACTTGTCGCCCTGAAGGACAAGCGTCCGCCGTCTGAGATCGCGGCCTTTGTGGGCGATTCCGATGCGGTGATCACGCAGTTCGCGCCGGTCAACGCCGAGGTGATTGGTGCGATGCGGCAGGCGAAGGTCATCGTGCGGTATGGGATCGGCGTCGACAACGTCGACCTTGAAGCGGCACGGGCGCGGAACATCCCCGTCTGCAATGTCCCCGACTACTGCATCGACGAAGTGGCCAACCACACGCTGGCGTTCATCCTGGCCAGCACCCGTCAGGTGGTGTCGAACTGCGTCAAGATTCGTGGCGGGCAATGGGGGTTGGCCACGGCCCTCGACCAGATGCGAGCCTTGCGCGACATGACCGTCGGTTTCGGCCGCATCGGCCGCGAAGTCGTGTCGCGCCTCCGCGCCTTCAAATGCCGCGTCCTCGTGCACGACCCCGTCGTCGCTGCCGGAGCCATCGAACAGGCATGATCCGATAGCCCAGGTCGTCAGCCGGCGTCAGCAATCTCGGCTGCTCATGTAAAAAGCAGATCCAGATTTCGATTCGTTGATTCGCCAATGCGCCGGCACGCGTTAGTTAGCGTCGGCCAGGCACCGTCCGGATTGGCAATGTCGGCCTGCACCTGTTCAACACTCGACTGGCTCACTGAGAATGCGCGCGGTCTGCAGGTGCGTCAGCCTGCGCAGCGCCATGTTCCCCGTACTTCCCTCCAAGCGGTGTCATCAGCCCGGCGTAGACCTTGGGGTCGATGGTGACATTCAGCGGGCGGACGCTGCCGCTGCAGTACAGGGCGTTCACCACCCCGTCATGCCAGGAACTGGGGGCGGGTGACAATCCCGGCCGGGCGGGCTGCTGGCTGGACGGCCGAAACGGTCCGAGGTCGAACGGGACCAGCGACAGCGCCTCTGGCCCGGTAGGGGACTTTGTAAACCGCAACTGGCCCCGGCCCAGAACAACCGCCAAGTCCGCGGTTTCGCGCGAGGCCCAGCGGCGCGCGCTCAGGTTTTCGGTGGCCAGAAGCGTCCATTCCTGTCCGTCTCCCTCTTCGATCATGGCTCCGGTCATCCGCAGCCGGTGCGGCCGCCAAACCACACCGGTGGCTAAGTTGATCTGCTCTTCGTTGGGGGTGACTTTCCCATCTCCGTCAATGTCCAACGCGACCTGATGCGGCACCCTCTCGTGAACACCCTCCGCCGAGACCGGAAAATCTCCGAAGCCTCCGTTGAACACGTAGCTCAACCCGCCGTCCTGCCGGGTGCGGGCAAAGTCTGCCGGACAAAGCAGTTCGGGGATCCGCCCCTCGGGGTCTACGGTCCCCTCCGCCGTCTTGGGCAGTTCTTTGAATACCAACTGGGGCCAGCCCATCTGGCCATCTTCCAAGAGCGGCCAGTGGTCGCCATTATCGCTTCGGTAGGCCTCGGTCCGCTCATGCAACTTTGACAGGCGTTGCACACAGGTGAGTTGGCGGGACTTCTCGCGCAGCACCAGCGCGCCGCTGGACAGCAACGCCACTGCCACCAGCACGATGGACACCGTCACCAATGTTTCGAGCAGACTCCAGCCACGGCGGACACAACCGTCGGCAGGGCTTCTCAGCCCGACCTGGGGCGCCCCTCGCTTCGCGGTTCGCCCCCGGCTGGTGAAGGCCGTGCCACATGCGCCACGGGTTGCCAGCATTTATCGCACCCGTGCCCACACGTCGCCATTGGCCCAGCGGATTCGAAGTTGGTCGCGATCCAGGGTGCCGGCCAGCCCTTTCCAATCGGTGGCCTGCACGGTCCGCGGGTCGAGGATCAGACCGCGCGATGTTTCGCCTTTTTCGTTGACGAAATTGAGACTCGCGCCATCCTGCGCGATGCGGCACGGCAAGCCGTTAAAGTCCCAGATGCCGGCGAGCCACGTGGGATCGGTCCAGTTCACGCCGCTGGACCAGGCGATTCCGCGGTCGCTCCAGCGTCCGGTGAGCTTCAGGTCGGGAACGCCCCACAAGCCAGGTTCGAGCGCCGCGCCGCGAAACACGCGGCCATCCAGGCCGATGAAGGCAATGCAGTTGTTGCGAAACACCGCCTGGACCGGGCGGCCATTTTCAAACCAGCAGCCCGTCAGCGGCAGTCGTCGCCAGACCGTGCGATTGGCCCAGACAATCTCGTCGCGGTCCACCCGTGCCGTCATGACGCCGCCCAGCCAGCGGGCTTCGATCGTCCGCTCATCAATCCAGCGGCCAGTCGCCTGTTCCCCCAGCTCATTGGTGATTTGCAGGTTGAGGTTCGTTTGGATGATCAGTGGCTGAACTTCCACGGGGCGGTTGCCGAACTGCCAGTACCCGGTGAGGTCCGGAACGAGCGTCTGCGGGCGGCCGCCCGGTCCGGCGCTCACGAGTTGCTGCAGTGCCGCGATGGAGACCCCAACGCGCCGCAGGCTCGGCGGGTTGAAAATGCGGATTTGCCCCAACGACCGTTCCCAGGTGCGGTTCAGCTCCTCGAACTGCCCGCCGCATTTCTCGACAGCTCGCGTCAGGTCGCCCGCATCCCCTCCACGAATGGCCAGTTGCCGCACGTCGGACAGGCTGTTGCGCAGGCCGCGGGCCTGGGAATGCACCCGTGGCACCTGGGGGATGCTGAGCAGGAGCGGATTGAGGGCGGAACTGAAGGCGTCGAGTTCGGCCACGGCGCGGTCTGCCTGAGCCACGACGAGGTTGCCGTCAATGCTGGTGATCGGCGGGACGAAGCCGCCGTTGATGTTGAGCGCTTCACCGATCCGGCGGACGCCCTGTCCGACACTGACCCACAGGGTGCGGGCGGCTGGATAGGGGGCAAGCTGGTTGCCGAGGCTGGAGGCCTGCTCGCTGAGCAGGCGGTACTGGTTGATGACCCGGACGCGTGGGGCACCGCGCTCGATCTGCGATTCAAACGAGTCGAGGTCCGAAGAAAAACTCTCGAGGTTGCGCACGAGAAATGACCGATCACGCTGGCCACCATTTCGAGCCACGAGGGCGATCACCGACTGTGTGTTCCGGGAAATCGACGCGACCAGGCCCGACAGCGTCTCCACATCATAGTCACTGCCCCCACCAGGGCCAGGTGGGCCGGGAGGCGGACCCGGCGGGCCACTCAACTGACGCTGCAGGGAGACAATCCAGCCCCGCATCTGCCGGGCGATCGCCGCGGCCGCAGGCGCGGTTCCCGCTGGTCGGCCGAGGCTTTCCTGCAGCGCGTCATAGGCCCGGTCGATGTTTTGCAACGCCCCTTGAACACGCGCCAGATTGCTGGAATCCTTCCGCAGGATCTCCACCAGTTCCTCCGCCACGTCGGTCATGGCATTGCCGCGAATCTCCAATTGCCGTCCCTGTGATGTCCCCGCCAACTCAATATGCACGGAATCGACGAACAGTGGTCCGGCGGCGGCCAGCCGGCGGGCGGTGTCGAGCGGATCGATGTTGGGAGCACCGGGCAGGCCCGGTCCGGCGGGCGGCCGCGAGGCGATGATGAACTCGCGGGCGTATTCGGTGCGGTCATTGCCCAGCGTCGTCAGCCGGTCGACACCGCGGCGCAGCTCCTGCGGCGAGGGGTTGCGGCTGGCCACATCGGCGTAGAGCGTGGAAACAAACCGCTGCGGGTTCTGGCGGCAGCGTTGAAAATACTCGTCGGAGCCGAGAATTGCCGCTTCAACGTCAATTTCGGCGGAGCCACGCCGCAGCAGCTCCACCCAGGCGGTCAATTCGGCACCAGCGTCCCGTTCGAGATACCGCTGATACCAGTCCCGCACGAGGCCTGCCGCCTGGTTCGGAGATTGTGCCTGGACAGGAGCAACACCCCAAACCATGGCCCAGGCCAGCATCAACGCGGCCATGACAAGCGTGAACTTGAGTCTCATCGGCATCCCCTCCCTGTTGCAGCCCCGGCACCTCACACCTGTAAGAATACCGCCCCCACCGCGAAGAGTGTAGGCCCGAAACGAGTGGATGTGCCCGGGGGCGCTGGGTGGCGCTGGGTCCGTGAGTCGACGTGGCGGGAGGGCTCCAGCTCCTGCTGAAGGTGCGCTACAACATTGAGGTCTCCGACAAAAGGCGGACGTCTTGCGGAACGAGCGCGGCAGCCGATCGAAAATCCTGAGATCAAAAAAAATCGAAAATCCCCTCATAGGACGGCTGTTCCCCGGACTTGGTATCATGGACCCTGGCCATTTGACCCCCGAGGCGACAGCGAATGCGACGATTGATTCTTGTGGCGGTGGCGTGTGCCCAATTGGCGTTGCAGGGTGGAGCCACGCGTGCGGATGAGCGGGACGACTTTTTCGAGGCCAAAATCCGTCCCGTGCTGGCCGCGACCTGCTTTCGCTGCCACGGCGACACCAAGACTTCCGCCGGACTGCGGATCGACTCGCGCGAGGCACTGCTCAAGGGGGGCGATGCCGGGGCGGTGCTGGTCCCGGGCGATCCAGACGAAAGCCTGTTGATCCAGGCAATCCGGCGGCTGCCGGATGTCGCGGCGATGCCGCCGGACAAGGAGAAGGCGCTGCGGCCGGACCAGGTCGCGGACTTTGTGACCTGGGTCAAGGCGGGGGCGGTCTGGCCAGCCAAGTCGGCGAAGTTTGAAGCCACGCGCCACTGGGCGTTTGAACCGATCCGGGATCCGGCGGTCCCGCAGGTGCAAGATCGAGCTTGGGTCAAAACGAGCATTGATGGATTCATTCGGTCGAAACAAGAGACCGCCGCCATACAACCTGCGCCCGAGGCGGACAAGCTGACACTTCTGCGGCGGGTGACGTTCGACCTCACTGGCCTGCCTCCCACGCCCGCGGAAGTCGATGCCTTCCTGGCAGACAGTTCCCCGGCGGCATATGCGACCGTCATCGACCGGCTGCTGGCATCGCCCGCCTACGGCGAGCGCTGGGGCCGGCATTGGCTGGACGTGGTCCGCTACGCCGACACGGCCGGGGAGACCGCCGACTACCCGGTGCCGCTCGCCTGGAAGTATCGCAACTATGTGATCGACGCCTTCAACCAGGACAAGCCGTATGACGAGTTCCTGCGCGAGCAGATCGCCGGCGACGTGCTGGCCAATCAGGGGCCGCCGGAAAAGTATGCCGAACGGGTCACGGCCACGGGTTACCTGGCGATTTCCCGCCGGTTCGGGTTCGACTCCGAGAACTACCATCACCTCACGATTCAGGACACCATCGACACGCTCGGCCAGTCGGTGCTGGGCCTGAGCCTCGGCTGTGCCCGCTGTCACGACCATAAATTCGACCCGCTGACCACCACCGACTATTACGGGCTGTATGGGATCTTCGACAGCAGCCGCTATGCGTTTCCCGGCTCCGAGCAGAAGCAGAAGGTGCGGTCCATGGTACCACTGCTTCCGCCCGCCGAAGCCCAACGGCAATGGCAGGGGTTCGAACAGCGCGTGGCTCAACTGACCGGCGAACTCTCCAGCCAAAAACGGCCCGTGCCCGCCGCCGTGCTGCGGTCGTTGACCGACATGGATGGCGATTTTGAACTGCAGGCCCCCGCGGCCGGCGGCAGCAACGGCGTCCTCGTCCCGCCATGGCTCTACCGCGGCAAGATCGCCGTCACGAACGCGGCCCAAAGTCCGTTCAAAAACCTGCACCCTCAGGGCCGAGTGGGTGCCAGCGTCCCGGCGGATGCCGGCGATTACCGGATCGAACAGGCAATCCATCCGCTGCGCTCCCGCGAAAACTGCGACACCCTCTCCGTCAATCTCGACTTCCGTTTGGCCGCAGGCAAGGGAGGGGCGCATCGGCTGTGTCTGGTCTCGACCCGTGGCGTGCCGGCCTTCGAAGTCCACATCTCCGCCGAGTCGATCGGATTGAAGGCCGGAGGAGAGACTTTTGAAACCCTGACTTTGCAGCCCAACCAGTGGCACAACCTGCAACTGGTCCTCGATCTGCAGGGACGGATGGTCTCGGGGCGGGTTGGGAAACCAGGTGCCATTCAGGAGTTCTCCCGGACACCGCTGGCGTTGAATTGGCCGGGAGCCATTGCCGGGCTGTGGCTCGACGCCGCAAACACCGCAGGACTGCCCGCGATTGAATTCGACAATGTCGGCGTTCAAGACGCTCCGCTCGCTCCCGTGACCACGGATTCGCCCAATGTGGCTCCGGCAAACGGCGACATTGACCCGGTGGTCCTCGCCAAACAAGTGCAGGTACTGGGAGGAATCGATGGCGACTTTGAATTGCAGACGAAAGATGCGCCACCGACCACCCCCTGGGGTCCCGGTCCCAACAGTGTGGTCCGGCTTTCGACCAGTTCGCAGAGCCCGTTTTCCAACCTGTTTGCTCCTGGTGAACTTGGCATCCACATGCCGAACCGAGGGGAATACGACGGCTTCGGCCAGACACTGTCCAACGTTCAGCCCGACAGCGAGAGCCGCCTGTTCGTCAGTTTTGATTTTCGCTGTGCGGCGGCGGGCGGCGATGGTTCATGGCGGTACTACATCGGGCATGGTCCCGGCGTCTCGGCCGCGGTCGAATTGTTTTTTAACGGCAAGGAGTTCTTCCGCCGCAGTGCCGATGCCCGCGAACCGGTCTGCCCGCTTACCCTGGGCGAGTGGTACCAGGTCCAACTGACACTGAATTTAAAGGCCCGGACTTACACTGGCGTACTCGCATCGCCTAGGGGCAAGACCGAGTTTGCCGGGCAGTTCGCCAGTGGCTGGGATGGCGGCATCGACTACACGTTCATCGACAGTTATGGGCACATTGGCGGCGTGCGGCCGGCATTGGATGCCGACAATTTCGTAATCGGCGACAAAGCGTTGCCATCATTGGACGCCATTCTGGAGCCCAAGTCGCTCGCCGAACGGGCCACGCGCCGGTCCAGGGTTTTGGAGTTGCACAGGCAACTGGCGGCGCTGCAGACCCGAGCCACACAGTCGGCCGAGGAACTCAACACCTTGCTGACCGATGGCCCGTTTGCCATGACCTACGGCATGGCCGAAGGGACACCGCACGCCGTGCGCACCCAATTGCGTGGCGAGCCCGACCAATTGGGACCTGAAGTTCCGCGCGGATTCATCAGCGTCCTGGGCGGTGGACCGCTCGCGAGTGATGTCGCGGGCAGCGGACGCCTGGAACTCGCCCTGTGGCTCACCAAACCCGGCAATCCCCTGACAGCGCGCGTCATGGCCAACCGTATTTGGCAGTACCACTTCGGCCAGGGGCTGGTCAAAACCTCCAACGACTTCGGTGTCCGTGGCCTGCCGCCCACGCATCCAGAACTCCTCGATCATCTGGCCACGCAGTTCATGCGCGGTGGCTGGTCGATCAAAGCGATGCACCGGCTGATTCTGTTGAGCGCGACCTATCAGCAGTCTGCCGAGGGCGAGGCCAAGGCCGCCGGCATGGATCTCCTCGCATCGTTTTCCCGAAGACGGCTCAGCGCCGAGGAGATCCGCGATGCGATTCTTGCGGTCAGCGGTGAACTCGATGCAACTCCGGCGCAAGCGCATCCGTTCCCCTCACCGATTGGTTTTGGCTACTCGCAGCACGGCCCGTTTAGCGCCGTATACGACCACAACAAACGCAGCGTCTACCTGATGACCCAACGGCTTCGGCGGCACCCGTTCCTGGCCCTGTTCGACGGAGCCGACCCCAACGCCACCACACCCGAACGGCTGGGAACCACGGTGCCCACGCAGGCGTTGTACTTCCTCAATGACCCATTCGTGCATCGCAGTGCAGAGAAGTGGGCGGAACGGCTGCTGGCTAGTCTTGGCGAACAATCCAGCAACAGCGATGCGCGGCTTGTGGAGACCGCCTGGAAACGTGGCTGCGGGCGGGCATTGACTCCACCTGAATTGACGGAAGCCACGGAGTTTTTGGCAGCCTACCGGGAGGAGCTGAAAGCTGCGAAGATCGACAACCCCGGAGTCAAATCCCTCGCGGCCTACCTCAGAACGATCTTCGGCAGCAATGAGTTTTTGCATGTCGAATAGCGAGGGAATGCCCCAATGACCAATGAAATAATGACCAATGGTTGTTGGGGAGCGTCGGTCCGGTGACTGAACCAATACTCTTCCTCTGTATCCCTCCAATGGCTGTGACCTCTGTGTAACCGTGGCCAAAAAGCATTGGTCATTGCTTCCTTGGTCATTGAGTCATTCCTCCCAAATGCCCTACCTGCTGTTCCTCCTCATCTGCTTCATCTGGGGCAGCAATTTCATGTTGATGAAGGTGGCGGGCACGGCGTTTTCCGGCGTCGAGATCGCCTTTGGCAGGGTGCTGGGCGGGATGGTGGTGCTGGGCCTGTTCTGGTGGCTGCAAGGCGGCCGCTGGAAAGTCCGCCGCTCCGACTGGCTGCCGCTCGCACTGGTGATTCTGATCGGCTATGCGTTGCCATACACCATCCAGCCGATTCTCGTGGCCCGCCACGGCGGAGCACTGACGGGGATGTCCGTCAGCTTTGTGCCCCTGGTCACCGTGCTGATGTCGATCCCTTTGCTGGGTGTCTATCCGTCGCCGCGGCAGGTCGTGGGTGTGCTGGGAGCACTCGTCTTTCTGCTGCTGATGCTGGTCGACACGCACCAGCGGGCAATACCGCTGCTGGATCTGATCCTCGCCGGCTCGGTGCCCACCGGCTACGCCCTGGCCAACATCTGCATCCGCCGCCGGCTGCTGCATCTCTCGGCACTCGACCTGTCGTTCCTGGCCCTGGTCTGGTCCGCCGTCTGCCTCGCCCCCATGCTGTGGCTCAACCCCAGCCC
>JAKFUF010000062.1 GCA_021732845.1 Planctomycetaceae bacterium | reverse complement strand
AACGACCACTGGGACGAATTCCAGACCTTCCGCATCGACCAGGAAACGAAGCGGCTCTATCCCCACACCACCGCACTCGAGACCATCGAATGGCCCGTCGCCGCCTAGCGGATGACCGGTTACACCCATTTTATTTGCATGCGACAAGGCCACGGACCAGTCATCCACTTCCGCATCGAGCGCCTTCAGACTGCGCAAATCCAGATAGAGTCGACGCACCTCAGGATGCAGTCTTTCGAGTTCCTCATCGGTGAATTCCGGCTCGAAAGAAACACGCGGAACAGTACTCGTCACGCTGGATGGTTTTCGCGGGCTCAGAAGCATCACCACAACTAAGATCATGATCGACGCGAGCGCTACTTTGCCGACAAGCAACAGATCTCGCTTCATGGCGCACCTTGATTGAGTCGATCGACAAACCCTGCTGGACACGAAAAAACGGCGTGGCGACATTATCGCCACGCCGTTGTGATCCTGACAAGTTGTCGGCGGATTTATGACAGCTTGCGGTTGTGCAGCCAGTCGGTGTGGAAGGTGCCTTCCTTATCGATCCGCTGATACGTGTGCGCGCCGAAGTAGTCGCGCTGCGACTGGAGCAGGTTGGCTGGCAGGTTCGCGCGGCGGTAGCCGTCGTAGTAGCTCAGGGCGGCTCCGAAGACGGGGACCGGCAGGCCGAGTTCGACGGCGGTGGCGATCACGCGGCGCCAGCCGGGCTGGGCTTTGTCGATCGCCTTGTGGAAGAAGTCATCCAGCAGCAGGTTTTCGAGGTTCGGGTTCTTCTTAAAGGCGGCGGTGATGTCTTCCAGGAAGCGGGCGCGGATGATGCAGCCACCGCGCCAGAGGAGGGCGATCGGGCCGTAGTTGAGTTCCCAGTTGAACTCCTTGGCGGCCGCCTGCAACTGCACGAAACCCTGGGCGTAGCTGCAGATCTTGGAGGCGTAGAGCGCCTGCTTCACGTCTTCAATGAACTGCGTCTTGTCGCCAGTGAACTTCTTGTCGGGGCCGGACAGTACCTTGGAGGCGCGGACGCGGGCATCCTTGAGGGAGGACAGGGCGCGGGCGTAAACCGCCTCGGTGATCAGCGTCGTGGGGACGCCGAGGTCGAGGGCGTGCTGGCTCATCCACTTGCCGGTGCCCTTCTGCTGGGCGGTGTCCAGCACCATGTCGACAAGGTCGGCACTGGATTCGGGATCCTTGACCGTGAAGATGTCACGGGTGATCTCGATCAGGTAGCTTTCGATTTCGCTCTTGTTCCACTCGTCGAAGACCTTGTACAACTCGGCGTTGGTCAGCCCCAGTCCCTGCTTCAGGATGAAGTAGGCCTCGCAGATGAGCTGCATGTCGCCATATTCGATGCCGTTGTGCACCATCTTGACGTAGTGCCCGGAACCCGCGCTGCCGACCCATTCGCAGCAGGGGATGTCCTTGTTCGGCCCGACTTTGGCGCTGATCTTCTGGTAGATGTCCTTGATGGCGGGCCAGGCGGTGGTGTCGCCGCCGGGCATGATGCTGGGACCCTTGAGGGCTCCCTCTTCGCCGCCGGAGACGCCGGCACCGACGTACAACAGGCCCGTCTTCTTGATCTCTTCCGCGCGGCGGTTGGAATCCGGGTAGTAGGAGTTGCCGCCGTCGATCAGGATGTCGCCGGGTGACAGCAGCGGGGTCAGGGCGTTGATCAGTTCGTCAACAGCCGGGCCGGCCTTGACCATCATCATGATCTTGCGGGGCGAGGCGAGCGAATCGACCAGTTCCTTCATCGAATGGCAGCCGGTCAGCTTCTTGCCGGGATTCGCGGCAATGAACTTGTCGACCTTTTCCGTGGCTCGATTGAAGACTGCGACCGAGAACCCCTTGCTCTCCATGTTGAGAACGAGGTTTTCCCCCATCACTGCCAGACCGATCAGTCCAATGTCGCACTTGGCCATGTGTTGCGCCCGTTTTCCTAGAGAGGTGTCGTGTGTCGTGACATGTGACACTGCGGAATGCAGAAGTTCCCGACGATTGATCGGCAGGATAGCGATTGGCCCTTGACTTTGCGAGCGCGCCGAGGGTTCGTGCGCCGAGATTCTTGCCGTGGCTCACTTCCGCAGGTGCAAACTGCTCGAGCGCTGAATCTTCGCCCGAAATCCACCGCAATCTCCAGAACGTCTCAAGTTCTGCGGTGAACGCCAAACCACATGCCTGCCATCGGTGGAAAGGCTCAACGGTCCACAGTCCGACACCGATGCTGAGTCGTACCGTCCGACTTCGCTGATTTCCGGTGTTCGGTCACCGAATCGTCGCCGGCGGCCCGGCTGAGGTCAGGGCTGGAATCTTCAGCGCCATCGATCGGACGACCGTGATCAGCTATCGTCATGCCGTCAATGGCTGCATCGCGATGTCCGGTACTGCGACGGGGAATCAATGGGAAAGGTGCTCGTTCTTTATCACTCAGTCAGCGGGAACACCGCAAAGATGGCCCGATTGGTGGCCGAGGGGGCCGGGATCATTCCCGAAACGGAGGTCCGGCTCCGCGAGGTCCGTGATGCCACCGCGGCCGACGTCCATTGGTGCGACGGACTGGCGGTTGGCAGTCCGACAAACATGGGCATCCTCTCCTGGAGGATGAAGCGGTTCTGGGATGAGGCCATGTTCAACGACTGGGGCAAGGTGGACGGAAAGGTAGCATGCGCTTTCTCGTCCAGCGGAGGATGGGGTGGCGGTGCCGAGATTGCCTGCCAGTCGCTGCAGATGGTGCTGATGAACTTCGGGTTCCTTGTCTTTGGCGTCACCGACTACTCCGGCAAGATGACCACCTGCCACTATGGGGCGATCTCAGCCCGGGAACCGCGGGACGAGGATGTGGTGAATGCCTGTCGTCTCCTCGGCCGACGGTTGGCGGAATGGGTGGCGGTCGTCGCCGAAGGCCGCCGTGATCAGCATCCGCTCGCCAAGCCGGAATCGCGCACGCTGCCTGGGTGATCAGACCAATTGAATGAAGCCGAGGGCGAGCGTGGGCTCTGTGGCCCGCAGCCATTTGAATCGATGCGGTCAGGTGAAGCACCGCACAATTCAAGCGAGACAGCGCTCGATCGCCACAACGTCATCCGGTGTCATTTCGACCGACGAAACCGCCAATTCCTCAGGCATATGTTCGCGACTCGACGTGCCTGCCTGCGGCATCATTGGCCGAGGAGATTTTGGAGACCACGAACAAGCCGCTGGTCAGGTAGCGAAAACTTCCTTGCGGCAGTGGACCCAACT
Source organism: Planctomycetaceae bacterium (assembly GCA_021732845.1). Lineage (GTDB taxonomy): Bacteria > Planctomycetota > Planctomycetia > Planctomycetales > Planctomycetaceae > JAKFUF01. The sequence goes on along the minus strand of JAKFUF010000062.1, from coordinate 148,808 downwards.
CTCAACCGGTACGTGGTGGCAACAGAATTTAAAGACGTGTCAGGTCTTCCCAGACGCGCGCCACGATGGCGGGAAGTGCGGTTGCCACGGCGTGCGACAGGCCCAGTCGCTGTTCCTGGGACTCGATGTGGATTCCCCAGATCACGGTTTCTCCTGGCAGTCGGCCGAGAACCGATGCCAGCTCCAACACGCCCGCCAGACCCAATTGATGCGTGCCCGACGGGTGCGTGAGTTCAACCGGAAGCTGTGGCCAGACCCAGCGTGAGACTCTCCCCGGCGGTCCGTTTCCGCGGCATGCATCACAGACAACGAGGCGACCGATGTCATCCAACCAGTCCAGCAGGTCGGCGGGATTGGCAGCCTTGCGAATCGCAGGGATTAATGGAATGGTCTTGGAACTGTCCAGGGCCGACGCGCTTGCGGCGAGCCTCGACAACTCGTGGGCAACCGCCCAACCGATGCGATCGTCGCCGTTGGGGCTCCCGATTCCCACAAAAAGCGGCTGCGGCGGCATTTCAGGAACGCTCCAGCTTTAGTTGCAGAAAATGTGTCGAACAACTGATGCAGGGATCGTAACTGCGGACGAGCCGCTCGCATCCAAGGGCGACCTCCGCATCGCCAAGGTGGAGCAGTCCCGGCAGGTGGTCGCGCAGGTCCTGTTCAATCTGCCGCTGATTTTGGGCGGTCGGCGGCACAATTCTGGAAGCGGTCACTTGCCCCGTGGCATCCACCGTGTAACGGTTGTAGAGCAATCCGCGCGGAGCTTCCGTTGCGGCGCATCCGCTGCCTTGCCGATGCAAATAAGGGATCCGAGAAGGCACGGGCGGACGGTATGTCTTCAGGATTTCCAGGGCGACCTCATAAGCATGAACCAACTCCAGCCCCCGGGCGATGATCGCCTTGAACGGATTCTGACAGGGTGACTCAAATTTGATTTCGTCAGCGAGGCGCCGGGCTGCCGGCGACAATTGCGCGCGGCTCAGGTTGATGCGGGCCAATGGCCCGGTCAGGTAGCTCGTCCCTCCCGGGACCCGCCGCGATTGCAGTGCGGTCGAATGAGCCACATGTTCCTCCGCGAACGCTGTCTCGTACTCGTCCACCGGCCACGAGTGCCCCGCCGAGGAAGTCACGCGCCCTTCGTTCATCGCGTACTCGTCCGGATGCACCACCGCCACCAGTTCGCAGGGTTGGCGGAAAGCAGGAAAGTCAAAGCCGGCAACCCACCGCGTGGCGGCCATGGCCGCTTCGAGTCCCCACTCAAAATCCGGAATGAGGGCCGTCAAATCTTCGCGGCGCGGAGCCCGATAGAAACCGCCAACGCAGACGTTCACCGGATGGATGGCCCGCCCGCCCAGCACGTCCAGCAACTGGTTCCCGTGTTTCTTGAGCCTCAGCCCCCGCGCCACCTCCCGCTTGTGATCCTGGGCCATCGCGATGCCGCTTTCATAGCCGAGAAAATCCGGCGCATGCAGCAGATGCATATGCAGGGCGTGACTCTCAATCCATTCACCGCAATACAGCAACCTTCGCAGACGGCGGATCTCGGGTGAGATCACGATTCCCAAGGCAGCTTCCAGCGCATGCACCGAACTCATCTGGTAGGCCACGGGGCAGATGCCACAGATCCGCGCCGTGATGTCAGGGATCTCCTCGAGCGACCGGTCGCACAGAAACGCCTCGAAGAACCGCGGTGGCTCATAGATCTGGAGGCGAACGTCTTCGATGATGTTGTTCCGGAGCCGGACGAACAGCGCCCCTTCACCCTCCACACGCGTCAGAACCTTCACCTGGATTGTCCGTGCTGGCTCCATGTCAGGTTTCCTGCTGCGAGATGAGACGCTCACTCTCCCCGCGAAACTCGGGCGCGAAGCCGTTGAAGTTTCGCAGGAGTTGAACCAGTTGACGGGGCGGCGCTCCCTGTTCCAGAAGATGGCCTGTCAGCGAGCGTGGCTGCACCTGCGGGGCCGGGCCGAAGCAGCCGTAGCAGCCGCGGTCAAAGGCGGGGCAGATCGCTCCGCAGCCAGACTGGGTCAGCGGACCCATGCAGGGGACGCCGCGGGCGACCGTGATGCAGACTGAGCCCCGGCGCTTGCAGTCCAGGCAAACGCCGTGGCCGGGGGTTTGGGGCTTGCGTCCGTCGATCAGGGCGACAAGCACCTCCAGCAATTGCTGCCGGCTGATGGGGCAGCCACGCAGCTCGAAGTCGACCGGGACATGGTCCGCGATGGCCGTGGAGGTCGCGAGGGATGAGATGTATTCCGGGCGGGCGTAGACCGCCTGCAAAAACTCCTGATGATCGGCCCAGTTGCGGAGCGACTGAATTCCACCAGCGGTTGCGCAGGCCCCGATGGTCATCAGGAATCTGGCATTGGCGCGGACGTCCTGGATCCGCGCGGCGTCGTCCGGCGTCGTGATGGAGCCTTCGACCAGCACGATGTCATAAGGACCCGGCTCCATCCGGCTCGTGGCTTCGGCGAAATGCACGATCTCCACCGCGCCCGCCACCGCCAGCAACTCATCCTCACAGTCGAGCAGCGAGAGCTGGCAGCCATCACAGGAGGCAAACTTGAAGACGGCCAGCCGGGGTTTGGCGGTCATTCTACAGCCCCTTCACGTCAAGGTAGGGTGCCATGCGGTTCCAGGGAAAGACCGGGCCATTGCGGCAAACAAACTCCGGACCAAGCTGGCAATGGCCGCACAGTCCGATGGCACATTGCATGTTCCGCTCCATCGAGAGCCACAGGTTCCCGGCGGGAATTCCGCGTCGCAGCGCCGATTTGACGGTGTATTTCAACATCACCTCCGGTCCGCACATCCAAACTTGGGTGCGGGCGGCATCCGCCAGGGGCAGCCTGTCCAGCAGGAGCGGCACCACCCCGACCGCGCCGTTCCAGCCAGCGCCCGACATGTCGGCGGTGAGGTGCAGGTCGATGCCCGCTTTCCGCCAGGCGTCATATTCCGCCTGATAGAGCAGGGTGTCGGGAGTCCGCGCCCCATAGAGGACCGCCACCGATGCAAATTCGTCACGTCTGGCAGCAATTTCATAAATGACCGGCCGCAAGGGTGGCAGCCCGATTCCGCCTGCGACCAGAATGAGGTCTTTCCCCATTGCCTGGTCCAGCGGCCAGCAACTGCCAAACGGCCCGCGCAATCCCAGCGATCCGCCCACGCCCAGTTTGGCCAGCGTCTGGGTGACATTGCCAGCGGTGCGAACCGTATGCGCCCACGTCACATGACCGCGGGGATCCGCGCTCAGGGAAATGGCGGATTCCCCCACCCCCGGCAGATACAGCATGTTGAACTGGCCGGGGCGAAACCGATAGTTTCTGGCCGCTTCTGGATCCACGAACCGCAGATGATAGGTGGAAACCCCGGCCACCTCCGGGGTGATGCGGTCGATAGTCACGGAGTGCGCGAGCCACGGATTGCAGGCGGGCAAAGGTAAGTCCAGTGAGGCGGTCTGGTTCAACGCACATCCCCCCGAATCGCCGCGACCTCTTCCGTGAGGTCAATTCCCACGGGGCACCAGGTGATGCACCGTCCGCAGCCGACGCAGCCGGACGAGCCAAACTGGTCGTGCCACGAGGCCAGTTTGTGCGTGAGCCACTGGCGGTACCGCGAGGCGACATTGTTCCGCACGGGTGTTCCGTTCATGGTGCTGAAGTCGAGATTGAAGCACGAATCCCAGACGCGCTCGCGCCGGACATGGTCTGCGCCCAGGTCCGCGACTTCGTTGACGCTGCTGCAAAAGCAGGTGGGACAGACCATCGTGCAGTTCGTGCATGAAAGGCAACGCTCGCCCGCCTCCTGCCAGCGCGGATGGTTGAGGTTGGTCAGCAGATCCTCGCGGATGTTCGTGGTGTCCATCAACCGCTGGATCTGATGCACCGCCTGCTCGCGGGCACTCTCGGCGGCCGTCAGTTCTTCGGCGGATGGTTCCCGCACCGGGAGCGATGCCAGCAGTTCGCTGCCCGCATCGCTGCCGCATTCCACGAGAAAGCCTGTGGGGAGCTCGGTCAGCGCTAGGTCGAAGCCAGCCTGGCAGCGCGGCCCGGTGTTCATTGATGTGCAAAAGCAGGTGCTGGCCGCCTGCGTGCAGTTGACCGCGACGACAAAGCACCGTTCACGCCGGGCCTGGTAGACCAGATCGACATACGGGCCCTCCAGAAAGACCTTGTCCTGGATCCGGATTGCCGCGAGTTCGCAGGCCCGCACCCCCAGGAAGGCGTAGCGGGGGGGCACTTCAACTGGGGCCTGCATGGACCAGCCCCCGTCGGTGCGGTCAGCCGTCATGAGTGTGGCCTGCGGTGGAAACAGATACCGCTTCCAGGAATGCGGTCCCACCACGTACCCGAAGAGCGACTCGTCAGCGCGCCGTTGCAGGCGGTACCTGCCGGCCTGCTGAACGTCGGTCCAGCCGCGCGGCAGCTCGTCGATGGTGTGAATCTCGTCGTAACAGATCGCCTCCTGGGAGATGGTTGGCCCGATCACGGCGTAGCCGCGATCCCTCAGCCGCTCAAGCAGGTCCTGCAGGCAGGCTTTCTCCAAAAACCAGGGGGGCATGAATGAGGATCCGCTCGCGGTGGCTCTGCGGAGGGCTCGCGCCGTTCCGCGTCAATCTGGCGGCACGGCGCGAGCCGTCCGGTGAATGGTTCAGACAGGCCCTGGATGAAGGTCGAGAAGCTGCAACCGCGTGGCGACCAGTCGGTGGGACAACGCCAGCGCGGCCTGGCGCATCAGCCGATATCCGATCTCATGGTTGGATTCACACAACTCGCGCAGCGGCGCGCCGGGGAATTCCAAGGCACAGGTCACCTCAAGCGCGGTTGCCGTGGCCGTCATTGGATCGGAACCAAACAGGGGCGTCCAACCAAGCAGCTCCCCCGCCCCCACGGTCAGCAGGCGGACATCACCGCGATCATGCACATGCATGTCGAGCGCCACGGTCCCGGACGCGACCAGGTAGACATTGTCGCAGTGTTCACTCTCGCGGAAGATCACATCGCCTTTGACGAATGTCCGCCGTGCCGCCAGCGACTGGAGCTGCTTCAGGACAAGCGGGGGCAGGCCTGCCGCGAAACGGATGTTCTCCAGTGCTTCGAAGATGGGAGGATGCATTCGGGATTCTCGCTGTGATTTTCACTCGCCGTTCGACGGAAACTTCTCTCGTCATGCGCATCTCAGTGCCCCACTGGCCCGCAGGTCAACGGATGAGAGCCTTGCAGCCGATTCACTGAGCCGGATGCACCTGACTGGAGCCGGGGTGAAGCGGCCAGAATGGCGGCAGGATGGGTGAGACGAAGTCCGCGGGCTTGACGGTGAGAATGCCGCAGTCGCAGGTGGCGAGAACTTTTTCGGCGGTATTCCCCAGGAACACCCCCTTGATGCCGCCGCGGCCAACGGTGCCCATCGCGATCAGGTCAATGTTCAGCCGCTTCGCCAGCCGCCCAATCTCCTGCCACGGCGTTCCGAAGCTCAAATGCCGCTGTATTTGAGCCGGATCGATGCCCAGCGAGTCAACAAACTGGTCGAAACGGTGCCGCGCCTCTTCATTAATCTCACTCCGAAATGTGCTGCCTTCTGGGATCCTGGAAATGATGTCGTCCGGCACGTCCATCGAATCAATGACATGCAGCAGATGGAGTTTTGCCCCGGCTTGCCGTGCGACCCACAGCCCCTCCAGCACCGCCCGGCGGCTCACGTCGGAGAAGTCCGTCGCGGCCAGGACCGTACTGGGTGGCCCCGCGTGCTCTGCCTTCACGATCCATACGGAAGAGGGGCACTTCCGAATCAGCCGGCCGGCCGTGCTGCCCACAAAGAACTGCTCCCAGCCGGCCAGGCCGCGTGTTCCCGCCAGAACCAGGTCATGTCCCTCCTGCAGGACGGCACGCGTGATCTGCGCGTAGGGGGCGCCGAGGAGTGTCTCGACCTTGATGTCCAGGTCCGCAGCGTCCAGGTCCGCAATCATCCGCTGCATCCTGGCGTCGGAAGCCTGCCGCACCTCCCGCTGGAAGACACCTCCCTCGCCGTAGAAAATGTCGACCCGCGCCTGATGCGACGCAGACAGCAAGTTCTCTCGCAGATTTGGCAGGGCATGCGCGAGCGTGATCTTCGCGCCAGACTGGCGGGCCAGCCACACGGCCTGCTTCAAGGCCGCATCGGCCGACGGGGAAAGGTCGGTTGCCACCAGGATGTTTTGGTAGCCTTTCGATTCGGTCTGTGGCTGGTTCATGACGCTTCCTGTTATTGGAGATCCGCTGAATCTTGTTGTCGAGCCTGGCGGTGACGCGGGGGCGGCGTTGCAAAATTGGAAGCCGGATTCGCTTCCTCGAAGATCAGCCCGGTGACACTGATTTCAGAGGGGAGGCCTGAACCGGGGTGGATGTCAACACGGGTGGCTCGGGACGACCAGTCTCCCACGGGTTCGAATCCTTCACGCTGACCTGGGCGGCCAGCAACATCGGTTGTCCGCAGCATTCCCGGGCAACCATGTGAGACACGGCGCCGCAGGTAAGGCAATGATAGATGGATTCGAGATGCGTGGTCATGATGGTCATCCTTTGTGCGCGGAGCCGGGGCGGAATGGCCTACATGTAGCGCGGCGCGGGAAGTGGAATCACCAAGGGTTCAATGGGGGCCGGTTCATTCCCTTTCTGGTCACGAATTGTCAGCACTGGACAGCGGGCCTGGCGAACGACGCTTTCCGCCACGCTGCCCATCAGCAGATGCAAAAGGCCGGTGCGGCCGTGGGTTCCCATGACGATCAGGTCACAACCGCGGTCCATGGCGACCCAGCAGATCACATCGCCCGGTTCGCCGGCGTGCAGCACCCGCTCGACATCCAGATGCTCGACGCGCGTGAACTCCTCGAACCGCCGGGGCAAATCCGGATCTGCCGGCTGGGTCTGCCCCTCCACATTGTAACTGGCAGGGGTCTCGAACGCGTGGACGATCACCAGCCTCGCGCCGCAGGCCCGGGCCAGACGCTCGGCGTAGTCGAGGGCCAGATTGCATGCCGGGGACAGATCCACCGGACACAGAATTCGCGTGATGGGGTGCATTCGGATGCCCTTTCCGGATGAGAGATCAGTCGCTCACCGTTGTCAGCGGTGGCTTCGCCGAACGGTCCAAGGCCCTACTTCAAGGTCGCCAGCCCTGCGAGCAGTTCAGCATCGGTGGGAACGGCCTTGCCAGCCACCAGTACATCCCGCACATACTTGTGGCACTCAATGCAGTTCATGGTCAGGTTGACATACTGCAGGGCGGAGCCTTCCAGTTTGAGTTCGCCCGCCGCCTTCTCCAGCTTGCCCGCGATCCTTTCAAAGTCCTCGGCATGCTGGCGGTACATGGCCTCCTTGCTGACCATGAAGTCCGCGTGTTCGGACATGGACTTCAACTGCTTGGCGGCCGATCCAATCAGGTTGAAGTCCTCGGTTGCCAGCCCTTCGAGAATGTCCTGAGTGATCGCCAGCTTCTTCCGCATGAACTTGCGGACCCCGGAGGATTGTTTGGGCTCGACCCGTGGCTGGGCCTCGGCGCGGTACCCGAGCCACCCCAGACCTGACAGCACGATGGTCGCGAGCACCAGATTGAGCAAACTGCGTTTCATGGCTGTTTCCCGACAGTTTTTTGGAGTTCTTGAAAGGCTGATTACTTCGACAGGCCTTCAATGCAGATCATGTTCCACTTGCTTTGCTTTTGATCCGGCCGCGGAATGGATGAATTCCACGGTGCGTTCTCGGGTCTGCCACGCATGTGGCGTGCGGTTCTGCACACTCCGTGACGGATTCGCACAGCCGCAACAACACGGCAGACACCGGTTCTCGGGCTTACTGGATTCCCGGTTCATCCGCCTGCTGGCCCTTGTGGTACGTTGTGTACACAAAGATGGGGATGGGCAGATCACCCAGGTGTGTCCGGATGAGCGCCCGGACCGGCTCCCAGTCGAGTCCGCCAACGCCCGTGGCAAGCCTGGGGATGGCCAGGGACGTGATCTTCTCGTGTTCCACCTCGTGCCGCAGGCGTTTCAGGCAGTGGTTCACATTGGCAAGGGAGGCCATGCCGTGGTTTTCATTTCCGTCATGTCCGCCCTCCTGGGTCATCAGATTGATGATCCGCACCCCTCCCGCGCCGCCCCATGTCCAGAGTTCACCAGGCTTGGGGTGCGTCTGGTGCACATAGTGCCGGTAGTCGCGGGCCATGGCGGGCCACTGCTCGCGCAGGCTGAGTGCCAGCCCGTGGGCAAAATGGTCGTTGGGAGCCACACCGTGGGCAATGGCCTGGGCCTTCGACAACAGAATGTCTCCTGAAACTTCATGGATCATGATCTGTGCTCCTGCTGGGATGAAAATGGCGCGAGTCACGCAAGACGTCTGCTCCGCACAATCTCCCCAAGCAAGGATCGTGCCGAGGGGCCGCGGCAGTTCATCGGCTGCCCGTCCTGGTGCGTCGCGCACAGGCAGGACTCGTCCAGACCGAGCCTCACTCTGGGTCGGCGCAGTCTGACAGTGACCGCGGAGGAATTGCCACGCGCAGCGCGTTCAGCACGGCCAGGACATCGATTGCCTCCTGCAGGAGAGCCCCCGCGACCGGCGGCAGAAATCCTGCCGCCGCGAAGCACATTCCGGCCACGCTCAGAACCATGCCTCCAGCAGCACTTTGCAGGGCAATCGCTCGCAGCCGCCGCCCGATGTGCAGCAGCTCGTCGACCCGCTGCAGGCTGGAATCGAGGATCACCGCACCCGCCGCTTCGGCGGTAATGTCGCTGCCCTGGCCGAAGGCCACCCCCACCGTCGCGACCGACAGTGCTGGTGCGTCATTGATGCCATCGCCGAGATACAGTGTCGCCGCGTGGCTTGTTTCCCGGCGGACGATCTCGAGCTTCTGTTCGGGAGACTGTCCGGCGAAGACCTCGTGAATCCCCACCAGTTCCGCGAGGTGCTGGACTTCCGCGGCCTGGTCTCCGGAGACCAGCATGATCCGGTTGATGCCGTGTCTCGGCCGGAGATGACGGATGAACGCGGCTCCATCGGCGCGTGGCTTGTCCCGGAAATGCAGAATTGCGGCGTACCGCCGGTCGATGAGAACCACGCATTCCATCCCGCTTTTTGCCGGTGCCATTGCCGCGGAAAGGTCTGGCTGCCGGGCCAGCACCTGCCGGCGGCCCGAGATCTGGACCTGCCGGCCATCAATGGTGCCCCGCATCCCCTCTCCGGGAGGCTCGCTGATCTCGCTGGCGTCCGCGAAGTCCAGGTGCCTTTCGCGGGCGGCGAGCAGTATCGCCGCGGCCAGGGGATGCTTGGAATACCGCTCCAGGCTGCCCACCAGACGGAGAATTTCGGGCTCTGAAAACCCGGCCGCGACGGACAGTTCGGTGAGCCACGGCTGCCCGTAGGTAAGGGTGCCGGTCTTGTCGAAGATCGCCGTCCGGCAAGTGTCGATGCGTTCCAGGACGGCCGGATCCTTGATGATGATCCCGCGGCGGGCGGCCAGGGAAATCGAGCCGATGATCGCCACCGGAATGGCAATGATCAGCGGGCAGGGGGTTGCGACCACCAGCACCCCCAGAAAGCGTGTGGCGTCACCGGAGGCAGCCCAGGCGGCAACGGCGAGCACCAGGGCGAGCGGGGTGTAGTAGGCACCCAACTGGTCCCCCAGCCGCCGGAGCTGCGGACGGTGCTGCTCGGAGGCCCGCATCACCTGCATGATGGTGGCATACCGCGAGTCGCACGCCCGCTGCCCCGCCAGAATGGTCAGGGCCGCGTCGCCATTGATCGACCCCGACAGCACGGCCGAGCCCGGAGCCTTGGACATCTTGTACGGTTCGCCCGTCAGAAAGGACTCGTCCATGACGCCCCGCCCCTCGGTCACCGTGCCGTCGACTGGACAAATCTCATGCGGAAAAACCACCAGCGTGTCGCCGATGGCGACCGTGTCGAGCGCGACATCGACGAGGGAGCCATTGGTCTGGCGGTGGGCCACGGAAGGCATCCGCCGGGCCAGCGCCTCCAGCACCGACGACGCGCTGCGCAGCGCGTACGCCTCCAGTGCCTGGCCGCCGGAAAGCATCAGCACCACGAGGGCCCCCGGCAGCAGTTCGCCCAGAACGACAGAGGTGACGATGGAGATTCCCGCCAGCAAGTCGGAGCTGAATTCGCCTTTGACCACCTTCAACAGGAGTTCCAGCACCAACGGGACGCCCCCCAGCGCCAGCACCGCCAGCAGGGGCAGATCACTCGCCGGACGGCCCCAGACAGAAAGGGGCGGAACGGCAAACCGCAGGATCAAATGCAGTGCGATGCCAACGGTCGCGCCGCCGGCGATCATCCCCTCGGGACGCAGGAACCACGAGGCAGGGGCGGATTTCTTTGGTGGCTCAGTCATGTCGGGCGCGAAGTCCCGGGGGACGGGCCGGCGGTCATGATCCCGGGTTTGTCGGGCACTCCCAGACGTTCAAGCAGCCGGTAGAGGCTGCGGCGCGTGACGCCCAGCGCGCGGGCGGCCTTCGACTTGTTTCCCCCTTCGCGGTGCAGGATTTCCATGACATGGGCGCGCTCGATCGACTCCAGGTCATCGCCACTGGCCGGCGGCTTGCAGCCGGAGTGGCGGACGATTTCACCCGGCAGATCGGAGGCGTCGATCACTCCGTCGTCGGCGAGAATCTTGCCGCGTTCCAGCACATTGATCAACTGGCGGACGTTGCCCGGCCACGAGTAACGCGTGAGCGCCTCGCGGGCATCGGCTTCAATGGACCATTTCGGCCCAAGAAAATGATCAATCAGCAGCGGGATGTCACCCGTTCGCTCCCGCAGGGGCGGCAGTTCCAGCAGCATGACATTGATGCGGTAAAGCAGGTCCTCACGGAACCGGCCCGCGGCGACCTCGGCGGCCAGTTTGCGGTTGGTCGCGGCGATCAGGCGGACATCGACATGCCGCTCCTTCAGCGAGCCAACCCGGCGCATCGACCCGTCCTCCAGCACGCGCAGCAATTTGGCCTGGAGCGATGCCGCCAGTTCTCCGATTTCGTCAATGAACAGCGTACCCCCGTCGGCGACTTCGAACAGGCCCGGCTTGGCGGTGGCTGCGCCCGTGAACGCTCCTTTTTCATGCCCGAACAGTTCGCTTTCGAGCAGTGTCTCCGGGAGCGCAGCGCAGTTGATGACCACGTACGGGCGGTCTGCGCGGTGGCTGGCCCGTTGCAGGGCGCGGGCGACTAGTTCCTTGCCGGTGCCGCTCTCGCCCTCAATCAAGATCGGCTTGTCGCTGGGGCCGGCACGTTCAATCAACCGGAACAACTCCTTCATCGGGAGAGACTGTCCGATGATGTTTGCCGGTGGACGGGCGCTGTCCAGCACCGTCCGCATCCGCTCGTTCTCCGCCTTAAGCCGTCCGTGTTCGGCGGCCTTGCCGCACATCCGCTCCAATTCCACCAATGCACAGGGCTTGAGGATGTAATCGAACGCACCGAGCTTCATCGCCTCGACGGCGGTCTCAATGGTGCCTTCGCCGGTGAGCAGCAGGACTTCGGTTTCGGGATGATCCGCGCGGAGCTTCTTCAGCACATCCAGGCCCGACATGCCCGGCAGCCGCAAGTCCAGGATGGCCACATCAAACTGGTGGCGTTCGCACAGGGCAATCGCCGCTTCTCCGGTGCCCGCCGCGGCGATCTGCGCACCCTTGCGAGTGAACCAACGGACAACCGCTTCCTGAAATTCGAGGTCGTCCTCGACGGTCAGCAGATTCAAGACGGTCATGGGGCAGCCAGTCGGCGTTGCGACAGAAAATTGACACTCTGCGGGGGCGTTTGTGGTTCGGTTCGGCTGGCTCCCCACCATGTTGCCATTGTCTAGCGGGAACCATGCAGGCCGAACTGGACTTGCCGTGCCGCCCCCGGCCGATTCTACACAATCCCGCCCTCAATTTGTGACTGGGATGCATGACACCGTGCGAATCCGCACATCTGGCGGGCGAAAGTGCGCGTCGTGTCACCGTGTACCGGCCGCATTTCCAGTTTTCCTGATGTGCCAGCATGTGGGGCCGGAGTCGTCCTTGAGTTTTGAGTTTTGGTTCAACTCGAAAGCGGCTCGTCGGCGGAGATCAAGCTTCGGGCGACCTCCACCAATTTCTGGTTTTTCTCCGACGCCAGTCGGAGCAACTGGCAAAAGGCCTCTGCCTCATCGATCCCGGTCCCCTTCATCAGCAGCCCCTTGGCCCGCTCCAGCAGCGTTCGGTCAGCAAGTGCCTGGCGCAGATCCTCGGCTTCATGCCGCAGGGCTTCAAACTGCTCGAAGCGCCGGGAGGCCAGAGCGATCGCCGGTTCCAGGTCGGCCAGCTTGATCGGCTTTCCCAGGAAGGCCAGGACGTGATCATTTTCCGCCCGTTCGATCAAGCCGTGGTCATGATAGGCGGACACGAGGATCACGGGAACCGGGAACTGCCTGTAGATCTCCTTGGCCGCATCGATCCCGTCCAGCAGCGGCATCCGGATGTCGGTGATGACGAGTTCCGGGCGATGAATCCGGCATTGCTCCACCAGTTCCCTTCCGTTCGCGCAGGCACAGACCACTTCGTGCCCAAGGCGGGGAAGCATTTTACAGTAGTAGTCCCGCATGTCCTTCTCATCATCGGCGATGGCGATCCTCATCTTGGTCACCTGCTGCGCGGAGATGGTTCACGAGATGGAGTGCCCTCGCCGTTTACCGTTGTGGGAGAAAGATGACGATCTCCGCGCCAGGCCGGCCATGCCCCACGGCAATCCGCCCCTGATGGGCGTCCACGATTCTTTTAGCAATTGCCATTCCAAGACCGGTGCCTTCGGTCTTTGTGGTGAAAAAGGGATCAAAGATGCGCTCTGCCTGTTCGACCGACAGTCCTGGCCCCGTGTCGCGGATGCGAATGCACAGGGCTGCGGTTCCTTCAGACAGGGCCTCTTCGAGGGTGACCGTGATCGACCCCTCTCCGGCGCAGGCCGCGATGCTGTTTTCGAGGATGTTGCGAAACACCTGCTCCAGGGCGTGCGGATCAGCGGAACAACAGGTGCTGCCGGTGCGAACATCCCAGGCGAGACCGATGGGCTTGTCCTTCCTGAGCAGTTCCAGATGGTCCCAGGTTGAGCGGATCAGTTCGGCGATGTCACAGGCCTGCTGGCGGAGAACAATCGGCGCGGCGTAGCCACGGACTTCTTCATAAAGGTGGTGCAGGTGATCCTGGGCCTTCTGGATCCGCTGCACCAGCCGAATGGCTTCGGGCTGCGATTCCACCTCCAGCGACAGCATTTCCAGGCAGGCCTGGCTGCGCTGGAGGGCATTGCGGCTTTCGTGCGCGAGCCCGGTCACCATCTGCCCGATCGCGGCCAGACGCTCCGACTGCAAAACGCGCTCCTGGGCTTTGCGGCGTTCGGTGGTGTCGAGTCCCACCATCAACAGCGCTGGCCGGCCTTCGTATTCCGGCAGTCCCCGGGCATTCCAAAGGATCCAGCTTTCGGAACCAGACGCGCAGGCCAGCGGAAATTCCAATCCGTGCCGATGGCCCGTGACCGTTCTGCCCAGGATGTCCGCCTGAAATGCGGAGCGTGCCGCCTCTGGAATCAGACAATCAAAGGAAGTGCTTTTTGCCAATTCGACGGCCGCCGCCCCACACATGTCGGCGGCGAATGAATTGGAAAAGATCAGCCGCCCATTCTCGCGGAGGATCACCACCAGGCATTCGGCGGTCTCCACCAACAGGCGGAACACGGTTTCGCTCTGCTCGTGGGCCCGCGCCAGTTGCCGCTTTTCCGCGGTCCGCGCGATGCTTGCCCGCAGCAGTTCGGGGTTGATCGGTTTGAGCAGGTAGTCTGCCGCGCCGCGCCGGAGGGCCACGATCGCCCCGTCCACGTCGCCATAACCCGTGACCACAATCACGTCCGCCCGGGGTGCCAGTTCCCTGAGGATCGGCAGCAGGTCGTCGGCGCTGGCGTCTGGCAGCCTGCGGTCCAGAATGACCACATCCAGGCCGGCCAGGTCGGTACGGCCAAGCACGTCCCGCGCACAGCCGGCGGTCGACACCCGGTGCGCATCCAGTTCCAAAATGTCACGGAGGTTGTCACGTGTGTCGGTGTCGTCCTCGATGACGAGCACGTCCAGACCGGTGAGAACGCTGATTGGTGGCATTGTTTCCCGCGCTGTTACGTGGTCACGCGCCTGAGGTCGGCCAGCAGGCGCGGGATGTCAATCGGCTTGGCTCGCACGCATTCCGGAGGCGGCAGCCCCATGTCGCCCACGATTTCCCGCAGTTCCCTGCCATAGCCGGTCATCAGCACGACATGTGCTTCCGGCATCGTGGCCCGCACCCGCTGGGCAATGGAGACACCATACCCGTCCGGCAGCCGCAGATCGATCAGGACCACATCAAACGATCGGTCGTGCAGCCGCCTTGAGGCCTCGCTGACAGATCCGGCGAGACTGACGCGGTATCCCTGGTCACGCAGGATGTCCCATAGGGATTCGCACAAGTCCGTGTCATCGTCGACGACGAGCAGCAGGGGCTGGCGGACTGCCGTGTCAATCATCGGCAGCAGCCGCCGCGGGTCGACCGGCTTGGAGAGGACGCGGGCGACCCCCGCGAACTCGGCCTCCTGCTCCGCCTCCCTGGTGGCATATGCCGTGATGAGGATCGAGACGGTTTCGGGCCGCGCCTGCCGGAGCCGCCGGTAACACGTGATGCCGTCCATGCCGGGCATCCGCAAATCCAGCAGAACGACATCAAAGGGTTGCCGCTCGATCCACGCGAGGGCCTCCTCGCCCGAATGGGCAACCTCCACGACATAGTCCATGTCGGTCAGGATGTCGCGCAGGTTTTGGCATGCGTCGACATCGTCGTCAGCAACGAGGATCCGCCGTCTATGGTCGCTCATGGCGCCTGCTGGTGTGTGGAAAGTGTGACGGTGAACGCCGCCCCCCGCCCGGGTTCGCTTTCGACCGTCAATTGACCGGAATTTCGCTCCACGATGGCCCGGCTGAGCGGCAGCCCCAGCCCAATTCCGCGGGCCTTCGTGGAGAAGAACGGATCCATGACACGTGTCAGGTGTTCCGCGGCAATCCCCGGGCCGTTGTCACGCACCGTGACCCGGACCCGGTCGCCAGTTCGCACCGCCTCAATCGCAATGCGTCCGCCGTCCGGCATGGCATCGCAGGCGTTCCGCAACAGGTTCCCGAAGACGATTTCCAACTGGCTGTTGTCGGCAAGCACCGGAGGGACGGATTCAGGAATGTCGATCCGCAGCGCATATTGCCCGGCCACGGGCGACCGGTCCAGGATGGCCGCAAAAAACTCACCGAGCACCACCGGCTTCAACTCCGGCAGCGGCAGGCGGGCAAAGTTGGACAGGGCGGTGATCACCACATCGCACAGTCCGACCTGCTTGTCCATCCGCTCGAGGTGCTCGGCTGTTTTTTCCGGTGTGAGCCGCGGGCTGTTTCGCAGGTAATAGACCGATGTGCGGATCACGTTCAGGGGATTCCGCAACTCGTGCGCGATGCCGCCCGCGACCTGGCCGATTGTCGCCAGCCGCTCGATCCGCTGAATGCGCTGCACGTATCCCGCCCGATAAGCCTTCTCGATGACAGCAAGGTCCAGATCGATCAGCCGCAGCAGGGCGCGCTGGGTCGCAGGCAGGTCCACCTGGTCGCGATGGGCCTCCAGCGCCATCATCAACCCCTGTCGCAGCCGCGACATCGCCACGTTGGTGAACACCTGGCTGAGGCCGATCTCCACGTGCCGCAGGCCGACGACCCAGCGGCGGTGGACAAAGTCCTGGTCGTAGATGCCTGAGAACAGTTGCTCCAGCCAGCCGGTCAGCGTTCGTTTGAGGCGTTCGACCTGCGGCAGGCCGCCGGTGATCACTCCCGCAGCGTCGGGGTGCTTGCGGAGTTCGTCGTAGAAATCCTCAATGATCGCGGGCAGCACCGGCATGAGCAGCGGCCGCGCCTGCACAATCAGCGCCCCATCGCCCTCCTGCCAGCCAACGTAGGCCTGCAACTCCTGATAACGCCGAAAAAGGTGTTCAGGGTTCATGGCTTCCAGTTCCGCACACAATGACCAAGTCCCGCCCGGACACCGTCTGGCGGTGACATTCAGCATCTGTCATGCCAAGGTATCGTCTGCGCACACGTTGGCAAGCCGCAGGATTGGGGAATCGACATCCGCCAGCCCGCACCTGACGTGCGGAACCGCGCGGTGCGGGCGGATTCGCGCGCTGATCGTTGGTCGAACATGCATTGGGTGTGCGAGATTCCGGGACACCGCCAGCGGATCTGGAGTGACACCAGCGAGCGGATCCGCGACAGGTGTCCCGAAATCTCGCAAAATCATAGGGAGATCCCGCCACATTCCCTGTGAAGGCTGGCCTTGGCGGCGTGTGGCGCACGAAGTGCGATGGTCATTGGCCGTGAACTGTCAATTGCCCATGACCCATCGGCGTCACCGCATCACGAGGTCCAAAATCATGGTCAAGATTCATCGAATCTTGTTTCCGACTGACTTCAGCCAGAACGCCAGCGCCGCCCGTGACCTGGCCTGCGGCCTCGCGGAGCAAAACGACGCGGAACTGCACCTGCTGCATGTCATTTTCGAGCCGACCTATCTGCTTCCGGAGCCACAGTTCATCACATTTCCCAACATCCCTTGGGAAGAACTGGAAATGGCGGCGAATGAGAGCCTGCGTGGCGTGCTGGAGCCTGGCATGGATGAGAAGTTCCGGATTGTCCGCTCCGTCCGCAGGGGACCGCCGTTCCTCGAGATCTTGAATTACTCGCAGCAGAAGGCGATTGACCTGATTGTGATGAGCACCCACGGCCGCACCGGCTTGTCGCATCTGCTCATGGGCAGCGTGGCCGAAAACGTGGTCCGCAAGGCGCGGTGTCCCGTGCTGACGGTGCATCCGACGGACCACCTGTTTGTCATGCCGTGATCGGCATGGCGTAGACCGTCCACGAAAGCAACCCGACCTCCACAATTCCCACCCTCATCCCTGGAGCCTGTACCATGACGTCCCTGAAATCCGTTGCCCTGGTGATCCTCGTCCTGACATTAATGGTCTTTCTTTTGTACCGTGCGGCCGCGGCACAGGATGAGAACGCCCCGGCGAAGACCGAAAAGGAGGGCAGCGTCTGGATGCAGCACAAGGCCGGCCTGGCGCACGGGATCATGACGGGGCTGACGAAAGGAGACTTCGAAAAGATCAAGCAGTCCGCCACGCTGATGAATGTTCTCAGTTATTTTGAAGGCTACTCACGTTCGAACCACCCCGACTATCGCCGCCAGCTCAGCCAGTTCGATGCCGCCAACCGCGAACTGATTCGCATGGCCGACGCGAAAAACCTCGAGGGGGCGACGCTGGCATTCAACCAGCTCACCGTGAGCTGCGTGTACTGTCACAAGCGGCTTCGCGATGTCGGCGAGAAGTAGGTGGCTGGCGACGTCAACGAGTCAATTCCGGTCAATGGCCAGGCTGGCGATGGCCGTATGGTCCTGCAGCCGTGGTTGAATGTGGAAGCCACATTGTCTGAACACCGAGAGCATCGCCTGGTTTTCCAGTGTGGTTTCCGCGACGACGCGGCGCACGCCCCAGGTCCGGGCGATGTTCAGGCAGTCGCGGGCCAGCATCAGGCCCAGGCCCTTGCCCTGCCAGGCGTCGATGACGAGCACCGCGAATTCAGCGGTTTCGTGGTCGGCGTCCGCGGCGAGGCGGCCGACACCGATCATCTCCCCAGTCTCCAGCAGGGCCACGATGGCCAGTTCCCGGTCATAGTCGAGAACGCAGTAGCGCGCGGCGACCTCGTGCTTCGGCGGGTTGAACACCGAGTGAAACCGGGAATGCAGCGTGGATGGCGAACAACTGCCGATCATTCCGAGCCACGCCGCCTCGTCCTCGGGACGAATGGGCCGCAACAGCAGCGGCTGACCATCGGCCAGTGTCGCGTGCAGCACGAACTCATCGGGGTACGGGCGGATGGCGAGATGCGCGAAGGGCCGCGCCGCGAGCGTCCGTTCCACGATGATTCTCGCGTCGAGGGCCACCACGTCGTCCGGCGTGACCAGCAGCGGGTTCACATCGAACTCGCGGATTTCCGGGTGATGGGCGGTCAGATAGGAAAGCCGCATCAACACCTCCACCAGCCGCCCGATGTTGACCGGAGGCCGGCCGCGATAACCCTGCAGCACCGGCCACGACATCAGGGATTGAAGCATCCGCATCACCAGGCGTTCGTTCAGCGGCGGAAGCTCCAGAGCCCGGTCGCGAAACAGTTCGGCCGTCACGCCGCCCGCGCCCACCATCATCACCGCTCCGAACGTCGCGTCGCGCTTCACGCCGACGATCAGCTCCACCCCGCCCTGCAGGTTCAGCATGCGTTGGACGGTGACGCCACGCAGTTCGGCGGCAGGCTGCTTCTCCCGAACCGTGCGCAGCATTTCCGCGAAGGCCGTCCGCAGGCCCTCCTCATTGCGGACATCAAGGGCCACGCCGCCCACGTCGGTCTTGTGTGTGATCTGTGGGGACAAGATTTTGAGCGCGACGGGGTAGCCAATGCGGCGGGCGATCTCCGCGGCTTCGTCGGCCGTGGCGGCCGGCAGCGTCCGCACCGTGGGAATGCCATAAGCTTCGAGCCACGACTTGGAATCGGCTTCGGAAAGCGTCGTGGCCCCCGCCGCCGCCAGGCGGTCGAGCTGCTGGCGAATCTGCGGCAGGTCAACCGAAAACTGAACGGGAATGTCGCGTGGAGTTTCATGCAAAAGCTCCTGGTTGCGGGCGTGCGACACCAGGTGCAGGAAGGCCCGGACCGCCTCTTCGGGCGTGCGATAGGCGGCAATTCCCCCGGATGACAGGATCCGGTCGCCCTCGTGCACGCGGTGCCCGCCAATCCACGCGGCCAGCACGGGCTTGTGCGCATGCCGCGCCGCTTCCGTCACCTTGACGGCGGTGGAAGTCGGGTCGGTCATTGACTGTGGCGTCAGGATCATCAGCACCGCGTCCACGCCTTCGTCAGTCAGCACCACTTCGACCGCCTGTGCGAACCTCTCCGGCGGCGCGTCTCCGAGGACATCCACCGGATTGCCGTGCGACCATGACGCGGGAAGAAACGCATCCAGTCGCGCCACCGTAAGTCCGCCAAGTTTCGCGAGGCTGCCGCCGGCCGCGATCAAGGCGTCGGTGGCCATCACGCCCGGACCTCCGGCATTGGTGACGATGGCCAGCCGCGGACCGCGCGGCAGCCGCTGCCGCGCCAGGAGTTCGGCGCAGTCAAAGAGTTCGCCCATTTCGAAGACACGTTCGATGCCCGCCCGCCGAAACGCGGCATCGCAGACCGCGTCTTCACCGGCCATGGCTCCCGTATGCGACGCCGCCGCCTTGGCCGACTCGGCAAACCGGCCCGCCTTGTACGCCACAATTGGCTTGACGCGGGAAAAAGCCCGCGCAGCCGACACGAACCCGCGCGCATCGGTGAGCGATTCCACATACAGGATGATGGCCCGCGTATGCGGGTCTTCCCCAAAGTAGTCGATCAGGTCTCCGAAGCCGACGTCGAGCATGTTGCCCACGGAGACGAATCCCGAGAAGCCAATATTCTTCTGCGCGGCCCAGTCGAGCAGCGAGGTACACAGGGCGCCGGACTGGGAGATGAGGGCTATGTGACCGGCCCGCGGCGCATCCGCCGCGAAACTGGCATTGAGTCCAAAATGCGGCGCGATCACCCCCAGGCAGTTCGGACCAATGATTCGCAGATCGTCAAACCGGTCCCGTTCCCGGCGGATCTGTTCTTCCAGTTCGCGTCCCCCGGGTCCGGCTTCACGAAACCCGGCCGAGATGAGGACCATTCCCCGCACGCCCGCCTCACCACAATCGCGAACGAGGGCGGGCACGCCGGATGCCGGGGTGCATACAATCGCCAGGTCCGGTGGCTCCGGCAGTGCTCCGACGCTCGAGTACGCGCGAATCCCCTGGACCATATCGCGACGGGAGTTCACGGGGAAAATGGTGCCTGCGAACCCTGCTGCCAGCAGGTTTTCCAGGACAGTGTGGCCCACTTTCGTTGCATCATCCGTGGCTCCAATGACCGCGATTCGCCGCGGTTTGAAGATCTTGTCGAGGTGGCGGATGCTCATGGCACGGAATTTCCGGAGAGGGCAGGCGAGTGGTGCCGCGCCTGACAAATGGCCTCGTTGACAAAGTTGTCCAACGAGGTTTAACGAATGTCCGGCCAAGAAGACATTCGGAGCCATTCGTGCCGACGGACGCGACACTTCAACCAGAGACTCGACACCATGCCAGCCGCCGTTTTCTCCCAGACGAAACATGTGTTCGGGCCGCTCGACACGCGCCAGATTCAAGTACCGCGGGTTCTGGTGGACTCCGCGGCGCTGGACTCCGCCGGCGTCTACCCGCACTTCGGAACCCGCCCCGAGGGCCTGACTCCGGCCGAAGCCGCGGTGCGGCTGGCGGAATACGGGCCGAACGTCCTCGCCGGCGGCCAGCAAACAGGGGTCTGGCGGCTTTTTTGGCGCTCTGTCCTGAACCCCCTCGTCATCCTGCTGATGGTCTTGTCCGCCGTCTCGTTTGCGTCCGGCGACCTGCGTGCCGGCAGCGTGATGGTCTGCATGATCGTCCTCGGCGTGGGATTGAAGCTGATCCAGGAGGCCCGGGCCGACAGTGCCGCGGCCAAACTCAAACAGATGATCTCCGTGACCGCCACGGTTGTCCGGAATGGAGCGGACCAGGAAGTGCGCGTCTCGCAACTCGTGCCGGGAGACGTGGTGAAGCTGGCCGCCGGCGACATGATTCCCGGCGATCTGCGGCTCGTGGAAACCCGGGATCTGTTTGTCAGCCAGGGGGCGCTCACTGGTGAAAGCTGTTCGGTGGAAAAATTCGCGGCGGAACGTTCACCTGTGGCGGCCCCCCTCGAACTGACGAGCGTCGTCTTTCTGGGAACGAGCGTCGAGAGCGGGTCGGCAACCGCGGTCGTTGTTGCAACTGGACGCGAGACCTATTTGGGAGGCATGGCCGAGTCGCTGTCCGAAGAGCCACCACCGACCGCCTTCGACCAGGGAGTCACACGCTTTACGTGGCTGATGCTGCGTTTCCTACTGGTCATGGCCCCCCTGGTGTTCGTCCTCAACGGTCTGATGCGGCGGGACTGGACCGGGGCGTTCTTCTTCGCCGTGGCGGTGGCCGTCGGCCTGACCCCGGAAATGCTGCCGATGATCGTGACGGTCTGCCTTTCCAAGGGGGCGCTGGCCATGAGCCGCCAGAAGGTGATCGTGAAGCACGCCGGTGCGATCCAAAACCTGGGTGCCATGGACATCCTGTGCGTCGACAAGACCGGCACGCTGACCATGGACCGCGTCATCCTCGAAAAGCACTGCGATGTCCGGCTCAAGCCGAGCGACGAGGTTCTCGCCCTGGCCTATTTGAACAGTCACTTCCAGACGGGGCTGAAGAACGTGCTCGACCGCGCGATCCTGGCGCATACCGAGACGCATGTACATGCGAACATTCCGGAAAACGCCAAAGTCGACGAGATCCCGTTCGACTTCGAGCGCCGGGTCATGTCTGTTGTTGTCCGCACACGCGAGGGCCGGGACTGCCTCATCTGCAAGGGAGCGCCGGAGGCCATCTTTCCCCGCTGCCAGAACTTTGTCGTCGATGGACAGTTCCTCCCGATGGATCATGCGCACATCGACGATCTGAAGCAGGAGCACGAGCAGCTCTCGGCCGATGGCTTTCGCGTCCTCGCCGTCGCCTCCCGCGAGTTTGCGGCACGGGAGTCGGCCCATCCCTATTCGAAACTCGATGAATGCGAACTGACCCTCGACGGCTATGTGGCCTTTCTCGATCCTCCCAAGGACAGCGCCCGCCCGGCCCTTCAGGCGCTGCAGGCCCATGGCGTTCAGGTCAAAGTGATCACTGGCGACAATGATCTGGTCGCCCGCAAGATTTGCAAGGAAGTGGGACTGTCCACCGAGTTCGTATTGCTCGGCAGCGATGTGGAGGCCCTCACCGATGAGGGGCTGGCGGACAGTGCCCAGCGGACCACCCTCTTCGCCCGGGTCTCACCCGCCCACAAGCAGCGGATCATCAAGGCCCTGCGGTCGCGCGGCCATGTCGTCGGTTTCATGGGGGATGGGATCAACGATGCCCCGGCACTGCGGGTCGCCGATGTGGGAATCAGCGTCGACACCGCCGTGGACATCGCCAAGGCTTCGGCGGACATGATCCTCCTTGAAAAGTCCTTGCTGGTTCTGGATGCCGGAGTTTTGGAGGGGCGGAAGGTCTTCGCCAACGTCCTGAAGTATGTGCGGATGGGGGCCAGCAGCAACTTTGGCAACATGTGCAGCATGCTGGGGGCGAGCCTGTTCGTCCCCTTCCTGCCAATGGCACCGATTCAGATCCTGGCGAACAACATGCTCTACGACCTGAGCCAAACCCCGATCCCCACGGATGACGTTGATTTTGACCAGCTCCAAAAGCCACACCCGTGGGACATCCGGAAGTTGACGCGGTTCATCCTCTTCATCGGCCCGTGCTCATCCCTGTTTGACTACAGCACCTTTCTGGTCATGCTGTATGGTTTCAACTGCTGGGACACCTCCACGCCCCTCGCCGCCGCGCACAGCGCAAGCCTGTTCCAGTCCGCGTGGTTCGTGGAAAGCCTGCTGACCCAGACGCTCATCATCCACGTCATCCGCACCAACCAGATCCCCTTCCTGCAAAGCCGCCCGTCGTGGCCGCTCCTGTCCATGTCGGTCGCCATCATGGCGACGGCCATTGCCATCCCGTTCACGCCGCTCGGCGGTCTGCTGGGTCTCGTGCCTCTGCCCGCCGCCTACTGGCCGATGCTGGTGGCGACGCTTGTCGGGTATGTCGGGTTGACACAACTGGTGAAGACGTGGCTCTTGAAATTGAAGCGGATTTGATGACTGATCCCCAGTGACCCGGTTGCAGATCCAGCAATCGACCAGTGCCCCGGTTGTCCCAGTGCCCCCGTCGAATCGATGGAGTTCATGCGATGACCGGCAGCCGAATGTCGAGGGAATTGCTCACGCCCGTGATTCCGGCGACACACCTGACCGCACGCCTTCGCCAAGCCGCTCGCGGGATGGCCCGCCTCGGCCAATTCCCGTGGATTTGAAGGCCAATCGCGGTCAGCTCCAGCGGCGGGCAATGAGTCATGTCGCATGGCCGACGGGGTGGCGCCAAATCCTTATTCGGCCAGATGGCGGCGGATGGCGGCGATGACCGCGCCTTCGTCTCGCGAGATGCCTTCCAGTTGAAGCAAGCCGCTGAGCCCGCCCGCGGCTTTCGCCACCTCTTCACACGCCTTGATCATGGCCGCGACCCGTTGTTTCGCTTCGTCTGGGGTCAGGACCGAGATGCCGATCCGGATCGCGTCCAGTGCGGTCTGCAAAATGTCGTCCGGAGGGCGGACAGCCAGCCAATCGAGAAGTTGACGATGATCGGCGGACCCCGGCACCACGCCGCGCTGATTCGCGATGTGAAGAATGGCGGCACGCTCGGCGTGGCTCACGTCGCCGTCGGCCCAGGCGACATCGACCAGCGGCGCCAGGATGAAAGCAGCGCCGGTATCGAGCGTCACACCGAGTTTTTGGATGCGTTCGAGAAGCGCCGGCTCGTCGGCATGCAGTTTCTCAGCCAGCGTGTGAGCAATCTCGCTGAGCTGGGCGTTCTGGCGCAGCTTCGCGATCAGGTCGGCGTCCACCCGGTGGAAATAGGCGTCCTCCTCAACACGCTCACGCTCACGAAAGATGTCCTTCGACATGCGACCTCCAATCGAAGCCGGAGTCGCACGGTGGACCCGACTCAGGAACCGTAGAATGATCTCGGCGGTAGCACCTAAGTAAAGCAAACGATATGCCAACGACTTCTTTTCGCAACCAATCACGAATTGGGGCAGGTGGACCCTGCCGCGGCCCTGCGGTGCCTGGATGTCTCGGCGAATTCTTGCGCGCTTCGTGCGGCTCCGCACAGTCGCCCGAAGGAAGCGCTCACTTCGATCACCGCATTCTAGGAGTAGCCAGCCAATTTCGCGGATTTGAAAGCGCGCGATGTTTGACTGTTTGACGCCGAGAAGCTTTCACACCAACGGATCTTGACCGATTCCGCGGGTCGGTCTATAAGGCCGGCCCAATCGGACCGTGGGTTGACTTCGTAACAACCCTGGGGGTCATCCTAAGGACGGGAGACGTTCCATGAGTCGTGAACAAATCGCCGGGTTGGCTGTGGCTCCCGGAAAACCCAGATATCTGCTGGCCGTGGCGGGAACTGCCGTGGCTCTGCTCATCGGCGGGGTGCTGTGGCAGGTGTTCCGGCCCACGTCCGCCTTCTCGCAGCAGCAGCCCGGCCGGGCAACGGTCGGCAAGGCGACCGCCAACGCCGAAAAAACTGATCACTATCTGGCACGCGTCAACCAGGATCTGATCGCCTGGGACGATGTCGCCAAGGAATGCATGGACCGGCATGGCCAGGAAGTCCTGGAAAACATGATCAACCACAAGATCATCGAGCAGGCCTGTGCCAAGGCCGGCGTCGAGGTCGGTGCGGCGGAAGTGAAGGAAGAGATCGCCAAGCTGGCCAAGAAATTCAATCTCGACACCCAGCAGTGGCTCAACATGCTGCAGGCCGAACGCGGCCTGTCGCCGATGCAGTACCAACGCGACATCATCTGGCCGATGCTGGCACTGCGCAAGCTGGCCGGTGGACAGGTGACGATCACCAAAGCCGAAATGGACGAAGCGTTCGAATCCAACTACGGCCCCCGCGTCAAGGCCCGGGTCATCGTCCTGGACAACCAACGCCGCGCGGCCACGGTCTGGGAAAAGGCCTCCAAGAATCCCGAGACCTTTGAACGGCTGGCCTACGAACACTCCGTGGACCCCTCCAGCCGTCCGCTGGGCGGCAGCGTCCCCGCCATCCGCAAGCACTCCGGCGTTCCTGAAGTCGAAAAGGCTGCCTTCGCCCTGCAGGAAGGCGAAATTTCTGGCGTCATCCAGGTGGGCCTCGACCGCTTCATCATCATCAAGTGTGAAGGCCAGACCGAGCCGACTGTCGTCGACAAGAAGGAAGTCCTGCCGATCCTGAAGGAAGAAATTCAGGAACGGAAAGTTCAAGAATCGGTCGCCAAGGTCTTCGAAAAGGTGAAGGCCGAAGCACGGGTTGACAACTACCTGACCGGCGTCACCTCCAAGTCTGACAAGCGGCCCACCGCCGCGGCCGGCATGCCCTCCAGTCCCGCCGCCGCCGGCACGGGACGCGCCACCCCGCCCGAAGAACGCGTCACCCCAGTCTCTGGAACGCGCACTCCAGCCCGGACATCGGCCCGCCCCGCCGCGAGCAAAGCGGCCGCACGTGAATAGAACAGATCTCCTGACAAAGTGAGATCAACTGAGCGAGATTGACCAGCGGCCCGCGCGACAGCGCGGGCCGCGTTCGTTTGGCCGTTGTGGGGGTTGCTCGTTGTAGACGTGATGACTGTCGGCGATGAGTCCGAAAAAAGCCTCTGATTTAGACAGAATTTCAGATTTCAGATTTCACAGTAAAACGCTTTTGGAAACGTCTGATTTTCAAGCGGACAGTACCTGACTGCACCGCAAAGAGTTATCAGTCGGTTCGAGGCCGATGTACAGACTGTGAAATTTTAAATCTTAAATTTGATATTAATTTTGTCGATAACATGCATGAACCGCCGCCGAAGACAGCTACCGCGACTGGTCCAGTTCCTGCCGCATCGCCGCCAGCTCGGCTTCGACATCCGCGGCGCGCGACTGGTCCCAGTTGTCGCCGTTGTAGGCAGAATTCTGCGTGGCGGCCGTCGCCTGCGGAATCGAGCCCTCTTCGATCTGCTGCCGCAGGCGCCGGGCCTCGGCCAGACGGGCCTCAACCGCGCGGAGGGTTGTCGTCAACTGCTCGCGGGTGGCAACGGCGCTGACATGCTCCTGCCTGAGACCAGCGATCAAGTCATCCATCTCGTGCCGTCGCCGCAGGGCGGTGCGGGCGTCGTCTTCATGTCCCGCCGCGAGCGAGGACCGCGCGCTGTGCCCCCACTGCACCGACTGCTTCTGATACTCTTCGAGTTCCGTCAGCAGACGCTGTTCGTTCGCCTGTGCTGTCTGCACACAGCGCCGCACCCCGGCGACCCCCTGCTCGATTTCGCTCTCAACCTGGGTGATCGCCTGAAGCGGATTCGCTTCTCCGATCAGGATGTCCGTCAAGCTGCGGCTGATGATATCGCTGGTGCGGCTGAAAAAGTGCATGGCAGGTACTCAACTCGGACGGCTCGGCGTGTCTCGAAATGGCGACACCTGGAAACAATGCACGATTTTGACACACACGCTGCAGACCGGATTGAAGGCCTGGCCTCCAATCCACGGCCGGTGTCCTGAATTCGCGCAAGCCTAGGTAGTAAAGGGCGAAATGGCAATACGCCAGCACACGGATTGGGATCCCCAGTCCGTGCCGGCGTTAATCTCTTGAGGTCCAACGGCGAGCACGGCCGCAGGGTTCACGTTGTTCGTCAGATTCCCTGAAGAATTTTTCAGTCTGACAGCATGCGGCAAACGCGCCGGCATCGTCGGGTCAACCGTACAACTTGTGAACGGTGTCATAATCGACCCGTTTGGCGCGGATCAATCCGTCACCCAGCTTTTCACCGTTGGGGTCGAGGTACACCCGACCGGTGGTCAGCTTGCTGCCCGGCCGCACATCCATCACATGGATGTTGTAAATGAACGCGGTGGGCGACAATGCTTTGAACCAATGCACATTGTCTTTGTCGTCGGACACCGTCGAACACTCGCCCAGCGTGAATTTTCGGTCGATGGTTGGCCGGATGAGGATGTGTTCCTTCTCATCCTGCACCCGGTCGTAATGCCGGCCGTGAAACTCGCCGTCCAGCATCAGAAACGCGGTGGCCATGTTGTTGTGGCCATGCGGCACGACGGACGCACCCTGCTTGAGCGCGAAGATCTGCTGACCGAACGCCAGTTTGGCGGGGATCCCCTCCACCTGGGGAAACTTGACCCGCAGGCTCTTCTCGCCATGGTCTTCCAGTTTCAGATCTTTCGTCAGCTTTTCGAAGTCGATCAGCTTGAGAAACGAGGGCACATCGGCCTTCGTGTACAGCGTTTCGATCTGCTTCTGCCATTCCGTCTGCTTCAGCATCTGGCCTTTCAAGTCCCAGCCGAGTTGGTTGACTTCGCTGAGCCACTTGGTGACCGGCGGCTTGACGTTGTCGGCGAACAGATCGCGGCCAGCGGCCCACTGCATGAAGGAGAACGCCAGCAATGAACCCAGCGCCTGGTGCGTAAAGTCGCGTCGAGTGATCGTCTCAGTGGTCTCAGAGGGCTGATTCACGTCTCAACTCCAGGAATTGGGATGACAGACAATCTTCCAAATCCGTCGGGGACTCTGCTTTGCTGTGAACGCAGTCTTACCAGTCCCACCGGCAGTTGGCAATCAAATGGCGAGCCACTGTCAGCGACCAAAGGTAATGTCATCCGTCTCACGGGTGAGGAAATCCTGCTCGTTGTCATTGGCCAGGTGTCATTGGCCAGGTGTCATTCGTGAAATTCGTCGTATTCGTGAAAATTCGTGGTTCCCCCTTCTCGTGGCACAAGACCGGCCTTCGGTCCGCACCTTGAAGCGAGATTTTATTCTCTGTCCGGTCCTTTGAGTGGCACTGCGCAAGCCCTCCGGTCCATCGCGCAGTGACTGACCGGTGCTTCCTCCTCCGGATTAAAAAACTGCCAGCTTGTCACGATGGCGACACACTATTCCGCCAGGTGCAGCACCACCATTTTTTCCTCGGTCATTTCACGAATCGCATGGCGCGGGCCTTCTTTCCCCATGCCGCTGTCCTTGAGTCCGCCGTAGGGCATCAAGTCGGCCCGCCACTGGGTGCCCCAGTTGATGTGCAGGTTGCCGCTGTCGACCTCGCGGGCAAACTTCATGGCCCGGTCGATGTCTTGGGTGAAGATGCTGGCGGCCAGTCCGTACTGGCTCTGGTTGGCGAGGGCGATCGCCTCGTTGATGTCGCTGAACTTGGTCACAGCCACTGCCGGACCAAACAGTTCGTCACAACTGATTTTCATGCTCGGCGCGACATCGGCCACGACGGTCGGGGCGTGCATGGTTCCGGCTCGCTGGCCGCCGGTCACAACCCTGGCTCCCGCGCCCACGGCTTCTTCGATCCAATTCTGGACACGGATCGCATCGCGCTCGCGGATCATCGGACCCATTTTCGTGCCGGACGCCAACTGGTCGCCGGTGGTCAGGGCTTCGACTTTGGGCTTGAGGAGGTCGAGGAAGTCGCCGTAGATCTTGCCGGAGGTCAGGATTCGCTGGGCGGAGATGCACACCTGGCCGGCGTTGGCGAAGCCAGACATCGTGACGAGTTGGGCCGCCTTTTCCAGATCGGCGTCGTCCATGATGATCACGGGGCTGTTGCTGCCCAGTTCCATCGTCACCCGTTTGACGCCCGCCATCCGGCAGATGGAGTCGCCCACTTCGTAGCTGCCGGTGAAGCTGATCTTGCGGACCCGTTTGTCGGTGGCGAGCGCTTTGCCGATCTCGCCGCCGCCGCCAGTGATGCAGGCGATGGCTTCTGGTGGCAGTCCGGATTCCAGCAGAATTTCGACAAGTTTGAGCGCGGAGAGCGGGGTGTCGCTGGCGGGCTTGATGATGACGGCGTTTCCCGCCGCGATGGCAGGCCCCACCTTGTGAGCCACGAGGTTGAGGGGGAAGTTGAAGGGGGTGATGGCGGCGACGATGCCACAGGGGACGCGGAGCGTGAACCCGAGCTTGTTTTTGGCGCCAGGGGCGGCGTCCAGGGGGATCATTTCGCCCACGACCAGTTTGGCGGCGTCGGCCGAGTTGTCGATGGTCTCCTTGGCGCGGCTGGCTTCCAGCACCCCCTCGGCGAGAATCTTGCCCTCCTCGCTGCTGATGATCCGGCCGAGTTCAGCCTCGCGCTCGGTCATGAGCTGCGCCGCCTTGCGCAGGATCTTGCTGCGGTCGTAGGCGGGCATTTTTCGCATGATGGCCGCGCCCGCCTGCAGCGACTTCAGCGCCGTGTCGACGTCCGCCGCCGTGCCCCGTGGCACAGTGTCGATCACCGCCCCATTGAACGGGTTGGTCACCGGAATCGTTTCGGATTTGTCCTGCCACTGGCCGCTGAAAAACATCCGCATCGGGAACCTCATTCCAAGTCGGGCACGGCTGACGCGCGTGACAAAAGTCACTGGGTGACCGAATGGGAATTTCAAATTTCAGATTTCAAATTTCACAGTGGCCTGCCGAGTTTCGAACACAACTTGGTCGGGATGAAGTCACGCTCCACGCCAGGGATTTGATCTGGGGTTCGAGCCCGCTGAACCGACTGTGAAATTTGAAATCTGAAATCTGAAATTCACATTTGTCGCAATCGTCATTCCTGCGTTGGGGAGTCTATCGTTACGAACCTTTCGACAGGGTCAGCTTAACGCCAATGCCAACCGCGCGACAACCGCTGTGCTGACGGTCAACGACCGTTGCGTGGCTCAATGCGCTCGAAGAAATTTCCGTAAAATTCAGGGTAATCCTCAGCCCCCTCGCCTCGATATCTTGGCAGCAGTCAAAGCAGACTCCTCCGAAGTTGAGACGAAATGAGCGTGACCTGGGCTGAATTCGTGGCGACGCATGCCTCCGCCGTTCTGGCGGCGGCGATGCGTGTCGTCGCGAATTCGGCCGACGCGGACGAGGTGGCTCAGGAAGTGTTTGTCGAAGTCTTTCGTTCCGGCCGGTTCACCGAACTCGGCGGGCAGGTGGCGGGGCTGCTGCGGACAATGGCCACGCGCCGGGCGATCGACTGCCTGCGGCGGCGCAAATCCACCATTGCCCTGGAAGCCACGGATATCGAAGCCCGCACGAGGCGACCGGGCGGCTTTGAGCCACACGAGCATTTGGTCGCCGCCGAGCTGGAACTGCGGCTGCGGCAGGCGCTGACTACGCTGCCGCCGCGCGAGGCGGAGGTCTTCTGTCTGGTCTACTTTGAAGATCTCTCCCAGCCCCAGATCGCGCAGATGCTGG
Source organism: Planctomycetaceae bacterium (assembly GCA_021732845.1). Classification (GTDB taxonomy): domain Bacteria; phylum Planctomycetota; class Planctomycetia; order Planctomycetales; family Planctomycetaceae; genus JAKFUF01. The sequence goes on along the minus strand of JAKFUF010000062.1, from coordinate 118,693 downwards.
AGATTTCTCCGGGAGCCGTTGCCAAAGCCCTCAGCATGGCCCGGCAGCGGCTATCCGCCGCCTTTGAACGCGCGGAACATCTTGGAATGGAGACAAACCGATGATTCCCGAAGAACTGCCGCCGCGGCCGCTGCCGCCGGATTTGGAGACTGCCATCCGGCAGGCCCGCGCGGGGCAGCCGACACCGGAAAGTGTCGCCAGGCTGATCGCTCAGGCATCGGCGCTCGCCACGAATCCAACAGGAGTCACATCAGAGCCGCCACTCCACAGGGGAAATTGGGCTGGGCAGATCGTGTCTGCCTTGGTGGTCGCCGCCGCTTCGGTTGCGGTGTGCGTGATCCTGTCGCAGCCGCCGCGCGGTCCCGAGTTGCCCGCGATCATCACCTTGGCCGAGCCCTCCCGAACGTATTCGAAGGTCACCCAGACTTCGCTGTATGAGTCAGGTCTCCAGCAAATTGACGCCGACCTGCGCCAAGCCGACCTGCGGTTGTCACAAACCACTGACGCTCTGGCGCTCGCCGAACTTCGCCGCGAAGTCCGGCAGACGCTGGAGGAATTTAGGCTGAAGCAATGAGTCAATGACCTAATGACAAATGACAAATGACAAATGCGTCGATCGTGGGGCGATTGGTCATTGTTTCATTGGTCATTGGTCATTCCCCCAGGAGTTTCCCATGTTTCGCACACGCACCACCACCGTTCTGTCTCTGCTTCTCATCTGTTCCTCATTCGTGGGCAGCGTCTTCGGCCAGGCCGAGCGGCCTCCGGCGAAGGCCCCGCCGAATCATTTGCTGCTCTCGAACACGCTGAGCGGCTGGTACTTTGTTCCGAAGGAGTTCAAGGAACAATACGACCGCACGGTCAGCCAGCTTGAGGCGTTGCAGGACAACATTGAACGTGGCCGCGTGAAGGTAACCGACGCACAGACCGACCTCGCGGCTCTGAAGCAGCGGTTGGAGGCCCTGCGGAAGGAGATGGACAGCAAGCGGGTGTTGGTGAAGGGAGCCACGGTCAACGAGCAGACTGAAACCACCCAGATTGAACTGGGACCGGAACGGCGGCTGGCGATCACTGCCAACCATGTGCACGTGATCGGCTGGGATGAGCCACGGGTGAAAGTTGAACTCAAGAAGCTGGTGCTCTCGCCGGACGACAAACCGGTGGACGACATTCTGCGTTCGATGAAGATTGTCCATAAACGCGGTCGCGCCGAGTTTACCGGCCAGACGCGTGCCGAGTGGGATGCCCACAACAAGGAGTGGCTCGCCAAGTACGGTGAGAAGCTGACCGAGGCGCAGCGTTCCGAGCGACAAGCACAATTTGAGAAGACCCACGCCGTTCATCGCGATTACGTCGACAAGGAGATCGACCAACTGACGGTGGAGGGGCTGGACTATGGCAGCAACAAAGTGATTATGGCGTCCGTGATGTCTGAAGGCGGCGATGGGCAATACGGTTCGATGCGGCAGCGGTATGGAGAATTGACCGTCTATGTGCCGAAATGTGCCAGCGTCTGCATCCGCGGAGCGCGGCGCGGCCTGCTGGTGGAAAAGCTTCAAGCCGCATTGACGATTCTCGATGAGGATTCGACCGACTCGGACGCCCGCGGCCAGTTCGCCGTGCGCGGGTTGACCGGCAACCTGTTGTCCCTCAATTTCCCGCTGCAGTCCGTTGCCGATGTAACCGGGCATGTCACCGTCACCGCCACGCAGGAATTCGGCTTCGAGAGGGGGGGGACTTCGCATGCCGACAACATTCGCCAGATCACGACGGCAAAACCGATCGCCGTCCAGATTCATAACGTGACTGACGGGCTGGACGCCCAGTTCGGCCGGGTTCAACTTGATTTGGCGGACATTCAAGGGACCGTCAACGTCTCCAACGACTTTGGTGACACACGGCTGGTGGCCTCAAAACCCTTTTCCGCCGTGGCTCACCGCCTCGTGACCCAGTCCGGACGCATCGAAGTAGAACTGTCTCCCGCCGCTTGGAAGTCACTTCCAGTCTTGGCGATCACCAATCACGGCGGCCTCCGCACCAACCTCAGTCGTGAGGAGTTCGACGATTTTCGCCTGGAAGGTACCGACGAGCACGATGGCACCCGCCGTACCTGGCCGGGCCTCCGCACCGTTGTGAAGGACGAAGACCGCTTCGCGGTCTTCGCGGTTCTGGGCCGGATGCGGCAGGTCATCGAGAACACCGAACGTTCCGCCGGCCTCGACCTGTTCAGCCGCAGTGGGAGCGTTGAGGTGCTGCGGAAATAGTCTCGATGGACGTGAGGCGATCGCCTCAAAATCTATGCACAGAATTCTGGATCGTCGACAAACGTGAGGATGAAATCTATGGTGGAAATCGTGATGCGCTGGCGGCTCAAGGGGCTCGACTCAACGGGTTCCACAGCGCGTCGACCTTAATCCGGCGTTCACCCAGACCAGGCTCTGCTTGCATGAATCAAGATGATGCAGTCCGCGAGATTTTTCACTCGGCAATGGAAATTCCGGAGCCCTTCTCGACTCTCTCCGATGAAGACAAAGCACGGATTGAGGGGTTGATGCGGAGTTTCGAGGCACTGGAGCAAACGTACGGCATCCTGCCTTATGCAGAGATCATTCGTCCAATGCTGCTCGGAAAAAGTGGACGCTATGAAGAAGCATTTGCCCTCACGGAACAGCAATACAGGAACGCTCCCAATTGGAAAACCGCCGTCGCCGCGGCAAATGCCGCCAGGCGGGCTGGAAATCTCGATTTGGCGGTGGCACTTTTCACGAAGGCCGGCGAGCATGATCCAGACGATCTTACGTGCTGGCTGGAAGTGGGTGATATTCGGCTCGATCAGGAGCAGTTTGGTGAGGCCCTCGTAGCTTACGAAAAGGCACTCGCCGAAGATGGCGAAGATCAGTGGGCGTTGCCGTCAGCCTTCTACTGCCGGCACAAGTTGGGAACAGAGGGAAACTGGCTTGCAAGCCTACGCGAGGTGGCAAATCAAGAAGGATGCACCTGCGGACTTGAGGGTTGCCTGACAACTCTTTTCGGCGGCTACGGTTCCACCGATGGAATTGACCGCGCGAACTACTTGCTCAGCAAGATGGACGAGACAGCCTGATGAAAGACAATTGCGATGGATCAGGTCATCCCACAAGCGACTGCAAAACCTTCCCCTGACAAATCGCGTGGGGGCGGTTTTGTCGGTCGTGGATTTCCGTCTCGGGAGCGTAGCCCAGGCAGTGGAAGATCGTAGCCACGATGTCCTCTGGCCGCACGAGGCCGGAGCGGGGAAAGGCTCCCAGCGCGTCGGACGAGCCATGCACCAGGCCGCCACGGATGCCGCCTCCGGCCATCGCGACAGAGAAGACTGACCCCCAGTGGTCGCGGCCGCCGGCTCCGTTGAGCCGCGGTGACCGGCCGAATTCGGACATGCAGACGACCAGGGTTTCGTCCAGCATCCGGCGGTCGGACAGGTCGTCCAGCAGGGACGAAAAGCCGTCGTCAGTGGGCGGAACAAGCACGTTCTTCAGACGGTTGGTTTCATCGGTATGCGAATCCCAGCAGGGGTTGCTGGACGGCTCGTCGGGGCCGCGGTGCCAGTTGACCTGCACCAGCCGCACGTTGGCTTCAACCAGCCGCCGGGCCAAGAGACAGCTCTGCCCGAACTGGGTCATTCCGTACCGCGCACGGGTTTCCGCGGACTCTGTCGCCAGGTCGAACGCACCGCGTGAGGCAGCGGACGAAAGCACGCCGTACGCCCGTTGCTGATGTTCGCCAAAGGTTTTGAGCAGGCTCGTGGAGGCGACTTTGGATTGGCGGTCGATGTCGCGGACGAGATCGCGGCGGATGGCGAGGCGGTCCAGCGAGACGTCGTCCGGAAGTTGCAGCTCGGCGATGCGGAAACCGGGATCGGCGGGGGCGCAGCGGAAGAGCCACGGGTCGGCGGCGTGGCCGAGCATGCCGCCATCCTGGCCGGGCCAGGTCGAGCCGTCGGTGTTGAAAATGTGGTTTGGCAGCCGCATCGAAGTCGGCAGGTCGCCGCTCCGCCGTCCGGTGGCCTCCGTCAATCGCTGGACCACAGAACCCCAATTCGGCCAGTCGTTCGGAAAACCCGGATTCGCATTCTCGACATTCGTCGGCGTATGTGGCCGACCGGTGAGCATGTAGTACCCGCTCGACGAGTGGGCGTTGTCACCAGTGGAGACTGCCCGCAGCACCGCCAGCTTGTCGGCGCGCTGTGCCAGTTTCGGCATCAATTCGCTGAACTGCACGCCGGGCACCCGGCTCGAAATCGGCGCGAAGGCCCCCCGCACTTCAGGCGGCGCATCCGGCTTGGGATCCCACGTCGAATGCTGGTCTGGTCCACCCATCAGGAACAGGACGATGCAGGATTTCGCGCTGCCAGCACCGCCGCCGGTGGCGGTCGCCAATGCCGGCTTCCCCAACAGGCCCGCCAGCGACAATCCACCGAAGCTCAAGCCACCGGCGCGCAGCAGCTCACGGCGGGAAATGCCGTCACACAGTCGCGCCCGACGAGATTGCAGGCTGAGCATTCGGAGTCTCCGTCATCGGAATCAACATTTTCTATCCATCAAGTATAGCAGATATGAGACGGAGTGAGAGCCCAAAACCCGTGCGCCGCAAGATTGGAGAGGAGGCCAGCCATGTGAGGAAATCATGAATTTCTCCGTCAATTTGCACGAAAATTGCTGATTCCCCCTTCACTGATGCGGCAGTTTTGATCTATGATTGATGAAATATTCGGTGTTTCCACCTCATGCAGGGCCGGATCGATGGCACTCCACTTGAAGCAGAGCCTTGCCGCCGCACAGCAGGACATCCTGCGCATGGGGGAGCTTGTCGGTCAGGCGGTCCACAATTCCGTGGCTCTTCTCGAATCCGCGGGTTCAGGAACACTGGAAGCCTCGATTCCCGATGAGGAGGAGATCAACTCCTTCGATGTCGGAATTGAAGAGGCCTGCCTGCGGATGCTGGCATTGCATCAGCCGGTCGCTGGCGACCTGCGACGGATCACAACGATTCTAAAGATCACGCTCGAACTGGAACGGATCGGCGACTTGGCTGGCAACATCGTCGAGCGGGCGAACTCGCTCCGCAAGCACCCGGCCATGCCGATCCCAGCCCTGCTCGTGAAAATGGCACAGGCTGCCGTGGAAATGGTTGACCGGAGCCTGGCTGCTTACGCAACCCTCAACCTCGAAGAGGCCCGCCGCCTCTGCGATGAAGACGACGCCATCGACCAGATGAACCGCGAGATCATCGCGGAACTGACCGCCACGATGCACGCTTCACCAGACCGGATTGAAGGCGCGGTACACCTGTTTTCGGCCAGCCGACAGGTCGAACGGATCGCCGACCACGCCACGACAATCGCTGAAAACGTCGTCTATTTGATTGAGGGCGAAATCGTCCGCCACCGCCGGGCCGAGGCCAGCAAGCGTTCATCCGCTTGAATCGGCCGCTGCAGGCAAGAGCCGCCGAGTCACTCCGTGACTCGTACCCGGCCGCGGGGCGGCTAACCCACCCGCCCCGTAGCCTGTTCAGACTTTGTTCAGACTTCAAAACTCTGGCGAAACTGCGGAATGATCGGGTCTTCGTCGCAGTAGTCCTTGAGGATGCCGGACAATGCCTGCGCGGCGCGGGCTTCGCCATGCACCAGAAAGGCTTGGCCCACTCCGGACCGCTCCGCCAGGCATTCATACCACCACTTGAAATCCTCGGCGTCCGCGTGCGCGGAGAGGCCGTTGAGAATTTCAACGCGCGCGTTGAGGGGGTAGTCGCGGTCGAAGATTTTCAGATAGGGCCGCCGCTCCACGATTCTGCGACCCAGCGTGTTTTCCGCCTGAAAACCGATGATCACGATGGTGTTCTTGGGGTCTGAGACCGTGTTCTTGAGATGGTGCACGATGCGGCCGCTTTCGCACATGCCGCTCGAGGCGATCAGCACGAATGGCCCAGACTGGCGATTCAGTTCCATGCTCTCTGGCTGACTGGCAATGTACCGCAGGTGCTCAAACCCAAACGGATCGGCGTCCGCGGTGAGCGTCTGTTGCACCTCCGCGTCCAGACTGGTGGTCACATGCTTGCGGTAGAGTTCCGTGATCCGCAGTGACAGCGGGCTGTCGACATAGATTGGCACCGCGGGCAACTGTCCAGAGTTGGTCAGTTCGTTGAGGAAATAGACCACCTGTTGGGTGCGTCCCAGGCTGAAGGCGGGGATGATCACCTTGCCTTCCTGTTCGACGGCCGCGCGGATGATCCGCAGTAGCGCCGCCTTGATGTCGCTGGTGGGAGGGTGGATCCTGTCGCCATAGGTTGATTCGCTGATCAGCACGTCGCAGCCACCGACGGTGGCCGGGTCGCGCAATAGCGGGATGTTCCGGCGGCCAAGGTCCCCCGTGAACACCAGCCGCCGGATGGTTCCCTTCTCCTCGAATTCCAGTTCCGTGATGGCCGAACCGAGAATGTGCCCGGCGTCGCGGAAGCGGATCCGCAGGGCACTGAAGAGTTGAACCCACTTGTCGTACGGCTGGGACTCGATCCGGTTCACAATCCCCCGCACATCCTTCTCTTCATACAGGGGCTTGACCCGGGGCGCGGACTTTGGCAGCCGCTTCTCCAGGTAGCGGGCATCCTCCAACTGAATCTTCAGGCTGTCCTCCAGCATGATGTTCGTCACGTCGGCCGTGGCATCCGTGCAGTAGACGGGACCGCGATAGCCCTGCCGATACAGGCTGGGCAGGTTGCCGCAGTGATCAATGTGGGCGTGCGAGAGAATGACGGCGTCGAGGTCATCCGGCTTGTAGAGAAACCGCTCGTTCTTGGCGCGGCACTCCGCCCGGCTGCCCTGAAACAGCCCGCAGTCCAGCAGGATTTTCAGCCCGCCGCACTCGATCAAGTGCTGGCTGCCCGTGACTTCACCCGCCGCGCCGCAAAACGTGATTTTCATGCCGGTTCCGGATGGAGACAGACTTCGAGATAGAAGTGAAAATCAACGTCACAATAATTTAAACGTAATATTAATATTTAACAGCATGGAGGTCCTGCATCTCACTTTCTTCGTTTCCTGCGTTTGCTTCTGTTCAAAAACCTCTTTTGCACGTACCGCTTTTTGCAATCACATTCGTGTCGCAGTTCCGTCGGTTCGCTGTCCCAAAACAGCCGGTCGGTCCCCCAAAATCCGTGCCAGTCAGGAAGCATTGAATCTGGTCAACCAAGGGCTCTCCGGTGTTCAATCCCCAAAACATTCCGCCTGTGCGAGGGGTATCCCTTTAAGATCCTTGGGCGACAGCAGGGGATCGGTGACCGGCCAGTCGATGCCCAATGCCGGGTCGTTCCACAACAGAGTTCGCTCGTCAGCGGGATCGTACAGGGTGGTGCATTTGTAAATGACTTCCGCCTCTTCGCTGAGGACGCAAAAGCCGTGTGCGAACCCTGGCGGGATGTAAACCTGCAGCTTGTTTTCGTCCGACAGACGGATGGAGTAGGTTTTGCCGAAGGTGACTGAATCGCGTCGCAGGTCGACCGCCACGTCCCAGATTTCGCCTCGTGCGGCCCGCACCAACTTTCCCTGTGGGTTTCGCAATTGGTAGTGCAAGCCACGCAGCACCCGGGAGACGGAGCGAGAATGATTGTCCTGCACAAAGTCGACCGCGATGCCCGCCGCGGCGAATTTCCCCTGGTGCCATGTCTCCATGAACCATCCCCGGTCGTCGCCAAAAATCCGAGGCTCCACGACATACAGACCAGAGATTTCGACAGGACGAATGTGCATGACGCGAACCTGGGTGACAGAAAACTCCTAGGGCATTGTAACCGCTTGTTCACCCGGCGTCGCAGGGCTCGCGCTGCCTTCGACCAAGACCGGATCCCGTTTCCAGGACATGGCGCGTGCCGCCAGCAGGGCCAGGACCGGCGACAGCGGGGCGCGCATCCGCATGTCAGCCCAATACAAGGCATGCACCACGGTGAATGAAGCAACCAGCATCAACAATGGTTGCCACAAATGCCATTCTTCACCGCGCAGCCGGAAGACGCCGATGCCTGCCAGTGTCAGCGCCAGCCCGTAGTACAGCGCCACGGCCCAGCGCAGTCTCCCCCCACGGCCTTCGGCGGCGGCCGGAAGCACATTCCAGAAGCGTCCGAGAAGCGTCAGCGCGGCACGCCCCGCCCGTGGCAAATCGGCCAGGAGATAGGTCCACGCTTGCCGCGACATCCACCGGTCTCGGACCACTTCGTCGATGACGATGCCCTCCGCATCCCGCGGAGCCGCTGGGTTGTCCCGGGTCAGTTCCAGTTCGAGACTCGCCTGCCATGCCAGCAAGCTTTCGCCCGGCCAGGCTGTGCCCCACGGCTGGGCGACAACCTCCCGATCGTAGGCGGCATTGTGCCCCAAGAGCAGCGTGTAGCCCCCGTGCGTGGTGGTCACGATCGGATGGCCGAGGACGACCACATTTCGCATCACCCAGGGGCCAAGGACACATGTCAGACCAAGAACGCTCCCCGCCACGTGATTCAGGCCAGCGGGTGTCAAATACCACCGGTGATTCCGTGGCCACCCAACCAGGACAAGCAACACGCAAAACGCGCCAAATGTTGGACGGCAGAGGACGCAGACTCCGAAAAGCACGCCAACGAGCCACGCGCGAACCAAAATCGAAGAGGCTTTGGCATTGGGTGCCTCCATGGCATCATGCTGGTGAAACCACAGCAACGCCGCGAGCAGGGCCATTGTCACGCAGGCCGCCACGGTCTCGGTCATGACCTGAGCCACCGCGATGACCAGCAGCGGGTCCAGTGCCACGAGCAGACCAGCCACCAGCCCCGCCCAACCGAGCCGCAACCGCCACGCGCAAACGGCGGTCAGAATTAACGTGGTTGCCGCCAGCAGCAGGTGGAATATGGCAATTCCCGCCGTTCCGGTGCCGGTGGTTAGTGCGGCCGCCAAGAGCAGCGGGTAGAGCGGAGGGCGAAAGGCGGTGGGACGGACAGTCTTGGGAACGCAGTAACCAACTCCGCCTGCCAGATTCTCGGCAATGCCGCGGTACTGGTCGGGGTCGGTGGCCAGTTGCGGCCAATACGCGGCGAGGGCCGCGGTGCGAACGGCGAGCCCGACCAGGATCAGGCTGAGCCACGCCCAGCGGTGGAAGCGGGCCTGTTGCCAGAGCCTGTCGCCCTGTTCGCGAGCGGCAATCGGAGTCGTCCCCGCGGCCATGTTCTCCACCATCAATAGCAGCCTCGGAACCTACTGCGGGAAACGAACGGCGGGAGCGTGACTCACTTGAGGACGGGCGAGAAAGTGCGAGGAAGCCCATCGCACGTTTGTGTTCATCCGACGTTTCTGCAAACTACCCGGGCTTCTTCTGGAACAGCCACCATTCGCCGATCAGCACGAAGAACGCCAGCATCGACAGGGTGGGCCACAGCGGGCGGTCGTTGTCGATCTGATCCGCTTCCGCGGCGACGGCAGTTTCGCGAAACTGCAGCAGTGGCTGCCCCTTCGCACCGAGCGGCAGGCCGACCAGGGACGACTCCCGTGCATTGAGCAGGCTCACGCCGACACTGGCGACCTCCCGCCCCGCGTCGCTGACGGCGTAGCGGCCGGCGCGCGGAGTCGAGACGCCAATGATCCTGGATTCCTCGTTGCTGTGGACCGTGACCTGCGTGTCGTCCGGCGACTTGACCACATATTCGACATTCGGCCGCAATTTGATCGGAGGAAACAATCCCGTGGCCGCGCCCTGCACTTCAGACAGCGACGCCTGCTGCATGGCAATGTTGACCAGGTTCGCCACCAGCACGGGAAACCCGACGCGGTACGGCAGGGTGGACTTGTCGGTATGAAACAACGAGATGAACTGGAGTTTTGGACCCATCTGTTTTTGCATCAACAGCGGCCCCGAACGGCCATCGATCAGCACCTCGTAACCCGCCTCTTCGAGTTCCGCGTTGCGATCCTCGGGCTTCGCCGCATCCAGGAAGTACGGCTCCTCGGCCGCCTGGACATCGGCCAGTTGCACATGTTGAAGCAGCGGCGAGGCACGCCGCCAGTCAACCACCGTGGCCAACTTCGCGCGGACGCCCAGGACGGTCTTCAAATCTTCTGGAATCACCCCCACCAGCATCGACACCGGGGAGTCGAGGGCCGCGTCCGTGGCGCTGGCGGAAATTGTCAGGTCGTAGCGGATGGCCTTCTGTCCATCCTCTCGCGGATAGATCTCCAGATCTTTGAGTGCTTTGAGAGCGTGCCGATAGATGGTCAACTCATTGCTGACATAGAGCTGCAGCGGACGCAGGGCGGGGAGTTCCAGATACGCGATGTTGTCGGCGGCGAGGGAATCGAATCCGTCAGGCTTGAGGCGAATCTGGAGACTGCCCGGCGGCCCGCCCCGGACTTTGAACAGCAACCGGACGGACTTGCCGGGGTCGACCTCCACGTGGGTGGTCTTGACGTCGGCCCCCTCCTGAAGCAGCTCGACTTCGGCACCGGCAGCTTTCGTTGTGGCTGCCGCCGGTTCGCCCGCTTTGGCCGCCGGTGCACGGTTCAACTGCCCGCTGCCACTGGCTTCGATTCTCGCAAAAACTTCCCACATGTTGGGACCAGCGCGGTGAGCGTTGACGGCGGTGATCCCCAGATTGGGTCCGGCCGGCCCGACCAGTTGCACCTTCAACTCAAATGGCAGATCAAAATCGACCGCTTCGGGAACATTGCCGTCGGTGATGAGCACGACCGACTCGACCGAGTCCGCTCGCTGGCTGCGGATCATGGCCTGGGTCAGCCGCAGGGCATCATCCACGCGGCTGGGCATGTCGGACGGCTTGAGGCGGCCCAGCGCGTCACGGAGGAGCTGCTTGTTGTCGGTGAACTCGGTCAGCCGCTGCGGAGTGCTGTGGAACGCCACCAAGGACAGTTGTTGGTCTGGGAGCAGGTTTTCAATCAGCCGCGCGACCTGCTCACGGGCGGCGTCCAGCCGCGACCGCCCGCCCGCCTGATCGACCGCGCCCATGCTGGCCGAAGTATCAATCAACACCACCAGCGACACCGCCCGTTGCGGCGCGGCGCGGACGAACGGCTGCATGGCCGCCAGCGACAGCAGGCACAACAGGGCAATCTGCAGCAGCAGCAACAAATGGCGTTTGAAACGCTGAAATGGAGAATTGACCCGCTGATCATTGATCACCTGCCGCCACAGGGCGAGCGAGGAGATCTCCAGCCGCGGCCGGCGCAGTTTCAGGAAATAGAAGATGATCAACGGGATCAGCAGGGCGAAGAGCCACCCGTTCACCGACGAATAAAATCCGGGCCAGGACATGGGGACTCGAACACCAGACAGTCAAACGACAGGATGATTAGAGAATGTCGCACTGATGCGGGAATTGCAACGGGTCGCGCCACCGGCCAGCCGTTGCGGAAGCTTCGACAAACCTGTCGCGGCCATTCTCGGCGGATCTCGGATCTGAAGTCTCCGACAAAAGTGAACCTCAAATTTCAGAGTTGGGACTTTTGTCGGAAACGTCAGATTTGAAATTCCATGACATCTGTGTTTAGAGCCACGCGATTCCAAGTCGGAGTTTCGCCGTACTTCCCTCGTCCTTCCCCTGCGGCGACTGGAGAGCCATAATGGAATTCTCCCTGCAACTGCCTGAATCCGTTGGGTAAGCCCTAATCATTTGGAGAGCAACCGCCGTGGTGAATGTGTCCGCGCCGTCCAGCGTGCTTGTGCGGTATGGTGCCGTCGCCGAGGTGGCCAAATTTCCGGCGGTGGCCGACGATCTCACCCGCGGAACACAGCTTGTCGTGCAGACGCATCGGGGTTTGGAGCTGGGCACGGTGCTGGAACAGGTCCGCGAACGAAAGCCGATTGTCGGCGCGCACTTGAACGGCAACGAACACGCCCATGACCATGAAGAACACTCTGGAGAATCGTCCGTGAACATCGTTCGCGTGGCGACGCCGGACGATGTGCAGGCGGGAGCCACGTTGCGGCAGGAAGCCACGGCTGGGTTCGATGTGTGGCAGGGGAAGATTCAACAGTGGGGTTTGGAACTGATCCTGCTCGACATGGAATGGACGCTCGACCGGGCCAAGCTCATCCTCTATGTCCTGAGCGGCCGCGGTCCCGACTGCACCAAACTCGCCCTGTATGCCGCCGCGGCTGGCACACCAGTCGAAGTCCAACCGGTTGATGCCAACGGTGTGGTCCAATTGGAATCAAGCGGTGGCGGAGGCTGCGGCAGCGGGGGTGGCTGCGGCAGCGGTGGCTGCCACTGAGCGGGTGCCGCCGCGTGGAATTCCGGGTCAGACCCCGGCTAAGATGACAACACATTCACAGTTCGAACGGGCGATGCGATCGCTGTTCCCGAGTCATGACCTTCGTATTTTGAGCCACCATGAGCGAACAGACGTTCGACGAACTCGACCAGAAAAAAGCCCAGCCTGGGGCGCTGCTGGATCATCTGATCGGCACGCTGCGGGAAGAGAAAAAATATCACGACCTGTTCGACGCCTTTCTGCTCAAATACCGGCACGAGCACAATCTGCCGCTGGCCCGGCCGACTTCGTTCACGGATGTGCCCCCCGAGCGAGCCACGGAATTCGAAGAGGCCTACGTGAAGGCCGCGAAAGAAGTCGGCGGCTATTTTCTCGGCGACGGCGACATCGCCAAAGCGTGGATGTACCTCAAACCGGTCAAAGAATCGCAGAAGGTGGCCGAGGCGATTGAGGCCCTGCACCCCAGCCGGGCTGATGACGAACTCGTGGACATCGCCTTCTTCCAGGGCGTGGCTCCGGTCCGCGGCCTGAGGATGATGCTCGCCACCCATGGCACGTGCAGCACGATCACCTCGTTCGATCAGAATTTCGGCAATCTTGCGCCGGAGCAGCGGAAGAAATGCGCCGCCGTGCTGGTGAGCGAACTCTACCGGCAGCTCCGGGATTCCGTGCAGCATGAAGTCCAGCGCCGCCAGCCGATGGCCACCCCAGGGCAGACGCTGAAGGAATTGATCGCGGGCAAGGACGAACTCTTTGCCGATGGCAACTACCACATCGACGTGTCGCACCTCAACGCCGTGGTCCGTTTCGCACGGACGCTGGAACCAGCCGACCCTGAATTGAAGCAGGCGCTGCAGCTCGCACAGTACGGTTCGAAGCTGGCGGAACAGTATCGATACGCCGGCAGTCCCCCGTTCGAAGACTTCTACGCGGCGCATGTCGAGTATTTTCAGGTGCTGCTGAACACCAACCGCGAAGAAGGGCTGGCCTATTTCCGCGACAAGCTGGGTCCCGATGTGGATGACCAGCAGAACCAGTTGACGGCCTACGTGCTGGTCGACTTGCTGCAACGGATCGGCAAGCCGGCCGAGGCGCTGGAGATCGCCTGCAAGTATCTCTCAAAAAATGCGGAAGACTTCGGTTTCTCGCTGGCGGAAATGTGTGCCACGGCGGGGAGAAGCGACCTGTATCAAAAGATCGCCAAGGAGCAGGGCGACCTGATCGGTTATGCCTCGGCCCTGCTCGCTCCGCCGAAAGCCGCGTCATGAGTGCCCCCGCCCCAGGACCGAATTTCTCCGGTCGGCATGTGTGCGCGTTCGAGAGCCGCAAGGCGGAGGAGATTCGCTCACTGATCGAGCGGCACGGAGGCGTGGCCACGGTGGCTCCCTCCATGCGCGAGATCCCGCTGGACGAGAACCCGGCCGCGTTCGCCTTCGGCGCGGAACTGTTGGCCGGGCGTGTCGACATCCTGCTGTTGCTGACGGGTGTTGGCACGCGCGCATTGATGGACGTGCTGGAAACCAAAAACAGCCGCGAAGAAATCCTGGCCGCGCTCGGAAAATGTTGTCTGGTGGTGCGAGGACCAAAACCGGCGGCCGTCCTGCGGGAGTGGAAGCTGCGCATCGACCACCAGGTGCCGGAACCCAACACCTGGCGGGACCTGCTGACCCTGCTCGACGAGCGCGTCCCGGTCCAGGGAAAAACCATCGCTGTGCAGGAGTATGGCCAGCCCAATTCAGAGCTTTATGGCGGCCTCACTGAACGCGGAGCCCACGTGGTGGCTGTCCCTGTTTACCGTTGGGCTCTGCCTGAAGACATCGCGCCCCTGCGTTCCGCCGTCCGCGCCACCATCGACGGCCATTTCGACGTGCTGTTGATCACCAGTGCCCAGCAGGTGCATCACATTTTGCAGGTTGCCGAAGCCGACGGTCTCAAAGACGCGTGGCTCGCCGCCGCCCGTCGCTGCGTAATCGCCAGCATCGGTCCGACCGCATCAGAAACATTGGTCAGCTTGGGGCTGCCACCCAGCCTGGAGCCGGAGCATCCCAAGATGGGACACCTCGTGCGCGCGGCAGCGGAGTATCAACGACCAGAGACTTAAATTTGACGTTTCCAAAAAAAGTCCGGTCTCTGAGTTTGATGAAATTTGAAATTTGTAAGTCGGAATGGATGATTCGGCGTCGTGTCCGAACTCAGTCAGTAATCACGGGCGGGTGACTTCCTGCACGAACTGCTGCAGCAACTCTTTCCCCACGGCGGTGACCTGCGACAGCACCTGGCGGAACTTGCCGGTGTCCATGCGGGAATGCAGCATTCGCACGAGGGCCACCGCGCGGGATTCGCTCAACGACCCCGCCATCGCGGGAACAAGCCACTCTTCCACTCCATACACCCGCTTGCGCGGCACATCAGTGCAGCAGGGAATCACGCCGCGTACGAGATGTCCAAACAGTTCGCGGTTGTAGTCCACCGCTCCGCGGATGCTTTTCTCCTTGGGGCGCTGCGGATGCTGCCAGTCGTACGGCGGCGCGAACTCCAGCACGGGGCTCAAACCGTCAATGTGCGTGATGACCGCCAGGGCCGGCGGTGGTTTCAACTGTGGCTGAGACTGGAACCAAGCCGACAACTCCTGCACAAACTTCAGATCTGCCTGCCGCGCCGGACTCTTGGCATCCATGACGATCAACAGCAGGTCCGACTGCCGTGCCGCCACGCGAACTTCTTCGGTCTGCTGCGGCGATGCGCCTGCCTCGGCATAGCCCGGAGTGTCCAACAGCACGAGTTCCGTGAGGTTGGGGGCGATCTCTTTGGGCAGCTCCATGCGAAACCGTTGCACGGTCCGTGTCAGCGGCAGCACATCACTGGCGGCCTGCTGCTCGCCGATCAACGCGTTGACGAGGCTCGATTTGCCAGCCTTCACCTGCCCAATCAGTGCGATGGTGACGGTGACCGGTTCCATGGCAGGGACCGGCTGTGCCGTGGCAGTCGGAGGCGCAGCACTGGTGGCAAAGGCCTGTTCGTCGGGTTTGAGCCGCGCCATGGTTTCGCGGTAGAGCGCGGCCCCTCCGCGCAGACGACCACTGTTCATCTCGATGCAGTAACGACCCACGCGGGCCACGTAGGCCACATAAAACCCGGTCAGCAGGTTGTTCTGCAGTTCCGTGGTGGATGGGGTCATCACGCTTTTGGAGACGAAGTAACGGGGAATGGTCGCCGCCGGATTCATCACGAATGACACCAGCCAGGTGAGATTGCTGAGGTGATTCATCCATTTGGGGGCATGGCCCAGCAACCGCCACTGCTCGATCGTCAGCAGGTGGCTCCCCGGAACATACTGCCGGGTCCAGTTCTCCAAGTCTTCGAACGCCAGTTGTCCGGCCGCCAGAATCTCGGGAATTGTCAGCGAGGTGACAGGATCGGCCGCGCGGGGATGGTAGTGGCGAGCCACGGCGGTCGAAAGTTCGAGTGCGGTTTCCAAATACAAATGGGGATCCGTCAACCGCTGGGGTGCAAGCTCCTCAACTTGTTTTTGCTTCGCGGCAATCACCTCCAAGGCTTCAATATCCCGCGGGGTCCAATGCGGCGAAATCTCTGCCACGCGGGCGAGCGGATTGACGACCGCCTTCCCCCAATAACGCGTCAGTGCCCAGGCGATGCCCCAAAAGACGGGCAGCAGCCACCAGACAAACCCCAGCCAGCCCGTCTCCCACATGGCCCAGCCCCCGGCCACAACATAGGCCAGGACCGGCAGCGCATACAGCGACCCCAGTACAATCATTCGCCACTTTGACACGGTCCGCTCCCTCGCTGCCAGCCTGGACTCCACACGTCCCATGCTACCAGAATCCGGCTGGCCGCGCGGACCTCCGGGCACCGGTTCGGGGGCATCCCCCAAAGTTCCGACCCACAGGACGGTCCGTCCGCGCGAATCGCCGTCTTGGCGATTCCCAGCGAGAAATAGATTCGCCCGCAGCAGGCAACTCTCAAGCGGGGAGTGCCGGCCAATACGGCTAATACCGGCGGATCACCCCGACGACGATTCCCATGATCTGCACATTGTTGGAGAAGATTGGTTTCATCGTCGAATTGGCGGGCTCCAGCCGAATGCGGTTGTTCTCCTTATAATAGCGCTTCAGCGTGGCATCCTCGCCATCCACCAGCGCGACGACAATTTCACCGTCGCGGCAGGTTTTCTGACCTTTCACGACGACAAAGTCTCCGTCCGCGATTTGGGCGTCAATCATCGACTCGCCGGTCACCTGCAGGCAGAAGTGATCCGATGGTTCGAGCAGCGCGCTGAAATCGACCTTCTCCGGCTGCTCGACCGCCAGGAGCGGGCGACCGGCGGAAATCTTCCCCGAGAGCGGCAGGCTGTGCCGCGACAGCGGTTCTGACAGTTGAATTGCCCGCGACATGTGTGATTCGCGGGTGATCAGCCCTTTCCGCTCCAGTGCCCGCAAGTGGCACATCACGCCGTTGGGGGACTTGATCTTGAACTGCGTGCCGATCTCACGCACGGTGGGACCGTAGCCACGCGTCAGAATCTTGTCCTTCAGGAATTCGTAAATGGCCTCTTGCTTCAGTGTCATTTCTTCGCGTGTGGACATGTCGTGCACCCTTGGAATGTGGTTGGTCGCTTCGTGCACCAAAACTGTAATATACATCCGTCTACCCGGCAAGTGATTTGCGTGGCATTTGTTCAGTGATGAACGAAATGAGGTCGATTTTTACGGTCTGGAGGCTCCGGCGGTCTGGAAAAATTTCCGCCAGATCCCCCTCCGGCACTGCCCGCAAAACAGGTGTCCGCGTGGCTCAAAAATGCTATGGTTGGCTCCCATCATGACTGTCCCACATCCAGCGCCGTCGAATTTCCCTACCATCGCCATTGTCGGCGTGGGGCTGATAGGTGGATCGATCGCGGCAGCCGTTCGGAAACGAAATCTCGGCCGCGTGTTCGCGGTGGGACGTGACGCTGGGAAACTTCGGCTGGCGCTGAGCCTGGGGTTGGCGGACCACACCACGACGGACATCGCCGTTGCCGCGCGGGAAGCCGACGTGTTGATCTTCTGCACGCCCGTGGACCGGATCGCCGCTGGAGTTCGCGAAGCCGTGGCTTCTTGCCGCCCCGGCACGGTGATCACGGACGCGGGGAGCACCAAGGGATCGATCTGCCGGTCACTGTCGAAAGATCTGGCCGAGGGAGTCGAATTTCTCGGCTCGCACCCTTTGGCTGGCTCCGAGAAGCAGGGTTGCGAACACGCCGATGCGAACCTGTTCGTGGGGCGGGTTTGCGTCTTAACGCCTGTCGAATCGAGTACATTGCGGGCTCGTGAGCGTCTCGCGGCGTTTTGGACATCGCTGGGGGCGCGGGTCTTGGAGATGTCGCCGGAGGCGCATGACCTGGCCCTGGCGGAAACGAGCCACCTGCCCCACCTGATCGCGGCGACGGTGGCCAGCACCCTGGCACCGGAAAACCGCGAACTCGCGGCAACTGGCTTTCGCGATACGACCCGCATCGCCTCCGGCGACCCCGACCTCTGGACCGCCATTTTTCTGGCGAACGCCGACGCGCTGCTGGAGAGCCTGAAGAAGCAGGAGACGGTGAGCCACGCTTTCCGGGAGGCGATTGAGGAGCGCGATGCCAGTCGGCTGCGCGAGCTGCTCGTCCATGCGCGTGAGAGCCGCGAGGCGCTAATGCCGCGGCAAAACTGACGTCTACAGCAACAAGAACCGTCACACTGCTGCCGATTTCCAGCAGCGAACGCCATCAGGGACAACGAATAAAGGTGTTGGGTCGGAAGGTCCAGCAATGCCGCGTGTGGATCCGAATCCGCGTGTGCGCGGCACAGTTTTCCCAGGCCAAACAGTCTGGCTGACCTTAATTCTGCGTGAGATTGTCGAGATTCGCCCCGTCACAATGGGCGGAAACTCGCAAGTTGAAACGAGGATCGGCTATACTTCTGCGGATGCGTGCCAATGGTCACTCGGTCTGGCGCGTCCGCATTCGTTCCGGCTAAACCGCACAGCCTGTTCTCCGATCCCAGCAGGAGTCATTCATGTCCGATTCGCTTCCGTATTCTCCCGCGTCCCGCCGAGACTTTCTCAAGACTTCGACCGTGGCTGCGGTCGGCGCGGGGGTGCTGGGAAGCCTCGGTGTGCTACCTGGAGCCTATGCCGCCGGCGACGATCAGATGAAGATCGCGCTGATCGGATGCGGCGGACGCGGAAAAGGCGCGGCGGCCCAGGCGCTGCGGACCGAAGGCAATGTCCGCCTCGTCGCGATGGGCGACGCCTTCAAGGACAACGCCGAGAGCGCCTTGAGTCAGCTCAAGGCTGAGTTCGACGAACGCCCGGACCGGATCGCCGTCGCTCCCGACATGGTCTTCCACGGGTTCGACGCCTACAAGAAGATCCTCGCGATTCAAGATCTGGACCTGGTGATTCTCGCCACGCCGCCCGGGTTCCGTCCGCTGCACTTCGAAGCCGCGGTTGCCGCCGGCAAGCACGTCTTCATGGAGAAGCCGGTCGCCGTGGACGCGCCGGGTGTCCGCAAGGTGCTGGCCGCCGCCGCCGAAGCCAAGAAGAAAAAACTGGGTGTCGGCGTGGGGCTGCAGCGGCACCACCAGGCCAACTACCTCGAGACGATCAAGCGGCTGCAGGACGGGGCGATCGGTGAGATCCACACCGCCCGCGCTTACTGGAACATGGGCGAGCTGTGGCTCCGCCCCCGCACTGCCGAGCAGACCGAGATGGAATGGCAGATGCGCAACTGGTACTACTTCAACTGGCTGTGCGGCGACCACATCTGCGAACAGCACATCCACAACCTCGACGTCATCAACTGGGTGAAGGGCGACGTCAACAAGGACGGCGTCTACGGCCACCCGGTCAAGGCGTGGGGCATGGGCGGACGGCAGGTCCGGACCAGCAAAGACTTTGGAGAAATCTTCGACCATCACTTCGTCGAGTTCGAGTACGCCGACGGCTCGCGGATGTTCAGCCAGTGCCGCCAGATCCCCGGCTGCTGGAACAGCGTCTCTGAGCACGTGCAGGGGACGAAGGGTTACGCCGACATTTCTGGCGGCGTCATCAAGTCCAAGGACAACAATTGGAAGTTCGAGGGCAAGGTCAAGGATCCGTACCAGGTCGAACATGACGACCTGTTCGCCAGCATCCGCGCCGGCAATCCGATCAACGAGGCCGAGTTCGGCGCCATCAGCAGCATGACCTCCGTCTTTGGGCGGATGGCCACCTATTCGGGCAAGGAACTCAACTGGCGGGATTGCATCGCCTCCGACATCACGCTGGCACCCAACCTGGAAAACTTCGATTTCAAGATGACGCCGCCGGTCATGCCCAAGCCCGACGGCACCTACCCGATCGCCGTTCCGGGGATTACGCGGACGGTTTGACAAGCCGGGCAATGGAACGCTTTTCCGCGCCGTCCTCCCTCAGGGAGGACGGCGTTTGTATTGGCGGGGATCATTTCTGAATCCCGCCTCATGGCACGAAGCCTGCAGCACGCCCCGAACAAATCCGGGGCGGCGGTCGCATTGATTCCCTCCTGGGACTGGGCCATGAAGATTCCTGTGATGCGCGGCGTGATCGACCGGCGAATCCTTGTCAATTACCAGGTCGATCCGCTGGTGTTGGCACCGCTGCTTCCCGCTCCGTTCCGACCGAAGATCGTGAATGGACGGGCCATGGTCGGCATCTGCCTGATTCGCTTAAAGCATCTTAGGCCAAGCGGCCTCCCTTCGTGGCTCGGAATCTCGACGGAGAATGCCGCACACCGCTCGGCTGTCGAGTGGGACGCCGACGGGAAGGTTTGCGAGGGAGTCTACGTCCGCCGCCGCGACACCGACTCGTGGTTCAACACATTGGCGGGCGGGCGGCTGTTTCCCGGCTTTCATTCCCATGCACGGTTCACGGTCGAGGAGACCGCCGAGCAGTACCATGTCGCACTTCGCAGTGACGACGGTGTCACCAGCATGGTTGTGCGCGGACGGCGAACGGCTCAATTGCCGACAACTTCGGTGTTTCGTTCCCTTGAAGAATGCTCGACGTTTTTTCAGGGCGGTTCGCTCGGATATTCAGCCACGGCTGATCCCGCACGGTTTCAGGGGTTGGAACTGCAGTGTCTCAACTGGCAGGTGGAACCGCTGGACGTGGAGGAGGTCCGGTCGAGTTTCTTCGAGGACGAATCGTTGTTTCCCAAAGGCTCAATCCAGTTCGACTGTGCCCTGTTGATGCGGGGCATCGAACATCAGTGGATGGGCCGGTCGGACCTGTGCTGCCAGCAGCCTGTCAGGAATGAGAAAGACATCGCCGCCACGAAGGCTTGAGGTGGCGATCGGCAACTCACCGGACGGCTTGCGCCGTGCGCTTGCGTGTTCGAGCCACGCGCGGCGGCTTGCCTCCCGTCGCCGGCCGCCTGTACAGTTCCGCGTCGGCGCAGCGCTCGCACTCTCTCTGGATCCCCGCATGTCGAATTCGTCCCCTGCCTCCGGTCTTCCCGTGGAGGGCGGCATCCCTGCCGAAGCCATCGCCGACGACCTGGTTCCGGATTCGGTGATTCCGCATCAGACGCTGCCGCCGCTGCGGTATCGCGACCTGCCCGAGGCTCCGCATTGGACGAAAATGCTGGGTCCCAGCATCATCCTGGCGGGTTTGTCGCTGGGATCGGGCGAGTTCATCTTCTGGCCCTATATCACCTACAAGTCTGGCTTCACGTTCTTCTGGGCCTGCATGGTCGGGGTGCTGACGCAGTTCTTCATCAACATGGAGATCGAACGGTGGACACTGGCGACGGGTGAAAGCGCGATCACGGGGTTCTGCCGGCTGAGCCGCCAGTGGGCGTGGATCATGCTCCTGCTGAATTTTCTTCCCTGGATCTGGCCGGGCTGGGCGACGGGAGCTGGCACGCTGGTCAGTTGGACCGTGTTCGGCGCTGTTCCAACGGCGACGGAGACGCTGAAATCCCCGTTCACGGAAGCGATCACGCTTCCCGGCGCGATGACACTCGATTCCCGAAAACAGACCCTGGAGTACCGCGGGATCATGTCCGCCCAAGAGCGTGACCACCTGCTGGCGTTGTCGAACCACAATGACTTCGATACGGCAGTGGAATCCCTCTACCTCAAGCTGCAATCGTCAACGGGGGTCAGTTATTCCGCACCGTTCGCCGCCTACATCGCCATCGCCACGCTGATCCTGGTGGGTGTGGTCCTGACCACGGGACCGGTGGTCTATAACACGGTCGAAAAACTTCAGACGTGGCTCGTGGCAATCATCTTTGTCATTGCCATTGTGCTGGGCATCTTGTTCATTCGCTTCGACGCCGTGGTGGCAATGGCCCGGGGGATCGTCAACGTCGGTGCGATGCCGGATGCTTCGAGTGGCCTGGGCGTCATGGCGCTGTTGGGAGCGTTGGCCTTCGCCGGTGCCGGCGGCACCATGAACCTGGGCCAGAGCAATTTCATCAAGGACAAGGGCTATGGGATGGGCAAATATATTGGCCGCATCACCAGTCCGCTGACCGGCAATGAAGAGACGATTGCCGACACCGGCTTTCACTTCCGGCACACACCCGAAAACATGGCGCGCTGGCGGCGGTGGTGGAGGGCGGCCAATTTCGAACACTTCTGGAGTTTCTATTGCACCTGCGTCGTCTGCCTCGTGCTGCTGTCGCTGGTCGCATACTCGCTGCTGCGGAATCCCGACGGCAGCCTCAAGCTGGGCATGGACCGATTTGGCCAGGACATGAATTTCGTCTGGGGCGAATCTCAGGAGATCGGCAACGCCTTTGGGATGGTTGGCCCGGTTCTCAAGCTGCTGTTCTTTGTAATGGGGATCGCGATCCTCCTGACAACGGAACTCGGTGTCCTCGACGCGGTCTCACGCATCGGTGCCGACATCATCAAAGTCAACTATCTGCGGGAGAACCCACGCTGGCCGTTGGGGCGGCTGTATTTTCTGCTGCTGTGGACCATGATCCTGACCGGTTCGGCGATTTTGCTGGCCAGTTCCGCATTCCCAGATTTCAAGCAGCCGTTGTTTCTCTTGAAAACCGCCGCGGCCATGAACGGCGGGGTGATGATGATCTACAGCCTGCTTTTGCTCTATCTCAACACAAAGATCCTCTCACGCAGTCTGTCCATCAGCCCGCTGCGATTTGTGGCGATGGTCTGGGCCTGTGCGTTTTTTGGATACTTCACGATTCAGGCGGTCCAGTTGGAGGTCATCCCCTGGATGAAGGACATGGTGCTGTGGCTGCGCGGATAGTTGTTTGAATGTCATCCGGCAAGTCCTCCCCGCCGCGCCGCTTGACGGCACGGAACCGGATCAATACTGTAACTTCGCCCGGTCTGGCAGCGCTGTCCGTCAAGGCTGAAGGAGGCTGTCCGCAGCTTCCCGGGCGATCCTGAAATGGCAAGGGGGGACGGCATGCAACAGGTCTTGGCGCTTCCGCTCGTTTACGAGTTCAGCCGGCACCTTGAGCCACGGGCCAGGGTCAAATCTGGTGCCAGACTGCGGGTGGAATCGGAAGATGCCTTGTCGGGCCAGATTCGGACGCCCGGCGACCGGCGCGACAAGTCGAAAATGCCCTTCAGCAACCCCGTCGCGGGACCGATCCATGTCGAGGATGCCGCCCCCGGCGACGTGCTGGCGGTGACCATCGAGTCGATTGAGCCACGCGATGGCCAGTGTGCGACTTACACTGGTGCTCCGCGACAGTTGACCGAGTGGCTCGGTGCGGATGTGCCGCATGGGGCGCATGTCTGCCCGATTCACGACGGACAAATCCAGTTCAGCGAGAACATCTCCATCCCTTATCAGCCAATGCTCGGCTGCATCGGCACCGCGCCCGACTGGGGCGTGCCGACGACGTTCCCCGCCGGTCCACATGGCGGCAACATGGATCTGGTTGAAGTGGGTCCAGGCTGCACCGTGTACCTGCCGGTGTTTGTCCCCGGTGGCTACCTCTATCTGGGTGACGCGCACGCGTCCCAGGGACATGGAGAACTGTCGGCCACGGCTCTGGAAATGGCGGCGCAGACGACCATAACAGTCAACAGAATTCCCAAGCCTGGATACGCCGGCGTCCGTCTGGAGACCGCCGACTGGCTGATGACAGTCAGCACGCAGAACAGCTTTGAACGGGCGATTGCGGAAGCCTATTCCAAGCTGATTCTGTGGATGGAAGCCGACTACAAATGGGACCGCTGGAAGGCTTATGACCTGTTGACTCAAGTGGGCCAGATTTCTCTGGGTTACTATACGAACGGGACGGTGGCGGCGAAGGTGGAGAAGAAGTATGTGACGGCGGGGTGGTAGGCCACGGCGGTCGGATTCCAAGGGTGAAATAGCCACGGATTGAACACGGATGAAACACGGCATTTAGGGCCGGTCAAAGAATAAAGCACGCTTCAAGATGCTGACCGAAGGCCGGTCTTAGGCAACGAGAAAGGGGGGGCCACGAATTTTCGCGAATAAGACGAATGTCACGAATGGCAACGAGCAGGATTCCATCACCCGCGAAGCCATGCCGGTTGATGATTCGTTAAATTCGTAAGATTCGTGACAATTCGTGGTTAATTTAAGACCGTACGACTTCCGCACGGTGTTGCAGGCCTGTCGACTTCACCAACAAATTCATTCGCAGTCCCGGATGGCATTCGCTGCTGGATAGGGAGACAATTGTCACAGTGATTGTTGCTGCGATCCTTAAAAGACGAATCGCCGGACAGAGACTGCCATGGGTTCGAACAAGTCCGTGTGTCGTTTGTGTTTCATCCGTCGACCTAAACTGCAGAGTTGTGGCTCAAGCCCCGCCACTCGTCAAACTGGATTCGCGGTGTGTGAAAGACACATGAAAGGCGTTTGATGCTGTTCGACACGCATACCAACCTGATGTGGTATCCCGATCATTACTCGGACGAGTTTGTGGAATTCGCCTGGGAGGCGAAGCGGGCCAAGATGAAGCTCTCGCCAGATGTCTATTTCGCGGGGGCCGGCACCAAGCAGCAGAACGCGTTTGACTCGCGCCCCGAGCAGTTGCTGGAGGCGACCAAGGACGCCGACAAGGTGATCGTGTTTGGCATCAAGGCTCCGTTCTGCGGCATCAATGCCGACCAGGAGCTGATCGCTGGCTTTGTCAAACAACATTCCGAGAAGTTCATCGGCTGGTGTTCGGTGGACCCCAACGATGCCGACTGCGTCGACCAGCTCGTGTACTACGTCAACACGCTCGGTTTGCGCGGGCTGAAGTGTTCCCCGATTTATCAGAATTGGAATCCACAGGACCCGAAACATTTGCCGCTGTTCAAGAAGGCGGAGCAGCTTGGCATCCCGGTGAACATTCATCAGGGCACCTCGTTCGTGCGGCCCGGACCGCTCAAATATGCCAATCCGGTGCAGCTTGAGGACATCGCCATCGCCTGCCCCAACCTGCGGATTGTCATCGCCCACATGGGGCATCCCTGGGAGGACGACTGCATCGTCCTGATCCGCAAGCACCCCAACCTCTATGCAAATGTCTCGGCACTCCACTACCGCCCGCTGCGGCACTACCATGCGCTGATGAGCGCGGTTGAGTACGGCGTGGAACACAAGCTGATCCTCGGATCGGATTTTCCGTCCGCCACGCTGCCACAGGTCATCGCCGGACAGTGGAAGGTGAACGACATCCTGGAAGGAACCAAGTTCCCGCGGATCTCCGATGACATCATCCACAACATCATCTATGAAAACTGGAAACGGTTCCTGCCGGAATACGCGTAGTGTGTTGTGCCGCGAAACGCAACACACCACGAGCGACGGAAGTCGCGGCCATTAGAAACAAGCTGGCGGCAAGCTCTCGGTCAACTGGAAACACCTTGAACAGAAGATAGCGAAGGAAACGAAGCTCTGGACCCGCCGCGGCAGGACAGTATGACGTGCATCCAAAAGTTCGAACGCTTAATCGATTCCCAAGACTGAGTTGGCCAATCTGCGTTACCTTCGTTTCCTTCTGTTCAGAACTTATTTTATGTATCCACTCATCTGTCGAGCATCGCAGGTTTCAGGTCTTCGTCGGGCACTCTTCGCCGCGGTGGTTGCGATTTGCACCACTGGAATTGCTGCTGCGGCAGAGCCTGAGTACGAATGGGAGCAGGTTACGCTCAAGGCCGAATTCGCGCCGCGGGACGGTGCCGGTGCCCTGAGTTTCCAAGGGAAGATGTGGCTCATCGGTGGCTGGAACCCCGCCGCGAGCGAGCGTGCATTCTTCCCGCTCATCTGCAACAACGAAGTCTGGTCGACGGCCAACGGTGCCCAGTGGACGCTCGTCAAACCGAACTCCTTCAAAGACCGGTCGTTTGACGCCGCGGCGGACTGGGAGGGCCGGCACACGGCGGGGTATGTCGTCTACAAAGACAAAATGTGGATCGTGGGCGGCGACTGCAATCAGCGGCACTACCAAAACGATGTTTGGAACTCGGCCGATGGCAAATCCTGGACCTATGTGAACCGCGATGCCGAATTGCCCTGGAAGGATCGCGTACTGCACTACACCGTCGTCCACGACGACAAGATCTGGGTGATCGGCGGCCAGTCGATGCCGGCCTTCGCGAAGTCGCCCGAGATCTTTTACAACGATATGTGGACCACCACCGACGGCCGCGAGTGGAAACAAGTTGTTCCGGAAAAGCCGCTCTGGTCAGCCCGTGGCATGATCGGCGGGAGTGCCGTCATGAACGGCCGGATCTGGATTTTGGGCGGCGGCACCTACGACACCCCCACCACCCCCAGCCGCAAGTTTCATAACGACGTGTGGAGTTCCGCCGACGGCATCCACTGGACCGAACACACGGCCGCCGCGCCGTGGCACCCGCGGCAGTATCACGATGTGGGCGTCTGGGACGGTCGCCTGTGGGTGATGGAGGGTTACCACAAGGATGGCGGCAACCGCAACGATGTCTGGCATTCGGCCGACGGTGTCAACTGGCAGGAACTGCCGAAGACACCCTGGAGGCCGCGTCATGCCGCGAGCGTGTTTGTGCATAACGACGCGCTGTGGATGGTCGCCGGGAATAATATGCAGAGTGACGTGTGGAAGTTGAAGCGGAAGGCGAAATGACAAATGACAAATGACAAATGACAAATGACAAATGACGAGGTCGTCAAAGTCTGCTCGTCAATTCCTAGCACTTCGAATCCTGTGAACAACGCGCGGCAAGCGAAACCATCGGCGCATAGCAACCACAACAATATTCGTGAGATTCGCGTTATTCGTGGTTGAAAACATCAACCGCACGGTCCCAAGTACGCGTGGTGGAGCAGTCCGACGACCGCTCCCACCACAATCGAAAATCATCAATCAAAAATCGAAAATCCCCTATGTTCATCGGCTACGTGAGTGACGAACGGTTTGTGGCCATCGCGGATGTGCTGCTGGAGTTCCAACGCGACGGCCACACCGAGGCGGTCGTGCGTTCCACGCCACGGGGCGGGGTGAGCGCCGATGTTCCGCCCGGCAACTATCTCGTGACCCTCGTCAAGGATGGGTTCGGCTCCAAGTCGGTCCGCCTTACTCTGCCCGTGGCTCAACCCCACCAGTTCCGCCTGCTGTCGGATTGCGTGCTGGGCTATGTGTGGCCGCGGAGCGTCAAATCAGGCGGGCGTTCGGAGTTTCGCGTGCACGCGCCCGAAGCCTACCGGCTCAGCCTATGGCGCTACGGATATAAGCGGGAGCAGATCAAGCTGCTGGGTTGGTTCGACGAGCACGGCCCGCGGGCGGTCATGCAGATCACCCCCGACGGAGACTATACGCAGACCGGCGTGAACTGGAACAAGCAGGGCTACGGCAGCGCGCACCACACGCAGTTCGTCACCGGCCCGGAGCGCTCTGGGCTGTATTATCTGCATGCCAAGGGCGAGAAGTCGGGCGAATTCTTCGCCTTCCCGTGGGTCGTGGCGCCGGCCCAGCCGACGGCACCGATCGCCATCCTGGCCTCCACCAACACGTGGCTCGCCTATAACAACTTTGGCGGTCGCGGCAACTACATCAACGCCAGCCAGTTGCCAGACGTGCCGATCGTCAATGCCCGGCAGGATCTCGACCGCTACACCAAGCCGGGCTCGTTCAACGTCTGGGGTTTTCAAGATGACGAATACCTGCCGCTCTCCTTCGAGCGCCCCGAACCCGGCAACACACTCGGCGAGCACGAGGAAGTAACTGACCCGATCGTGGGCCGCCTGCAAAGCGCCCTCGCGCCGGCCGAGTGGCGGCTGCTGGGCTGGATGGAACGTGAAGGCTTTGCGTACGACTATTATTCGGAATGGCAGTTGCACAACGGTGACCTGGACCTCGATGCCTACAAGATCCTGGTCATAAGCGTGCATCCGGAGTACTGGTCGCGCCAGATGTACCAAAAAGTCAAGGACTGGGTGCACAACCGCGGCGGGAAGCTGATGTATCTGGGCGGCAACGGCCTGAACTGCGAGGTCGAATTTCTGAGCGAAGACCGGGTGCGGTTCAAATCCTTCCTGCAGCCCAGCACCGGCGGCGCGCTGGGGATGCCCAACCCCAAAAATCCAGCCGAATACTGCGAAAGCCGGATGCACCGCACGCTTGAGTCCGAGGCGAACCTATTGGGGGTCGTCTGCACCGAGTCCGGCATCATGACGGCCGCGCCATACAAAGTGGTCAAGGCCGACCACTGGGTCTTTGCCGGAACGGGACTCAAGAACGGCGATCTGTTTGGTGAAGCCTCGCTGCAGGAGCGGATCAACGGCGGTGCCTCCGGTCACGAGACCGACAAGATCAGCCCGCATTCTCCCAAGGGCACGCTCTTGCTGGCCAAGGGGATCAACCAGGACGATGGCGGAGCAGAGATCGCGTATTACGAAACCGCGAGCCACGGCGCGGTGTTTTCGGTGGGGTCGATCACGTATGTGCCGAGCATCCTCGTCGACGACGCGGTCTCACGCATCACGGCGAACGTGATTGCCAGATTCTTGAGTGAAGACAAGTAGGATGCCTTTGCTTAGGGATCGCATCATCATAGCGTCCGGTTTGAGGCCGAAACCGGACGCTAACTAAGGACGCGTCCAAAAACTACACCATGTTTTGAGTCCAAAACCCCGACTGGTCGCGTGTGGCAGGCCAACCAGCAGCGGAATAGTTCTTGGACAGGTCCTAAGGATCGCATCATCATTCGTTCTAAGAATGCGACAGTTATTCTTTCTCCGGTCCTTAGGGTCGCAGCAAAAATAACTGTGACATTTGCCTCCCTATCCAGCAGCGAACGCCATCAAGGACAGCGAATGAAGTTGGTGGTGAAGTCGACAAGGCTGGCAAAACGGTGCGGGAATCGTACGGTCATAAATTAACCACGAATTTTCACGAATATCACGAATGATCAACCGGCATGGCTTCGCGGGTGATGGAATCCTGCGCGTTGTTATTCGTGACATTCGTCTTATTCGTGAAAATTCGTGGTCCCCCCTTCTCGTTGCCTAAGACCGGCCTTCAGTTAGCATCTTGAAGCGTGCTTTATTCTTTCTCCGGTCCTTTGTCCGCGAAGTATTTAAGCGCCATATCCCTGATGTTCAACTCCGGGTGGAGAATCGCGGCCTTGATCTGTGAATCGGGGAAACGCACGCTGATGGTCCTCGGGTTGCCTGTCGGTCCGGGTGTTCGGCCACGATTTGCCGGGAACTCCTAACCCCACGCCACGACGCTTGTGTCAATCTTGTATCCGCATTTGTCGCAGGCTGGCGCGGCCATCGACACGGTCCCTTTTTCACAATTCGGGCACAGGTCTGTATCGAGCAGGATCATGCAGTCCTTTCCAAGCTTCAGGCCGCATGTTTCACAGGTCCGATTCTCGAACTTGGACCCCCAGGCCCCCCAGCACTTCGGACAGTGGCTTGCAGGGACGACCTGGATGTGGCCCTCGACGACGTAGCGCTGTGCTGACTGGTCGTCCCAGGTGCGGTACAGGGCTCCCTCGTCGGTGGTTGAAAAGCCGGTCTGGAGCAGTGGAACCGAACTCTCCCGGACTTGATCCTCAATCATGACGACCACGGACAATTCGGCGCTGTAGCGCGGACGTAACTCGACGGTCAAATCCCTCAACATCTGCCGCACTTTGGCAAACTGATCGGATTGCAGGGCGGAATCCAAATGTTCGGCGATCTCGTCCATGCGGGCGTCGGCGATTTTAAAAACTGCAGGGTCCATGATGGCCTCCGTGGAAAAAAAACGCCTCTTGGATAAAAATTGTACGTGAGTACACAAATAGTTGTATGTGTGAAAATCAAAGATGTCAACAGGTAATTCCATAATTCTGTCAGAGATTATCGTTCTTCAATTGCGGGAGGTGTGAATCGCAGCCCCAGATGCGAAATGCAGCATGGCGGCATTTGGTGAACTCAATCTGCGGATCAGCCGGGCTGTGGGGTGGCTTAGCGTGGCTTATCGTGAAATTTCTGCGGGAGGTGATCCGTCGAGCCACGACCGGAGTGCGAAGGTGTCGGCCGCAATCCTCACGAATCTCGACGACTCGCCACACGCCTTGATGTCCGCATTGAGAGCGCGGCGGACACCCGCTTCAGTGCATTTCCAAAGCCGGGTCTCCATGATCTGCGATGCCAGCCAGAAGGAGGTCTGGGGCTCTCCCTGATCGTTGAGGATCAACTCGCAGGCATCAACGAGGGAGTGAATCATGGACGACATGCCAACAGTCCAGCGATACCAAAGGCAACTTGTACGCTGGTGGCCGCTCGCGCAAACGTCACCCACCACCGACCAATTTGTCATTTGTCATTTGTCATTTGTCATTTGTCATTTGTCATTTGTCATTTTGGATTTTGGATTTTGGATTTTGGATTTTGGATTTTGGATTTTGGATTTTGGATTTTGGATTTTGGATTTTGGATTTTGGATTTTGGATTTCCCCACTCACTGCACCTGCGGCAAAATCATGTCCGCATGCCAGTGATGCCGCAGTTGCTCGACCAGGCCGAGGAACTTTTGCAGGTCGACCGGCTTGATGAGGTAGCCTTCGACCTGCAGCTCTTCGCCCTGGGCGATGTCATCGTCCGAGTCCGAGGCGGTCACGACCACGATCGGGACGTTCTTGAGCTGCTCGTCGCCGCGCACCCGCCGCAGAACTTCGCGGCCGTCGCATTTCGGGAGGCCAAGGTCAAGGAGCACGAGATCGGGCCGGGGAGCCCGGACAAACTTTCCCTTCTGGAAAAGGAACTCCAGTGCCTCTTCGCCGTCGGGAAGCCACGTGAGGCGGTGGGCGATTTTCCCCTTCTTCAGCGCGCCAATCGTGATGGTGGCGGAGACCAGGCTGTCTTCGACCAGCAGAATTTCCATCGGCCGGCCAACGGCCTTTTGTAACATGCTGTGTCTCCGCAGCGTGGTGGAACTCCATCGTGGCCCGATGGCCGGACGTTTGAGCCACCCTGCCAGTGTACTCCCGAAAGGCATGCAGCGGAATCGTGACGAAGATTCACGCTCGGCCTTTCGACAGTGTCAGGAACCATGTCGCTCAAATCCAATTCCGTGGCACAGGCCGGAAAGCTGCCCTCACCGCATTGTTCCGCACGCGCGACAATTTCCGTCGCGGTTGGGCGCTGGACGGCAGGTCTCGCCGATGGCTGCTTGCGTCCGCGCGGCCGGAGACTTAGCATAGCCACCTGCCCTTCTTCTGGCGGGGTGCGCGGGTGGGAAGTCGGCGGAAAGACCGCAGAATGTCTGTTTCTGCCACCTTCCAACGCGAATGAACAATCCAGCGTAAGTCGAAGCGTCGTCGTTGCGCTTTCGTCAGTTCGGAACAAATGCCGCGGGCTGGGCAGGTTATCGCCGGCTCGTTCCGGGTATCGCACACATTTAACAGGTTTCTCGGGGTCTCTCATGTCGGATGTGGTCATTTCGGCCCGGAATCTGTCCAAGATCTACCGGGATTTCTGGGGCCGAAAAAAGGTGCGGGCGCTCAACTCGCTCAGCCTCGACGTGAACAAGGGTGAAGTCTTCGGCCTGCTCGGTCCCAACGGTTCTGGCAAAACGACCACTGTGAAGCTGCTGTTGGGACTGTTGTTCCCGACTGAGGGCGACATCACCATTCTGGGACAGCCCGCCGCCGATGTCCGCAAGAACGAGAAAATCGGGTACTTGCCGGAAGAGTCGTACCTCTATCGGTTTCTGAACGCCGAAGAAACGCTCGACTTTTATGGCCGGCTGTTCAACATGGACACCGCCACGCGGAAGGCGCGGTCGCAGCAACTGATCGAACAGGTCGGTTTGAAGGATGCGAAGCGGCGGCAGCTCAAGGAGTATTCCAAGGGGATGACGCGCCGCATCGGGCTGGCACAGGCACTCATCAACAATCCCGACCTGATCATTCTCGACGAGCCCACCAGCGGTCTGGACCCCATCGGTTCCCGCGACATGAAGGATCTGATTGTTCGCCTCAAAAGCGAAGGCAAGACGATTCTGATGTGCAGCCACCTGCTGGCGGACGTCCAGGACGTGTGCGACCGGATCGCGATTCTGGACAAGGGCGAGCTGAAGGTGCTTGGCCGCGTGCAGGATCTGCTGAAAGACCAGGGCGTGACCCAGGTGAAGACCTCCAAACTGCCCGAGGCCGCCATCGCTGAAATTCAAGCGATCGTCGCCCGACACGGGTGCGAGGTCCTGGAAGTCGACCATCCCACCACGAATCTGGAAGACCTGTTCATCAAGACTGTGCGGGAAAGCGCCGCTCGTCCTGGTCAGCGGTTCGTCACCCCGGAAACCGCCAAGTCGGCGACTTGATGCCGGCACCAGTTCGCGTCGCTCCCAAATCGTACCGTCGCAATTTCTCCGTGGCTCACTGAGCCACGCTTTCGCAGATTATCTTCGCGGGTAGTTCGATGCTGTCGTTTGATCCTCAGCCGTTCAACTATCTCCTCTCCCTGGGACAATGGGGGGCGGTGGTCGGCATTCTGACGCTGATCGCGCTGGTGACCCTGTTCGCGACCAGTATTTTCGCCAATGGGACCGCCGGCGTGGGCATCTTCACGACGGGAGTCAGCGATGCCCTCGGCGACTGGGCGGGGACATCCTTCCGCCGAATCGGCGCGATCATGCGGCTCACCATCCTCGAAGCCCTGCGGCGGAAGGTGCTGTATGTATTCGTGATCTTCGGCATCCTGTACATGTTCGCCGGCTGGTTCATGACGGACACCGGTACCGATGCGGAACTGGCCCTGAAGGTCTATGTGTCCTTCGTGGTCCGCACCATCGCCTGGCCGCTGTTTCTGATCATCTGGATCCTGTCGTGCATGGGGCTGCCGGAAGACATCAAAGCCCGGTCGCTGCACACGGTAGTCACGAAGCCGATCCGCAAGCATGAGATCGTCCTGGGCCGGATCTTTGGCTACTTCTTCGTCGGCATGACCATTTTGCTGGTGACCGGCGCGATCGGCTATGTTTGGATCTTGCGAATGCTTCCGCCCGCGTCGCGTGTGCAATTGCAGGCCCGCGTGCCCATCTATGGTCCGATGACGTTTCGCGACCGGGAGGGGAAGGTCAACAGCAAGGGTGGCGTGAACGTCGGTGACGAATTCATGCTGCGGTCGTTCATCGAAGGCAACACAAAGGCCCGCGCGATCTGGGAATTTTCGTACCCCCAGTGGCGGTCTGTCACCGATGCCCAAACCGATGCGGGTGTCACGATGGAATCACATTTCCAGGCGTTTCGGACCTGGAAGGGAAATCTGGACCGGGGCCTCTTGTGCCAGTTTGTGCTGATCAATGAACATGGACAAATCACCGTGTCTCCCGCGGCCGCCAAGGCAGGGGGGACGCTGGAGTTGGAACAAGGGGCGATCAAACAGTCGATCAAAGTGAGCGCTGGTTCGACACCCGAAGCCGCCGCACGGGAGATTGCCCAGGCACTGAACAGTGCCGACCGGTCGAAGTATCCCTGGCTGACGGACTCTGTCGCCTCTGCCGTGGCCGATCCGAAGAAGCCCGACGAAGGCCGTGTCATCCTGCGGGCGCCGCCCACTGACGAACTGCTCTCCCCGGTGCTCAAGGGGATCGACGGCGTGCAGTATGCCTACAAGCGGCTGGAAGTGCCGCTGCCTCCCTTCGAAGTCTCCGAGTTCCGCAGCAACGTCGTCGCGGTTCCCCGGTCGCAGCAGACCAAGGAAGGCGAAAAGATTGACCTGTTCAAGGACGTGATGCACGACGGCACGATGCGCATCGAAGCCCGCTGCCTCACGGGGGCACAGTTTCTCGGCATGGCCCGCACCGACCTGATGGTTCGCCTGCAAAGCCGCACGTTCCTGGAAGGCTACGCCAAATCGCTGATCGGCGTGGCTCTGCGGATGCTGATCATCGTGGTGCTGGGCGTGTGCAGCAGCACGTTCGTCAAGTCGTTCGTGGCGATGTTCCTGTCCCTGCAGGTGCTGGCCCTCGGGTATCTGATCCGGCCGTTCCTCGATTTTTTGTCGACCAGCACGGGCACCGGCGGCGGTCCGCTGGAAAGCATGTACCGCATCGTCAATCACCTGAACCCGACGACGCCGCTGACAAAATTTCAGGCCCAGTCGATGTATCTGGCGGACCTGCCGCTGCAATACTATCTGCGGGTGATCCGGCTGGTGATTCCCGACTTCCAGTTGTTCAACATGGATCCGTACATCAGCAACGGACTGGATGTGCCCTGGGACAACGTCGTGTTCCCGTGCATGCTGATCAGCATCGGATTCGCGATCCCGTGGATCTTCATCGGGCACGTCGCACTGAAGATGCGTGAGTTGGAAGCGAAGTAGCTTCGCAATGACCTAATGACCAATGAAACAATGACCAATGCCACAAAAAACAGCGCTGGTCAAAAGCATTGGTCATTGGGACATTGGTCATTGAATCATTCTCTGAGTTTTCTGCCATGAATTCGCTGTCGTCCTTCCAGCGCAAGATGCTGTATCTGCTGGGCATGATCGTGCTGATCGGCCCGATCGTGTGGCTCGGGATGCCTGCCGGCGCAACGGGCAAGCAAGAGCGCCTCGTGGGCGAGCTGGCCCGGATGCGGGCGGATTATGAGCTGGGGGAGACCTCACTGGGCGATGTCGACCCCGCCAGCTCGACCATGAATCTGGTGCTGCTGGGGATGCGTGGCCTGGCGTCGAGCCAGCTTTGGCAGGAAGCGATCGAGCAACAGAAGCGAAAAGAGTGGGCCGAAATGCGGGCCACCACGAATTCGATCATCCTGCTCCAGCCGCACTATGTGAAAGTCTGGAACTTCCAGGGCTGGAATCTGGCCTACAATGTCTCCCAGGAATGGGACGCGGTGTCGGACCGGTATTACTGGGTCAAGGAAGGGATCAAGTTCATCAAGAAGGGCCGCGACCGGAACCAGCGGCACCCCGAACTTTATTGGTATCTCGGTCACTGGACGGGTCACAAGATTGGCCGGTCCGACGAGTGGCGGCAGTTTCGCAACTACTTCCGCGGCCACGACCAGTTTGGCACCCCGTATCCCGATCCCGAACCCGATCCGAACGACCCGGAGCCCGACTTTCGCAAGCGAAAGAAACGGTTCGAACTGGGTTACGACACCGAGCTGAATGAACTCGGAAAGGACAACTGGCTCGTCGCCAAAGGCTGGCTGACGGACGCCAACGAACGCGAATTGGCGGCAAAGACGGAAGGGCGTG
Organism: Planctomycetaceae bacterium; assembly: GCA_021732845.1. Taxonomy (GTDB): domain Bacteria; phylum Planctomycetota; class Planctomycetia; order Planctomycetales; family Planctomycetaceae; genus JAKFUF01. Next base: position 83,715 of record JAKFUF010000062.1, on the reverse strand, counting down.
CCAACCAGCACATCATGGCCCGCGAGTTGTTCCGTGGCTCACCGATGCGCGCCCAGATCGAGTACGCCCAGGCTCTGCAGAAAGAAGGGCTGTTCGACGAAGTCGCTCAGGAAGCCTGGGCACAGTCGTTCATCGACTGGACCACGATCTACGGCCAGGATGAAATCGAAACCGAGGCCGGCAAAATCAAGCTCGAAACGTCCGGTGAAGAATTCGCGCGGCAGGCCGAGGCTGACCGCAAAATCCTCCGCAACGATTCCCGCAAGTCGCGCTGGATTGAACAGTACTGGAAGATGACGAACTACCCCTATTGGCGCGCCCGGATCCTGATGGAATCCGAACGCAACATCGACATCCTCACTCCGGTTGAAGTCGAGCCCGGCGACATGCTGACGGTCACGCTGAACGGGAAGACACGTGCCCTGACCGCCAAGTCTGGCGATCCGGCCGACGTGGCCAAGGCGCTGGTCGAGCTGTGGAAGAAAGCTGGAGACCCAGAATTCGACGCGATTCGGGCCGAGGTTGTCACCCAGCCTGTCCCCGCCGTGAAGCTGACATGGAACACCACGGCGATTCCCTTCGAACCGATCGTGGCAGCGAAGAACGGCGAAGGTGGCACGAACGACAACCAGAAACTGGAACGTCGGATCGAACGCCGCTCGATCGTCGAAGCCCACCGCGAACTGTACAACGGCGAGCAGGCGCTGTTTGCCGCTGACGAAAAAGAAGCCGCCCGGCTGCTGTATTCTGGTCTGGAGAAGTTCGAACTCTCCCTCAGCTTCCATCGGGACTTGATGGACGACGACGACCTGATCGAGAACATGATGGTGGCGCTGGTCGAATGGCGCGAGGCCCTCGGCCTGCAAAACGAGCCGATTCCCGAGAACTACCCCATGAAGGCGATGTTCGAACGGCGGCGCGGCATGCTGAAGCAAATCGAAGACGAGATCAAACGCCGCCGGAAGAGCAACCTCGCCCGACCGGCGAACCAGGGCACCGCCAAACCTGCCAAGGTGGGATGACCTTGCCGAAGGGCAGCGTGAGACAAGATTGGCTGTGAACCAATGACAAATCCGCCACTGGCTGCAGATCATGCGGGTCGGTTGAGTGATGGATCCTTGTGGTCGGTCTTAAGAATCTCAGATTTCACTGTCAGGCCTCAGCTCAGCTCACCGACGGTGAAATCTGAGATCTGAAATTCTTTAGACCAGAATCGTTGTGGCATCAGTCCCTTCCTGACAAGATCCACATTGGTTGAGGTCAATTTTGTTGCACCCCTGAGTTCCTCCCATGGCCAGGGTTCGGCTGGAAAAGTCGCTCGCGGATTATGTCGTCATCGCCATCAGCCCGGTGCTGATCATGGCGGTGGCCGGAAGTCTCGCGTTCTTTCTGCTGGAGCTGGCTTATTCGGGACAGTATGCGGCCGGTCAGTATGCCGAGCGGACGCGCTGGATCCTGGGCTGGTTTGTCTTTGCCTCGGTCCTCGTGTCGCGGGTGGCGATTGAACAGGGAACCGAACGGGCGATGGCGCTGGGAGGCGGGCTGGCCGTCGCCACGGGGCTCGCCTGTTTTCGGCTCGCACCCGACGGGGCGCTTGCCGCGCTGGCCATACTCGCCGTCATCTGGTGGTCGATTCACCGGCTCACGTTCGACTGCACCCTCATCGACGACTCGGAGGACGCCACCGGGGTAGGCCTGTTGCAGTCGGCGGGCATGGACCAGGGCGAGCAGGTGCCCGATGACGATGCGAGAGAATCCGGCGATCCTGTCTCGGGGTGGTTGCAGCGCTGGTTTGGGAAGAAGAAAAATCGAGCCCCAGGCGTGTGGGTCGTTTATTTCGCGCTCGCCGCGCTGCCGCTGTTCGGATTGGGGCAGTTGAGAATTCCGGCGTCGGACACGGCCCGCCGGAATTTCGCCTTTCAGTTGTTGATGATCTATGTCGCCGCGTCGCTGGGGCTGCTGCTGACCACCAGCTTTCTGGGGCTGCGGCGATATTTGCGACAGCGCAAACTGACCATGCCCGCCACCATGACGCTTTCGTGGCTCACGACGGGACTCGTGCTGATCGGGGTGATTCTCGGCCTCGCCCTGCTCCTGCCCCGGCCGGACAGTTCAGCCGCTCCGACCGATCTATTCAAGCAAGTCGCCCAACTGGGGGAAGCGTCCAAGCACGCCTTCCAGCGGGATGGCGGCGAAAAGGGTGAGGGTGCTGCCGGGAAGGGGCAGCCAGGAAAGCCCGATCAACCCGCCCAGCCACCCAATCCCGAGGGGCCAGCCGGCAACAATCCTGCGCAGCCGCCGCAGGGGCCGGATCCCAATGCGCAGCCGGGGAAGCAGCAGGATCCGAACGGCAAGCCTGATGAAGGCGCTCAAAATCCCGACCAGCAAAACGCACAGAACGACCAAAATCCCGCCGTACCTCCGGAGAACATGCCCGATCAGCCCGCCGAGCAGCAGGCCAACGCGGGCAAACCTCCGCCCGAAATGCAGGCCGACGAGCCACCGCCGGCCAACGCCAAAGACAAACCACCAGCGGATCCTCAAGCCGGGCAGAAACCGGATCCAAACGCCGCCCCCCAAAATCAACCGCAGGCACAACCGCAACAACAGGGACAACCGCCCAAGCCCGACCAGCCTCAGCAGGGCCAGCCCCAACAAGGTCCGCAGCCACAACAACCGCCACCGCAACAACAACAGGGTCAGCAGCAGCAACAGCAAGCGCCGCAGCCATTGCCGCAACAGGACCAGCCCGCCAAAGAGCCGCCTCCTAGCCCGTCAGAATTGTTTTCAAAAATGGGTGAGTGGCTCACGGTGTTTGGACGCTGGATTTTCTGGGCCGTGCTGGCGGTGGCTGCCGCTTGGTTCGTCTGGCGCAACTGGAGGACTTTCCTGGAGGGGTTGTCGCGGATCTGGGCCGAACTGTGCGGTTTGTTTGGCCTGCGGGGCAGGCCAGCAGCGGCAGCAGATGACGCGGAAAATTTGGAACCGGCATTGCCCGTGCGGTCCTTCTCCAGCTTCGAGGATCCGTTCGCATCCGGACGTGCCTCCAGGCTCAAACCGGCAGAACTGGTGCGGCTCACGTTCGACGCCCTGCAGGCATGGGCGGCTGACAACAATCTGCCGCGCCGCCCCGAGCAAACCCCGCTGGAGTTCGCGGACACCATTGCCCGGCAGGTGCCGCTAATGGCCAACGACGTGCAGCAAATGGCTCAGATCTACGCCCGCATGGCCTACGCCGCGCAGGCCCCGGGAAAAGACTCGACCGATGTGATGGCTCGCCTGTGGCGAGAGATGAGCGTGTAGAAGCTATTTGGGCTCGACTTTCTCGATCGAGACCATCGTGCGGCCCTCGTTCGTGGAATAGGAGTTTTCCGTAGGACGATCGACATTCGCTTCCGGGTCGGCGAAGCAGATGTTGCAGCCATCTCCGGCATAAAACTGATAAATTCCTCGCAGTTTTTTACCCTTGTGCGGCCCATCCAGGAAGGTCAGGTCGATCTGCCGCGGCGACTTGGACGGGTCCAGCGTGAACGACAGCCGCACATCGTCGACCTTCATGCCGCTCCAGCGGATCACATTGCCCTTGATGGTCCAGCGCCAGGGGGACCAGGTGATGGGAGGGTTGCTGATCCGCTCGGGCCACCAGTCTGAATAGTAGATGGCGAATTTCCACGTTCCCTGGAGTGCCTGAAGTTCATCGGCGATGGGCAAGACTTCCGCGGGAACGAGGGTGAGGGAGGTCTGTTCGCTTCCCGGTTTTAGCGGCACGATGCTCTTGGGACGCCCCGATTTGATTCCGGGGTTTTTGAACCAGATCAGCATCCGGTGTCTCGACCACTGGAAGATTCCCGGGCATTGTTCCCCCTTGTCCGGGCCGTTGAGGAAAGTCAGGTCGATCTGCCAGGGCGACGTCGTTGTGTCGACGGTGTAAGACAAGCGGAGCGGTTCGTGGTTCGGACGGTTCCAGAGGATCTCCCGCCCGTCGAATTTCCATGTCCAGCTCGCGTAATCCGCTGGCGTCGCCACCCATTTTTCTGAATCGAACGCTTCGATGTCATGCAATCCCTTGAACGACATGGGCTCCAAACCGGGAGGCTTTGGTCCAGGGACGGAAGCCACGGGGATTGGCGTCACCTTCGCGGGCCGTGGCTCGCCTGGTGGCGGAGCCGGCATCCTGCGCTGCAGAATGAGCATGGAGCGTTTCTCGTAAGACCGGAAACTCATCTTTGTCGGACGGTCCAGGTTTGCCTTTGGCTCATTCAAATTCACCCACAAACTATTCCGCTCGAACTCGTAAATTGCCAGACATTTTTCGCCTTGGTCCGGTCCGTCGAGAAATGTGAAATTGATTTCGTTTGGAGTCTTGCTCGGGTCGACCGAGAAGGACAGCCGGACAGGATCATGCCCCTGGCGGATCCAGGTGATTTCCTGGCCTTTGACTTCCCAGCTCCACGATTTTTGCAGCTCGGCAAGTTCGGCGGACCATAAGACGGATTCACAGGCACCGAAGCCCCACGTTCCCTGAAACACCTGCAGCTCCGTCGCCAGCGGGCTGCCGCCGGCCGCGGCAACGGGTGGGGCCTTGGCTGACGGTGTGGCTTCAGACTCGGGACTGGCGGGCCGCAAAGCCAGCAGTGTTTGTTGGTCATGGCCATTGAAACTCATGCCGGTGGGCCGGCCAGCCTTCGCGCCGGGCTCCCGAAAACAGAGCCACAGGACTTCCGTGTCAGCAAACCAATAAAACGTTCCCAGACATTTCTGTCCGTTGTCCGGACCGTCAAGGACCGTCAATTCGATGTCATTCGGCCATTTCTTGGGGTCCCGGGAGAATGCGGGATCGACAACAAAGGACAGCCTGACCGTTGCCCGTCCCGGACGGGTCCAGGAGATTTCCTGGTTGCGAATTGTCCAACGCCAGGATCGCGCTTCGTCCCCGTCGGCGGGCCACTTCAGGGAGCCATAAGACTCAATGGACCAGGTGCCTTGAAACGGCAGGTAGGCTTTGGCGATTGGTGCAACGGCAGCAGCCTCCGCAGCCGGAGCCGTGGCCCGTGCCGGGTTACCCGCTTTGGGCTCACCCGCTTTGCGCTCGCTGGCATTGGCACCCGGCGGGGCGGCGGCTACGCGTGGCCCGCCGCTCCGCAGTCCCGTGGGGATCACCAGCACCGCGGCGATCAGCAGCAATAGCACCGCACCCCGAGTTGCGGTCCGCGGCGTGCCATTTTTCAGGACCATCTCGATTCTCTCTTTCAGGGTGTGGGGATTCAGAAACGGACTTGCCAGCGTCAGCGGCGAAACTTGCGAGGACCGGATCTCGACCGCCTGGAACAGGCATTGTGCGTAGTCCAGATTGCCGTCGGGATAGATCCACGCCACCCAGGCATCGCAGCATTGTTCTTCCACCGCGTGCAGTTGCCTCCGCACCCACCAGACCATCGGGTTCCACCAGTACAGGAGCGCGGCCAGCAATTCGATGACCCGGACCCAATGGTCGTGTCGGCGCAGATGAGCCAGCTCATGCGCCAGCACCATCGCGATTTGCGGTTCGGTTAACGAGTCCAGCATTCGGCGTGGAAGCACGACCGTGGCTCGCCGCCCGGCCCACCAGACAAGCGGTGCGAACGTGCCGTCAGCCACGCGCACCTGGGGAATTTGCCGCAACCCCATCCGCCCGGCCACATCGGCGGCGAGGTCTTGCAGGCGCTGCGACGCGGGCAGCATTCCGGCCAGCCGTTGGTGAAAGCGAACGCTGCGAACGCCCGTGAGCAGTGTCATCAGCAATGTTCCCGCGATCCAGCTCCAGAGCAGGAGGGGACTCAGCGCATGCCAGGCCTCCGCCATGATGGGACGCGGTGATGCGGCAGGCCGCGACTGTTGACCGTGGGCAATGTCCGCCACAGGGGGAGGGGCGTTCGCTTTGCCGGCGGCCACTACCGCCATGGGGGCGTCAGCCCGCGAAACACCGATCGAATGTTCCAGCCCCGCTTCTGCACGATCCGCCGTCTGGGAGATGCCCGTCACGGAGGGATTCTCGGACGGTGTCCATACCTCAAAGCTGATCAGCGGCGGGGTGATGAGCTTCAGCAACACGAGCAGCCACATCAGGTGTGCGACAGGCGGATTCTTCCGGAGCCGGGTCAGGCACCACACCAGAACAGCCAGCAGCAGCGCGATGGCGACATTCTGCAGGCCGCAGGAGATCAACCAGGTCACAAGGCACCTCTCTTGGCGGAAACTAGCCGAATGCCGGCCGCCGCGTGCTTATTTTGAATACTTTTCCAGCAGCTTGCGGATCGCCGTGGCTTCCTTCGCGCTGAGTCGCTTTTGTTCCACGAGCTGCATGATCAAGGGCGCGACCGAGCCCTCTCCCAACCGCTCCACCAGAGAATCCAGTTCCTGACTGGCGACCTCCGCCGCCGTGACCGTGGCCGAAAACGAGTGCACGAATGCGCTGCGGTCCCGTTCCACCAGCCCCTTGCGCTCCAGACGCTGGAGAAAGGAATGCACCGACGCGAATTCAGATTCCGCGCCATCTGGATAAAGCTCGGTGGTGATCGCCTTGGCCGTCAGCGGCCCGCGCTTCCACAGGACTTTGAGTACGGCCAGTTCGGCGTCCGTCACGGATTGCGGTCGTCGAGTCACGCAGATCGCTCCTGAACTCTAGTCATAAGCATTACGCCTACGACTATAGGCGTAATGCTTATGAGAATCAAGTTCAGAGGACCGAAGCCGTCGGATGTCGCTGTCACAGCACGGGCGCACGGGCGGGGGGCAAAGTCTCTGGGCAAGACTTAGCTCCGCCAACTTGTTAGCATTTTCCACACCTGTCCTGGACTGGCACGGAATATTGCGGCATTTCAATCGACATGTGAGATGGACCATGAACGGACTCTTGCACGCCATCACGGGACCGTTGGCCGGTCAGAAATTTCCCCTGGATGGCCGGCCGCTCATCATTGGGCGCGATCCGGACTGTCATATCGTGCTGGACGATCCGACGGTGAGCCACCGGCATGTGCGGCTGGCGTGCCAGGGGATCCAGTTGATTGTGGAAGACTTGGGCAGCAAGAACAAAACCAAGGTGAACGGCAAGCCGATTTTTAAGACAAGGGTTTTGAAGTCGGGAGATTTGGTCCAAATTGGCGACAGCCGCTTTCACCTCGAATTTGAAGAGGACGATCCCTTTGAATTCGAGCTGCTGGAGGACGAGGCCTCGGTCGTCGAAGATACGGCAGACTCGACGCTGACCGACCGCCCGGAAGGCGAAGCCGACCATGACACGGGCGGATTCAGCCGCGACCACTGAACCATTCCGACATCTGCCTCCCCCCAACGAACCGACAGGCAACGGACTGAACTGCCAACGGACTGAACTGCCAACGGACTGAACTGCCAACGGACTGAACTGCCAACGGACTGAACTGCCAACGGACTGATCAAAGCCATGCCGAAGTACGCCGTCATCCTGCCCGCAGCCGGCAAGAGCACACGCTTCAAACTGCAAAAGCGTAAGAAGCCGTTCGTCGAACTTCAGGGCCGGGCCGTGTGGCTCCGCTCCGCCGAACTGTTCGTCAACCGCGACGACGTGATCCAGACGCTGATCGCGGTCTCTCCCGAAGACCTGGACTGGTTCAAGGAGAAGTTTGAGGCCAATCTGGCGTTCATGAACATCGAAGTCATCGCTGGCGGCGCGGAGCGAGCCGATTCCGTCCGCAACGCCTTGGCCCGGGTGCGGCCGGAGGCCGACTTCGTGGCGGTGCATGACGCCGCCCGCCCACTGCTGGTGAAGCCGTGGATTGATGCCGTCTTCGAGGCCGCTGCCCAATCGGGGGCGGCCATCCTCGCGACTCCCATTGCGGCCACGCTCAAGCGCGTCCGTGACGACCGCTCCATCGAAGAAACAGTGTCCCGCGCCGGCTTGTGGGCCGCCCAGACGCCACAGGTGTTTCGCCGCGACTGGCTGATGGAGGCGTATGCGAAGCAGGGCACCCTTCAGCCCACCGACGAAGCCCAGTTGCTGGAACAGGCTGGCCGGACGGTGACCGTCGTGGAAGGCTCGTCGTTGAACTTCAAGATCACGACCGATTCCGATTTTCAACTGGCGGAGGTGGCCATCAATGCGCTCCCCAAACCAAAACTGCTGGGAGCGCTGCACCCGTTTGCCGACGAAGAACCCAAGGGACTCTGGTAACTCAGGCGAGTTCCCGGACCACCACCACGTTGCCCTCCACGGAGACAACTTCGAGCTGTCGACCGGCAGGGACGAAGACGCCTTCGCTCACCACATCAATGTACGCGTCGCCGATCTGGGCTTTGCCGGCCGGACGCAGCAGAGTGAGCGACACGCCGGTCTGACCCACGAGCGAAGTGTCGCGTTCCAGCACGGACTGGGCCAGCGTCTGTTCGCCCAGAAAGACCGGGTCGAGCTTGGGCTCTACGGTCTCGTCTCCGGGAGGATTGAGAACAAATCCTTCGAAGAACGGAATGTTCGGCAGGTAGCGGCTGAACAGCGCGCCAAACACGATCACCCCCACCACCGAGCCTGTGATCGCCCCCACGTTTTTCGCCAGGCCCATCAAATCGCCCCGCGATGCCGGGAGGACAAAGGTCTGGCTGGCCAAGACCAATGAAAACAGCACCAACCCGATGCCGGCAATGCCGAACGCCCCAAAGCCCGGCAGCACGAACAGTTCCAACGCCAGGCAACCAATGCCCAACAGGAACATCAACACTTCCAGCCACCCAGCGGTGCCGCCGAGAAAGCGGCTCCAGAAGAACAGCGTGAAGCAGACCAAAGAGCAGATGCCAAACAGGGCCACGGAGAAATGGACTTCCATGTAGGCGAAGACCATTCCCAGCAGGAACAGCATCACCGTCACCTCGGTCGTGTTCAGCACGAAAATCAGCGAATCGACCCAGGTTCGCTGGGCGATGTGGACAGTACGGCTGGCATCGATTCCCAGCCGTTGCTTGAGAATTTCAAAGTCGTCGACCGGAGTTTCGGCAAGCTGCAGTTGGGCCGCCCGTTCACCGGTCAACACCAGCCGCTTTTGCCGATCGGTCTCGGGAACCACCGCCCCCTTGACCCATTTGTCGCCCTCTTTTTCCAGCTCCGCCTCGGTCAGGTATCTAACATCGGCCAGTTCCTTGTGTGTGGCTTCGTAGACCGGGGTTTTGTCATCCGCCATGGCGAGCACCAAGGCTGGCGAGCGGTGCTTCCGTTCGGCCAATTCCGTCAGTTTGGCGGTGAGCGCCACCTGCAGTTTGTCGGGGGCCTGGGCATTCCACCCGCCGTTCTCAATCTGAATGTCGCCAAATTCCGCCTGCGGGGCGAGGTAGATTTCATCGCAGGACAGGGCCAGTGTGGCAGACATGCCGGTGGCCTGATGCGGCACGTAGGCGACGGTGCGGATCTTCCGCCGCGAAAGCTGTGAGATGGCGTCGGCCAGCGACAGGCTCTCGTAGAAGTCGCCCTGGGGTGCATCAATCTCGAAAATGATCAGGTTCGCGCCCGCGGTGACGGCCCGTTCAATCTGGCGGTTCACAAATTGATGAGCCACGGGGTCGATGACTTCGTCAATCCGGATGACAATCTCGAAGACAGACGAAGCCGCTTCGGGATCGCCGATGGCGTTTTTGGAGAATCCGTACTTCTGAGTCACGTCGTGCTCATCGGCGTCGGCTGGCAGCACATGCGTGGCCAGAATGTCCAGTTCCCGCGCCTTCTCACTGGTGATCGGCGTGCCGGTCCCTGCCTCCTGAAACACGACTGTCCGTTGGATGACCTCTCCCGCCCGCACCCGTTCGTTGAGCGCCTCTGGCGAGACAATGTCGATCCCCTTTTCCGACTTCACCCAGATCAATTGCTTCTGTGGATCCAGCAACCCCTCCACTAGACCGGGATTGATCTTTCCGTTCCGGCGGGCCTCCGAGAGTTTGCCCACGAACGCCCGTTCAGCGGCATCCGCCTCGGTCAACTCCAGGCCTCCGATGGAAGACTCGGAGCCCATCACAATCTCATTGCAGGCGAGCGCCAGAATGCCATGGTTGCCGCGAATTGGTTCGGGAACCCACGCCACGGTCTTCAACGCCGAACTCTGCTCGGCGATGACCTTGGCCAGTCCCAGCACCTGGTGTGACAGGCTGGTCCGCCCCGGCGGGATCTGCAGGATCAGCACCGCCTGGCGGTGTTCCTGTTCGGCGCGGTCACGCAGGGCCTTGGCGATGCTGCTGACCGTGTTGTAGGCCTTCTCGTCCACGGGGTTCGTAATGCTGACAAATTGTCCCAGCACTTCCCCTGGCCTGTTGCCAGCAGCGGCGTTGGGCGGTGGCTCGGCCCCCGGTTGAGCCTGCAGGCTGCCGATAAGAATCGTAATGCTGACCAGCAACGCCAACGGGTGCGATGACCAGCAATGCGAGGGCAAGGCAAAGGGGCGAGAAGAACGCTGTGTGGGGCGCATGTTCAATCGCACCTGTAAGATTTTCCGCTGTGAGTGGGTTAGAAGTCCAGAAGCTGGAATGCTCCCCAATTCTCCGGTGAATTATATGGGGCAGGTGGCAACAGTCAATTTGACGCATCGGCCCCCCACGTCTGTCCAGCTTTCCAAGATGGGGTTCGTCAATCAGCCGGAGGCCATTAGGCCCCGGTTCTCGTCTCACTAAGAATCGGCGTTCGCGCGAGATTCGGAACCGGACGCTAATGCGTTCCGGCTGATCCAGAGGAAACTGACCAAACCGGTCAGCTCCAGCAACCAACGCAGGCGACAACCTGGTGGCTCAATTTTTCCGTTCACTTTGCAGATATTCCCAGATCGCATCGAACTGACGCCGGGCATTGCCGTCCAGCACTGATTTGACTGGCGTCGTTTTGCCATCGGGCGACAGCTTAGGCATGCGTGAGCCGCTGTCGAAGCGTGGCGGGTCGAGAACGAACCGCTGGTAGTAGTCATACCGCAGCCGCTCGCGAACCAGGTCAAAATTGATCCCCTCGGCGATCAGCGTCCCCTTGTCGCCCGTGGCTCGCTGTGTCCCAAGTGCGTGGCACTGCCGGCAGTCGAGCCCCTGGTCCTTGCCGACCAACTGCATTCCCAATTTTCGATTTTCGATTTTTGATTTTCGATTGGAGGCGTCGTTTGGGCCGTTCGAGTCGGGGAAAACCGCTTCGTTAATGCCGTGTTGGGCGGCGAGGCCCTTGGCGAGATCTTTGGCATAGGCGGGAAAGGCGGGCATGCGGGCGGTGAGCCACGGGCGGACTTTGGCGGGCTTGGCGATGAAGTTAGCCATCCACGATTCGTGCAGTTTTTCACCGGCCCAAGTGAGATTCGGAAAGACCTCGGGCGTCTGGCCCAGATCACCGTCTTCCGAACGGATGAGCGGGAGCCTGGCGGCGGTGTCGTCGCGGGCGTGGCAGGCGGTGCAGTTGAGCCACTGCACCAGCCGTTTCGAGGTTTCCCCGGGTTCGGGCTTCCATTCGTTGGAGTGTCCCTCAAGGAATGAACCGATCCCCCGTCGCTGCTCATCCGACAACGAGAACAGTGGCTTCTTCCTCATCCGCGACTTCAGTTCCAGGGCCTTGTCGTCCAAGTCTTGATCGCCAGCGTCCCGATCCGGAGACATACAACTTCGCAAAAAGGTTTTCTCGACGGGAGCCAGCTCCGGGGCAGGCAGTGCCGAAACGGGATCCAGGCGGTGGCACTGCTGGCAAGCCAGCTTGGCGAACAGTTGTTGACCACGTGCCGAATCTCCCTTCGCCGCGACAGGCAGAGTCAAGTCTGACCGGGAGCGCAAATAGGCCGCCAGTGCGGCGGCTTCGTCTGTCGCCAGCGAAAAATCGGGCATCCTCGTCTGTGGTGAATGTTCGTGTGGCGTCAACAGAAATGCCTCAAGTTGTCCGGCGCGGAACTTCGCCCGCACTCCGTTGAGGCTGACCCGATGCCACTCGTCTTCAGAGGTGGCTGGCGTATGGCGATGGCAGGCAATGCATCCCAGGCGTTCGTAGAGTTCCAAGCCACGCCGAATCTGTTCGGTTGGGGGCGCTGGCGACTCCTGAGGGCTTTGTGGATCGCCTCCCAAAAACGCGGCGAGATCGGCGATCTGCTGGGCCTGCTCGGTCTTCCCTTCCGCATCGTGGAACAGGCGCGGCATCCGCGCCTGGTGGCGGTAGGTTTCGGGGGATTTGAGCCACGCGGATATCCAGTCGCGCGACAACCGTTTGGTGCTGTCGTTGAGCCACGGGGCTTCGAACCGCGCGGTCTCGGCGGCAATGGCGGCGTTCTCCGTCTGGTGGCAGCGGAAGCAGCAGAGTGACAGGGTGAGCAACACGCCCCTGTCGGCGGACGGATCAAAATCGACTCCGCGGAGTTTGTAAGCGACTTCGGCAAGTTCGTAAGAGATGGCTGTCGGAGGAATCGGCTCGGTGGCGAAGGACTTGCTGCCCCAATACAGACGCCATTGAGCCGGGCCTGACTGGGGGCCCCGATAGGTGGCTTCAAGTCGATTGAATCCGCCATGCAGGGCCACACCAGGCGGAGGCGAGATCAGTCCGCCGGCCATTTCCTCCCGAATGCTGCTCAGTGGGACAGCCTGCCCGTTGATTTTCAGTTCGAGCGTCCCATTGCCTTCGACGGAAAAACGAATTCGCTGCTTGAGCGGGATTCGCAAATATCCCTCAATATGCATTTCGACTTCTCTGACAGGCGCTTCGTCAACGAATGCCGCCATGCGGAGAACTTTGGTGGAACTCGGTCCGTTGCGGGGAAAGGGGACGCCAGTGCGAGCCATGAGGCCTGGCTGCAGCCTTTTTCTCACTTCCTCCGACAACAGCCCTGGCCGTGCATGCCGCGTGAGCGTCGCCGGATCTTGGATCTCTGGCGAGACGGCATGGACCGTCAGGTTGACCGTTTGCTCGAGTTTCGATCTCGCCGCGGATTGGAGCGTGTAGCTCAGCGCCATCTGCATGACCGGCTTCAGTTCTGCCAGTTCCAAAAAAACCGTCCTCGCGTCCGGCAGCAGCGTGGCGGACGTGATCTCGACGGTGTCGCGACCCAATTCCTGCGGGCTCGTTGGTTTAAACTCGGGTGAGCCATAGTCCGCCGCCCAGCGGTAGTTCCATTGCTCGATATGAAAATTCTCGGGGTCTTCCGCGGTCTCGCGGTCCAGCGGGCTGGTGAACTTCAGCAGCAGCCCGTTCTTTCGGGTGGCGACCTGCACCGGCAGGTCCACCGGGAGGCTGGTGTACCGCACGCGCTGGAAGCATCCGTCGCGAACGGCACTGGAGACCCAGCCTTTCAGGCCGGTGACATACAACTGGCCATCGGTCGGACGAAACCGGCCGCGCATGATGCCGGAGTCGAACTGCAGGGGCCATTGAACCGTGCCCGCGATGCCGACTTCACCCGCCCTGGCCGCCGGCTCGCGCAGGACCGAGAACATCCGGCAGGTGCCGAACGAGAAGTGCAGCAGGCTGCCGTTCAGCGGGCCCCAGCGGTCTCCTGTCACCCAGGTCTGGCCGCCGCTGGAGTTGTCCTGCAGACGCGGGATCCAGCACAGCGGCTTGTCGAAGTCGGTGGGTGGCACGGCGCGGTGGTGCGACTGCATCGCCCCGTAAAATCCCCCTTCGCGGACAGAAAAAATCGCCGAACCGGGAGTCCAGTTCCCTTCCTGCGGAGCCACGGTGATCGTGCCGCCGGGACTGACCGACAGGCCATTGGCGTTACGAAAGCCGGTGGCCACCACTTCGAGCTTCTCGCCATCGGGCGACACTCGCAGCAGGCACCCGTCCTGCTGCGTGGCACTGCCGCTGTCGCCCCGCAGGTAATAAAACCGCCCGCGGCTGTCGGTCTCCAGACAGGTGGCAAATTCGTGGCCATTGGCGGTCATTTGGCCGTCGTTGTTAAAACATTCGTAGAAATCTGTCTCACCATCGCCGTTGGCATCCACGAGCCGCGTAATCTGGTCGCGGCCCAGAACGAACACCTGATCGTTGACAATCTTGAGCCCCAGTGGCTGGAACAGCCCGGTGGCGATCCGCTTCCAGGTCAGTTTTTGCAGACGGTCGTCGATCCCACTGACCCGCCACACGTCACCATGCACCATGCACACCGCGGCATCGCCGTTCGCGAAGAAGTCGTGCCCGCTGGCAAACAGCAGGGCCTTGTACGGATTCTCAAACGGCATGGTCAATGTGTCGACGACATACGCCGCATCGTCCGCGGCAACGGTCCCCTGCGTGACAATCTCCGCCGTCCATTGCGGCGGTCCGGCAGTGGTCAGGTCTTTCAGGCTCACTTCGGGAACGGAGGCGAGTTGCTGCACGGCTTGGTCCAGCAGTGCAGCGTTTTGAGTCTCGCCGCCCAGCACCAGTTGAAATTGACGGGGCTCGGCACTCGGTGCGACTTGAACCACCAGATTTCCATGGGCCAAAAGCGAATCAGGCGTGAGAAGACTCACGCCTGACACGGGCCGCACGAGGCGGACCCTGGTTTTCATCGGTCCCACCAACAAGTGCCGTGGTTCGGCAGTCGGACCAATCAAAACCGTTCTTGTGAGCAGCGTCGTGTCCTCGACCGTGACCGCCCAGGGCGATTCCAAAACTGCCGTTTGTCCGATCGTGTAGTTCAGCACCACATGTTGACCATGACGGTGAACACCGCGATACCGCGCCACGTCGTGGGGCAGCGAGCCATACGGCTTGGCTGGCCGAGGATCCGCAAATTTGCCATCGCCACTCCAACCGGGGAGGTGCGGTGTGACAAACTGGACTGTCCCGGCGGCCCGTTGGGGCTCCAGCAGGCCAAAGCGAAACGCGCCATAATGCAGGAACTCACCGGTCCACGCGGCGCTCATTCGCAGCAGTTCGGTGTCATAGCAGACCGCCGCCTGCCCCATGTCGCCCACGCGAACCACCAACCCCTTGTTGGTCACCTGTGTCGATGCCTTGGCGTCGGGAGTGGAAGGAGGAACCGTTACAGCAATCGTGCCGCTGAAGAACGGACCGTTGATCATCTCCTTCCACCGGTCGTCCCTGGCGTCCGCCTCAGTCCAGCGGAAGCCGACCGCCTCTTCGCCAAAGTGGTCGCCGGGGTTCGATCTTCCTGCGGCCGCTGTCTTGTCCGGCTCGCGGGCCGCGTTGCGACCATGCTTGGAACTGTCCAAAAACTTGCCGTCCTTCAACTCGTCCAGATGCCACAGCCCCTGTGTGTCGGCGTCAACTTCCAATGGCTTCTCCGGGACGCCTTCCAACGGATGGGCACCGCTGCGAATCCGCACCTCATCCAGCACGCCGTCGCAGGCAATTTCACGGCCCCACAAGCTGCCAATCGCCAGGCCACCCTCAACCGTGGCCGCGCCGCGCGCCTTGACGGGTTGGTCTGCCGCGAGCTTGCCATCGACATACAACCGGATCCGTGCGGGCTCAAACACCATCCCCACATGATGCCATTTCTGATCACACAGGTTCACCGTCGTCCGCACGTGGTCGGGCTCAACCCCGGGCACATACGCATTCAACACACCCGAGCCGGGCTGCGTGAACAGTTCCCAGTGCGTGCCCGAAGACTTGAGTTCATGCCCCAGCAAAATGTTGTAACTTTGCGTCCCGTTGAGCTTGGCCCAGCATTCGACCGTCAGCGGCAGTTCACGAAACGCCGCCTGCCCAAGTAAGAACGCCGCGCCCGAGCTGGTGTTCAGCCCCTTGCCAAACTTGCCCTCCACCAGCGGCGGACCCGCCGGTTTGGCCGGAGCTGCTGGAGCAGCGTCCGTTAATCCCGCACGCTTCATGGATTCATCAGGGGTCCACGGACTGCCCGAGCGGAAGAGCATGTGCTCGGTCAGTTCCGCGGGAGGGTCGAAGCTCAGCGGTTCGCGCCCCGCCGCCCACACACTGCCCCGCCGAATCAGCGCCGCCGCCTTCCGGACGGAAATGTCGGCGTGCCCCAACAGAGTTTGAAAGACCTTCGACTTCTCATAATTGTACGCCCAGGCCAGTGGCTCATTCTTCCCGGTGACCTTGGAGACCGCCGAGACCAGGGGCTCAATCGGCAGGTCGCCCTCCTGCTTGAAATACAGTTCGTCGACGGTGTCAAACGGCTGCAAACCAACGGTGATCGGATGCTTCGAGGCAGTCAGCTCGACATGAAACGGCCCGTAGGCGTCATGCCCGCTGCGCCCATCGCCATGCACCCAGACGCGCCGGACAATCCGCGTGCGGTATTCCACCCAGTCCGATGCCTTGTTGGGCAATGTGTCTGTGAAAGCCCCATTGGCGAAGTGGATGATCGACAGGCCGCCGCCATTCTTCAGGTACGTCAGAAAATTGACCTTCGCCGCCTCGCTGAGCCCCGCGCGGTCCCAACTGCTGTAGTTCATCACCACGAGGTTGTAGCGCAGCAGTTTTTCATCGGCGAGTTCGTTGGGGTCTTCAATGACCTCCACCTGCATCCGCGGATCCTGCTCCAGCACGGGAATCAACGCGGCGGTGACCTTTCGCCAGTCATGGGCCGGGTGGTTGTGGCCAGTGACAATCAGCGCCTTGATCGGCTCGTCGAGCGTGGAAGCCACGCCTTCGGGCGGGACTTCGACTTTGGCCGTCCAAAGCACGGCATTGAGGATCAGCTTGCGGTAATCGTCGAGCCACCAGTTGCGGTAGAAATGCCCGCCGGTGAAGCTGAAGCCCCGCCCGCCGTCCTTCCGTTCGACCGCCCAGCCGACTGTCTGCACGGGCTGATCGGTGTCAACGAGATTGGGGACACGGGTCTGGACAATCGGCACCAGCCGTTTGTCCCCGTTGCGGAAGAGGATCTTGTAATAGAACTCTTCTTCCAGCTCGAACGGCTTGACGCCGCGGCTGATCGGGTGTGTTGTGGCGGGCAGAGTCACCGGCCCGGACCAGGTGCTGATCGCCGAATACCACTTGCGCGGCCCGGTGCCGCTTTCATAGTCGAAATAGCCGCCTGCCCATTCGATGATCTTGTCTTGAACACGGGTGGGATGAAAGGTGGTCCAGTGGAACTGCAGGAAGCCACAGCCCCGCTGCATCTGCTTTTCCAGTACCTCCAGGCGGTTCCCAACATACAGCGGATGGTCCTCGGCCTTCTGGTCGCCGCCATCGGAAATCATCACGATGGTGTCGGCATCGTCGAGCGTCTTTTCGTCGGCAGGCCAGCCACGAAAATGCGTCTCGACCTTCACCAGCCCGCGCACATTGGGCGACGTGTCCAGCAGATGCTTGAGCAGGATCACGCTCTTCTCGTACTCGTGCGTGTTCTTCCCGTGCCCGGTGATCGGCCCGGCGATCAGCACGATTTTCTTGGGGGCGTCCGCCGCCCGCGCGCCCCCAGCCAGCAAGGTGATCGAGATGCCTGCCAGCAGGCAGACCACAAGGCGGGACAAGCCCCGCGATTCACGGCATGGACCCAATTCGGCAGGACGGTCGCACAGCAGGGGCATTGGCTATCGGCTCGTGGCACAGGGGATCTGTTGTCAGCACGGAGCCAGATTGTACCGAGAATCTTCTCCATTCCCTAGCTTCTGGAGGCCTGACAAAAGCCGAGCCCGAGGTCAGTGCCTGACCCCGGGCTCAAAGACTCATTCCAGTCGAGCGGCTTCCACGACTCAGTAATTGATCTTAACCAGCGTGACTTGTTCTTCCCGCCCGTCATTGAAGTGGACCAGCATGGGCGTGGCTTCCTGCATCAGGTTGTAGTAGCCCGCTTCATAGACGACGTGGTTGCGGTCGCCGATCATCCACACCGCGCGTTGCGAACGGATGTCGACCGCTCCAGAAATCGGGTAGGCGATGCCATTCTGGGAGTCATTGTAATTGCCGCGAATGATTCCATTCTGGTTGACGGCAATCTCGAACATCTGGCTGACGGGGGCCGTCTGATCGCGCAGCAATCCAAACACACCCAGGGTCTGCCAGTCGTCGTTGATCGAGACATTCGCCCGCCGTCCCGATTCGGCGATGGCAAACGCCTGCCGCGAATAGTCGGAGACTGAGCACAGCGGCTGCCCGTTCAGGTATGTGGTGCCGCCGTTGTAAACGATTGTCGATCCATAATCATACGCGATGGGGCGGCCGCTGATGCCGATGTATCGCGAAGCGCCATCCCAGTCGACGCGGCCAGCGAACCGTTGTTGTGGCCGGTTGGAGAAGGCCCACGTCCCTGGGTTTCGGTTGTACCAGTCCCGGTCGAAAATCCGCCGGTTGGGGATGTTGCGGTGGGCGTACACCGAATACCCGTGCAGGTCGTCCCGGGAATAATGCCGCATCCGGTACGGCTCGACCGTTTTGGTAGTCGTGCTGGAGATGATCCGGCCGCTGGGACCAACCGTGACATTGGTTTGCGACCGAATGTTGCCAGGATTGGAGCCAATCACCGAAGGAGCGCGGTAGCCACTGGTGGTGGTGACTCCCGGGCGTGCGGGCACATAACCGCCGTGCGGCCCCACGTCGCGGCGATCATCGTAACGCCAGTCGTCACGGCGATCGTAGTCGCGGTGGTCGTAATCCCACCGATTATTGTCTCTGCGGTCGTAGTCACGACGGTCGCGGTCTTCGTAACGGCCGCGGTCCGGACCATACGCACCGCGATTGTAGTCACGGAAATCGTAAGTTCGTGGCGGCACCAGTTGTGCCTGGGCAACGCCACACACTGCCAATAGCGCCAGGGCCGCAGGCAGACAGAGTGGATTTTTCATGGTGTTCTCCGGCTGAGGAACAGTTAAAAGAAAAAGAGGCGTGGCTCAGCAAAGCTGCTATTTGCTGGTGGATTCCGCACTGTTCTTCTCCCCCTTCGCCGTGACGGCCTTGGCCCGCACCACCTTGATCGGTGCTCCCGCCGTTTTCCCTTCTCCACCCGTCGTGCGTTCCACTGGTTGCCAGGTGTATTCGTCCTTCGTCTGTGGGATGAACAGACTCTTGGCAAAGCCTTCGACGCCGTCGGCGTGAATGGAGCGGGTTTCAACCACCCAGCGGTCCGCGTCCTTCGCCCAATGCCCCTCGCTGGTTCCACCACTCACATCAAACATCCAGGTGCGGAACCCGCCATGCACATGGTCCACGCCCATGATCTGCAGCCCCACGAGCGCCGGTTGTCCATCACGCTTGAGGGTGAAACGATTGTGCAGGAATTTCTCGCCTTCGGCCCATGAGTAGGAACAATGCAGTTCGCCGTCGGCCATGGTGCCCGTCCAGTCGCCCACGAGCCACGCCAGCTCCTTGATGTCCGTGACCACGGGTTTGTCGCTGGCCCGTTCGCGAACAATGGCGATTTTCCAATTGCCGTCCTCACGAACGAACAGCACGCTAAAGTCGCTGATGGTGGTCGTTTCGCTGTGCTTGAGATGAAACGTGCCGGTCTCGATCGCGGTGTCTTTCCCGAGGAACCGCAGCTTTTCCACTTTGGCTTCGAGGTTGGAGGTGGCGTACCGTTCGAAGAACTCCTTGTAGGCGGCCTCGATCGCGGCGGGACCGCGAAGCGTGTCGCCAGTTTCTCCGATGTGCTCGCCTTCCTCCGTCCAGCACGCGGCAATCGCGGCCAGATCGCGGTCATTGACCGCCTTGATGTAGGCGTCGCTGGCTTTGGTGATGGCGGCCGCTTCGTCCTTCCTTGCGTCATTCGCGGGAGCCGAAGCAGCCGTCGTGGGAGCCGCAACCTTCTCATCGTCGGCCCGAAGGGTGGCGGTCAGCGAGAGAGCCAGGGCCACACAGATGAGGCTGATACGGGGGCGAATTCTCATTGAAGATTCCTTTCAAAGAACGCGTCTAAACCACCGAACGGAATGGTCGACAGTTGGTCCGTGACATTGAGACGCCGACAGGCGGCATGCAGGTGTTGGAAGGAGAGGCAATCCCGCAGAAATAGGGGCTTTGCTTGGCAATGAGCGAGGAACCCCGACAGTCAATGAGGAAGGCGGCGCAACCCACCCATCCGCGACAGGAGTTCTGCAGCAAGCAAGAATTACCAGTGACCACACCTCCCTGTTGGCCCGAAAGATTCGCTGCTGACGTGATAGTCGAAGGGGCGATCGCCATTGGCTGAGCGGCCACATTGGGGCTCGACGATGACAACACCCCTTGAATCTCAAGAAATGTAGTCACTGACCGCGCCAGGGTCAATCGGGTGCCAATGACAAAGCTGAGATCAAATCTCATGGACAAAGATCAGCGCGGTGGCCTTTAAGGTTGAAATCATGCTGCGAAGTAAGCAAACGGCAACCCGTTGAGTCGCTTCATCCGACGCGGATGCCCGGCGGCGTTCCGGCGTTCCATCGGTACGTTTGACAGAACAGAATCGGTTGAGACGATAGAGCGACGACATTCCCTATCTGCACCGGCATTGCGGCAGTCCGATGGAACCCCGATATCAAAAGATCGTCAACGCCGTCAGCCCCCTCCTGCGGGAGGGTGACAACCTGAACGTCAGCGAGACGAATGGTCATGTCGAGGTCCGGGAGTGCGCGGACGGCGATTCCGTTGTCTCCTCGCTGCGCGAAGACGATCCCGAATTCTACGGATTCCTGATGTCCGCCAGCTACCGCATCAACAACGCCACCGGCTGTCTGTTTGCGCTGGTGATGACGGCCGTGGCCCTCGGAAGTTGCGTTCTGATCCACTTGTACCGGCCGCAGTTTTCGACCTGGTGGGCCTATCTGCTGATCACAATTACGGCCGTTGCGCTCTGGAATCAGGTCAACTGGTGGTGCGAAGGCCGGGCTTATTGGTCATTGCGGGCGCAACTGCTGGGTCGCCTCGTCGAATCCAGAATGAGCCGCAACGAACTCATTGCCGCCATCCGCGGCGATGCAGAATTGAAATCGCTCGCGGCGAAGCTCATGACGGACAACAGCCCGGATGTGATGTTTTGACGAAACAACTGGTGCCGTCCGCAATGTTCACCAACGGGGCCTGTCACAGGCGATCCTGTGTACAGGTTGCTGTCATGAAAAATCCGTCAACTTCAACAAGTTCTTGAATTCTCAAGCGGCACGGGGGTAGAATCTCTCAACTGCGCCTCCGCTGTGTTCGACGATACAGGGATCAAGCGGATTCGCGCCAGTTCCGGCGTTCGCCGTGGCTGTCAACGTGGAGTTCCACGGGAGGCGAGATGCATCGCCAATTCGGTCTGGCCATCGTGTTGCTGCTTGCCACACAAGTGGTTGCCCGCGCTGATGTTGTGCAACTGAAAAATGGCGGCGAAATCCGCGGCCAATTGCTCAAGGCCGCCAACAAAGACCGCGTCTCCATCCGGACCCTCACCGGGGCCGAGATCACCGTTTCGCAGGCTTTGGTCCAGGCGGTCGTGCATCGCCGGCTGATGGTGGAAGAATACGAAACGCGGCGGCGCGTCACCCCCGACACCGTGGAAGAACAATGGAAGCTGGCGGAATGGTGCCGCGAAGTCACGCTGCCCAGGGAGCGGGAACGCCACCTCAACCGGGTCATCACCCTCGACCCCGAGCATGTGCTGGCGCATCGCGGGCTGGGGCATGTGCAGCACGAAGGCGAGTGGACCACGCGCGACGAGATCATGCGTTCGCGGGGCTACGTCAAGTACAAAGGACGGTGGCTCCTGCCTCAAGAATTGGAACATCTCGTCGCCAGTGAAAAAGAGTCCGAAGCCGAGAAGGGGTGGTACAAAAAGGTCAACATGTGGCACGGCTGGATCGACGGCGACAAAGAGGATCGCCGCGCGGAAGGGCTGCGAAACCTGGTTGCCATCAACGACGCCAATGCCGTCCCTGCCCTCTACAAGGCCTTCAGCCAGGATGCTTCGGACAATCAGCGGCTGATGTATGTCCAGATTCTGGGAAAGATCGGGGGCGATAAGACGGTCACCCCGCTCGTCTACCAGATGCTGCAAGACCAGATTGACTTTGTCCGGCTGGCTGCCGCCCGCGCCGTGGATGAAGAACACCATGCCGACGCTGCGGCCAACCTGGTTCGCGCCCTGAAGCACGACCTGAACACGATCGTCAACCGGGCCGCGGCCGCCCTGGCCCTGTTGGGAGACGAATCGCATGTTCCCGCACTGATCGATGCCCTCGTCACCCGCCACAAATACCGGGTTTGGGCTCCCGACGCGTCAAACAGTGTTTCGATCGGCCCTTCCGGCCAGATGTCAGGAGGGAACGTCGCGTCGAACCTGCCACCCGATGTGGCGGTCATGATCCTGACCGGCCAACTGCCCCAGGGAGCGCAGATCGACCAGCAGACCACACCGGTCTCCCCTGTTCGCCGCAAGCTGGTCACGGTGCAGCGTGACGAGCAGAATCACTCGACACTATCCACCTTGCGAACGCTGACAGGCCAGGACTTCGGCTTTGAGGAGCGGCAGTGGAAACAGTGGTGGAACGCCAGCCGCTCGGGAAGTGCCAAGTAGGCGAACTGGACGTGCAGCTCACCAGTTGTCGAAAAATCAGCCGGAACGCGTCAGCGTCCGGTTCCCGGCTTTGCACGACCTCCGCCCACACAAATTGAGCGGCCCGCAACCCGACAACCAAGGCCGACGCCGTCAAATGGCTTACGGCAACTTGATCTGCTTGTCGATCCACTCGGCCGCCAAGGCAGCGGAACCGGCGGGTGTCGTATGCCCGGCAGGTTCCGCAAAGACGTGCAGTTCAACCAAAGCTGGACGTTTCTGCCGGAGCGCTTCGGCGGTGATCATCCGCGCCAGACGGATCGTATCATCCGTGCCGACCCGCTCATCCCGGTCGCCGATGACGAGCCACACAGCCCGCCCAGCGAGGTCGGCGGCCCGCCGCTCGACCGACAGCTTTTGCACCATGGCATTCGTCTCCACTCCTTTGAACTCGCGCAGGACGCCCAATTCCGTGACAGGGGCAAAGGCGGCGACGCACTTCACCCGTGGCTCAGCCGCCGCGAACTGCAGGGCCGAATATCCGCCCCGGGATGTCCCACAGGCGGCAATCTTCGCCGGATCGGTCATTTTCTCGGCGATGAGATGATCGACCACTTTGCTCAACCGCGAAGTCAGTGAAACAACAAAATCCTCATCCTTTTCACAGCGGGCGCGCCATGCGGCGATTCCCGCTGGCTCATCCTCACGGACTTCCAAGCCGTGACCCGGCAGGTCCACCGAAACACACAGATAACCGCGCTTGGCCAGTTCGTTCCCGCATTGACGGAAATACTCATTGCCTAGCGTCTCTTCGATTGAGCTGGCCAGGATAAACAGTGTGGGGGCCGGCTCTTTTGGCGCTGCCGGCCAGATGCCAAACCGCACCCCATCCTTGGTGGTCAGCCCGCGCACAACCGCCTCAGGCTCCTCTGCGCCTGCATCCCCGCAGGAAATCACAGCCGCGAGCAAGGTCACGGCGAGGCACGAGAGTCGAGATTTCATGGAATTGAATCCGATCGGGACCAGTGAGCGAGGAACCCCGACAGCGGATGAGGAAGGTGGCGCAAGCCACCCATCCGCGCCAGGGGTTTCGCAGCGAGCAAAACTTACCAGTGAGCGAGGAACCCCGACAGCGGATGAGGAAGGTGGCGCAAGCCACCCATCCGCGCCAGGGGTTCCGGAGCGAGCAAAACTTACCAGTGAGCGAGGAACCCCGACAGCGGATGAGGCAGGTGGCGCAAGCCACCCATCCGCGCCAGGGGTTCCGCAGCGAGCAAAACTTACCAGTGAGCGAGGAACCCCGACAGCGGATGAGGAAGGTGGCGCAAGCCACCCATCCGCGCCAGGGGTTCCGCAGCGAGCAAAACTTACCAGTGAGCGAGGAACCCCGACAGCGGATGAGGAAGGTGGCGCAAGCCACCCATCCGCGCCAGGGGTTCCGGAGCGAGCAAAATTTACCAGTGAGCGAGGAACCCCGACAGCGGATGAGGCAGGTGGCGCAAGCCGCCCATCCGCGCCAGGGGTTCCGCAGCGAGCAAAACTTACCAGCATGGCACACCAACGGTTGCGGGGAAGCGGTTCAATGGGCCATGGGCTCAAAGAACAGTCGTGCCACGGCGACGAGATTGCCGCAAAGAGCCGCCGCGACCGCAGACATGCGGCACTGAGCACAAGGTTTAATCCTATCATATCTTTGCGAATTCGAGTACGGAACGGCCGACGGGGATGGGGATTCATTCGGAAAGCGGTCATCACAAAATACGATTGTGCTTGGTCGCTGAAATCCTACTGCGAAACGCTCAGGCGATCGTCGAGGGGCTGTCGGCTCACGGGACCCGTGGCGATTGGGTACACTGACCGCGACAACTTCCCAAACAAAAAGAGTTTGAATTGATTCGAACGGTGATTGGTTGCAGAGACTCATCCGCGCATGACCACGCTCACCATTCAATCCAGGGACCGATCAGCATGAAGAGCAGACTCGTCATCTTCGCACTCACCTTCGCATTCGCCGCGCAGGGATCGTGCATCGCCGCAGGCGCGATGCCCGACTGGAATCTCGGCGCCACGGGCCTGCGTGGCTGGATTCGTTGTGACAAGATGGTCACATCCGATGCCCGTCAGATCACAGTCACCAAAGTGGAGCAGGGGTCTCCTGCCGACGGGGTTCTCGCGGTCGGTGACGTGATTTTAGGCGTCGGCGGCAAGCCGTTTTCCTATGACCCGCGCACGGAAATGGGCAAGGCCCTGACCCTTGCCGAAGCGGAATCAGGCCAAGGCACGCTCACCCTGACGCGGTCGCGCGCAGGCAGCAAGGCGGAAGTCGTGGTGCAGCTTCCAGTGCTCGGAACTTACAGCGCCACCGCTCCCTACAATTGCCCGAAGTCCAAACGCCTTCTCGAACAGGGGTGCCGGGATCTCGCCAGGCGGATGGCGGAACCCTCCTATGCCGAGCGGCAGGACCCCATCCCCCGGTCACTCAATGCCCTCGCCCTGTTAGCCAGCGGCGACCCGAGCTACCTCCCGCTGATCAAGAAGGAAACCGAGTGGGCCGCGAACTACAGAAATGAGGGGATGGCAACATGGTATTACGGCTACGTCATAATGCTCCTTTCCGAATACAAGATGGCAACGGGCGATGAGTCGGTCATGCCGGGCTTAACGCGACTCGCGCTCGAAGCCGCCCACGGTCAAAGTGCGGTGGGTTCGTGGGGCCACCGCTTCGCTCGGCCCGACGGACGACTTCACGGCTACGGGATGATGAACTCTCCGGGTCTGCCTCTAACGATCTCGCTGGTCATGGCCCGAGAGGCGGGCGTGAAAGACCCGGCCTTGGATCTGGCGATCGAACGCAGTGCCAAGCTGTTGCGCTTTTACATCAGCAAAGGAGCGATTCCCTATGGCGACCATCATCCCTGGATTGAGACCCACGAGGACAACGGCAAGTGCGGAATGGCGGCTGTGTTGTTCAACCTGCTCGGTGAATCGAAAGGGGCAGAGTTCTTCTCGCGCATGAGCGTTGCTTCTCACGGATCGGAACGAGACACGGGACACACCGGCAATTTCTTCAACATGCTTTGGGCCATGCCAGGCGTCGCACGGTCTGGACCACAGGCGACTGGAGCCTGGATGAGTGAGTTTGGGGCGTGGTATTTCGACCTTGCGCGGCGTTGGGATAACAGCTACCTCCATCAAGGGCCGCCGGAACCTGAAGAAGACAGCTACGCTGGATGGGACAGCACCGGCGGCTATCTGCTGGCCTACGCCATGCCGCTGAAGAAGCTTTATCTCACCGGCAAAAAGGCAAGCGCCGTGCCGCAGCTCGATGCCGCCGCCGCCCAATCACTCATCCTCGACGGGCGTGGCTGGAACAACAAAGACCGCAACAGCTTCTATGATGCGCTGACTGACGACCAACTTCTCGAACGCCTTCGCAGTTGGTCGCCCGTCGTGCGCGAACGAGCGGCGATGGCTCTCGGACGCCGCAAGAACGCTCCCGTTGCGTCGTTGAGCGCGATGCTGGATTCTCCCAGCCTCGACGCTCGCCTTGGTGCCTGTCAGGGTTTGATCTTCCTTCGTGGACGTGGAGCGCCTGCCGTGGAGGCCCTGCGGAAGACGTTGTCGCACGAAGACCTCTGGCTCCGCATCAAAGCCACTGAAGCACTCGCTGCCATCGGCGCGCCGGCCAGGCAGGCGGTGCCGCAACTGCTCGAAATGCTGGCACGAGTGGATATGAAGAATGACCCGCGCGGCATGCAGCAGCGCTATCTCTCCTTCGCGCTGTTTGACCGTGACGGGGTGCTTGGCCGCTCGCTGGAAGGTGTGGACCGCCCCGCGCTCTACAAGGCAGTGCGGGCCGGGCTGAAGAACGAGGACGGGCGTGCTCGCGGCAGCATTGGTTCCGTCTATCGCTGTCTCTCGTTCGAAGAGATCAAGCCTCTGTTGCCTGCCATTCACGAGGCGATCGTCCAGCCCGCGCCGAGCGGCGAAATGTTCGCCGACACGATTCGCGTGGAAGGCCTGCGTCTCCTGGCGCAGCACCACGTCGAGGATGGCATCAGCGCGTGCGTGAACTATACCCGCGATCAGAATCCATGGGCCAGCGAGGTACGGACGCCGGAACTCATGAAGATCCTCCTCATCTACGGCACCCACGCCAAGGGGGCTGTTCCCGAACTGACCAAGATCGCAAACTACTTCGAGAAGGAAGAGAAAGACTTCCCCCCGCATCTGATGCGAAAGAAGGCCAAGAGCGTCCGCGAAACGATCACCGCGATTGAAGCCTCGACGGTCTCCCCGGAACTCATCCGACTCAAATAGGCACCCTGTGGTGAACACTGGACAAGTGGGATCGGTGGACAAGCCACGGCAGTGAGATTGCAGTGGCTGGCGGTGACGCCTTGCAATGCCGAACGCCTCTTCTGAGACCTGATGAAGGCCTTGAACGCCATTAAACTCAGCCCATGAAACGCTTCATCCAGAACCAAGGCCAATGAACAGCAAGAATAGCCAAACACGCGGAGCTTTTGCTCTATCATTCATCGCGCTCACGGCGCTCGCCCTGCCGTCGATTGCCACCGTCTCGGCGGCGGAGCAGCCAATACCCAAGCCAGACGGCAAACCGGCCGACATGACCCAGCCGGTCCAGGTTTTCATCTTGCTTGGACAGTCCAACATGGTCGGTTTGGGCAAGGTGAAAGGTGGTGAGATCTCTTTGGAGCACGCGGTCAAAGAAAAGAAGAAGTACCAATACCTTGTGGATGCTGCGGGTGTCTGGACGGAGCGGAAGGACGTCCGCTTTGTGCAATACATGTCCGGCAGAGGCCCGCTGAGAAATGAATGGATGACTGTCGCGGGGAGCAACCTCGGTCCGGAATATGGGCTCGGCCATCCGCTGGGAAATGCGATCGATGCGCCGGTGATGATTCTCAAGTGCTGCATCGGCAACCGGGCTCTGGGTTGGGACCTCCTGCCACCGGGCAGCGAGCGATCCGAGTTCGTCACCAAGGACAAGGCAGGCGTGGAAAAGAAGCTGGTCTATGCCGGCTACAAGGACAAACCCGAGTTCTGGGAAATGGATCCGGCCAAGGGGCTCAAGACGGAACCCGCGCCCTGGCTGGACAAGAAGGGAAAGCCGATTGATTGGTATGCGGGCAAGCAGTGGGACTCCGATATCGGCGACGCCAGGAAGGCCCTGGCCGATCTGGAAAAGCACTACCCAGGAGCCAAGGGCTGCGAGGTCGCTGGCTTCTTCTTCTGGCAGGGCGAGCGGGACGCCGGTAACGCCGGACATGCGGCCCATTACGAGAAACACCTAGTCCAATTCATCAAGGCGCTGCGGAAGGAATTCAACTCCCCCAATGGAAAGTTTGTGCTCGGCACCCTGGGCGAAGCCGTGAAAGGGAGTGGCGGACCGGGCGGCCAGGTGCTAGAGGCCCAACTCGCCGTGGACGGCACCAGTGGCAAATACCCAGAGTTCAAAGGCAACGTTGCCACCATTTACACCAACCCGATGGCTCAGGGCGGCAGCGGCAATGGCCACTACGGCGGCAAATCCGAAGTCTATATGGACGTGGGTGAAGCGATGGGCCAGGCGATGGTGGAACTGCTGAAGGAGACGAAGTCGATGTAGCGCCAGCCCTGAATCCCGAACCCGCGATGAACCCACACCATGAATTCACGCCCACTTGACCGCCGCCGATTCCTCCAGTCCGGCAGCGCCCTCGCCGCACTGCCGTGGCTTGGCTCAAACCTCGCTCTCGCGGCCGACGCGATCCCGAGTTCCGTGAAGGAGCTGTGGGCCGATTTTGATCCACGCAAAGACGCGCTCGAAACCGAGGTCATCCGCGAGTGGCAGGAGGATGGCGGCGTATTTCGGCATGTGCGGTATTTGATCGGCCACTTCAAGGGCAAGCCAGCACGCATGGCGGCCATCTACGGTTTTCCCGTGGGTACGAAAGAAAAACTCCCGGCAGTGATGCACATCCATGGAGGAGGTCAGCGGGCGTTCTTGCATGAGGTGAAACTGCTGGTCGGGCGTGGTTACGCGGGGCTGTCTGTGAACTGGGGTGGCAGCGGCACGGGCAAACCACCATTCAACACCTGCGAGAAGTCAGAGCCCGGCGATCCAAACACCGACTGGGGCGCGGTCGATCCTTCTCAGCTCAATGTGCAGGGCTACAGCACGATGCTGCCGGGACCGGGGCAGTTCTTTGACTACCACGAGCACCCCAAGAACAGCAACTGGTATCTCCTTACGCTCGGCTGCCGCCGCGGGCTCACGTTTCTCGAACATCAGCCGGAGGTCGATCCACAGAAGCTAGGTGTACATGGCTACTCCATGGGCGGCAATCTCACGATGTATGTCGCAGGCACTGATGATCGCGTGAAAGCGGCGGTGCCAGGCGTGGGAGGTCAGGGCTGGCGTTGGCAGACGCATGAGTTCATCGGCGGCAAGGCACGGCAGGAGCAGATCAAAGGCGATGTCGAAGTCTTCCGCCGCACCTTGAGTTTCGAGAGCTACGCACCGCTCATCCGCTGCCCCGTCCTGCATCGCAGTGCCACGAACGACTTCCACGGCTGGATGGACGACGTGTATCGCACGAATGCGCTGATCGCGGACCAACCCACACGCTACAGTTGGGTGCCGCATATGAACCACCACCTCACTCCCGAAGTGGCGGTGGCGATGCCGTTGTGGTTCGATCGCCATCTCAACGGCGGTCCTGCGTTGCCGGAAACCCCCGCCAGCACACTCACTTTCACTCCAGAAATGGTGCTGAACGTCACACCTGATGCCAAAACGCTGCCCGTCGCCCGGGTCGAGATCTTCTACAGCGTCGATCCTGATCCCCGCGCCCGCTTCTGGCGCAGCGCGAATGCCGTTCGCGAAGGTGACGACTTCATCGCAACCCTTCCACTGCACACACACGACCTGCCGCTCTTCGCCTTCGCAAATGTCATGTACCGCCTGCCCAAGCCCGAATCACTCGCCGCCATTCCCGGCAACGCCAAACCCGTGACCGAGGTTTGCATCAGCAGTCTCCTCCACTCGCTCAGCGCTCCCGAAGTGAAACACGCCAATCCCCCGCTCACCGCGAAACCGACCACACTCATCGAAGACTTCACCCACGGACTGCGTGACTGGTATGTGCTCAATGCAGGTCATGCCACGCATCAGCAGTTCTGGACACGCAAAGTGACCGATCCCCTCTGGAGCGGCCCGGACGGCTCGAAGCTCCAAATCACGCTCAAGATGCCTCAAACGAACCGCATGACCATCGTGCTCCAGCAAAACGAATGGCGCAGCTACCGCGGCCAGCGCCGGACCTTCGTCTGCGGACGAGAAATCGAAGGCGCTGCAGCCGAACAAACTCTCACACTCGATCTGAAGGACTTTACCTCCGCCGATGGCCCGCCCACGAGCTGGGCAGAAATCGACCAACTCGGCCTCTGCGCCCACTTCGTCGCCCCAGGCACCCCCGCCAACCAAGTCCCGCTCTGGAAAGGCGCTGCTCCGAAGTTCCTGCGTCTGGCGTGGAATGAAAGGCCTTGATGCACCCAACCCAGCCATCCCAGCGCATCGGTATTATCACCAGCAGTGCCGAAAAACTGGCCGACTATTTTCCCACTGCCGCCGAACCGGATTTCGTGCCGACCGAGCCGCCATTTTGTCCCGACGATCAGTTACTGGTCGAAGAACTCCGCCGGCGCGGGCACCAAGTCTCGGCCGTGGTCTGGGGGATGGAACCGTCGCAACTGATGGATCGATTTGACATCCTCATCATCCGCTCTCCCTGGGATTACCAAGACAGCGACGAGCAGCTCCAGGGTTTTCTGGATTGGCTCGAACAACTCGCCGCCACGGACCTGGTCGTTGAGAACGAGCCACAGGTGATGCTCTGGCTGATGGATAAACGCTACTTGCGCGACTTTGCGGCGGTCGGTGTGCCGATCGTTCCCACGCAGTTCATTCCTGTTGGCGAGTCGTTTGATCTTGAATCCTTTGTCGGACGACACGGCGGCACCATTATCAAGCCTGCCGTGTCGGCCGCCGGCGCGGGGTTGGAGTTCTTGCCTGATCGCCAGGCAGCGCAGGCATTTCAGCAGGAGTTCGTGAACCGTTGTCAGCGCGGAGCTCAATTGGTGCAGCCCTTTCTGCCCGAGATTCAGACGAACGGCGAATGGTCGCTCGTGTATTTCGGCGGAGAATACAGTCACGGCATTCACAAACTCCCTGCTGGCGGCCAGATCATGGTGCATGCCGAGCGAGGAGGCTCACTCCGCTTCGCCGATCCGCCAGGGGGCGTGCGCGATTTGGGTGATCGGGCCGCCTCCGCCGTTCCGCGCGCATTCGCTCATCGCGGAAGCAGCGCTTGCGGGATGCTGCTCTACTTGCGAATCGACATCATCGAGACTGCCACTGGCTGCCTGCTTTCCGAGTGCGAAGGAGTTGAACCCGAACTCTTCTTTCGTGCTCGACCCAGAAGCGCCGCCCGCTT
Source organism: Planctomycetaceae bacterium (assembly GCA_021732845.1). Taxonomy (GTDB): domain Bacteria; phylum Planctomycetota; class Planctomycetia; order Planctomycetales; family Planctomycetaceae; genus JAKFUF01. The sequence continues at coordinate 52,853 of JAKFUF010000062.1, read as the reverse complement.
CGCCGAGTTGATCGAACGCGGGATCGGCCGGACTGTCAGCGGGCGCTCAAACAGCCCGCAGACAGTTGGCGAGTGAAGTGACCCGGGTCATTTTGAACGACCGCTCCTTCGATGTGTGCGACTTCAATTCGTTCCGCACGCGAAGAGACGAGTACACGACTTTGCGCTGGCTCGGCCCATTTCGATTGCCTTCCCGATCGTTTAAAATGCCGGTCCGCGCGTTTGGTCGCGACGAACGGCAACCCTCACACCGTCCGCCTGTGTTTGGCAGCGATCTGAGCGATCAGAACCGCATGACCGACGGCGACCGCGCCGTCGGCCGCAACCTCGCCACCGCCACCCGCGAGTTCCTGGCCGAGCGGCCTGCAAAGGGATGTGTCAACGTCAGTCGGATCGGGTGCGACGGCTTCACGGATCACGTCGGAGGATGACTCATGTGGAATCGGTTTCGCCTGCTGGTTGTTGTGCTCTTGGGGCTGGCTCGATCGCTCCCGGACGCACACGCTCAAGGAACGCAGGCGGATTACGACCGTGCGGCTCAGTTGTCAGCGCTGACGCGGGACAAGGTTTTCAAGTCGGCGGTGCGTCCGCGGTGGCTCACTGGTCATCAGCGGTTTTGGTATCGCAATGATTTGGGTCAGGGAGCGCGAGAGTTTGTGTTGGTCGATGCTGTTGCTGGGCAGCGAAGAATTGCCTTTGATCATTCGCGACTGGCGACCTCGCTTGGCAAGGCGTTGAAGTCTGAAGTCGCCGCCGCGCGATTGCCGTTCGATGAGATCGCTTTCGATGATCCGCCCACGAACTTGAGATTCTCGGCCGGCGGCAAGCGATGGGAGTGTCTGCTTTCGTCCTACGAGTTGCGCGAAGTCGGCCCCGGAGAGGCGGTGGCCGAGTCGCTGCCGATGCTCGATGAGCCGCGGCCGTCACAGCGGACGGGCGAAGAGACGTCGCTGCGGTTCATCAATCGGACGAAGGAAGCGATTCAGGTCTTCTGGCTCGACACTGAAGGAAGACGCAAGGAGTATGCGACGCTCAAGCCGGACGAGGAACATGAGCAGCACACATTCGCCGGTCACGTGTGGCTGGTGACGGCGAACGGGAAGACGCTGGGAATTTTTGAAGCGACCGAAGCCGCCGGTCGCGCCATTGTTGACGGCGTTCGCATGCCGAAGCCGAATCAACGCCAGGAACCGTCGCGAGGCAGGTCGAACGCAGATTCTCCCGATGGGAAATGGACGGCGTTCGTGAGGGAGCACAACGTCGTGCTGCGCGGTCGCAAGAGCGGCGAAGAAGTGTCTCTCAGCCAGGAAGGAACGCCCGACGATGCGTATTCGGGAGCGGCGTCCTGGTCTCCCGACAGTCGCCGCGTTGTCGTGATGCGGACCCAGGCAGGTGACGATCGGCAAGTGCAGTTCATTGAATCGTCGCCGCGCGAGCAACTTCAGCCGAAGCTGCACTCGTTCCATTACCTGAAGCCGGGAGATCGCATCCCGATCTCAAAGCCACACATGTTTGATGTTGCGACGATGAAGGAAATTCCAATCCCGGACGAACTGTTTCCAAATCCCTGGAACATCGAGGATCTCCGCTGGCAGCCCGATTCGCACGAGTTTCGCTTCGTCTACAACCAGCGCGGCCATCAGGTGCTGAGAGTCATCGGCGTCGATGCCGAGTCCGGCCGCGCGCGAACAATTATCGACGAGCATCAGCCGACGTTCATCGATTACGCCCACAAACAATTCCGGTGGGATCTCGATGAAACCGGCGAGATCATTTGGATGTCGGAGCGTGACGGCTGGAATCACCTGTATCTCTACGACGCCCGCACAGGCGCGGTGAAAAACCAGATCACGCGCGGTGAGTGGATCGTTCGCGGCGTGGAGCGAGTGGATGCCGAGCGTCGCGAGATTTGGTTTCGAGCGAGCGGGATTGACCCGGCCCAAGATCCGTACTTCGTGCATGAGTGCCGCATCGGCTTCGATGGCTCAAACCTCGTGAGGCTCACGACTGGCGACGGGACGCACTCGATCGAGTTCTCTCCCAATCGCGAATTGTTGATCGACACCTACTCGCGAGTCGATCTGCCGCCGGTCACGGAGTTGCGTCGCGTCAAGGACGGATCGTTGGTCTGTGAACTCGAACGAGCCGACTGGTCCGCGCTGCTCGCCACCGGCTGGAAGCCACCCGAGCGATTCGTGGCGAAAGGTCGCGACGGCAAAACCGACATCTTCGGAGTGATCTTCAGGCCGACCAACTTCGATCCCGGCGCCAACAACAAATATCCGGTCATTGAACAGATCTACGCTGGCCCCCATGGCTCGTTCGTGCCGAAGCGGTTTGCGCCATTTTACGACCGCCAAACGCTGGCCGAATTGGGCTTCATCGTCGTCCAAATCGACGGCATGGGAACGAGCAACCGATCGAAAGCGTTTCAGGACGTGAGCTGCAAGAACCTCGGCGATTCCGGCTTCCCCGATCGCATTCGCTGGATGCAGGCCGCCGCCACGAGGTACCCACAGATGGATCTCTCACGAGTCGCCATCTACGGCGGCTCGGCCGGAGGCCAAAGCGCGCTGCGAGCCGTGCTGGCCCACGCGGACTTCTACAAGGTCGCGGTCGCTGACTGCGGCTGTCACGACAATCGCATGGACAAGATCTGGTGGAACGAACTCTGGATGGGCTGGCCGCTCGGCCCGCATTACGCCGAGCAATCGAACGTCACGAACGCTCACAAGCTGCAAGGCAGACTGCTGCTGACCGTCGGCGAACTGGACCACAACGTCGATCCCGCCTCGACGATGCAAGTCGTCAACGCGCTCATCAAAGCCGACAAAGATTTCGATTTCCTGATCGTCCCCGGTGGCGGCCACGGAATCGGCGAGTCTCCCTATGCCGCACGTCGCCGACAAGACTTCTTCGTGCGCCACCTGTGGGGAATGGAACCACGCCGCTAGACGGCTTTGTTAGAGATTGATCATGACAGATCGTCCGCAGTCTTGTAGCCAGTCAGTTCGGCGATCGTCGGCAACCAGTCGACACAATGCATGGCCGTCGTGAACTTATGCGGTCTCAGTTTTCCGGGCCAATTGGCAAACGCGCAAACGCGAGTTCCTCCTTCTTAGGATCGCGGCAACAATAACATGGTGAAGTTGCTTGGGATGGACGCCGATTGGGGGCAGATTCATCAGCCGGCGCGCGTTAGCGCCCGGTTCGTGGCGTTGGCGTCTTCCGATCATCCTCCAACCGGGGGCTAAGGCCCTCCGGCTCATTGGCTGTGCGGCTCGTCAAAATTCGACAGTTATTCTTGCCGCCGTCCTAAAGCACGCTTCAAGATGCTATCCGAAGGCCGGTCTTAGGCAACGAGAAGGGGGAACCACGAATTTTCACGAATAAGACGAATGTCACGAACAACAACGCGCAGGATTCCATCACCCGCGAAGCCATGCCGGTTGATCATTCGTGATATTCGTAAGATTCGTGAAAATTCGTGGTTAATTTATGACCGTACGATTCCCGCACCGTTTTGCCAGCCTTGTCGACTTCACCACCAACTTCATTCGCTGTCCTTGATGGCGTTCGCTGCTGGATAGGGAGACAAATGTCACAGTTATTTTTGCCGCGACCCTTAGAGCGTTGCCTTCTGGCCGCGTAGCGGATCGTTCTCGCTGTTGCGGGGTGAATCCGGCACGTCGCCGGCATGGGCATTCTTGAGAGATTCGATCCCGCCGTTGTCGCTTGTGAAGAGGATGAGCGTATTGTCGCGTTGCCCGGTCTTTTCGAGTGCGGCAACGAACTGACCGATCTTCGCATCGATCTGGGAAACCATCGCCGCCATGCGCAGGCGTGACTCATCCCGAACCGCGCCACCGTTTTCAACCGGGCTTATCAGTCAATAACAACAGTCAGTCTGGCTTCTGAACAGGCAGGTGAGTGTGCAGGTAATCTGTCAGCAGCGAGTAGAAATGCAGTACGGTGTTGCTGCCTTCATTGATCGCATGAGAACGTGCCGGGTAGGGCATCACTGTGAAACGCTTGTTGTGGGCGATCAACTCGTTCATCAGCATTTCGGTCCCCTGATAATGGCCGTTGTCGTCTCCGGTGCCGTGGACGAGCAGCAGGTTTCCTTTCAACTGCTGTGCGCAGGTGATTGGTGAGCCGAGTCGATAGCCATCGGCGTTGTCAGCGGGCAACCCCATGTAGCGCTCCTGGTAGATCGTGTCGTAAAGACGTTGGTCTGCATTGGGAGCGACGGCAATCGCCGTATGATACAGCTCTGGGAATCGAAAAATGGCGTTCAGGCTCATGCTGCCGCCTCCACTCCAACCCCAGATTCCAACCCGTTTCGCGTCGGCGAAACTCCAGCGTTTCAGCAATGCTTGTGTGGCCGCCGCCTGTTCCTCCGGCGCAATGATGCCGATCTTGCGGTGGACGCACTTTCTCCACTCGCGTCCACGCGGTGAATTCGTTCCCCGATTGTCGACACTGGCGACCAGATAGCCCTGTTGTGCAAGCATCCAGTGCCACAGCCCCAGTGGTCCCTGCCAGGCATCTCGTACCGTCTGACCATGAGGTTCGCCATAGACGTGGAACAGCAAAGGATACTTTCCCGCCGGATTGACCATCGGCGGCTTGAGGCACCAGCCATCGAGCAACAAGCCGTTCCCGATATCGACCCGGAAGAGTTCGACGCTCGGAGATTCAAGCCGGGCGAGCTTCTCTCGCAGTTTCGAGTTGTCTGCCAACACTCGCACTACCCGATGATCTTCCAGCCGAATCAGCTCAACGACTGGCGGTGTCCTGAAGGTTGAGTATCTGTGGATCGCCCAAGTCGCATCTGGCGAAATATCGTAGCTATGCCAGCCGGGCTGGTTCGCCGGTGACACGCGTTCGGGCTTGGCACCGTCGAGCGACACTCGGTACAGGTAGCGTTGAGTCGGGTTGTCTGGTGATGCTGTAAAATAGAGTCTCCCGTGGACTTCGTCGATCTTTTCCACTGACAACACATCGAAATCGCCGTCTGTGATCGCAAAGAACCCCTTGCCGTCGGTGCTTGCCTGATAAGCATGCCGCCAGCCGTTGCGTTCACTCAGCCAGACGACTCTCTTTCCGTTGTCCATCCAGCGGACGGGATTCTCATTCTCCAGCCATGCCGGATCTGTCTCCGTCAGCATGGTTCGGATTTCGCCGGACTTCACATCCCACAGCATGACGCGGTTGACGTTCTGCAGGCGATTCATTTGCTGGATCAGAATCGCTCCGCCGTCAGGAGCCCACTCCATCTGCGGGAGATAGTGTTCGCGCGGATCACCCGGCAGGTCGAGCCAACGGGTCTCGCCGCCCGCGGTGGGGATCACGCCGATCCGGCTGGCCGAGTTCGTCCTGCCAACCTTGGGATACGGGAAGGACGTGAGGCGCGGATAGGTTCCCTGCGTGTTGTCAATGAGATGGAATTCTTCGACGCCTGTGGTATCAAATCTCCAAAAGGCGACTGACTGCCCGTCAGGGCTCCAGCGATAGCCGTCGCGGATCATCAACTCTTCTTCATTGACCCAATCCGCGGTTCCGTTGATGAGCCTGGCCGACCCGTCGGTCGTCAGCGCCGTGATGCTCATCTCGCGCAAGTCCTGAATGTAGAGGTTGTTCTCACGGACATAGGCTACGCGTGAGCCATCGGGCGAAAACTTCGCGAACATCAGCGTGGACGGCGACGCGGCCCCGCCCAGCTTTGTCAGTTTCCCGGAGGCGATGTCCAGGACCCAGTAATCTCCTCGCGTATTGAGTCGCCAGACACGCTGGCTGTTGGTGTAGAGCAAGAGTCTTGATTCATCCGCCGAAAACGCGAACCCGTCCACGGAAAGAGGCTTTGACTCGCCAGTTGGAATGAATGCACTGGCCGGCACCACGATTTCCTCATTGCCGCTTGCCGCGTCAACGCGAAGCAAGGCTGGCACATTGGCCTCGGCCGTAGCTCCCTTCAGCGTGAAGTAGCCCGCGCCCAACTTGCTCCAGACGATGGTGCCGATTCGATCCTCCTGAAACTCGTTTGCGGAGAAGATCCGCTCCACCGTCAACTGACTGCTTGAGTCTTCTGAATTCATCGGGATCTTTTCCGAGTCGGGATCTTGTCGAGGATTGGTTGTGACCTCGTTGCGAGTGCGAGGAAGCATGGTCACTTCATCAGCGAAGGTATTCCCGCACACCAATAGCAGCACCGCGTAACAGACACTGAAGACCAGCATGTTGGTGTGGATCGACTGGAGTTGTTTCATGATGTGGCACGGTTCAACTATCCAGCAGCGAACGCCATCAAGGACAGCGAATGAAGTTGGTGGTGAAGTCGACAAGGCTGGCAAAACGGTGCGGGAATCGTACGGTCATAAATTAACCACGAATTTTCACGAATCTTACGAATATCACGAATGATCAACCGGCATGGCTTCGCGGGTGATGGAATCCTGCGCGTTGTTATTCGTGACATTCGTCTTATTCGTGAAAATTCGTGGTTCCCCCTTCTCGTTGCCTAAGACCGGCCTTCGGTTAGCATCTTGAAGCGTGCTTTATTCTTTGTCCGGTCCTATCGCTACATGACAAGAGGACTTTTGATTCCTGAGGCAAGGGTCGGCAAAAACAGGGACACTCCTGATGATTTTCCACCAACATCGAGACAGAGACGAGTGTAAAGAGACTGGCGGAAGCCCCGTGACGACTAGACCAGAAGCTCGTCAAGTGGCCCCGCGTGCGAGCAGCCATTCTGCTTTAGCACAAGATCTTCATTCCCATAATACTTGATGGGGTTGCCATAGGCATTGAGGAGAGTGGTCCACCAGTCTCCGATGGTCCGGCAGCCCTTCTCACCATATTTCGGGTAACGCAGATAACGACCTGCCAGTTTCAGTTTACCGCCGCCACCGCCAATGATCAGAGAGGGCCACTCCATTCCGGTTCCATGGTGATTATCGCTGGAATCCGAGAGGAAAATGATCATGGTGTTGTCCAGCATGTCTCCGTCGCCCTCAGGAACCGCTCTCAGCTTTTGGGCCATCGTCGCCAGAAGTTCCGAATGGTGTCGCTGGATGATCTCACGGTATTCCGTCTGGGTTTTGGTGCCTTCGTTGTGACCGATGCCATGGTTGTGCTGGTCGATACCCAGCTTTTTGTAGGTCATATCCACGTTATCCAGGCGAATGGTGACGACGTTGGTGAGGCCTGCAATCAATGCCGCCGTGGCCAGATCAAACTGTGCTTCCTGGCGAACCTCCTCAACAGTTGAAGTGAATTTGTCAGAGTACCCAGGGGCGTTTGCCGCGATCTGCTCCTTCATGCTCGACAACTTGCTGTGACGTACCTGAAGCTCCTCAAACGCGTTGAGGTAGGCCTCCATCTTGCCATGCTCCGACGAGGGAACAGCCTTCGCAACTTTCCTGATATCCTCCACCATGAAATCAAGAAGATTCCCTTGAAGCTTGAACCTCTTTTCAGCTCCGCCACTGGCGGACACGGCAGAGCCAAACAGTTGCTCGTAGGCAATGTCGGGGGACCCCTGAAAGGGAAGTTCTTGTCCCGGTCCGACGGCGCTGATCCCCGGATACATGGTCCCACCATAGTCGCTGCTCAACGCTTTCCCTCTGATCGCCAATCCTAGATGATTAAAGGGCGCCGGGTTGAGTTTGGCCAACTCTGCGTCGGCGGTGGCTCGAATCACCGCACCTGCATCAAATTCACCTCCAGTCATGTAGACACCCATCATGCCAAACCAACTGGAGTGACCACCACGGCACATCTTCCCTGAAAGCCCCTGAACGATCGAGACCTGATCTTTAAAGGGCTCCAGGGCCCGCATCGATGACGGCAAAGCGACGTTTGTCAGATCTTGATTGAATAAACTGCTGCTCGAATCTTTGCCTTTGAATGCGTCGGGCGTGATGCCATCGGGAATGATGCCGCTCGATTTGACAACAAACACAAAGCGATTGGGAATCGCGTTCGAGTTGCCTGCGGCCTGGAGTTCTACCTGGCGCAGAAAAGGCGACAAGAGAAAGGATCCTGCCCCCAGTGATAGGGTCTTCAGCGTGTTGCGTCGTGTCTGGTTCATGGTGCTACCTTGCCGTCGGTTCAAGTGTTTTGCGGTAAAGAAATGAGTCAGACGAAAGAAGGGAAATCAGAAGTGCCTTAAAACTGCCACCACTTTCCAGGTAAGTCCGATCGGCAGAAACGAGTGTTTTTGAATCGGCGAGCGTTTCATTGCGACCCATGAAATAGCGAAACACATGCCGGATCATGCATCGACGAACTTTATCTGATTCAGCTAGTTTATGTATGAGTTCGAGAGCATCCTTGAATTCGCCATCCAATCCCTGCTCACCTGTGTCAGCCAGTTCACCTCTGGCATTGACCGGCTTGGTAATTCCTTTGCCCAGAATCTCATCCGTTCGATACCGTCCGAAATCATCGTAGATCTCGAAGGCATATCCCAGTGGATTCATCTTCCCGTGACAACGCCAGCATTCCGCCTTCTCCGTTTTTTGCAGCCTCTCTCTGAGCGTTTTCGTATGGTCTTCCGGAATTGAGGCATCCACTGTGATGGGAATGTCCGGTATCACGCCACCCAGCAATCGCTCCCTCACCCATTTGCCACGCCGAATCGGGTCCGTGCTGTCATTCAATGAATGTGCGATCAGCCAGGCAGGATGCGTCAACATTCCGGCACGGTGCGGTCGCTTGTAAGGTTGCGGCAACAGGAAGTCCTGCTCATCATCCTTGAGGTCGTAAACCATCGGGTATTTTGCATACAAAGCCTGCATGCGATGACGAAGTACAGTCTCGTCTTTGGTTTCCATCCAACTATACTGCTCCTTCACGATCTGCTTGATCGCAGCGACACTGCCATCGAATCCTTTATTGAAGTTGTGCAGGTTGTATTTCACATTCAGTTCATGCCAGCCCTTCAGGTTCAGTCTCTGCAGGAGTTCTTTCTGCTTGGCTTCCGGAAATTCTTTGGCATCAAGTTGCCTTTTGTTCTGCTTGTAAAAATCGTAGACCGTGTTCCGAAATGTCGCTCTGTTGATGATGTAGTACTCGTCTGACGTCAGCAGTTGCCTGAATACATCCTGATCTTTCTCCAGGATGTTCATGACGAAAAAGTCCGCGTCTTTCTCGTACATGGCAGGATAGTTTTCGCCGTAGTAAGCGAATCCACCCGAGCGATCTTCGTCCTTAAAGACTTTATGGGCCTGCGAGTAGCCAAAAAACTCCTGAAAGAAACGCAGGATCCTTGGTTTGCCGATCGCGTCATCCTGAAGGATGCGTGCAACCTGTACCTGTGCCTCCGCGCTGCTGCTCAACTTCCCCGCTTTGGCGGCTTGAAGGAGTTCCGCATCGGGTCGGCGATCTGTTAGAGCATATGCGATGGCAAACGCCATTTCCGTACCGGACAACATCCGACGCCCGTGAGAATCTTCTGCGCCAAGACCAATCTCAATTCTGTAGACGGATTCATGGTGCAACATCACCGCCATCAAAACCAATCGCATGGCCTCGGCATTTCCGCCCTCTTTGGCTGTCTTTCTGAAAAGCTCCGAGTATTTTCGGATCTCTTCTTTCAGGGGCTCTCGATAGACAACCTTCCTGAAATGTTCGCTGATGGCGGAAGCAAGCAGCTCATCATTGGGACTTGTGTCTGATGAAGCGATGGGAGAATGCTTGATGAGTTCATCCGCGGCACAAGCGGCGTTGCTCATCAACACACTGACGACCGCTGAATCCGCAAACAGGAGGTTGGCATAGTCTTTGATACCAACTTTATCTTCCAACGGAAAAGGCTGCCTAAAATCCCTGGCCCCGAGTCCGTAGCTGGATTTCACATTTGTGAAAACTTCAGGACTCGTTCTCCACAAGCGTGCCGGTGAAAATGGCTCAGCGGTGATTCTCCCGCTGAAGAGCTTTTCATGATTCACATAATTGCCGAAGCTCGGACTTTCCAATTTCGTATAGAGATCAGACACGTTTCCCGTTTTTCTCAACTCGGCATTGATCCAGAGCATCACAACATCTCTTTCGTGTTGCTCGGGTTGTTCACTCTCGGTCGGTGGCATCTCTTCCAAATGCAGTTGCCGGAGTACCGTTTTCCAAAGCTCGATGTCACGACCGGCTGCCAGATCAGAACTGATTCTGGACAAGACGACACCGGACTCATTGCTGCTCTCGCCGTGACAATCGGCACAGTACTTACTCAAGAATGGAGATACGGTATCGTCGAAGGCCTGTTTGTTCGAAACAATGGGAGTCGTTGTCTTATCGTCCTGAGCAAAAACCAGGTTCGAGGAGCACAACAAGGCGGCGATCAAGGCTATCGCCGAACCAGGCACAGACGTAATCAATGTTCTTGTCAACAAGGCGGTTTGCGGCTGAATATCAGTATTCGCTTGCAAACCTCGTGGGTCCGCGTTGATTTCGCGATTCATTGCTCCGGCTTTCCATCAAGGGAATAATCGCATCAAAAACAAGGGGGTGTCCAGGACTCCCAGTCCGCATGAGCCTGGAACCGCTCCAGAGACATTTCAGATTCATCTTATCATCACCCACCCCCTTTCGTAAATCACCTGGCGGGATGAGTTCTTTCAGGATCGCTTCCGGGGGAGCTGCGAGCGAAATGCGCTCCAGTCACGATTCCTCACCACTTGTTTTGACGGTAGCGAGACTCGTGTACCGTCGCCGAAAGTCCGAACTCAGCAGCGACGTGGCATTGTTTTAGGTCGAACGGCTTCTTTCAACACTTAGCCTGCGAATATGCTCCGGCGTGGTGCCACAACAGCCGCCTACAATTTGGGCCGACCAAGTTCGAGCATATTGCAAGTAACTCTCCGGGCTTTCGGCGTCCGTGTTGATCCAGCCTTGCGACTCGTCGGCGTAGCCAATGTTACCATAGGCAATGAGCGGGAAATCGAGGCCGCAAATGGCCCGCAACTCGGCCAGTGGTTTAGCTAGTGTATTCGCCGGACCGCAGTTCACGCCCAGGGCCTTCACCCCCAGCGGTAACAACATCCCGGCGGCAACCGCCACCGACTCGCCAGACAGGATTCGGCCTTCGCGGTCGCAGGCAAAACTGACCCAAGTGGGCCGGCCGGTGATCGTCGCCAATTTGGTCGCAATGACAGCTTCGCGAATTGAATTCATCGTCTCGATCAACAGCAGGTCAACGCCCGCTTCCACGAGTTGATGGATCCGCTCGGAGTGCTCGACGCGGCATTCGTCATCGGGCGGCACCAGGTCGGGGCGGTAACAATCTTCCAGTGGGGCCACCGAGCCGGCCACTTGCGCAGGTTGTCCATATTCAGCGACAGCCTCTTGGGCGGTCGCCACCGCGCGCCTGGTCAATTCGCGTGCGGCGTGCCCATGGCCGGCCAGCGCGCGGCGATGGGTGCGAAAAGTGTTGGCGGTAAGGATATCCGCGCCCGCATCCAAATAGTCCAGATGAATCTGGCGCAGCACATTCAACCCGGTATCAGTGGTGAGCGCGTTCGCTGACCACATGGGCAAGCCGGTGTCCACCCCGCGCCGGTTCAACTCCGTGCCGGTTGCGCCATCCAGCAACAGAAGTTCGCCGTTCAGCATTTTCCAATTCCTGTTCACCGAAGGATCGTCCTAAACGCTGGAACCCGTTAACCTCCGACCATGGCAACAAAGCGGTGATGAATGCGATGGTGTGCTTCAAGTTAGTCCTTGCTGGCTGGCGGGAGGGGATGAGGCGGATTGCTGGTCGAGATCGGCACTTCGCAGAACGTCAGCGCTGCGAGGCAGTTGGTTCCGTAGAGGATGTTGTCGGGATTCCAACTGGCGCTATCCAAATAAGTCACGGTCTTGGACTTCGTTGTCCCTTTCAGCTTGAGCGTGATGCGGCTGCCGTTCGCTGAGCCTGAGACCACTTGCTTCGCTTCGCCGTCGAGGTGGAACTGACTGACCAGCGTGTCCGACCAGTTGATGTGGTAGTCGAATTCCAAAATCAGTTCGTCGCACTGTGCTGACGTGAAGAAGGCTCGCTTCAGATTCGGCGGATTGAATTGTCCGACATGTCGGTGATAGAGGTGGTACTGCATCATCGGGTGCAGGAACCGAGCGAACTCGGCGTAACCGGCGGCGGGGAAATGGCAGCCACCAGGCGGCTTGATGCCCAGCGTCGACATCACGCTCAGGTTTGAGAACAGCTTGGGCAGCGTGCGTTGCACTTCGCGTAGGCGATTGTCCGAGCCATTAATTCCCATTGAGCAGGACTTCGGCCAGATTTGGAACGCGTAGTAGTGTTGGATGTTGGGATAGTCCTCTTTCCAACTCGCCGCGAGGTCCACGAAGTATTGGCGATAGGTCTCACAGCCATAGCCACCGGTCGGGCCGTCGGCGCCTTGATCGTTCTCGCCCTGATGCCAGAGGACGGCGCGAATGCCGTGCGTCAGCTTCGCTTGTTGGGCTCGCCAGAGCTGTCGACCATAGATCGTGTTGACGTCGGTCGGATCGGCGTTGTTGCGTTGATGCTGGTCGATGCGCGTGCCGCCCACTGCTCCGTTGATGATGCAGATCGGGATCTTCTGGCTCTCAACCAACCGTCGGCCGAGTTCCATACCCCAGTAACCGATCTCCGACTTGCCACCTGGACTGCGCGCTTCCGCATTAGCCCAAAGTCTCAACCGCGAGCCATTGGGATCTCCCGCCGTCGCTCCGAAGGTACGAACCCACTCGCTTGGCACAAGCGGGTTCTCTTTGCCGAAATCGTTCGCCACGGCATTCGACTGGCCGATGATGAGGAACGCGTCGCCGCAGACGATATTCTTCGCGGTGTGCAGCACGGTCTCTTTGTCGCCCGCCTGCGAGCCGAACTCGGTGCGGTACTTGATGAGTCCCGCCTTCAACTTCACGGACAGCGCATACTTCTTGTCGGCACCAACTTTCGCGGTCTCAGTCGCGAAGGGTTGATCGTCCGCGAAGACACGTACGAAGACTAAATCGGCGGCTTCAGTGAGCGCTCCGACATAGGCGAGTGATCCAAGCATTTGTCCTTCGCGACCTGTGCCGTCACGAGCAATGAATTGGTTGTCTTCCGGCTGCTCGTTGTCGACGAGTGGTCGCGGAACCCAGATATCCGTTGATGGCGCTGGCTCGGTCACAGTGATGTTGATCGACTCGACGACCTTCGCACCGCCGTTATCGATCGCGGCAGTCACACGCATCACACCGCTGCCTTGAGCTCGCTTGAGGATGAGCTTGCCGGCTTCGACTCGCTTAATGACCGCGATGTCATCGACGGTCCACTCGACATTCACCTGCCCCGCGCCTTTGGCCTGCATCGCGGCGAGATTTGTAATCTGCGGCACAACTTCGATGGTCTGGCGACCGTCCCACTTGGCAGGAGCCGCCAGCGTGAAAGCCGGCTCGGGGATGTCGTCGTTGATCGTGATCGTGATGTCTTGGGACTTCACTTCGTTCGGATAGATCGCTTTGAAGGTGAGGGTCACCTTGCCATTGCCGCGAACTCGCCCCGCGTTGTAGTCGTAAGAAAATCGATCTGAGGCGACCACGATATCGCGGCCGGCATGTTTCACAGCCCATAGCACCTTCTGAGCACCGCCCGCCTTCGCCGTAATGGCTATGCTCTGATTCTCGCCCAACACAAGCTGAGACTGCGAGACCGAGAACTCATTCCCCGGTTGCACCAGCGAACCGACCAACGATTGATTGGGCTTCTGATTGTCGAACTGCAGCTTCACCCATTCCGCTGGACGCACCACCTTCGAGACTCGCACTTCATCGAGATCGCCGACGAAGTCGTAGTTGTGATACCAGCCGCCCAGAAACAGCCGAGCCGGAGTCCTGATATTGAGCGGCCCACCGTTCTTGTGGCTAACGGTATCCAGCACGCCGTTGACATAGAGCTTCGCTTCGCCTTCGCGGTAGGTTTGAACGACGTAGGACCAATCACCGATAGGAACTCGACTCGCTCCACCGATACTGCCTTCGGAGAAGTAACAGTCCATTTGAATGTGCGGCGGGCTCCGATACTGCATCACGACCTTGCCTTGGCCCTGCTCGTTTCCCCAGCCGATCAGCGTTGAGTTTGGTTTCTCGGAACGAAACCAAACTTCGGTGCTGTGCGGGTTCGAACCCGTGGGCAGCGATTCGATCTTTTCGCCTGCGAAGACACCTTTGCGATCGGCGAAATGTCGAGCCGCACCGATTATTCCATGAGTCGCTGTCGTGCCCGTGTCGGTGCTGGTGAGCATGCCGGTGTCATCGCGCACCGGGTCGCTCATGTGCCAGACGCTCAAATAGCCGTTCGATTCATTGAAGACCGCTGCACCGTTCGACTCACTCACCGCGTCGGGCTTTCCCCAATGCAGCTTGATCTCCTGCCGCGAGTTACCCGTGATCTTGGGGACTCGGACCCACACCGACGCCTCGCCGCGTGACACGTTCCATTCGTCAATTTGATATACCAGCTTTGTTCCGTCACTCGTGGAGAATCGCAGATCCGCGCCGTCGGCTCTCGCTTGGCTGAAGTCAAAACTGTCCTTGTGCAACCGCACGAGCAGCGGGAATTGTTCGACTACCGCAGTCGCTGGTAGGTTCGCGCCGTCGGGTGTCGTGAGAATAAAGATCGAACCGGAATGCTTCCAATCGGCAAGCTGCGCTGCAGCGGGCGGAGCGAGTAGAACAACCAGCATCATCGCCGCGAAGGTCACACGAAAAGCTCTCATCGAATTGGTCCCTCTTGTTCTTGTTCAATCACCGGCATATCCGCAGATTGTCGATCAACAATGTCGTCGCCCTTCTCGCGTCGGCAACCGCTTCAGATTTCGAGTGGGAATTCTACAGCAAACGGAGCGGACCAGATACCTGGCATGAAAGAGCCGGGCGTCCCGCACGCCGCTCCCCGGCACGTTGATCACCCGCTCCTACAAGGGCCGCCTGATCCGGGTGCAGGTGCTGGCGAACGGCTTCGAGTTCGACCGTGCGGTGTGCGATCTACACCCGCAAAAGCACCGAAGAAGGACTTGAGCAGGAATTCAATTCGCTTGATGCCCAACGGGAGTCGGGGGAAGCGTTCATCATGTCCCAACCCAGGAAGAGATTCTGTTCTTGCCGCGAACCACCCAGGGCCGCGACACGATCAAAGAATCCGATGTCCGCCAGATCGCCACCGTGCTCGACTGGCGCAAGCAACGCCGCCTGTGGGCGACGTTGTGCGACGAACGACTCGGGACGGACGATGGCTTGAAGTGAGTTGGGTTCGGTTTGCGAACCCAACGGGGTTGCGAACCCAACGGGGTTGCTAACAAGCAGGGGGTTCCTAATCCGTGAGCGTGAGAGTTCGCGGCCCAAATCCCGGACAGACGGACCCAACCCCCCAATTCGGCGATCCCCGCAGGACGAACCAGAGAGCGAACCCCTGGAAGCAGTCATCGCAAGTTGTTCCGCGGTTTGCGGATAACTCGCGACCTCTGGCCAATGCCGCTTTCGCTCGGAGAGCTAACGGCGGTGTCACCGGGTTCGAGAAAGTGAAAAAGTACGCCCGAACCAACCCTCTTCGCAACGACTCTCCGTTTTCAGAATGGACGCAAGTCCTTTCCGCGTCGAACCTTGGCGAGTTCGAGTTACGTTCGAGCCATTGCGACGGTTTTCTCGGAAAAGAACCTTCTGCAGGAATTCGATTCGAGCCTTCAGCGACTCGGCTGTAATCGCTTTTTGGTCCTCGCTTCGGCGAGGTACGCTTTCGCAGCATTGGATGTCTTGAATCGCTCCGCCGCGGCAACCGTGCGGCAAGTCATCCCGTTCGCGGTCGACATTCAGGTCGCAAGAGAATCGGCGTCATGTACATGTGCTGGCCGACATCGAATTCTGGCCGCAGGCTGTTTCGGGGTCAGTTTCATTTCTGACGATTCCGGTACGTCGCGTGGACTTCGACTTTCTCCAGAATGATCGGGTTCTTGCGCTCGTCAGGTCTGCCGCCATCTACGGTCAGCAGGTTACGCCCCTCGGCCATCTTGCCAGGCGTCAGCTTGAAGACCCACCAACTGTCGCTGATTTGCGGAGCCTGTAACCTGATTCCATTGAACTTCACCCCCAACTGCTCAGGGGCCGGCTCACCGGAGATCTCGAGACGCAACTCCAATCGATCCACCGTTCGGGTTTAGGCGGCCAGGTTATCGGCCACGTACACCTCGACCCAAGCGGGGTCCGCGGTCAGTGTCAGCGGAAGCGGTGTCTGATGATTCAAATTCAGGTAGTCGTTCCAGCGGTTCCCCTGGCGGTCGTAAAATCCGCCGCCGTAGCGGCGCGACACCACGAACCACTTGTTGAGCGGAGAGAGCACATTCGGATCGCCGATTTCCAGGTACAACTGGGCATGGGTCGATTGATCGCCGATCGATGGCCCCTTGGAACCGATCACCTTCGCTGCTGCGGGCAACTCATTCCAGAAGTTGAACGTGGCAATGCCATCCGCTCCCTGATGCCACCAGTTGGCGGCTACGCCACGCAAAAAGTCCGGCGATGACATCGCATGATAACCGTCGGGCGAGTGATGCTGATCGATGCAGGGATAGAGTTTGACGTGGCTGCCAGCGGTGAGGCGCCGGAAACCAGCCAGATCCACTTCAATCGAGCGCGTGCCGATAATGATGATGTCGACGAGGTCCTGTCGCACCCAGGTCTCCAGATCGATGCCATCAAAGTGGCAGCCGGGAACAGAATCAGCGACGCGGACAGACAGCAGAAACGATCGGCCCCGTTTCTTGGCGACTTCCTGAAGCATCACGCGCACCTGACGTACGAAATCGGTCAGCGAATCGCGCTGCTCCCACTGTTGTCCGGTCGGCAGGAAAGGCGGATGGCGGCCGAAGTCGAGGCTCAGGCCGTCGAGATCGTAGCGCTCGGCAACTTCCCGCAAAACCGTGAGTTTGTACTGGCGGACTTCCGGAACGGCGAAGTTCCACAGACCCGGCTTCCACCAACCGCCGTCGATCAGCCACTCGGGGTGTTTGTCTTTGAGCGGATGCCGCGCCGGTGTGGTCACATCGGCTTCACGATCGGCGCCATTGAGGCGGTGCTCCCAGAAGACTTCCAGTTTCCGGCGATGGCTTTCCTCGACGATTCGCTGCGCGATATCAACTCCCTCCTTGCGCCATCGCAGCAGCGTCGGGTATCCGCGTTCCAGAATATTGGCGATGTTCAAGATGTTCTCGGCGCCGTCGTGGCCGTCAACGGGCGTCGGCTCGACGATCAGTTTTCCACCAGTGCGAGCGTTGATCGCGGCAGTCAGGAGGTGAACGTAATCCTTGTCTTGAGCGCTCGCGGCCATGCCCCAGTTGCCGGTCCATTGGATTTCCGGCTTAGGTCCATGCAGCGTGAGGCTATTGCCGAGAAACAGAATTCGGTTTGCTTTGAGTGCGCCGAACGTCTGCTGGCCGAGCACTTCGGTCGGACCGAAATGGACCAGGAGGGCTAGACACAGACCTAACGCCATGCGTCGAGATGTTGTGTGGAATGTCGGTTGCATAGGTCAGTCTCTGTTCGTTCAGTCGTGTTGCGAACTCTGTGTCTCTTCCAGAGGTTTCGGTCGGCGGTCGTTTGATCGTTTGTCGCTATTTGCATTCTGCCGGATTCGCGAGGCGTCGTCGGACGCCTACCGCTGTGGGATTTGTGAGGCATCGCGGACTCCGACGTTCATCCTGGCAACCGGCGAGTCCGGGAGCAGACTGTACTCGCGTGCGAGCGGGTCGCGGAAGCGGGGGTCACCCGTGAAGGATGAGTCCGCAATCCCGGAGACTCCGAGGAACTCCGTCGGCGTGTGGGCCATGCGGCTCTTGGGCCTCCACGAGCAGCCGAAGAGGTAGTTGCTTCGTCCCGGCAGCGCGAAGAGGAGATTGTGCTCGAGTTGGAACGTCAGCGACTTCGGGTCTTCAAAGATCGGATCGGACTTGTCGTGACCTCCTGGGTGCGGTCCGAAGAAAGTCGTGTCCATCCAAAACGCCACGTTGAAGCCCTGCGAACTAGCGACCAGGTTGTTGCGCAGAACATGTCTGCGATTCAGGACTCGCTGCTCACCGCCGTCGATGCGCGGCGTGGTGCGATTCTGCTCGCGGAACGTGAGCCCGTCCCGGTTGCCGACGAGCGTGTTGTGCTCGATCACGCAGTCTTCAGACGACGAGAGCGTGATGCCGCCAAAGCCCCAGGCGCCGCGGGGCTTCTCGACGTGGTTGGCATTGTTGACGATCAGGTTGTCGTGTGCATGCAGGCCGTAGGAGATTTCGTAGAAGATGCCCGCCTCGTCGTTGTCGGCCACGTAGCAGTGCGCGACTTCGGACCGCTCGTTGCCAATGTCGTACCAAATCCCCGCGCCGCGATTATCGACGGCGCGGCAGCGCTGCAGGGAGAAGCCGCGCGACATCGTGATCTTCAAACCGCCCGCTTCCCAAGCATTCGAGTAGCCCTTTGTGTTGTTGCGATAGATGCCGCAGTCCGCCAACCGGGTGTCGTGGCAGGCGTAAGCTCCGAAGCCCAACTGACCGTTGTCCTGGAAGACGCAGCGGCGGATGACGTGCCCGAGAAGGACGCGCCCGGCCCATTGGCTCGCTCGAAAACGCAGTCCTCGATTTGCCAGCCGCGCGACTTGCCAGCTCCAAGGAAGAAGGCGCCGCGTTGCGCGTGATTGGCGGCGTAGCGAAAGTTGATCCCGCGAACTCGTACGTGGGACACGCCCGTCTCGGGCGCCAGCCACTGCGTGCGCGTGCTGACTTCGAGATCGGATCGAGCGGGATCGCTGCCATCACGCAACCAGACGATGAGTTGCCGAGCGGTCAGGTCGGCGAAGAACGTATCGGGGGCGAGTTGTTCCCGTCGCAGCACCTGGCGCAGCAGGCGGCCGTTGTGCAGCACCTGCTCGGCACGGCCCGTCAATTCGTGTTCCTTGTCGCCAGGGTGCGTCAAGTCGTTGGGGCCGTTGATTGGAAATCGCAAATCCCAGGCATGACTGTAAGCGCCGTCGAGGCCTTCGATATTGCTCCAGCCGTCCGAAAACAGATCGGCGCCCGACACCACCACGCGCGCGCCAGGCGCCGCCGCGAGTGTGATCGGCGCCTCAGCCGTCCCACCAAGTCGCACTTCGATCCGTTCGCGATAGTTTCCCGGCCCGACAAGAGCCGTGTCTCCCGGCTTTAACGCGTCGATGGCGCGCTGCAGCGTTCGCCAAGGAGCGGCCGCCGTTCCCAAAGCCGAGTCATTGCCTTGGAGCGCCACATGGAACGTCTCGGCCTGGGCTGTCCCAGTGAAAGCCATCGCGACGAACAGCAAGAACACAAAAACAAGTGCTCGCTTCATCAGAGTATTCCCCGCCACGACTTGCGAATGACTCAGCGCGATTCCTCACGGAGCCAGAACGAATAGAACTGCGAGTTACGAAGTGTGAATCGAAATCGAACCAGCTTCCCCTGATGGCCTTGCAAATCGCCCGACTTCCACTGGACTGCCGTTTGACGTTTGTCCCCCACAACCGGTTCGGAGACGGCAATCGCTTTGCCATCCCCATCGAGTGCGGTGACACCAAGTTCACCCGCGGCGGCATTCACGTTGACATGCAGGTGCGTCCCATTGAGTTTGAAGGGCTTCGTCAACAAAATTCCAGAAGTATCACCTGCATCGAGTGAGACAAAACCGTCTCGTCGCAGCACGGCCAGGCATACGGCCCCTTTGTCGGGATAGTAGTCGTCGTAGCCAGTTTCGTTGCCGGACGCCACAAACCCATAGTGTTTGATACCGGTGTAATAGAACCACAACTCATCGTCGCGGACGACGGGAGCGGACGGACCGATGATCGTCTGGATGTCGTAGGCTCCAGCCTCGAGGGGTGAAGCTTCCAGAAATGGCTGGCGCTCGGCCACCCGCTGCCAATGGACCAGATCACGGCTGGTGGCGACTTGAATGTTGTAAAAGCCCGTGTAGTCGCCGTACTTGCTCACCGCGTCGCGCATGGCTGGAGACAGTCGCACCTTGTCAAATCCAGGCCAGCCCGGCGGCACTTTTCCCGTGTGGTGATAGATCGATGGCAAACCGATATAAATTCCCTCGTAATGGAACACGCCCATGTTGTAGATCTGAACGCTGTAATGTTCGGGGGTATTGTATTCTGTTTGCTTCAGGTTGGGATTTGTCAGCCGTTCCGCGATTCGCCGTCGCCCGATTTCCTGATCGAGATCATCGGCATGGAAGACGACACGATAGTCGTGCCATGTCTTGAAGTCCCGACTTGTGGCAATCGCCACGGACCGTCCATGGGGACCGCCGCGTTTCACCGAATGGATAAACAGGCCTTCTTGAGGATCGTAACTGAAGTTGCCTTCGTCGCTGCTCGGAATGGCGGGCAGATCGAGCTTCGTCCATTGCACGCCGTCCGGGGAAACGGCGAAGCCCTCGTTCAGCAAGGCGGCTTTGTATCGCCTTGCCGGATCGGGGTCGTGCGGATCATAAACGGCATGGTCGATCCGCAGGTTCGGTGCCGTACCGGGCATCCAATGCAATCCGTCCTGGCTGCCCCGTAGTGGCTGATCGGTACTCATCACCCATAACTTGAACTGCTTCTGGTCGGGATCCCACACCGGTGCCGTTCGCGTCTGGATTGTCTGCGACGGGTTCTGACTGCGGATTACGGCCCCGCGTTTTTCCGGTTGATGCAGCGTCCGTTTCAAATGCTCCACCGATTCGATCACCCGATCGTCGAGGAACAACTGCCGCTGACCGATTGGAACACGAAGTCCGTTCTCGTCCGACGCACGAGCAGCATTGGCAGGAGAAATCGAGGCAAGGCAGAGTCCCATAATTCCCAGGACACACCATGGCAGACATCGCGCGTTGCTCATGAACCAGTCTCCATTTTTCCAGGCATGCCGCGTTTCGAATACTGTTCGTCGATCACCTTCTGCCGACACTCGACACGCAGAACTGCATCGGAGTTACTCGCGGTTACGAAAGTATCTCGTTGACGACACGGGCGCCCGTTACTTCAGGATCAGTAAGTCGCTCGGGACGGCCGCTGTGCGTGAAGGTCAGTTTCGTGTGGTTGATGCCCAGTTGGTGAAGGATCGTGGCATGCAGGTCGGGAACACTGACGCGGTTTTCCACCGACTTGTAGCCAAACTCGTCCGTCGCCCCGTGAATGTGGCCCGCCTTGAAACCACCGCCGGCCATTAGTGTGCTGAAGGCATGGCGGTTGTGGTCGCGACCGTCGGCCCCTCGGTGATCGGCAGGCGGCCAAATTCCCCGGTCCACATCACCATCACATCGTCGAGCAGGCCCCGCTGCTTCAGGTCGGTGATGAGTGCTGAGCTCGGCTGATCGACGTGACCGCAGATCTTGGTAAGGTCGTTTTTCAAATTCGAATGGTTGTCCCAGGGCTGGAAAGACGGGTCGAGCGGCGGAAAGACCTGGACGAACCGAACGCCGGATTCGACCAGCCGTCTGGCCATCAGGCAGCGCGTCCCATATCCCGCCGTGGCCGGGTTGTCGAGACCGTAGAGCTTGCGGGTCGCTTCGGTCTCCGACTTCAGATCGAGCAACTGCGTGGCGGTCAACTGCATGCGGGCCGCGAGTTCGAAGTTCTGGATGCAGGCTTCGAGTTCCGACTCCCCCGGATGGTCTTCGAGATGCGTGGCATTGAGCTCCTGAAGAAATCGGCGCGAGCGAGCCTGCGACTCCGCCGAGATCGGACGCGCGGGATTCAGATGCAGCACCGGCGAGCCGGACGAATTGAACTCGGTCCCCTGGTACACGGCAGGCAACCAGCCACTGGACCAAACCATCTTTCCCGAAGTGTTGTAACCACCCGGATCACGGAGCACGATGTAACACGGCAGATCCTGGTTCTCCGTGCCCATTGCGTATCCGATCCAAGATCCCATCGCCGGGCGGCCGTTGAAGGTCTTCCCGGTTTGCAGCATGTTCAGCGCGAACGGATGGTTGTTGTTCTCCGTGAACATCGAACGGATGAGGCACAGATCATCTGCGACACCGGCCAGATGCGGGATCAACTCGGAAAGTTCCATCCCGCATTGCCCGTGCCTGGCGAACTGGAATGGCGTCCCCAGCAGGACGTTCTTGTTGCCCAGTTGGAAGACTTCGACCTGCTCGGGATGCGGCTGACCACTCCGTTTGGACAACTCCGGCTTGTGATCGAACAGGTCCATCTGTGACGGACCGCCGTTCTGGCACAACTGAATGACGGCTTTCGCCTTGCCCGGAAAATGTCCCTGTCGCGGAGCGAGTGGGTTCGCTCCGCGCAAGGCTTCCGCCGCGCACGCAGGCGACAGCAGGCCCGCCTGGTCGAGCAAGCCCGCCAGCGCCAACGTGCCAAAGCCGCCGCCGATCGATTGCAGCAGTTCCCGTCGAGTCGGATGCATGGTTCATTCACTCCACATACAGGAATTCGTTGGACGACAGGAGCATATGGCAGAAGTCGGCCAGGGCCGTCTGCCGTGCTTTCTCGGCGGGGTCCGCTGCCGAAATGTATCCGCGTTCCTGCTCATTCAGAAACGCGACCCCCTTCGCCAATTCGCTCTGCGTCGGCTGGCGAGCGAACACGATCTGAAACCCGAACTTCACTCGCTGTTCGCTCTCCGGACCGGCCGCCTCACTGATCCGTGCAGCCAGTTATTCAGACTGGGCGAACAGGAACTCGCTGTTGAGGACCGCCAGCGATTGCAGCACCGTCGCCGAATTTAACCGCTGTGTACAGTTCACTGGCATGATGGGCGCGTCGAAAATCTCCAGGAACTTGAGCGGATAAACGCGCCGCGCGAAGAGGTACACACTTCGGCGATTCGGACTGCTCGGAGTCGGTTCGGGCTTGGCCTCGGACAATCCATCCGCGGGATTCGTGATCTCGACCGGCGGGCCACCCGCAGTCGGATCCAGCGAGCTGGACACGGCCAACACCGCATCGCGGACGATCTCCGCTTCCAGCCGACGCAGGTTCATCCGCCACAGCAGGTGATTGTCCGGGTCGATCTTCTCGCCGGACACGGCGGCCTCATCCGAGCCGCGAGCCGGTCGGCGTGATGACTGCTGGTACGCGGTCGAAAGCATGATCTGCCGATGCAACCGTTTGATGCTCCAGCCGTGCTCGATGAAGTCGACGGTGAGCCAGTCGAGCAGTTCCGGATGCGTCGGCAGGCTCCCCGAGTGCCCGAAGTTGCCGAGTGTCTCGACAATGCCGCGTCCGAAGTGATGGTGCCAGACGCGATTGACGAACACCCGGGCGGTGAGCGGATGATCCGGCTGGGTCAACCAGTGAGCCAGCGCCAGGCGGCGGCCGCTCGTCTCGCCCTGAGTCTTCTGCGCCACTGCACTCGCCGAGGTCGCGACCGGCTGCAGGATTTCGGGGAACCCAGGCTGCACGAGCACTCCGTGCGCTTTGACATTGCCCCGACGATGCACATGCGACACCGGCGGCGGGCCGACATCCCACAGCGCCTGAATGACGCCGTAAGTCTTTTTTCCCGTCGCCAACGCGGTTCGTTGTTCGGTGCTCGATTTGAGCGTTGCCTTCTGGGCGTCGGTCAGCGCCGCATTGATGTCCGCATCGGCAATCGCCAGTGTCGGCGCGAACTTTTCCGCGAGGTACTTCTGCACTTCGCTTCGCTGCTCCGGTTTCATCTCCACGGCTTGCCGGACATCGTTGCGAATCGCTTCGGGAATCGACGCCAGGCGTGCCTCCAGAATTCGCTGCCGAACCTGCTGCCGCAGCGTAGTTTCGGCTTTGGTCAGTTCCGCGATCTGCTGGTCGATTTCCGTATTCCGCTGATCCATGGCGGCTCGCTCTTTGGGAGAGACATCCGCGAGGTGGCGGTCCTTCGGCTTCTTCCAGGCATGCGGATTGAAGGCCGGTTCGAAGCAGGCCATCAGCCGATAGTAATCGCGCTGCGGCAGTGGGTCGTACTTGTGGTTGTGACAGCGGCAACACTCGAGTGTTAGCCCCAGGACCGCCGTCGAAAACATGTCGAGCGTTTCGTTGACGACTTCGTACCGCTTCTCGATGCCGTACTGATCAAAGTCGGTGTGGTCGTCGACGTTTCGCAGGAAGCCCGTAGCCGCGAGCAGCGACTTCGTTCGCGCGTCGAACGTCTCGGCCCCGCGCCAGTCGACCAATTCATCCCCGGCAATCTGCTCGGTGAGGAACCGGTCGAACGGCAGATCGTCGTTGAACGCCTGTATGACGTAATCGCGATACCGCCAGATGCCATGGTTCGGGTACATCGTCCCCAGATCGTTGTCGAGCTTGCCATCGACATATCCCGCCGCATCGAGCCAGTGCCGTCCCCAACGCTCGCCATAGTGCGGGGATTTCAGCAACTCGTCGATCAACAACTCGTACGCGTTCGCTCGTTCGTCGTTGACGAACGCCGCGACAATCGCTGGTTCCGGGGGCAGTCCGATCAAATCAAGATAGGCCCGCCGAATGAGCACTCCCTTTTCCGCATCGGGTGAAAAGCCCAGTCCTTTCTCTTCCAGCCTCGACAGCAGGAACCGGTCGATTGCCGTTCGCACTCGGACCTCGTTCCGAATTGGCGGCTCCGCGGATTTGCGAGGCGGTTGAAAGGCCCAATAACTGCGATCGGCCTCCGTGACCTGAGTATGCGGCGGCAGCGCTACGACGTTCTCATCGGCCGGCGCTCCCGCCTTGACCCAGCGGCGCAACAGAGCTAGCTCTTTCGCGCTGAGTTTGTCATCCTTCCCCGGTGGCATTTGTCCTTTGTCAGCCAGGTCGATCAGCAGGCTCCCGTTCGGTTCCCCGCGAATGATCGCCGGTCCATTCTCCCCGCCCCTCAGGATCTCGGAAAGCGTCCGCAGGTCGAGCCTCGCTTCCTGCACGTCTGCGCCATGACAATCGTGACACTTTGCCGCAAGTAACGGCAGGACGTCGTTCTCGAACGACGGTGGCGGGGGCACGACGGCATCGCGCACGGTCAGCGTCACTTCCAGACGCGTTCCGTCGCCGTGGTGGGGAGTCGCGGTCCCGTCTGCGAATGCATCGACGATGAAATAGACGTAGTCGTCCGGTTGCACCACCTGATCACGAACATGGAATACCCCCCGCTGCGTCGCAGTTCCAAAGTCCGACTCTCCGGAAGCCAGGACCATCGGCGCGAAGCCGGTCGACTGCTCGGGCGCAGGTCCCCGCTCCACAGACCAGCGAATCTTCGAGTTGTCGCCACAGCATGACTGTCCATGCTCGAATGTTCCCTAAATCTCCAGTTTGCCACCGACTGGACTTCGCCAACCCACCACGACAGCATGATCCGGTCCCGGAGCGATCAAGATGTCCCCTGGCACAAACTTCAGCCCGATGTCGTATTTCGCTGACAGCTTGCCAATGGCGGGCGCGAGCGGTTCCTTCGCCCGGTAGGCCCAGCCGTCGAGCGGCGAGCCGAACAGCTTGTCTCCCGCATCAGCCAGCGGCACGTATCGACCATCGCGCAGCCACTTCCGCGACTCGACCGGCCCCTCCGACCGCGTCGTGCGCAGAAAATGCCAGACGATTTGCCCATCGCGGTCAGTATTCGGGTTCTGCCGACTGCCTCCCGTCTGAAATTCGTCTCGCAGAGACCAGGTCAATGTCCGAGCGGGCACCTGATCGTCCGCCTTGACCTGGCAGGCGAAATAGACACACGGTATCACCCAGGGCAGGCTGATCACGAATTTCAGCGAACGAGTTGCAATCACCGGCGTTCCCTTCAAAACCAAGGCGCGTCGGCCGGAGTTCCAAGCGGACTCTCGGCCAACAAAACAGGCTATCACGATCCAATTGCATTGAAATAGCGTTTTCTGCGCGATACTGTTTTGCTTTCTAACATCATGCTCCCGCAAGCTTCTCGCACCGTCGATTTCGTCACCTTTGGGCTTCACTTCAGTGATGCCCCGGCAAACCGCATGGCCAAGCCGCATCGGCACACCGTCTGGTGACATATCGAGTCCACTCGCATGTCACGGGGTCCAGCCGTCCAGACCCCTTCCATTCCGTCCCTCTTCATTCCGCCAGCGAGTTGCGAATGACTACTGTTCCGTAAACTGGAACGCGTACACATCGCCGTCGCGGAGTTGGAACCGCAGGCGGATCGGTTTGCCATGCAGCGAACCCACGTCGGTCTGGTCTTTCCAGGACACCGTTTGATGCACACTGTCGCCGAAGAGTTCGTCCGCGTCGGCGAGCGAAAAGCCCGGCAGCGGATTGCCGTCGGCGTCTTGAATCTCGACTCGCAGCGAGCCCATCGCCGATGTGGCGTAGTTCACGGTCAACCGGTGGCCCGCGAACGTCAGCAGTTTGGTGATCAGCTCGCCGCCGTCGAGCGGCGCATGCAGCGAGACGAAGCCGTCCAATCGGAGCGTGTACCGCCGCAAGCGGTGCGTTTCGTCGCGCCAACTGTGTTCGTTGAAGTGCAGGGAAATCTCATTCGGCAAACCCGGAGTCGCGGAGGCGGTCTCGAACAAGCCGTAGCTTTGATAGTTGTCGCCGTAGATCCAGCGGCCTTCCGCTTCGGGACCAGGACGCAGGAAGGCTTCGCCCCAGCGATGAAACGCCCGGCCGTCGCGGCTCGTCATAAAGAGGCCGTCGGTGATCTCGGCGCCGGTGTAGGCGCCGCTGTTTTCAATCGATTTCGCAAACAGGGCCCGCGTTTTCACCGGCTCCAGTTGTTTCGCATGCTTCGACAGCGGCCGGGCGACAAACCGCGTGGGGAACCCCATCAGCACGTGCGGCGCCCGGTAGTACGGGGCAACCTGATTTGTATACATCTGCTGCGGATGCTGGTCCGCATAGGTCAGCCCGACGGGTTCCGACCACGATTTGAAGTCCGTCGAATAGGAGACGCCGATCGACCGCAGGCCTTTGAAGTCGACTTCGCTGAAATACCGAACGTACATCGTGTATCGCTGACGGGCGTCGTCCCAGAAGACCGTGTTGTGGGAATCGAACGCCCCCTGAGTGACGACCGGTCCATCGCTGAGTTTTGACCAGTGAATGCCGTCGGGAGATTTGAACGTCAATAACCCTTTGGAAGCGATGGTGCCTCCCACCGCCTTGAAACGCTCGTCCGGTTTGCAAGCCGGATTGGTGTCTTTGAAAGGAGCGAAGTTGTGCGTCTCGTAGCCGTCGTTCCAGATAATGTTGTTGTCTTTCGAGCCTTTCCATTCGCGGAGCCCCAGGTTCGGCCGCTTCCAGTGGATTCGTACTCCCTGATGGCATTCGCTGCTGGATAGGGAGTCAATTGTCACAGATATTGTTGCTGCGATCCTTATCGTCCGGTTCCCGAGCGTGTGCGATCGCCGCTTGTTCGCGAAGGCAGAACCGGGGCCTAACGGCCTCCGGCTGATTGGGTCTTCGCCCTTCGCCCCAGGCGAGGGAGGGCTGTGGTCCTCCACTGCCGCGAACAACAGTTGCCCCCGCCGCAACTCGAGAACGCACGGCAGCCGATCGGCACGGCGACGCCGCGGGAGGGCGAAGCTCCCGCTGAGCCACGTTGGGCGCTGATGCCACCCCGTCGTAGAAGCGGAACGGCGCAAGCCGTCCGGTTATTGGTTTCACCGCTTCGCCTGGACCATCACCGAAGGGCTCGCGTCCTGCCGCCACAGAGAGCGGTGAACGGCGCGTGGTGCTTGCACGGGTTGTCTTCCTTTCATACGTCCCTGATCCGTTGCCAACAGCTCGACGGCGGGTGGCACGGGCGGAATGAGCGAAAGTCGCATCGGGAATGTGTGCCACTGGCATTGCCAGTGTTTACGAGCGACCTGCGAAATTCGCGTGAGGAAGGTCTTCTGGCATTCACAGTGGCAGAGCCGGCAGAGCCAGTGGCACACAACACGACGCCTGCCACACGTGCCGCAGGTGCCACACCCGCCGCGAATTTGCGGCGCGCTCGTTGTCACCCGCTGCCCGGTCGGCGATGGGGAGCTTTTGCGAGGTCACGACCGACGTGCCAGGCCGCCGGCAATCACGTTTTCAGGGCTTTGACTGACCGCGCTTCGACTTGTCCCGAGCACCGCCACCTTGACCGCCGCGTGGGCGTTCGGCTTTGGGGTCATAATTGGAATTGGGGCCAGCCGGCAGCAATGCGTTTGTTTCTTTTTGCCAGGATCGCAGTGTCTTTGAGAGTGCGGTTGACTTGTCGGGCATCAAGGCGGCAAGGTTCTGTTCCTCATTCGGGTCATTTTTCAGGTTGAAGAGCTCGACTCGACCCCCGTCTTCAAAAAACTCAATCAGCTTGAAGTCCCCTTCCCGAATGGCGCTCGAAGGAGTCGCCCGGCCGACATAACACGGGAAGTGCCAGAAGAGTTGCCGGCCGAGCGTTGGTCCACCGTGAAAGAGCGGGACGAGACTGACGCCGTCGAGCACTTGTCCCTGCGGTTGCTGTATGCCTGCCAGTTCGAGCAGCGTCGGATAGAAATCAACGCTCGACACTGGCGCATCGCATTGGCCGCCGGCTTTCTTGACTCCCGGTCCGGTCACGACCAGCGGGACGCGAATGCCACCTTCATAGAGTTCGCCTTTACCACCTCGTAGCGGCGGTGTGTATTGCTGGGTGCCGCCATTGTCTGACGTAAAGATCACGACCGTGTTGTCGGCGAGCTTCAACTTCTTGAGGTGTTCCATGATTCGTCCGACATTTTGATCGACGGCCTCGATGGTCGCCGCACACGCGGGATCGTCGCGACGGTCATTGTTCGCTGCCGCCTTCCGCGCGTACTTCTGCAGCAACTCCGGTTTGGGATTGAATGGTGCATGGATGGCATGATCGGGGAAATAGACAAAGAATGGCCGCTGGCGATTCTCGTCCACGAATTTGAGGACTTCATTGGTCAACCGATCGCTCAGGTAGTTCTTGCCGTCATCGAAATACTCGTCTTTGCCGAAGCCAAGGTTCTCTGGAAAGACGACTTTCTGGAACCCTTGACCGCCGGGCGTCACCGGCCCGGTACGACCGCGTCCCAGGTTCCACATGCCGAAGAACGCCGTCGCATATCCACCGTCCCGGAGCGATTCGGCAATGGTGACGATCTTTGTATCGAGTTCCGACTTGCTTTCCGCCGCCTGCCACTTGTGCCAGGGCGAACCGGGCGGCTGCCGGGAATCGACGACGGTATAAATGCCGTGCCGAGGCGTGTATTGCCCCGACAGCAGACACGCCCGCGTCGGGGCACAGTTGGGGGCGCTCGCATACGCCTGCGTGAACACCAGCCCGCTCTTCGCCAGGCGGTCGAGGTGAGGAGTCTCGACAAAGCGATTCCCCATGAAGCCGACATCCCGCCAACCCATGTCGTCCATCAGGACGAGGATGATGTTCGGTGGCCGGTGGCTGTCAGCCGCGAATGATTCGACGGACCACAGCAGGCAGGGCAGGCACAGAATGGCCGCTTGAATGGCGAGTTGCGGGGCAGTCATGGGCCGGCGTGAAGTCATGTTCGTCACCGCGCGTCCTTCCGTTCATATTTGAAGTCGAGCGTTCCGGTGGCCAGTGTGATGTCCTTGATGGCAGTGAGCAGGCCGGCCCGCGATGCTTTTTCCTGAGGCAATTCCAACTTGGACGAGAGGGCATAAACCGTGATGTGGTACGTCTTGATGCCAGGACCTTTCGAGCACATCGGGTCGTATTCGGCACGACGTCGATCATTGACGCCAAGGGTTCCTGCTTTGGGCGACTTCTGGGCGAGACTCGTCGTCGTCGCGGGGATGTTGTAGACAACCCAGTACGATTTCTCTTGATCCGAAGCGGTGTGCCAGAGACTGATGGCGAACGATTTCGTACCCGCGGGGGCATCTTTCCAGGCAACGGCTGGAGATTCCCGCTTCCCGTCGCAGGTGCAGTCGACCGAAACGAATCCGTTCTCATTCACGGAGGAGCTGGTCACTTTCAACGGCGAAAGCCTGGAGTCCGGTCGACTTGCAGCCTGAATTGCCGGCGCGCCTTCCTGGTTTCGAGGAGGCCGACGGTCTTCGTCGCGCGGGGGGCGTTGCCCGTCACGAGGTGGCGGGTTCTCACCGGGTCGCGGCGGGGGGCGTCGATCACCGCCAGGGCCGCGCCGCCGCGGTGCGTACGTTTCCTGAGTCGTTTTGCCATTGGTGTCGACGAACACGAACTTCGCTGATCCATCGTTCGAGAGGGTGTAGCTGACGGTTCCGTTTGAGCCTCGCACGTCATAGGTCAAGGTGTAACTGCCGGCCTTGGTCTCCTGGAAGCCGGTGATCTTGGCATCTCGCAAAGGCTGGAGCGCCGGGCGGAGCGGTTCCGCCCGTGGTTGCGGATCGACCTGGCCACCACGTTCGGTCACAACCCCGTGGAACCCGCCATTGAGGTACGGGTACTTCGTCGTCGCGTGATAGTGATAGTTTCCGTTGGCGTCCTTGTGGCCGTTGAGGGCATCGAGGTTCTTGACGGGTGATCCGTCCGGCTCCTCGTAACCATAGATCGGGTAGCCGTCCAGCGCGTAGGCGATCGGCTTTCCCTTGCCATTGGTCTTTTCCAAATGCACCGGCGCAATGTGATAGTGGTAATCGTCAGCCCGCCCGCAGTGACCGCCGAATTCATCCAGCTCCCCAAACAGGTAGGCATCGTCTCCACGATTGTTGAGCGGGTTGAAGATCGGAATGCCATTGACGGCGACCGCAATCGCCCCGCGTAAAAAGCGATTCTTGGTCGTGGCGGGGGTCTCAGCCGGGACGGGATGCAACGGGATCTGCCAGGCGTTGTCACCGACGTATTTCTGCGGCAGCGGCACCTGCTGCTGCCAGGCCGTGATGCCGACCATCATCTGGTGGTCCGGCATCCCGTTCGATTCGACGTAGAAAAAGCGGTCGTCCCAACGGGTTTGAATCGCCTTGAGCTTGACGAACGCCTCAAAGGCCTTGGCGATCTCAGGAACCTGCCCGCGTGCCACGCTCGTCCCCGGTTTTGGATTTCCCAATTGCGCGAAGAGTATCTCGCCTGGCGGAACTTCATTTTGGCGACCGCCCTGCAGAAGCGGGAACTCGTCGGCAACGAGTGGAACGACTCCAAAACCTGCGGCCGAATGCGGGACACGCACGGGAGAGTCGAGTCGCAGTTTGATTTCTGATGTCGCCCGCAGAAGTCCATTTGTCTCGGCGAGATGTCGAATTTCGGACATGCGCCGCTCAATCCAGACTTGATCGTCGCTCCGCAGCAGGGCAATCGGGAGCGAAACCAACGAGTCGTCTTCACGGCGGATCTGCACCAGGCCGTCCCGCGCCATGACGAACGATCCCTGTTCACGAAAAGCGCCGGTCGACGCCGTCCAGGTGCGTTCCGAGGCGACTGACTGCTGATTGGCAGCGGGCGGTGACGTTCTGCGATGCGAATGGCCGGGATGAGCCTGCGCGATCGAACTCGTCAACCCGATGGCCAGCATCAAGAGTCCGGCACTCAAGGAAACACGCATGTCAGTCTCCTGAAAAAATCCTGGAAATCGCCCCGAAGCCGCTTCTCAATTCGTCGCGGGCTTCCCGGGCTTGTTCTTCCCGCCACGCTTCTTCGGTTCAACTCGCTGATTGGGGTCGAAGTTCGGGTTCGGCGTCGGGAACTGCGCGCCGACGGCGGCCAGGTACTTGTCGAGACGCTCACGAAGTTTTCTGGCATCAGCAGGACGCTGGGCCGCGAGGTCATTTCGTTCGCCGATGTCCTTCGAGAGATCGTACAACTCGTCATGGTTGTCCTCATAGAAGTGCAAGAGCTTGAGATCGTCCAGCAAGATCGCCGAGTGCGGTGCGTCGCCCTGATAATGCGGAAAATGAAACACGAGTTCCTCATGCGGACGGTCGACTTCTCCGCGCGCATCGTTCTTGAGAAGGGAAACGATGCTGCCGCCTTCGATTCCCTTGGGCAACGTGCCGGGCGCGACGCTTGCCCACTCGCAGAAGGTGGGAAAGAGGTCGTAGCCGACGACTCGTGTATGACACCAGGAATTCGGCTTCACACCGGGGCCGCGCACGATGAAGGGAACACGAATCCCCCCTTCCCAGACGCCACCCTTCCCACCGGCCAGGACCTTCTTCCCTCCGCCACCACCGTTGTCAGCCATATAGATCACATAGGTTGTGCCGGCCAGGCCGAGTCGCTCAATGGCGTCCATCAGGCGGCCGACACCGGTATCGAGGTCTTCCGTGATCGCCGCCGTGGTGATGCGTTTGCGATTTTCGCCATTGAGTTGCCGCTCGTACTTGGCGAGCGTGGCCTGGTTGGCATTCTCCGAGGCGTGCAAGGCGTTCCAGGAGAGTTGAATGAAGAACGGCTGCCTGGCCTTGGAACTCTTTTCCATGAATCTGGCCGCGCGATCGGCCATGCCGAAGATGTCCACGGGGTTGGGGTCTTTGAACTGATAGGCGTTCTCATTCCCGGTGTCGCCATCGGATTCGTCAAAGCCGTGCTTTTCAGGGCCGCCGCCGCTGATATGCCACTTGCCGTAATGAGCCGTCGCGTAACCGGCCTGGCGCAGGATGTCGCCAATTGTTGTTTCGTTCGCCGGGATGCTGCGGATGTTCCGTGGCTCAATGAGCTTGTGTCCGGCTTCTGGGGGAGCGGCCTTCGTCCAATGCAACGCGGCCGGACTCTTTCCGGTCATCAAGCTGATGCGCGTCGGCGAACAAACCGAAGCTGGCGCATATCCCGCCGAGAACCGCATTCCCTGGGCCGCAAGTTTCTCCAGATTCGGCGTGTGGAAGATGTCTCCCTTCGAGCCCGCCACGTTGGGATGCATCGCCACCGACAAACCGTTCCAGGCTTGATCATCCGAAAGCATGAAGACGATGTTGGGACGTTCGGCGGCGATTCCAACAGTCGGCAGGAACAGCAGGCAGGTTGCAAACAGGACTCTCATCAGCAGGAATCTCCTGGCGTGTGCTATCAGCCGATGCGACAAACTCACCGTCTCGGTTTCTTGGGCGGCGAAGCCGGCACCACATTGTTCAGGTTTGAAAAGTCAGGCCGCGTTTTTCCATCCGGCGGCGACTTCACGACATGTCGGAAAATCACCGTGTTGTCGAGTTCGATGTCGTCTGTCCAAATGAACTTCGCACCTTTGAAATCGTGTTCGAAGTAAGGTTGCTTTGGGCCAACCTGTTCCTCGGTGTATTCCTTGGCGAAACCCCACTGGGAGTCATCAAAGTCCACCGCGAACCAGTTTTCGGGAATCGGAAGTTTCTCGACGCGCGGGTTTGTTGTGTCGCGGTCAATCGGTCCCCACGAAAACCTCTTCGCCTTCCACTTCGCATTCGTGACGGTGCCATCGCCGAATTTCAAGATGAAGCCGGCATCGCCGATGTTCGTGTTGGCGTATTCCATCCCGGTCATTGGATCGGCGTTGTCCTTGGCCATCACGGCGATGGTCATCGGATAGCTGGGCAGGATGTCGACCGACACGACATTGTGCGGAATGAACTTGATCGAATCGACCGCCACCAGCTCGCCGTTGATGTAGAGGATGAACCAGTTGTCGGCGTACATATTCGCCTTGATGGTGTCGCTCATCTGCGGCTTCTTGATCTTGCCAGGAGGGGTGAGTCGATCCTGGCCAAAACCCCAAGCGGCGAACGTCATCAACGGTAATAACGACCAGAGCAACTTCTTCATGGATTTACTCCCGTTCCACGACGCGATCCACCCCGTGGTGCGATTGATGATCAAAGAACGCGGGGCCAAGTGGGTGGCCTTCTTCCTGCGTCAGCCGCACGGTGAGATGCGCGGGACCGTAGGGCATCTCAATGAAACGGAGTTGACGAATCTGTCCAGTACGAACGACGTAGGTGATTTCGACCCGCTGCGGTCCACGGTGGCCAAGCTTCTTCACGGCAACAAGGAGCCGGGTCGGCAAGTCCTCTGCCGCCCGATCGTCGGCGTTCTCAATGGGCAGCAACTGGACGTCGTAGGCGTCCTGTAAGTGGGCCAGGCCACGTTCGATCTCAATCAGCGGAAAGTCATGTTCATGACCCGGCAGATCCCGGTTAAATCGAGTCAGGTCGGTGCTGACCCGAACCGGGCCATCCGGGCGCACCGCCCAACTCGTCCGACCATTGCTCCCCGTCACGAACTGCCGGACGTCCGCCATTTGACGAATCAGTACAAACTGGTTGCCCTTTCGGACGTGCAAAATCGCGCCATCCAAGGGTGGCTTCGGAGGACGATTGTCGTCGACAACGGGCTGCCGTTTTCGCTGCGGAGCGGGTACATCTTCCACCGCAATGCGGTACGTCCTGTCGAGTTCCGTATCCTGAGCAGCGATCAGCCGCTTGAGTTCCGTCGCCGCCACCGCTGGCGTCTTGCCAATTTCCAATGACGCCAGCAACAACGTGACGAACGCCGCCACCACGCCAACCGAGATGATAAATGACCGCCAAGGCTGCCGCGGCACAGCGGGAACTGCGTGGGGTTGATTGGGCTGCGAGGGAGGCATCAGCGAAATCGCCATTTGCTCGCCGCGCAGGTGGTCGTGCAGCAACGCGATTCGGGCAAATTCCCGCGTGTGATCCGGCGATGAGCGCAACCAGTCCTGCAAGTCGCGATGCTCGTCCGCGGTCAACAGATCATCCAAGTATCGAGACACAAGTTGGCTGGGATCGTGCGTCATGACATTCCCCCTGCGACGGCTGCCTTGCGCTCGATGCACGCTCGTAACTGATCACGGATTCGTTGCAGGGCCTTGGCGACTGTATTGCCAGACATTCCCAGGGATTCAGCAATCGCCGCTGGCTTCAGATCACGACCATACCGGAGTTCGCAGAGTTCGCGGGCACGCCCCTCAAGCTGCTCGAGGCAGCCACGGAGAAATCCGAGGGACGGCGACCGCTCAGGAGACATTTCTTCAAACGCGACTGCTAATTGGAGCAGGACATCGTCGTCAAACACCAACCGGTCGCGATGGAGGCGTCGAAGGTACAGGCGGATTTGATTCTGGGCGATCCCCATCGCCCAGGCCACAAACGGGAGCTGTGGATCGTAACGATCAAAGGACTCCAGGACTGCAACCGCGACTTCCTGCAACACATCATCCCGCGCCGAGAAATCCCGGACCACGGAAATGACGAACGCTGATACCACTGGTTGTGCCAGCGTCCAGAGTCGCGTTGCTTGAATGGTTTTCGAGTCCACAGATACTCCCCCTTCTCAGTATCACTTAACCGAGCCTCGGCAATCGTGACACCGATTTTGAGTGAATCCCAACGCCGCCCGACACAACCTATTGCGAGGAGAGACTTTTCAGCCTCGTGGATTCTCGCGCGTCGGCTCGGATCGCCACGCCACCCGGAATGTAGCCGGCGACGTTCAGCAGATCGGCCTACACATAGACGATCTGGTGTTCGCGGTGCCATTCGCTGGGGAAGAAGTTCTTCAGGCGGGTGGCCTGGAACCGGACGGGGCAGTCGATGAAGCAGTTCTGGTCGGCCCGGGTGTAGTCCCAGAACGCGTTCGAGTTCGAAAACGAGATGTGGGTTGGGTCTTGGAACGCGCCCCGGCCGTCGGTGCTGGGGGTCTGTGAGAGCAACCTTGCGGTGCCAGGCGACGATGAAGTTCCTTCATTGTGTGGATCGGATCTCGCAGCGGACATGCAGGCTGGCATCTGTCATTTGAAATCCATCACCGAATTCAGGATCGCCAGATACTGGAAGATGATGCTGAACACCACGAAGATGATCATGCCGGCGACGAAGAGCCACACGACGACGGTGGCGGCGGTGGCCAGCAGGGCGAGGGAGCGGCGGGCCTGGTCTTCGAATTGCGGGCTGAGGCGGTGCAGGGCCTCGGGGACGGTTCCCGAGGTTTCGGCGACCTGGACCGTGTGCAGGAAATCTTCCGGAAAGAGACTGGTCGCTTCAAGAGCCACGCTGAGTTCGTCGCCCTCCTTGATCCGGTCCACGACAACACGGGACATCCCCTGAAACGCCCCGTTGCCGGTGGCCCGCAGGCTGGCCTCTAGGCTGGGGACAATCGCCATGCCGGCGTTTTGCGTCAGGTGCAACCCCCAGGCAAAGCGGGCGATGGCGAACGAGCGCATGCAGCGGCCGATGACGGGGACTTTGAGCAACACGGAATCCAGCAGCCGCTGCTGGCGGAAGGTGGTTTTGAGCAGCCAGTACAGGGCGAACGCCCCGCCGATCAGACCGAAGGCCGATCCAAACCAGATCATCGCGCCGCGCGGTCCCAGCAGCCCCCAGCCGAGCATGTCGGTGGGTTCGGCATTCGGCGTCGACTGGCCGATGGTGCCCAGCAGGTAGATCAGTCCGCCGACGATAAAAATCGCGCCGACCAGTTGGATGACCGGCCAGGCGATCGCCGCCAGGAACATCCGCCGCGTCCGCAACAGGTTGTCGTAATGGTCGGCAAGCCCCCTGAGGACTTCGGGGAGCCCGCCGGTGTGTTCGGCAACGGAGACCATGTCGCAGTACAGGTCAGGAAAATACCCGGCCTGCTCGCGCATGGCCACCGAGATTTCATCGCCCTGCTTGACCTGCTGCGCCACCTCTTCCAGCACGCGGCGGCAGCGGGCATTGCCCGTGCGGCGTGACAGGGTGGTGAGTGCCTTCAGGACCGGCACTCCGGAATCCAGCATGGTCCCCAGCGAGCGGCTGAAGAGTTCCAGCGTGCGAAGCGAGATGTGGGAGGCGAACACGTCATTGCCCCTCGTCAACGGGCATGCTTTGGATGTTCAAACCCAACCCCGTGGCGGCATCGGCCACGAACAGATAGGTCGCATACTCCGCGGCCTCGTTGTAGTAGATGACGACATCCTGGTGTTCGGAATCCATCGCTTTCCGCAGGGCCTCCGCCAACTGGCTCTTGTCCGGAACCGGAATGTCATTGACCGTGATCGTGTTGTCAGCGGCGATGCGGACGGACATCGAACTGGCCGCCAGCTCCGCCGGGGTGATGGCGGCCGGGGCGGCCCCCTGCTTTTCCGGTTTTGGCGTGGGAATGCTGATCGCCTTCTGCAGGCTGAACGACGCCGTGATCATGAAGAAGATCAGCAGCAAAAACGTCATGTCGACCATGGGGGTCAGGTCCATTTCGTCGCTGACGATTTTCCGCGGCCGGATGTTCAGTTCCGGAGGCGGTGTGTCGTGGTCCGCCGCTTCCGGAGCCACGCGGGCCACCGTATCCCAGACCGAGGCACCGCGGACGGCTGCTCCGAGCACGGAGGGGTGGGATGACCCGCCGACGCGCAGCGCTCCCTCGCCAAAGTCCTGCACCGGATTCGGAAGGCTGGGCACGCTGTCCACCAGGAACCCGCTCGAACTGTCTGTGGCGTTGGGACTACGTTGTTCCGACAAATCAAACAGAGAGCCCGGACCGCCGAATTTGTCTGGTGGAAGCGTGGCGAAATCGAAGGTCTCTTTTCCAGACTGGTCGCCCTGCACATCAAGTCCCGGCAGGTCGGCCGCCACTTCGTCCGGCATCACCACCTGCTGCTCCAGGTTCAGGTTCTCCACCGAGCCGGTGCCGACCTGCGCCCTCTCCGTCGAGGGGGAGGCCTGGGTGGTGCTCCCGTTCGATTCCTTGCCAACCGCCTTTTTCGGGCCGGTTGATGCTGACTGGGATGAGGCAGAATTCGTGGGAGACGAACTCCGTGGCGACGGACTCTGCGTCGAAGAACCCTGCCCGGAAGAGATTTGGGACGAGGATCGGGGAGACGAACCTTTGGAGTCCGACGAACTCCGTGAAGCCGATGAAGTTCCCGATTGTTTTGGGCTGGGGGGCGGCTCCGACGAACGTTCCTGAGACCGCCGTGGCTCGTTGGAGGGCGGAACGATCTGGGTTTCCGTCGCGCGGGCCACTGGCTTTGGTGAATCGACGCTGCCACTCCGTTTTGCCTCCGGCGGACTGCCCGCCGCCCTTTGCGGCATGGCCGCCAGCGATCCTTCGACAGGCAAGCCGCGGGTCGCGTCCTCCGAGGTAAACAGGCTGATGTCGGGCTCTGGGGGAACTCCCGATTGCCTGTCTTCTGCCGGGGCTTGTGGCGGATTCTGGGCAACTTCGTCATCGGCGAAGAGACTCAGGTCTTCGACCGATCCAATGCCGCTGCGGTGGGGACGGTTCTGCGTCACATCGGGAGGCACATCCACCGGCAGCGTGCCATCGGGCAGTTCGCGCGTCACATCCTGAGAGACGAACAGACTGAGATCTTCGACCGAACCAATTCCGCTGTTTCGCGGGAAACTCGTCCGATCGGGAGCGGTTGGAGATGCCGATGGGGAATTCGCTGCCAGCGGCTTGCCACCAGCCGGCTCACCAGCAAATGCGTCTGGCAGGTCACGGGTGGCGTCCACCGAGGTGTAGATGCTCGCTTCGCCCAAAACGAACGATTGTTCCGCAGCCGGTTTGCCGGCCACGGATTTTCCCACCTGTGACTTTGCCGCAATCGACTTGTCGGTTTTTCCGGATGTCGTGGGAGCCTTTTGGCCGGGCACGGGAGCCGCGTCCTCCAGGTCGTTGAGCGAAACACCGGTGTCCTGGCTGGAATCCTCCTCTCCCATTTCCGAATTCTGGCTGACATCCATCGGTGCCATTTTCAAGTCGGCGGCCACGTCGTCCGGGGTGGCGACAAACCCGACCAGGTTCAAGTCCGAGACGGAAATCAGGCTCTCATTCCCGCCCTCCATGGAGCCACCACCCATGGAAACGAGACTCGCGTCTTCCCCCACCGGCCCGCGGCCCGCATTTGTGTCCACCAACTGTGGATAACCCCGGCTCATGTCACCACTGACAGAGAGATCATCGACAGAGTTGTCGACGGTCGCATCCATGAACAGGCTGAGGTCTTCAACAGACCCAATCCCGGAATTGTGGGCGATCAGGGCCGTGTCCTCCGGCTTCAACCCTTTGCCGGCCCCGGGCTGCCGAGGATTGCCCGCCTGGGTCGGAGGGAGAGGTTGACCGAGAGCCACAGCCTTCAAATGTTCGGCGGCGGTGGAATAGTCAAGTTCGTCCAGCGCCACACCGGAATCCTGGCTGCCATCGGTGTCGACATTCGAATCCTGGCTCACATCCAATGGAGGGGTTTCGACCATATCCCCCGCCGCCTCGTCCGGCGTGACCACCAGATTGCCGAGACTCAGGTCTCCCATGGAACCGCCCATGTGACCGGCATCGAGCGATTGATCGCTGTTGTCCAACGAGGGCGACACGAGGCTCACATCCGCCATCGAGCCCGTCCCCGTGCCGATCCGGTTCAACAGGTCGGTCAGCGGCGACTGCACTTCGGTGGTGTCGGGTGCCTTGGGTGTCATGCCGCCCATTGGCTTCTGAAACACGGACCACTCCAGGTCTGTCTGGTCGACAGGCTTCGCTTTTTCGGGATCGACACAAGCCGCATCCGGCAGCAGAACCGCCTCATCCATGCTGAAGTCGGACTCCCCCGGCCCCCGCATCTTGGCGGGCGCCCCCTCGTCCACAATGGCATCCAGCGGCAGATCTTCGCAACTGTCCGTGATCTTACCCGGCGAGCCGGTGCCGACGGGCGTTGCCTGGGCCTCGACTTTCAGATCCACCGGCGTTGGGGGCAGGTCCAGCGTCTTTGGGCTCTCGATGCTCGCCCGCGGCATGGCTGCTGACTGCGAAGGAGCGCCTGCAAGGTTCGCTGGGAGCGGACAGACATCCTTGCCCAGGCTGCCATGACTCAGCACATCGCGCGATTCAAACAGCGTGGCGCGGGGGCCTTCAGACTCAGCCCCCTCCATGCTCATGTCTTGGAAGGGGCCGCGATTCAAGCGGTTGTCGGGTGCCTCATCAAAGATCGAAGTCAGCGATTCCGGAATACCTGGCTGATCGGCGGCATTTCCCGGCTCTTCGTCGGAGAAGACCACAATGCCATCCAGGCTGGCTTCCCGATCGTCAACTTCGGCGACGTTGAAGCCGGGTTCTTCCGGGAACACAACGATCCCGTCCAGACTGTATTCCTGATCATCGCCCGCGGGAGCAGCCGCGGAGTCCGGGAACAGCTCATCCCGGGGCCCTCCCCCGGTGGCAAAGTCCGGTCCAGCAGGCACGGCGAATGATTCATCAAACACCGACGATGGTGCGGCGGCTGGTGTCTCTGGCGGCAGAAAACTGCCGTCGGCTTCCGGCAGGGCCACCACTCCATCGAGGCTGTACTCCGGCGACTCGCCATGATCGTCGATGGTGCCTGCCGGATCGCTGGCCGCCGCCGAAGATCCAAAGTTCTCATCGAAAATCGAGGGGGCAACCGCTGCCGCCGGTGCGACCGGCGACAGGAAATCGCCGTCTGCCCCTGGCAGGGCCACCACTCCATCCAGGCTGTATGTACGGGAATCGCCCCGGTCGTCGACGGTTGCCGACGGGTCCGTCGCCGCCGACGGCACCCCGTAGTTTGCGTCAAAAATGGAGGGGACCACGGCACCGGCCGGTGCTGGTTCTTCGGGGACAGA
This sequence comes from Planctomycetaceae bacterium, assembly GCA_021732845.1. Classification (GTDB taxonomy): domain Bacteria; phylum Planctomycetota; class Planctomycetia; order Planctomycetales; family Planctomycetaceae; genus JAKFUF01. The sequence continues at coordinate 12,382 of JAKFUF010000062.1, read as the reverse complement.
GAACTGTTCGTCAAACACCAATGGTCTTGTCGCGCCGGCGGCTTGTGGCGGCAAAAAACTTCCATCCGCTTCGGGCAGCGCGACAACTCCGTCGAGGCTGTATTCGGGAGCCTCGCCATCAGCCGCGATCGCGGCTGGGTCGGCTGGGTCGGCTGGTGTCGAAAAGGTTTCGTCGAAGATCGACGGCTTGGGAGTACCGGCGGCTTCTGGCGGAAAGAAACTTCCATCCGCCTCCGGCAACGCGACGACGCCGTCGATACTATACTCAGGGATCTCACTTTCAGCTCTGGCGGCTGCTTCCGCTGACGGAGAAAAGGTCTCATCGAAGATCGAGGGCCGCACCGCTCCGGCGGCTGCCGGCGGAAAGAAGCTGCCATCGGCTTCCGGCAGTGCGACAACTCCATCCATGCTGAATTCAGGAGTCCCGTCCTCCGCCGCTTTGGCGGCTGCTTCCGCTGACGGCGAAAAGGTCTCGTCGAAAATCGACGGAAGCACTGCTCCGGCGGCTGCCGGCGGAAAGAAGCTGCCATCGGCTTCGGGCAGCGCGACAACTCCGTCCATGCTGAATTCAGGAGTGTCGTCCTCCGCCGCTTTGGCGGCTGCTTCCGCTGACGGCGAAAAAGTCTCGTCGAAAATCGACGGAAGCACCGCTCCGGCGGCTGCCGGCGGAAAGAAGCTGCCATCGGCTTCGGGCAGCGCGACAACTCCGTCCATGCTGAATTCGGGAGTCTCGCTCTCCGCCGCTTTGGCGGCTGCTTCCGCCGACGGCGAAAAAGTCTCATCGAAGATCGAGGGCCGCACCGCTCCGGCAGCTTCCGGTGGGAAAAAACTGCCATCGGCTTCCGGCAATGCGACAACTCCGTCCATGCTGTACTCGGGAGTCTCGCTCTCCGCCGGTTTGGCGGCCGCGTCCGCCGGTGTCGAGAACGTCTCGTCGAAGATTGAGGGCGTCCTTCCACCAGCGGCTTCTGGCGGCAGGAAAGTGCCGTCGGCCTCGGGCAGCGCGACCACTCCATCCATGCTGTATTCAGGCTGGTCTTCGCCTTGTGTCGTCGTCGTGGCGACTGGTTCATCGAAAATCGATGGTGGGGCGGCAGTGTCAACCACTTCGGACCGCAGGAAGCTTTCGTCGGCCTCCGGCAAGTCAATCGCCGGTGTGCCAAAAAACGTTGGCGTCTCGGGGGTCGCGGTGGCGAATTGCCGGGCGGGTTCGATCTCGTCCGGGATGGCGGTCACCCCATCCATGCTCAATTCGTCAGCCCCCGAAGGATGGTTGGCCGCCTCGGCGGGTCCGGCGACGGGGGTGTCAAAAATCGAGGCGGGGCCACCGGGCGGAAGCGTCCCCGGAGGGATTCCGGCAACCGGCGCGGCCAACCATTCCTCGGCGTCATCGTCGGGCGCTTCTTCCGCGAGCCGCACCACACCGTCGAGGCTCTGTTCCCGATCGTCCACAAGGTTGACATCGGCCGGGATATAGGTCGCCCGCGCTTCCGGTGTCTCCTCGTCAGGCAGTGCGGCGACGATGTCCAGGCTGGCCTCATCGCCGCCCGGCGTGATGTCCCGGTGGGACGAACCCCGCTCAGTCTCGTCGAAAATCGATGCCGGGCCAGTTACCGCCGGCGGACCATCAATGCTGAAGTCGTCGTTGTCGAGTGACAGCATCCGGCTGGGGTACTGCTTGACCTCCCGATCGTCGTGCAGGCTGACAACGCTGTCCTCCAGAAAATCTCGGTAGTTTCCCGAGGGCCGGGACTCCGCGACCTTCGGCGGTGGGGCGGGTTTTGGCGGTGGGGCTGGCTTCGGAGTTGCAGGGGCCACTTCCGCCAGCGGCATCGGTGCGGAATTCGAACCTTCCGCCGCCGATGCCTCCGCAAACGAATCTTCCCCAACACTTGGCGGAGCATCGTCGAGATACTTGGGCGCCCAGTCCTCGGGCAACGCGATCGACGCATTCAGGCTGAAGTCGTCCTCAGGCACTTCCTGCGGATCCAGATCGCTCAGGCTGATGAAAACCGCACGCTGCATCGACTTCCTGGGACTCTCCGTTTCGAGGGATTTGTCTGGTTCGGCACTGTCCCTGGCAGCCACAGCCGGCGGCGCAGACTCCGCGGCCTTGGTCCCACGCTTCTCAGGCACTTCAGCTTTGGGACCCGGCGTGACCGCGGCCGTGGATTTGGACCGCTGGACCGCATCTTTCTCGGCAGTCTCCTTCGCACTCACGGTCTTCTCCGGAGTTCCGCGTTCCTCTTTCCGCTTCTCACTCCCTGACTTTTCCGACTCACGCTTGTCGCGGTGGGGAAGCGAGACCGGTGGCTCAGTTGGTGTGCGTGCTGCTTCGTCACCGGGAGACTTGCCTGCTGGCAACTTCTCTGACGATTTTTTCCCCGTCGAAGGGGTTGCATCACTGCCCTTTGCCTGGGGTGCGGCCTTCGATGGCTCAGCGGCCTCCGGCTGGGAGGTGGCCACCTGTTCGGCAAAACTGGCCAGCCCCTTCAGTTTGGGTGCGGGTTCATCGGCCGGCGGGCTTCCCGGTGCATCCGAGTCAGGCTGAGCAAATGTTTCGGGTGCGGGATTGGATGTGAAAAACACCCGTTCGGGCGTACGGCGCGGCGGCTTGCGGAATCCACCGGGCGGAATCGACTGATCCTTGAGGTGGATGCTGCCGTCGAGTTTCTTCAGGATCTCCTGCACTTCATTCGGAGTTGGCGCGGCTGGCGGCTTGGCTGGCTTTGGCGGAGCTGCCGGTGCCTCTGGAGTTTTGGCCACGACTGGGACGCGGGACCAGTGACCACATGCGGGGCAGGGAAGCATCTCTCCCGCCTTGCGGCTGGAAATGCTCAACAGACGACGGCATTCTGGGCAGCGGTACTGGATTGGCATCGGGGCTCGTTCTCCGAGAATTTTCCGACCTTGAGGATACCGCAAACTGACCAAAACGGAAGACCCGTTCCACGTTTCCGCCGTTGAAAGCGTCGCCAAGTCTCTGGGCACGTGATTGGGCGCTACTCTCCGCGCGGACCCACAAATGAGGGAAAACGGGGGACGCCTCCATCGGACAGTTCCTGGTAGCGAAAGGTGATGTCGCTGCCGATCGGCGGGGGCGACTCGCGCTGTTTGTCCGAGAACCCCGTGCCCACCGAGAACCGGGTGCCGTCGGCCAGTTCCACCACGAGTGCACCCAGCCGTCCCTTGTGCCGGCCGCGGCCTTCTTCATGGCCGATGACGCGGGCCTCCGCGTCGTGGAACGTCTTTAACTTCAGCAGCGTGCTGGAACGGCCCACGATGTACTTTGACCCCGGTTGACGGAGCATCAGGCCCTCGCCACCGAGGTTTTCAACCCGTGCCAGCTCCGTTTGGAGATGTGTCAGACCGGTGCAGAGTTCGTGCTTCAAAACCTGCAGGTAGTCGAGTTGCTGCCGTGAGACCCAGTCGTCGAGAAACGCCTGCCGCTTCTCGAAGGTTTCGTCGAGGGCCGGGGCGTCGAAGACCACGAATTTGAGCTGCTTCCAGTGGTCGCTTTTGTCCTGGCGGCGGACGATGCTGACGGTCCGCTGGAACGCCTTGCGGTCGAGCCACAGTTCACCGTCAAGTGGGGTGTCTGGCAGCCCCTTCATGAACCAATCGGGAGCGTGGAAGACGTTGCCCAGGCGCGAGAGGAAAGTCCTTCCGTTCCAATAAGCACGGACGCCGTCCAGTTTTTCGCTGAGCCACCACCCACTCAGATCCTGGCACTGGTCCCAGCTTTCGGCCAGCAACACGGGAGCCGCCTTCTCTGCGGCTTTCTCCGCCGCCTCTCCTCCGACTGGTTTCGCCTGGGCCCGGGTCACCGCCGCCGCCGGATCGGCCCCCGTGCGTTCGGCCATCTCCTTCAGGCGCGCCACCTCGGCCGCCTCCCCCCGCAGCTTTTTCAGATGCTTGCAGGTTCGCTGCTCGATCCCCAGGGATTGATTCCGCCACGCCGGGCAGGTGCAGGAGTAAACGCCGCCCACGTTCTTGAGAATATACGGGCTCTTCCCGGAACCCTGCATTTCTGTCGATTCACCATCCTGCAAGTCAGGCATGAAGGCCGCTCCTTCAGTCGCGAGGGGGTCTGTGACACGGGTCGAGTGAGCAATTGTGCTCCACTATGACACAAGACCGCCGCAGATTGAACGGCGCGCGGGCCGGGCTGGCCAGCTTTTGCTGGGTTGCTCAAGAAAATCTTCCGGGGAGCTGCTCAATCTGCTCGCGGCCTGGCCGTTGCCGCGGTTTTCATGGGCTCCCGCGGGAGCCACGCGGGATACAGCAATCCACGGATCTCGTCCTGGTCGGTCTTCACCTGTTCATCGTCTGCGAACTGACTCCAAGATCCGTAGAACGTGGCTCGCAGCCCCTTGTCCGTGATGCGGAAGTCTCCGCTCTTCTCCAGCTCCAAGAACAACTTCCGTTCGGCGTCAAAGGCGATCAGCCCAGATTTCCCGCAATGCAAGCGGCCACCGAACCTCGCGTGCAGGTGCCGGTTAAATTTCAGCGAGATGAGGAAACCCCGCTCGGCCTGGAGAGACGCCTCCACATTCGACGCTTCGATCATTTCCTTGACGAAATCCCGCTGCTCAATCAGATCCTGTCGGCGTTGTGCGTTTGGCTTCGCAGCGACTGCTTCCGCTACGAGCCCCGCCTCGATCTCCTTCAACTCGTCGAGATGGCTTTTTCTGCGTTCGGCCATGACCTTGCGATAAGCCGCCGTCGCGGCCTGCAACTCGGCCGGCGTGGGTTCGATCTCAGCTTTGTGCTTTGCCAGATAACGTTCGACCAGACGATCACAAAACAAGCGCACGAGTTCTTGCTCAAGCACTTGCTCTCCGTTTTCGCCTGAGCCACTGGCATCGATTTCGTCGCGGTAGACTGGCTGGCCCAGGACCTCGCCAATCCGTTCACGCTGCCTCGGTGGCGTTCGTTGAGTGGGTTTCTCTTCGGCCGCTGGCGCTGCGCCGGCACTCAGTACGAGGACCAACAGAAGCAACGGACGCACAAAATGTTCAGCGGGCATCCTGCCCTGGCCAACATGCAAAACTGGAGCAAACAATTCGTTCTCCTTCGGCGATCGACGTGGCGGGAGGGCGAGGCTCCTGCCGAGCCGCGAGCATGAGATGACTCGGTTTTTGAGGCACGAATTTGAGCGGAAATGATGGGAGGAATGATGCGTGGAACGAGGATGTGCCGTACACCGTGGCTCAGCAGGAGCTTCGCCCTCCCGCGACATCACCCTGCTGATTGGCAGCGAGAGATTCCGAGAACTCATTTGTCCGGCTTGACTGCTGTCTTGACCGGCTCCTGCGGGAGCCATTCGGGGTACAGCATTTTGCGGATTTCATCCTTGTCGTCCGTCAGATCATGAGAGCCGTCAGCGACATCCCATTGCTTGTAGAGCGCGGCCCGTAATGCTTTGTCGGTGATCTTGAAGTCACCGTTCTTTTCCAGCTCCTGCACCAGTTTTCGATGCGCGTCCACGCTCTCTGGTCCAAATTGCTGGAACTGCACCCGGCCGCCAAACCTGCCATGCAAATGCCGTTGAACTTTGAGTTGAATGATCGAATACCTCAAAATTTCTTCCGGCGCTGCCTGCTCGAGAAGATCGATCATCTCCTGTTCGGAATCCCGGTTCTCAATCAGCTTCAGACGACGCTCGGCAATTGTTTCCGCGGCGAGCTTTGTCTCGATAGTTTTTAAGCGATCAACATACTGTCTTTTGAGCACTTTCCCCCCTTCACGCGAATGCTCGGCTTCGGCCTTCATTTCCGCAGAGGTGGGTTCAAATTCCAGCTTGTGTTTTGCTAGATATTTCTGCATCGGTGGCGCGCAGAATAGCCGAGCGAGTTCTTCCTCCAGCAATTCCTTCCCGTCCTCGCCGAAGCTCCGCTCGTCGATCTCGTCGCGGTAGACCAGCTTGCCCAACACTTCACCAATCCGCTCGCGTTCCTTCGGCGGCGGCAACTCGGTGAGTTCTTCTTCGGCGGACAGCGTTGCGCCGGCACTGAAAACGAGAACCAAGAACAGCAGCGACTGGCGCACAAATCGTTCAGCGGGCATCCTGGCCTCCCTGCGCTGGTTCAAAACCACAAAGTTCTGCTCGGTCGAAAACCTTTTTATCGGGAACGTGGCACAGGGACAATCGCAGTCGCAGTGAACCTGTTCGCCGGTGGGGGAAACTCGGTGGCCAGGCAGCAAAATACCTCATGTCAACCAGCCACGAGGGGTAAAACCGGGCTGAAAGCGTCGTCATGACAGCGAACACCCAATTTCGCCGAGGGCTTCATGCTGCGGGTTCGGCCTGCAGTTGGCGTTGGACCTCCTCCAGGAAATCGTCGGCAGTTGCCGGGAGCAGTCTCCCTCTGTTGGCATGTGTGCCGTCGGCTCCCCATTCGCATAAGATCGCCTGGGTGCCAGGCAGCCGCGGAGCGTCCAGGGTGGCTTCGAGTGTGAAGACTCGGACCCGGAAATCTTCCGGCCACTCAGCGGGCGTGAGGCCCTCCATGACTGGGACGACGGCGACAAAGTACGCCTGGGCCGCCGCCTCTGGAATCGGCATCCGGACAATCGCCACGGGGCGGTCGAGTATCGAGTTCACATCCATGCCCAAATCGGTCACCCGGCGGATCATGTACCCAGGTTGAAGCGGATTTGTCGGCAACTGGCCAACTCCGGCGTTCTGTTCGAACATCTGCCATCGCGCCTGAATGTACTTCGTCGGGTCGATGGCCAGTTTCGGGTCCGTGACAGCCATTAGAAACGCGCGGGGGTTCGAGTGGATGTATGGCGGGAGAAACTTGTGTGCGAATGCGTAATGCAGGGCAGAACGCAGGGCGGGCTCCGGGTGGAACTCCTGAAGCCGTCGGGCATCTTCACGCATGGTTCCTCCTGGGACATCGGACAGACTGGCTTGAGGAAGACTGGCCTGATGGAGGTTGGCCTTATAAAGGTCCGCCCGCCTCAGGTCCAAAATTGTCCAGCCGACAACAGCCCAGGCAATCGATCCAAGGACGGCGAACACCGCCCACCAGGATTCTTTCATCCAGGGATTTTGCGAGAAGTAAATCATCGCCATGATTGGGGCTCCAATGACGAACAGAGCACCCAGCACGCAAATGTACATCCAAATAATTCGGAGACCCGACGTGTGCCTTTCTTCGAGGCGCTCCACGGACTGCGGATCGTGGGCATAGGCAGCCGTGCGCGGACGGATGAGCCAGGTGCCCACCGGGTAAAGCGGTATCTCCGAGAATGTGCGCCACTCGGTGGCTTCCAGGAGGCCCTTTTCGACGACGCGATGGAAAAGGAACTGGCTGGAGAATCCCTTTTGAAAATCGCTCATTTTGACGCCGTGGCCCAGGTAATGGCAGTCTGAACGCACGTTGCCGAAAGCCTGCCTATGGACATGCACCCATCCAAATCCTCACGATGTCTCATCATGGCCAGGGATTAATTCCGCTCACCCGCCGAGTTTCGACCGCAAAAACGCGATGCCATCGGTGATCGCCTGCGGCAGTTTTTCCGGAGCCTTTCCGCCCGCCTGGGCCAGGTCGGGCCGGCCGCCGCCGCTGCCGCCGACGACTTTTGCCGCGGCCTTGACCCAGTCTCCGGCGTGGAGCCCGCGCTCAACCAGGTCTCGCGTCAGGCCGCTGATCAGGGTGACCTTGCCATCGACACTGGAGCCGAGCAGCACGGCGATGGAGCCTCCGCGTTTGCGGAGTTCGTCAATGTGCGAGCGGATGTTTTCGACGGTCCAGTCGCCCAGGCCGGTGACGATCTTCACGCCCGACAGTTCCGTGGCTTTCGCCAGCAGGTCATCGATCACACTCCCCGAGGCTTCGCTTTGTAATTTGTTGAGGTTCTGCTTGAGCGTGCGGACCTCCTCGACCAGCGCCGCCACGCGCTGCGGAATATCCTCGGCACGGGGTGCCCTGACCAGCGCCGCTGTTTCCGCCAGCAATGTCTGGTCATGACGCACCGATTCCAGCGCCTTCGGCCCCGTGACCGCCACGATGCGGCGGGTGCCAGCGGCGACAGATTCTTCGCTGACAATCCGGCAAAAGCCGACCTGGCCCGTGCTGGTGAGATGTGTGCCGCCGCACAGTTCGCGGCTGAAGTCGCCCATGCTGACGACGCGAACGATGTCGGGATACTTCTCGCCGAAGAGCGCCATGGCACCGGCCCTCTTCGCCTCTTCCTGGGGCATGTATTCCCACTTTACGTGTGCCCCTTCAGCGATCCGTTCATTGACGATGTCTTCGATCGCCGTGAGGTGTTCCTTGGCGATCGGCGTGGGCTGCGTGAAGTCGAACCGCAGCAGATCGCTGTCGACCTTTGACCCACGTTGGGTCGCGTGGCTGCCCAGCGTCTTTTGCAGCGCGTGGTGCAACAGATGCGTCGCCGAGTGCGCGCGACGGATACCATTGCGGCGTTCCGCGTCGACTTCCGCCTGGACTGTTTTGCCAACCGCCAGTTCACCCTGTTTGAGATGGCCGTTGTGAAGAATAAAGCCATCGCCGCGCTTGGTGTCCGTGACTTCAAACAGAAAGTCAGCGCCACGGAGCGTCCCCGTGTCTCCGACCTGGCCGCCAGACTCGCCATAGAATGGGCTGCGATCCAGGACAACGGTGATCGAATCCTTGTGGCCAACTTCTCGCACATGTCCGACGAGTTGCCCTTCCGCGATGATCCCAACGACTTTCGCGTCAGCGGTTGTCGTGTCGTAGCCCAGGAACTCTGAGGGCTCTGAGGTGGTCCGCAACGCGCCCAGCGGACCAGCCTTCATCACTGACGCATCAAACGCACCGCCGCCGCTCTTTACCTTGTGACCTTCAACCAGCGTGTCGAAGCCCGCCCGGTCCACCTTCACATTGCTGCGGGCCGCCATCGCCTCGGTCATTTCAATCAGAAAACCGTCGGTCTGATGCAGGTCGAACGCCGCATCGGCGCTGATCTGTCCGGTGACCGCCGCCCCTTGGACCAGCTTCTCCAGCTTCTTGACGCCCCGGTCGACAGTCCGCAGAAACGCTTCCTCTTCGGCCTTGATGACAATGCTGACCCGATCCAGCGTTTCCGCCAGTTCGGGATACGGGCGCTTCATCACTTCGGCGACCTTGGGCACCAGCGTATGCAGGAACGGATCGTGCTGACCCAGCAGGTAACCTTCCAGAATCGCCCGCCGCAGGAGTTGGCGGACGATGTAGCCCTGCTTCTCGGATTCCGGCACGACGTTTTCATGAATGCAGAACGTCACCGCGCGGACATGGTCGGCAATGCGACGAATCGCGCGACCTTCCGCCGCCGCGAACACATATGGCACGCCCACCGCTTCCGCGGACGCCAGGCACAGCGGCTTCAGGCAGTCGCTCTCGAAGTTGCTCTCGAACCCCTGCAGGACCGCCGCCGTGCGTTCCAGCCCCATGCCGGTGTCGATGTTGTTCTTGGGCAGTGGCTGCAGATTGTTTGGGGGCGGGCCGACGCGGTTGAACTGCGTGAACACGAGATTCCAGATCTCGACGTTCCCCTTGCTTCCCGGCGGGTGATAGTAGATTTCGCTGCACGGGCCGCAGACGCCGTCGGGACCCTGCGAGGGCGACGACGCGGGCCAGAAGTTCTCGCCTTCGCCTTCACGGCTGATCCGGTTGGCGGGCAGGCCGATCTCTTTGTTCCAGATGTTGAACGCTTCGTCGTCGTCCTGATAGACGGTGACCGTCAGCCGGTCCGCCGCCAGTCCGAGCCACTTCTTCGTGGTCAAGAATTCCCACGCCCAGTGGATCGCTTCCTTCTTGAAGTAGTCGCCGAAGGAAAAGTTCCCCAGCATCTCGAAGAAGGTGTGGTGATAGGCCGTATTGCCGACGTTTTCGATGTCGCCGGTACGAAGGCACTTCTGGCAAGTCGTGGCCCGCGTGAACTCCAGCGGCCCGATTCTCAGGAACTGGTTCTTGAACTGGTTCATGCCGGCCGGCGTGAACAGCACGGATTTGTCGTCGCGCGGAACCAGCACATCGCTCGGCTTGCGAACACACCCTTTGGATTCGAAGAAGCTCAGGTACGCTTCCCGCAGTTCATCAGTCTTCATTGCTCTCGACTTCGCAGGGGTCTCGGTCATGCCAGAAGCGCCTGGGCCACCCGGTGGCTCAGGGACCGCGGAGGGGACACTCCGGCCCAATCCGCGGTTCGGTATGGTACACGAAACCCCAAAAACAGAAGAGGCCATGTCCGCGAATTGCAGCGCTGGCCAGTTTTACAAGATGGGGATGACCAAATCAGCCGGAGGCCATTAGGCCCCGGTTCTGGTCTGTCTGGAAACGAGGAACTCCCGAAGGTCCGGAACCGGACGCTAATGCGTTCCGGCTGATTTTTCGAAAACTGGCCAGGCGTGCGCGAATTGCAGCAGGCCGCCACGCTCACGCCAGCGCCGGCGTGACGCTCGCATGCGTTTCCCACCATTCGGCAGATGTCTCTGCGCTCCAGGTGGAGGCTGCGGCACAGGCGGCCAGGGCCTGATTCAACGCTTCCACCGTCGCGTAGCGGTTGTCGGGCTGCTTCTCCATGCAGCGCAGGATCACCCGCTCCAAATCCGGCGGAATATCGCCACAAATCTCCGACGGCCGTGGCACGGGATCCTGCGTGTGAGCCCGCAGCAGGTCCAACACCGAATCGCGCTCAAACGCGTTCTTCCCCGTCAGCAGAAAATATGCCGTGGCTCCCAGCGAATAGATGTCGCTGCGTCCGTCCGGCTCCGTCTCGGCCAGCGCCTGTTCGGGAGACATATAAAGCGGAGACCCACTGACACCACCAGCCCTGCCTGTTTGCGGTTGATGGTCAACGGTGCCGACAGGACCGATTTGAGCCACCAGGCCGAAGTCCAGCAGCTTGGCCACGTCATGCCGGCCGCCGCGCTGCGAGGCGATGATATTCGCCGGCTTGATGTCGCGATGGATCAGTCCCGCCAAGTGTGCCTCGTGCAGTGCGTCGCAAGTCTGCCGCAGCAGATGAATGGCCCGGCCAGGGGGCAGCGGCCCATGCTGAGCCACAAGGTCGGCGAGATTGAGGCCAGGCAGATATTCCATGACGTAGTAAAACGTTCCGTCGTCTGTCCGACCGTAGTCGAAGATATGCACGGTGTTCCAATGCGAAAGTCGCGCGGCGGCGCGGACTTCGCGTTCAAACCGCGCCAGAGCGCCGGGGTCTGTCTGGCTGTGCGGGTGAATCAGCTTGATGGCGCAGGGACGCTTCAGCAATTGATGTTCGGCCAGGTAGACCTCCCCCATGCCGCCCGCGCCAATCCGCTCCTTCAGTTGATACTGTCCCAACTGCCGGGCCTGATACACCTCGACCCGCAGCGTGTTGATGATATGCGTGCCGTAGACCGCAATGATCGCCCCGACCACCAGCATGATGACGTTGTCACTGACAACTTCGAACGTCGCCACTCGATTGGCCAGTTCCTGGACAGAGGCATGCCGAGACCTCAGCAGCACTGTCACGATCGGTGGCACCAGCGTCATGGGGATGACGACACAGGCCGCCCGTCGCCAGGTGTTCGGGATGAAGGTGCCATACAGAACGATCACCGTGAAGACATAAAGAACGCAGCTTTTCACGGAAGCGATGGCCATCACCGCATCGCCGCTCAGCGCCGTATTCCGCACCACGATGTACTGGTAGACCGCGAGGAACAGCGACATCATCCCGAACAGCGTGAGTTCGAGGGTTCTCAGTTGCGTCAGCGAGAACGTCCGCACACGCGACAACACCACTATTGCCAGGCCCGTGGTGAGGACCACCGCCAGTTCCGGCATGCGCACCGGCGAATCCGGCACAAACAATCCGCGCACGTAAAACAGGCTGGTCGCCACAAGCAAAATAATCGACACAGCCCGCAGTCGTCCCTGCAGCAGATCCCGTGTCTCCGTCGCCAACTCACGGCGACATCCTGTCACCATCTCCATCCGTGGCTTGTACTGCGTGTGAGCCACGCCAGCAGCCGTCGCGAACCCCGCCGGCAACGGCGGAATGATCACGGTCTGCTCAAACGTGGCGGCAATTTGCGACATGATGGGGAGACGGGGCCAACGCCGTCCGTCTCTGGTTCCTAAGAATCTCTGGATGCTACTCGCGGGTGGCGCAACAACGCACCTGAAACAAAGCTCATCAATTGCCACTGGTCAAGCGCGGCCTTTGACGGTGGTCTTGGACGGAACTGCTTGACGCCATCGTTTCTGGAAGGCACTCGCCGAGAAGGGGCGTACGTCGCTATTCGTGAATGTTTCAGGCGGAGGCCTCCTTGGTTTGCTTCGGCTGGGCGGCCCGGGGCGAGTAGGGCTGGGTCCCGGTGGCGTTTTCCATCTGCCGTCGCCAGTAGCCGTCC
>JAKFUF010000010.1 GCA_021732845.1 Planctomycetaceae bacterium | reverse complement strand
GGGCGGGGGTGGCTGCGGGAGCCACTGGTGCAGCAAGCGCGGCGGCCATGGGCAGTACAGCCTCCACGGCGGCGTCTGCCGTGTCTGCGTCGTCGGCTTCGCAATCGGCGGGGATGACCCAGCAGATGCAGGATCTGGCAGAACTGATCAAAGGCTTCAGCTCCGCCGAAATCCTGATGGCGCTGATGATGAACAAGTCGGACAAGGGGGGGAAATCGGGCGATGCCGCGTTGGGGATGCTCGTTGGCTTTGCCTTGGCCAATCAGCTTCAGCACGGCGGTGTGGTCCAGAAGCTGGGGATCAGTGGCTGCAACCCGGCTGGCGGCGGAAATAGTGGGAACTTTGGTGGAAATTTGAACGTCACACTGTGAGTTCAACCACGCATCGATCGGGATTGGAGCCGTTATTCCGGTTTGGCCAGCAGTTCTCCGCGCCAAACGGTCACGGCATTCCCCGCGAGAATGACGCGATTGTCGCTGGTGCGCAGGTGCAGCACCCCAACGCGGGCGGAGGCTTGCAGGGCGACGAGGCTTGTCTTGCCGAGCCGTGTGCCCCAGTAGGGAGCGAGGGCGCAGTGGGCTGAGCCACAGACGGGGTCTTCGTTCACGCCCACCGCCGGGGCGAAGAAGCGGGAAACCATGTCGTACCGCGGATCGTCCGAAGGGGCGGTGACGATCACCCCGCGCGTCGGAATGGTCTTCATCAGGGCGTAGTCGGGAGTCAGGCTGCGGACGGTCTGCTCGGACTCAAACGCCACCAGATGGTCGAACTGTGTCTGGCGGACTTCGAAGGCGGATGTGATCCCCAACGATTCCAGCAGGCGCGGCGGCGGGTCGACGCGCGTCGTCGCCGAGGCGGGAAAGTTCATCTCGATCAAACCGCCGGTCCGCTGGCAGGTCAGAACGCCGCACTTGGTGTGAAACCGGATTTCGGAGTCCGGTGCAATCCGCTCGCTCCACAGGGCGTGCGCCGTGGCCAGTGTGGCATGGCCGCAGAGGTCCACTTCCACCGTGGGGGTAAACCACCTCAAGCTGAACCCATCCGCCTGGGGCCGCACAAACGCCGTCTCGGACAGGTTCATTTCCGCGGCGAGCGACTGCATCCAGGCCGCACTCGGTTCGGCTTCCAGCACGCAGATCGCCGCCGGGTTGCCGCCAAAGGGACGGTCGGTGAAGGCATCGACGGTCAGCAGGCGAATCATTTGTGGCGTCTCACTTTGTGATTGCGACCTGTCGGGGAAGGTCGGTTGGACTGTGGAATTTCAAATTTCAGATTTCAAATTTCACAGTAAAAAGGTTTTGTGCGGCCGCCGTGAGGCTTGTCAGACACGACTTGTGATTCATTGCAGCCTGGTGCCACAACGTGGATGAAAGTGGTTTTCACCAACCACCAAAGACACCAAAGGCACGAAAGTTTTTGACGAAAACCTCACGTGCTTCCAATTCCAGACGGAGGCGTTATCCCCACTCTTTCGTGTTCTTCGTGCCTTTCGTGGTTCAAGCCATTCATGGTTGAAACACTCGAAAGACTGGTCATTGTCGAGTTTGAGTCTGTGCAGTGGTGCCCCGAATGCTGCATCTCATCGGTGCGGGACGCTACTCTCATCCTGCAAAACAAATGCGGATAATGGTTCTTACTGTGAAATCTGAGATTTGAGATCCACTCTTGTCGGACTCGTGAAAGCGTGCCACACACCGGCTCTCCAACGGACAACCGTCAGCCCACCATGGTTCACGTCCGCCGGCCGAGAAATCCGTTGATCAGCAGGGCCACCAGCAGGACCACGCCCATCAGAAAGGGTCGCATCAGGTCGTCGATCCACGCGATCTGGTTCAACCCGACTCGCAGCACCATGAAGGTCAGCACACCGATCGTTGTTTTGCCCAGACCGCCTTCGCCCCCGAACAGGCTGGTGCCACCCAGCACGACGCATGCGACCGCCTCCAGCAGGAGGTCGGCGTTCTGGTCGAGGCTTACCTTGTTCATGCGGCCGGCGTTCAGCAGGCCACCCAGACCCGCGGTGACGGCGCAGATCGCGAGGCAAGCCACGACAATCGCACTGGTGCGGATCCCCGCCAGCCGTGCGGCCTCGCGGTTGCCGCCGGTCATGTAGACATAGCGGCCGAAGCGCGTGTGCTGCAGGACGATGTGCCCTTTGATGAGAATCGCTGCCGTCAGCAGCGCACTGGCGGGCACCGACAGGCCGCCCACATTGAAGGTGTGAATCCCCAGATCCTGCAGCAGCGGCGGCAGGTCAAACGACTGGCTGGCAGTGATGTACCGTGACAGGCCGGTGGCGATGTACATCATCGCCAGAGTGATAATGAAACTCGGCAACCGCGAACTGACAGTCAAGACCCCCGAGAGCAGTCCAAACAACAGGGCCGTGACTAAGGGGAAAATAATGGCGATGGCCGTGCTTCCCAGCATCGTCGGACCAAGCTCCTGCGAGAGGACGCCGCAGGCGCAGGCGGTCCACAGGGCCACGGTGCCAACCGACAGGTCGATCTCGCCGCACAGCAGCACGAACGTCAAGCCCGTGGCGACGATCCCCAGCACCGCTCCCTGCTGCAGGATCAGGCGGAGCGTGTTGAGTTTGAGAAACCCGTCCGCCGCGAAGCTGAAGAACAGCACCAGCACCGCCAGGCTGATCAGCGGTGCCAGATCGCGGGCCTCCCAGTTCGAGAACCAGCCTTGACGTACCTCAGGCGCGGACGGAGGGGGAAGCGTTTCAGTCATGTCAGCCCGGGGGATCAGGAATCACAAAGTGGCACTGGGTGACGATTTTCGCCGTCTTACTTCTTAACCCCGTTCGCCGCGCTTATCCAGTGTCGCCGGATGTTTCAGCCTGTGCCGCCGTCTGACCTCAGACCCCGCACTGCAGCAACAGCCAATTCGCGAACAACGCAGCGAGGACAGCCGCGGCCGACCAGCGTGACAGCCGGTCGGAAAACAGCGGGCGGACATAGCGCACCGCCCAGAACCGATTGGGGATCTGCAGGGCGATCCACAGTGCGGCCAGCCAGCCCATGCGATGAACGCTCAGCGAAGCCAGGAGGTCGCCATGGGTCAGGTAGATCACGCTGCGGGTGAGACCGCAGCCGGGGCAGTCGATGCCAAACAAGGCGCGGGAGGTGCAGGAATGCGGCAGCGGATAGTCGGGCAGCCCCACCATTGCGACTCTGCCGCCGGGGAGGACTTGCAGGACCGCGGCAAGTACAAAGACTGCCACAGCCAGGCTGAGCCACACGAGTTGTTCATCCCGTTTCCGCGCCAGGCGCGCGGCGTCACGAATCGGCGTGGGTTCCGAGGAGGTCAGGGGAGTTGCCGGAAGCGACACGGAGAGCACCCGCGTTCATGCGAAGCGTTGGCCAGCCAGTTTTTCGTAGGCTTCGATGTATTTGGACCGAGTGTGAGCCACGACATCGGCGGGCAGCGCGGGGGGCGGGCTGTTCTTGTCCCAGCCGGTGGTTTCCAGCCAGTCGCGGACGAACTGTTTGTCGTACGACGGCTGTCCGCGTCCGGGGGCGTACTGATCGGCGGGCCAGAAGCGGGAGCTGTCCGGCGTTAGCACTTCATCAATCAGGATGATCTCCTCGCCGACCCGGCCGAATTCGAACTTGGTGTCGGCCAGAATGATGCCACAGGCCGCGGCATGCTCGGAGGCCTGCTGATAGATCGCGAGGCTCAACCTCCGCAACTCCTCGGCGGCTGCCTGACCCACAATCTGGCACATCGTTTCAAAGGGGATATTCTCGTCGTGTCCCTGTTCGGCCTTGGTGGCTGGCGTGAAAATCGGCTCGGCCAGACGGTCGCTTTCCCTCAACCCTGGCGGAAGGGGAATGCCGCAGACCGTCTGCGATTTCTGGTATTCCTTCCAGCCGGAGCCGGAGAGGTAGCCACGGACGACGCATTCCACCGGAAAAACCTGCGTCTTCCGGCAGACCATGCTTCGTCCGGTCAATGCATCCACATCCGTTCCGGGCGGAAGCGGCACGGCGGTGGGGTCGGTGCTGAGCAGATGATGCGGCGTCTGGAGTCGTCCGAACCACATGTGGCTCAACTGTGTGAGGACGCGGCCCTTGTCGGGAATGCCAGTCGGCAACACCCAGTCGAACGCGCTGATCCGGTCGGTGGCGACAATCAGCAGGCGGTCGCCAAAATCATAAACATCCCGGACTTTGCCCGAACGTTTCGGGATGCCAGGCAGGGTGGATTGGGTCAGGGCAGGTCGCGACATGTGGGTTCCGGGCACGCCGAAGCGTGCAATCAAAACAAAATCTTGGGCCGTCCTCCAACAACGCAGAGGCGGGTGAACCAAGTGTCCAGCACCACGGACAGTATATCGGAGCGGGTCCGCTGTCACACCGGAGTGAACGGCTTGTGCCGATTTGTGCGGGAATGCCGGCAGTTTGTGCGGTAACGGGAATGGGGGCTGGCAGTTGTGATGGTCGATGGCGACTTTTGGAGATAGGATTCAGCCGCGAACATAAGTTCCCTGGATGGCACACCTGCATCATGCCGAACGATGAAGTCCGCTCTGATGTCTCGCCGAACACCGAGATTCCCACGACATCGTCGCTGCATCTGGACCGGACGCTGGCGGTGCCGACCACACCCGTCATCGTGGACCTCCCCCCCGGCACGGTTTTCGGGACGTATCGGATTGTCGAAAAGCTGGGCGAGGGCGGGATGGGGGCGGTGTATCGCGCCCTGCACATCAAGCTCGACAAGGTGATGGCCCTCAAGATCCTGCCGGCAACCAAGCTGGGCGGACCCGACTCCATCGCCCGGTTTGAACGGGAAACGCGGGCGGCGGGGCGGCTCAATCATCCCAACATTGTTCAGGCGTTTGATGCCGGCGAGGTCGATGGCACCCATTACCTGGCGATGGAACATGTCGAAGGCAGCGATTTGGCAAAGCTGGTGCAAACGAAAGGTCCGCTGTCTGTGAGGCCGGCGGGTGAGGTCATCCGACAGGCGGCACTGGCCCTCGCCGCCGCGCATTCGATGGCTCTCGTGCATCGCGACATCAAGCCCTCCAATTTGATCATGGACCGTCAGGGGCGGGTGCGTGTTCTCGACCTCGGCCTGGCGCTGTTGGGCGACCGTCCGGCGGAGACCAAGGAATTGACGCTCGCCGGTTCCTGCTTTGGCACCCCGGATTACATGGCCCCCGAGCAGTGGGACGACTCGCATGCGGTGGATGGCCGCGCCGACCTCTATGCCCTGGGATGCACGCTCTATTTTCTGCTGACTGGTCGAGCCCCGTACGATGGCGACTCGCGGAAATCGGTCCCCAAGAAAATGCTGGCGCACCTCAGTGAGCCAGCACCCAGCCTGCGGGCGGCCTGCCCGAATGTGCCTGAGGCCCTGGAGGCGATTTACCAAAAATTGATGGCCAAGCAGCCCGCTGCCCGGTTTCAAACAGCCAACGAATTGTCCGCCGCCCTGGAAAAATTTCTTGCCGGGTCGACCGCAGGTGATGCCACGTCAGTGACAGCGGGAAGTGCGCACATTCCGGCATCGTCGTCCGCCTTTCCGGCCTCCAATCCGCCGTCCAGCGCTTCCGTTCGCGGGTTCGACTGGACCCGATTTGGCATCGCGGGCACGGTTTGTGTCCTCCTGCTTGGGGCGATGCTCTACGTGGCTCAGTCGCTCGGCTCCAAGCCACAGCCAGTCGAAAAGCCCGTGACGAACGTGCCAGATGCCAAGACACCGGCGGACCGCATTGCCAACCTTTCACGGATCGCCGACGCGCGCCCGGCAACGATCCCCGAGCGGCTTCGAAATCGCCCTGGTGTGGTGCCCAACGTGTTGAAACAGCGTGCGGAACAGGCGATGGCAGCCAACGCACCCGCTGCCAATGCCCCGCCCGCCGCAAACCCTCCGGCAGCAAATCCACCCGCTGCAAGCCCTCCGGCTGCCAATACCCCGAACAAGGCCGCAGCGGCGGGGCCGGTGGTCCGGGTCAAGTCCGACACCAAGCCCAGTCCCGATCTGCAAAAGCCCGCACCACTGGAGCTGGGCACGGATGTGGGCGGGCGGCTGGGGCCGTTTTCCGAAACCAACAAGGCCCACTACTGGAAAGTGGAGCTTCCCGCAGGCGACTACCGGCTGGTTCTCGACCCCAAGCGCTCCGACGACCGCTCTTCGAACGTTCAGGCAGAATTGACGCTGGGTCAAATCGAGAATGCGATGCTGAAGGAAGAAGGGTCGACAAGCACCAACGCTATTACCGTCCGAACGCGCGCGGTGCTTGAATTCCAGATGAAGACCGCCGGCACCCGCATCGTCCAGATCAAGAACGACACCTCGGTCATCGACTACCGGCTGGGTCTGTTCCGCAAGCAGGACAAATTTGGCATTCCATTTCTCGTCAACCCGCCCCCGGTCAAACCCCTCCAGCTCGGAGAAGTGGGCGAGACCGGGGAACTTGAGGCGGAAACAATCAATCAGGACGCCTTCTTCCTGATCACCATTCCCGAAGGCGATTTCTGGGTCGATCTGGAATTCAAGCGGGTGGATGGCAAGGACAGCAATGTCGGAGGCTCGGCGGAGTTCATGACACTTTTGGGAGTTCCCAACGAGAACTCGTTTCTTTCCGTGAGTGACATCGCTCCGTCTGGGAAGGGCCGCTCGAAACTGATCGTGGCGGACGAGTTCACGAAGATCCTGCGTGTGCGGGCAGGGTTCTCCAAGGTCACCGGGACCATCAAGTTTACTCCGATCCCGGCGGAGTGATGAGCCGTTGCATGACAAACACTCCTGCCGAAACTGCAACCGCGTGGCACGAGGCGGGACATGCCGTCGTGGCGCTCGCCCTGGGGCGTCCCGTGCAGCGCGTCAGCATCGAGCCGAAGCTCCAGCGGCTGGGGCACTGCGAGCTGAAGAAGGGGACGTTCCGTCCGTCCAGCGATATCGTCGAAACCGAGATTCTCATCCTTCTGGCCGGCCTGGTGGCGGAAGCGCGGCTCACGGGTGTGTATAATCTGGCAGGGGCGTCCGAGGATCTGCGCGGGGTCCGGGCCTATACGCGGCTCAGGGGCGGCAGCGAACGGCAGGTGGAAAAGCTCGAACGCCGCATGTTGAGCAAAACCGAGCATCTGCTGGAACAGCCGGGAATGTGGCTCGCCATTGAGCAGGTCGCGGCGGAATTGCTGCGGGAGACAACCATCAGCGGCCGCGCCGCGCGGCATCTGTTTGAACACGCCACCAAGTCGGCCCGGGAATCAGCCGGAGGCCGTTAGGCCCCGGTTCCGACCGCGCGACAAAAGCAGTGATCGCGCCAGCTCGGGAATTGGACGCTAACGCGTTCCGGCTGATTTGTTGAAAAACTGGCCAGCCCTGCCCAAGACTAAGACTAAGACTGTCGACTGTCGACTGTCGCTGCCAACCGTGACGTGACGTCTCCCGCGCGATATACTGGCAGCCCAAGCTGGCGCTGTGCCGGCGATGCGGTCCCCGCCATCCCAACCTCCTCGATCCTCTTCCCGATGAGCATTTCCGCGATTGTTCCCGGTCAAACGAAACTGGGCTGGATTGGCACTGGAGTGATGGGCTCCAGCATGGCCGGGCATTTGCTCAGCGCCGGGTTTTCGCTCACCGTCTACAACCGCCGCAAAGAAAAGGCGGAGGCGTTGCTGTCGCGCGGCGCGGCCTGGGGCGACAGTCCCGCGGCGGTCGCCA
Organism: Planctomycetaceae bacterium; assembly: GCA_021732845.1. Taxonomy (GTDB): domain Bacteria; phylum Planctomycetota; class Planctomycetia; order Planctomycetales; family Planctomycetaceae; genus JAKFUF01. Next base: position 150,634 of record JAKFUF010000010.1, on the reverse strand, counting down.
AGGCCTCGGATGTGGTGTTTGCCATTGTCGGCTTTCCCAGCGATGTGCGGGAAGTCTTTCTCGGAAAAGACGGAGCCCTGGCGGGTGCCAAGGCCGGAACGGTGCTGGTCGACATGACCACCAGCGAACCGTCGCTGGCCGTCGAAATTGCCGAAGCGGCGAAGGCTAAAGGGGTGCAGAGCATCGACGCTCCGGTGTCCGGGGGAGACGTGGGGGCGAAAGAGGCCCGGCTGTCGATCATGCTGGGCGGCGACAAAGCGGTCGTCGATGCCCTGGCCCCCTGCTGGAACGCGATGGGCAAAACGATCGTCCATCAAGGCGGTCCCGGTGCCGGCCAGCACACCAAAATGGTCAACCAGATTTTGATCGCCACCAACATGATCGGAGTCTGCGAAGCCCTGCTGTACGGTTACAAGGCAGGTCTCGACCTGCCCACCGTGCTGCAGTCGGTCGGCAGCGGCGCTGCCGGAAGCTGGTCGCTGTCCAACCTCGGCCCGCGGATCATGAACAACAATTTCGATCCCGGCTTCTTTGTCGAACACTTCATCAAGGACATGGGCATCGCCCTCGACGAATCCAAACGGATGGGTCTGTCCCTGCCCGGCCTGGCGCTCTCCCACCAGTTGTACCTGGCGGTCAAAGCCCAGGGCCACGGCCGCGACGGAACCCACAGCCTCGAACTGGCCCTGGCCAAGATGGCCGGCATCGACTGGAAGAAACGCTGACCTGAGACGAATTTCAACTCTCAAATTTCAGCGCTGCCGGTCTGTGTCGAATTCCCGGCTGAGGTCTGTGTCAGGATGCCATTCGCCGCTTCAATCACGTTTCGCAGAAAGAAATCTTACTGTGAAATCTGAAATCTGAAATTTGAAATTATTTGAGCCCATAAATTCGACCTGAACTCGCAGCTCGTTCCACACACCCTACGGATCCATTCCCAGAAGACTCTGACATGACCGCGACCAAAGGTGAACAGTTTGCCGGCCTGACCGTGGCTCTCGTGACCCCGTTCCGCGACGGTGCCGTGGACGAAGCCGCGCTGCGGAAACTGGTCGACTGGCATGTCGAGCAGGGCACCGACTGCGTGAGCCCCTGTGGCACCACCGGCGAGAGCCCGACCCTGTCCCACGACGAGCACGAGCGCGTCGTCTCGCTCGTCTGCGAACAGGCGGCCGGCCGGATCAAGGTGATGGCCGGCACTGGCTCCAACAGCACCTCCGAAGCGGTGCGGCTGACCAAGGCGGCGAAGAAGGCTGGTGCGACAGCGGCGCTGATCGTCACCCCGTACTACAACAAGCCCACCCAGGAAGGGTTCTTTCAGCACTTCAAGGCGGTCGCCGACAGCGTCGACCTGCCGATCATCCTGTACAACATTCCCGGCCGCTCGGCCAAGAACATGGAGCCCGAGACCATCGTCCGGCTGGCGGAGCTCCCCACGATCGTGGGGATCAAGGAATCCACCGGCTCGATGGATCAGGCCTCTCACATCCTGTCCGGCAGCAACCTCACGGTCCTGTCGGGCGACGACAGCCTGACGCTGCCCCTGATGTCCCTGGGCGGCCGCGGCGTGGTCTCCGTCGTGGGCAACATCGTCCCCCGCGACGTCAAGGAGATGGTCAAGGCGTTTGACGCCGGCAACCTGGCCGAAGCCCGCCGCCTGCATCTCAAGCTGTTCCCGCTCTGCCGCGACATGCTCGGGCTCTCCACCAACCCGATCCCCATCAAGGCCGCCATGCGAATGCTGGGCCGCGACACCGGCGACATTCGCCTGCCGCTCACCCCCCTGACCGCCGCCGAGGAACAAAAGCTCGCCCAGTCATTGAAGGTCTACGGGCTGTTGTAAGCAAAACGGCGCATCCCCACCGAGCTTGCCTCAGTGGATTCGGGCCTCTGCACTAGACAAGTCTAGAGTGGAATGGCATCTGCCCGCCCCCGAGCCGAGTGAATCACGCGCAACGCTGCCTGTCCGCGCCTGCGGCCTCTCGCGGAGCGAGAGGCGACACCACGCCGCTGACGGCAGCCCCTATTCAAATCCATTATAGCGGAAGGGCGCAAGCCCAGCCTTTTGAAGGTGTGAAAACAACGGGAAACTCCGGGCTTTCTGAAGAGTCCGGCCACCTGGATCCAGCGTCGAAAGACGCTAAAGTCCCGAATTCTCGGTGTTTTTCACGACAATGCACCTTCAAAAGGTTGGGCGCAAGCCCTCCGGTGACGACCCACGCGAAGCGGGGAAATCCATCACCGGACGGCTTGCGCCTTGCCGCTAGGTTCAAACGGCACCACCCGTGGCGTAGTGCATAGGCCCGGCAACCTCCGCGGTAAACTCGGTGGGGAGCCAGAATTCACTCCGCATCCCCACGGAACTCACCTCCGCCGGGTCGCACTACATTTCATCCATCGTGATCAGCCGCTGGATCTCATCGGTCTTGAAGCCAAGGGCCATCGGCCGCGTCACGTTTGGCAGCGTGACCACGTCGTAGAGTTCGGTCACGACCCCCTCCAGCCGCAGCCAGTGGCTGACCGAGCCGCTGTGCAGGTCGATGATCTGCAGGCCGCACTGCGCATCGGCGTTGTGGCTCGCGAGCCTGTCGTCCAAATCCAGTCCGCCGAAGGTGGCGTCGTGGCGGGGTCGCGAGAGACCGACGATGGCGTAGTCGCCGGAGAATGTCATCCCCCGCAGATAACCGGGGCAGAACGTGACCGGCTCGAACTTGCCCTTGGCAATGTCGATGTAGCCGAGTTCGCCCGTGCCGGAATTCAGCACCCACAAGTAGCCCTGGTAAAACCGCGGTGAATGGGGCATCGACAGCCCTGTCGCCACGATCGAGCTGCTTTGGCAGTCGATGATGCAGCCACCGTCACGCCGCCGGTCGCGCCAGCCATCGGCCACATCGCTCTGCGAAACCGCCGTGAAATACTTTGCCCGGCCTTCCACCAGCGCCATCCCGTTCAAATGGCACCGGTCCTCAGGCAGCAGGCGGCTCAAAAACGGCGGCTTCCACAACGGCTTAAAGCTGTTGCGCTCGCTCAGGGTGGCGAGGCAGCCAAAGCGGGTGTTGACGAACACCACCCGCCCGTCGACTTCAATCGACAGGTCATGCACATCCAGGTCGCCCGTCGTGTAGCCCACGCGCGGGATGTACAGCCTGTCGGCACCCTGGTAGAGCTGGCCCGGCTGCAGGCCGTTCTCGAGTCTCCAGATCTGGTACTGCGAACTCATCCAGATGGTCTGGCCATCCGCCCACAGTCCCATGCAGCGGGGAAAGGTGCGTTCGAACGTGGCCAGCCGCCCGTCGGGGTGCCGCCCCAGCAGGAACAGTTTTCCCGCCTGATAGGTGGTAAAAGCGAGGCTGATCTGCTCGTTCGCCAGCCAGTTGGGCAGATCGCGCGAGCCCAGCACGTTGAGCCACGGTTCTTCGGGAGGGGCGGCAGGTTCAGCCATGGGGCACCCGTTGAAAGGTAAGATTGACCGGTCGCTACGACTTCCCGATCAGGCTTTGCAGCCGCCGCTGCGGCGACGAGACTTCGTTCACTTTCAAGCCAAATTTCTCGCCAACTTTAACCGCCTCGCCCCGGCAATACAGGCTGTTGTTGACATACAGTTCCAGCAGCTCTTCGCAGGACTTGTCGAAGGTGACCAGTGCCCCGGGGGACAGCGACTGAAGCTGCCCCAGTTCGATCCGCTTGTGGGCCAACTGCACGATCAGAGTCACCGGCAGCTTCAAGATCCGGTTGACCCGTGGCTCATCTGGCGCCGCGGGACGGGCGGAGGGCGGAGGGCTGGGATAGGACCGCGGCCCGCGGGCCTCGGCCTCTGGTTCCGCCTCGCCCGATGCCGCGGCCTGCTCGCTGGGCATGCTGCTCACCGGCCCAACCAGCCATATTTGTGCGTGTTCGCCCGAGACCGCACAGGGCACTCCCAGGGCGTCTGGCAGCGGGCCACACCTCTGGATCGTCTTCCAGAGTTCTCCCGACTTGCAGGTGGTGGACTCGCCCGCTTCCATGTCCAGCGGCGGGCAATTGAGCGACCATTCCATCGCCAGCGTCGCGAGCCGCGACGCCTGGCTGGCATTGGGAGCCTTGTGCCACGGCGGGAGCAGTTCGGCAGGGAGCGCCAGCAGAAAGGCACTGCTCCCCACGGCAATGCCCACCAGCAGGCCCGGCATGTCCAGTTGGGCCGCCGCCGACTCCAGCGGCATCTCCAGGCCGAACTCCAGCTCGTACTTCGTGTCGAAGCACTGGTTCAGCGACTCCGCCAGGAGGGCCGCCTGCGCCCGGCAGTTGGAAATCACCTCGGCGAATTGCTCGGGCCGCATGTCGACACAGATCCCAGGGAACAGAACCGCTGCAAGTCTCCTTATCGGCAGGTTTCGAGGGGAAACTTGAGGAACAGGGAAGATTCCCTCAAGTCTGCGATTCTGGGGACGTGTGCGACTCTCGCCTGCAAACTGCAACAGGGCCGGTCATTCCGACTCTTCGCGGCTCAGCAGCCACTCGACGGCTTCCGGCACCCAGCCGCTGTGCCAGTCGTGTTTTCGGGCGGGGCCCTGTTGATAGGCATGAGCAATCCGCAGAGAGTCCAATAGGGCGTGAGTCTGTTCATGTGCCTGCCGGAAATTGCCATAACCGTGCAAAAACAGTCGCTTCTGCTGCTGCAGATCCGCGGCTCGAACCGACAGCAACTGGCTGATGCGGTAGTCGGCAAAATTCGCCGGCGTGCCAAAGATGGGACCACTGCCGAAGGGGCCGGGCTGATCCATCGTCATCGGTGCATCCCAGGCCGCCGCCTTGTGAAACATCCGTGGGTGCCGCAGCATCAGGGACCAGGCTCCCCAGCCGGATTTGCTGAACCCCAGCAGCAGTCGCCCCTCGGTCTTGGCAAGAACCGGATAGTTCCCGTCCACAAACGGAGTCACCACCTTGACGAAGTGGCTCTCCTGGCGAATTCCCGTGTCGGTCGGATGGTCCGCGTACCAGGGAAGGTGCGAAAACGTGGGGGTGACAAAGATCGCCTGAAACTTGTTGTGCAGATCCAGCTTCTGAATCTCAAGCAGCCCATCGCCGTAGCGCTTTTCCACGCCGGCTTCAACCGGCAGGACGTAGACGACTCGATATTGTTTCTTGGTTTCAGCGGTTCCGGCTTCTGGTTCGTCCGGCGTCAGCACGCGAATTTGAGTGGAACCAGACTGGAAGGGCGATTCGACCTCATGAATGAGGAAACCGCGATCGTCGCGGGTGGCGGGGGAAATCACCGCGGCCTCTTTGGCGCGGAGATTCGCCAAACCAAAGAGCGTCAAAACCAAGGCGCAGAAGAAAGTTCGCATTGAAGTGGACCCCATTGTCTAGACAGAAAACATGCTTCACCTCCGAGGCGTGGCTCCCGGAACCGTCTCTTCGCCACTGTAAACCGCCGGAGTGCAGTACTCCATCCCCTGATGCGGACGTTCGCGATGACACGACCGGGTTCGTTTGGGAGCTTCCATTCTTCGATCTCCTTCGTAAGACAAAGGAAGTATCGCGAATGTCGCCACCACTGCGAGCCAGGTTTTTTCACCCCTTTCGACAAACATGGAAAAAGTTGGAGTCAGGGAGTCAGGAAGTTTTCAATCGATGTTCAGAGTTCAACGGGCTACAATCCCATCACGAATGTAGGCACGCCACCACTTCCCTCAGGTCAAATCACATTCTCGCAGCCATCACGCCCGGCAAAGACCATTCGAGCATCATGACGCCGCAGCTCCAGGAAAAGATGCGGAACCAGATGGCGGAGACTTTTTTGAAGACACATCCGGAGTGGAAATGAGCGGGGAATGTCACAATGACCAATGAATCAATGACCAATGCCGGAGTGGCAAGGGTCCGCATGTGAATTCCAACTTTCTGCAAAAGCTCGTCGTTTTTGCCGTGTTCGCCGTCATTGGGGTGACGCTGGCCCACTATGTCTCCGTATGGCAAACTGCCATCGCGCGACGCGATTTGCTGAAGGAAATCTTTGACGAAAAGAACGGTGACCCTGAGCGGGAACTCTTCAAGAAAATCGAAGAATCTTCGGGGGAGGACCGGGGGAGATTGATTTCTGAAGTGGAGCAACTGCCACAAACGTGGTGGGCATTCCATGCCCGCTGGCAGATTATTCATGCGAAGGATGCTTTCCTGGGTTGGACTGACAAGGGCTACGACCCAACGCTCAGCAGGCTTCCCCGCGACATCCAGTTGCTGGCCGCCGCCAAGTACGGAAGAAGTGACATCGAGAACGGTGGCCTGCATCAGTTCTTCACCAACGACACCGGAAAATTTGCGCCAGAGATGGTGGAATGGTTCGAACGCACGGGCCAGCCACAAGTGGCCTCCTGCCTGCGTGAGGCAATGGCGGTCTTCGGCGAAAAGTTTCCGCGATCACGAGAAGAGCGGCAGGACTTCTTGTCCAAGTTTCCGGGCGAGACGCGCGACGATTTTGACCCATTCGTCGAAATTGATGACCGGCTCATGCCAAGCTTTCCGGAAACTCCGCAATTTGACGAAATCTGCAATCGGTGGCTGCGAGAGACGTGTGGCATTCAAGACCTGCATGATGAACCTTGAGGAGAGGACCGTCTCATGGCCGCGATGGATTTTCGGGAACGACTGCTGGCGGGGTTGGGTGGTCCGTGGCCGGAGCCGTGTGATTTGAAGCCACGGGTCAGGGAGACGATTCGCAAGGAGGGGTATCGGATTGAGTCGGTGTACTACGACGCCGAGCCGGGCGATGCCATTCCGGCCATGCTGCTGATTCCTGATGGGATTAATGCACAGCACCCCGCGCCGGGGATCTGTGTGTGGCACCAGCATGCCGGGCAGTATGAGAAGGGGAAGTCGGAACCGGCGGGGCTGGGGTTCGACAAGATGCATCACACCGGCGTGGCTCTCGCCAAGGAGGGGTATGTCGTCCTCTGCCCGGACGCGCTCTGCTTTGAAGAGCGGCAGGATCCCGCGGGGAAACTGAAGGGCGGGAATTACGAGCGGTTCGAGTTCCTGCGGTATGTGGTGGCCGGCAAGTGCATGGCCTGGAAGAACATTCTCGATATGCGGCGGGCGGTGGATTATCTGGTCAGCCGCCCGGAGGTTCGTGGCGACAAGCTGGGCTGTTACGGTCACTCAATGGGTTCCACGCACACGTGGCTCGTTGGTCCGTGGGAGCCACGGCTGAAGTGTCTGGTGGGCAACTGCTGCCTGCCAACTTACGCCGGCATTCACCGCGAGCACATGCTGCACTGCTTCCCGAACTTCATCCCCGGCATCTATCCCCACGGAGACACTCCGGACATCGCCGCCCTTATTGCTCCCCGGGCGCTGCATCTGAACTTTGGCGAGACCGATGGAGGCAGCCCGATTGATGAAGTCCGCAAGGGTGTGCAGACCATCGCGCGGGCCTACGAGAGCATGCACGCCGAAGACAAGTTCACATACTTCATTGAGAACGTCGGCCACGTGTTGTCGGAAGCGATGTGGCAGCGAACCAAGGCTTGCTTTGCCAAGCATCTGGCATGAGGACAACCATAACCGTGTGCTTCAGCGAACGTAGATAAACTCATTCGCCGCCAGCAGCAGGTGGCACAGGGCCATCCACGACTCCTGCCGACGCAGCGCGGCATCGGGTTGGCCCGCCGCCAGCGACTGTTCGGCGGTGGCCAAAAACTGCGTGTGGCCAGCCAGTTCCGCTGGCGTGAAGGCGCGTCCGTAGACAATCGCTGCCGCCCGGTTGAGCCGCTGTTCGTCGGTCCCTTCCAGCGCCAGGACTTGTTTCGCCAGGCCGTCGGCGGCCTGCATCACGAAATCGCTGTTCAACATCAGCAGTGCCTGCGGAGCCACGGTGGTCGTGGCCCGATCGCCCGTTGGCACCGCGGGGTCCGGGAAGTCCAGAAGCTGGAACAGGTCATAGACATTGTTGCGAACCACCGGCAGATACAGCGAACGGCGGAGGCTCGAATAGTCGGTCGTGTCGATGGAGGTGTGGTCGAAGAAGTACCCACGGTTCTTGATCTTGAGCAGTGAGCCACCCATGGTCCGGTCGAGTTGGCCGCTGACGGCCAGCAGGGAGTCGCGCACCGCCTCGGCTTCCAGCCGCCGCAGGTTGAACCGGCTGTAGAACCGGTTCTCGGGATCGCTCGTGAGCGTGGCTTCGGCCGGCGTGCTGCCCTGTTGATAGACGCTGGAGTTGAGCAGCAGCCGATGCAGTGCCTTCATCGACCAGCCATCGGCAATGAACCGCAGGGCCAGCCAATCGAGAAGTTCGGGATGGGTGGGACGCTCGCCCAGCAGGCCGAAATTGTCCGTGGAGCGGACCAGCCCGGTGCCAAAGTGCCAGCGCCAGATGCGGTTGACGGCGACGCGGGCGGTCAGGGGATGGTGGGGATCGGTGAGCCACGCGGCGAGTTGTTTGCGACCGCTTTCGGCGGCGGCGAACCCGGGAGGCTGCGGCCCGCGGACGACGGGGGGAGTGTGGCGGGGAACCACGGCACCCAGCTTCAGCGGATTGCCCCGCACATGGACCGCCACATCAATCACCGTGTCTTCCATCACGCCCATCGCCGAAGGATATTCGGGGGCTTCCTTCTCCAGGGCGGCAAGCTGCTCGCGAAGCTTGGCCAGCTCGGCCTTCGTGGCTTCGGGGTAGATTGTTTCCAGCTTCTCGGGTGGCTTGGCGTCCGCAGCCAGGCCGTCCTTGGCGGCCTTGTCGGCGGCAGCCACGAAGTCTTCGACGGTTTTTTTGAGGGCGGCCAGCTTCGTTTGATACTCGGTGCGGATCGCATCCGCCTGCGGCGTCTGCAGTTCGTTCTCGTGCCAGCGGGCCACCTTGGTGTAGGTGTCCATCGTTTTCGTGCTTTTGAAGACCCCCGCCAGCCCGTAGTAGTCGACGGTTTCGATCGGGTCGAACTTGTGGTCGTGGCAGCGGGCACAGCCGAGCGTGAGCCCCATGAAGACGCGGCCCACCGTGTCGATCTGCTCGTCGACAATATCCATGTGCATCTTGGGCTGGTTGACTTCGGCCAGCACCTTGGGGCCGATCGAGATGAAACCGGTGGCGATCAACTGCTCGTGACGCTCTGCTTCGTTGTCGGCGGGCAGCAGATCGCCGGCCAACTGTTCGGTCAGAAACTGGTTGAACGGCTTGTCGCGGATGAAGGCGGAGACCACATAGTCTCGATAGCGCCAGGCGTTGCCGTGGGCGATGTTCTCATCGAAGCCGTTGGAATCGGCATACCGCGCGACATCGAGCCAGTAGCGGCCCCAGCGTTCGCCGTAGGCGGTTGTCTCCAGCAGGCGGTCCACCACGGCCGAAAACGCCCCGGGCCGCTCATCGGCCAGAAACGCGTCAATCTCGGCCGGTGTCGGCGGAAGGCCGGTCAGGTCAAACGTCACGCGCCGGATCAATGTCCGCTTGTCGGCTTGGACTGTTGGTGCGAGTTGCCGCGCTTCGAGTCCCGCGAGAATGAACTGATCGACAGGAGAGCGAATCCAGGCAGCATCCCGGACTTCGGGCAGCGGCCGCTCGACCGGTGGCTGAAACGCCCAATGGTTCGGATCGCGCGTCCGCTCCGACACCTTCACCATCTCAGGGAACACCGCCCCAGATTCAACCCAGCGGGTGAGATCGGCGATTTCCGCATCGGCAAGTTTCCCACTCTCGGGCATCTTCAATTCATCGTCGGTATGGCGAATCGCGCGGATCAGCAGGCTTTCGTCCGGTTTGCCGGGGACCACCGCCGCGCCAGAGTCGCCGCCTTTGAGCAGCGCGGCACGCGAATCGAGCCGCAGCGCGCCCCATTGCTTCTCGCGTCCGTGACAATTCAGGCAGTGTTCGACGAGAACTGGCCGAACTTTGGTCTCAAAGAACCGCACCTGCTCCGCGGGAGTGTCGGGCACGGCTGGACGCGATGCATCCTCGGCGGCCAAAGCCACGCAGAGCAGGGCAAAAATCATGTGCGATCCTTCCGGTTTGGTAGTGCGCGATTAGGGGACGCCTGTCGTGGATCCATTCGCTGGCACTCACTTGGGATCCACTGGCGGCGTCTCGGAATCACGCGGGGCGGGTGATTTCTGTTTCGAGTCAACCGGACGGGGAACTCCGGTACCAAGATTCATCCAACCAAGTATAGGCGGTTGTTGATGAAACAGAAACGAACGATCGCTGAGGCGGCGGGGACAAAATGGAATCGTCGCGGCCGGTTAGATTGTTGGAACCGCCAATGAACGCGAATTGACGCGAATGCGCTGACTTGGCAAAGTCGTTCGTCTTACGCAAGACAGTGTTCCGGTCGTTCGATCACGACCGCTAGGTTCGCTGTGTCTCTTGGCGCTCCACAAGGGAGAGGATCATCGATTCTGTCGACTCCCTGCTCGCGGCATTGGAAGTCGGACAATTGATCGAGTGCCTTCGCGTTTCAGGAAAAGACGTGGAATCCATCCTGAATCTCAGGGATGACGATCGCTTCGCAGCGGCGTGGACGCGGTGCTGGCAGGATGTGGAAGCTCAAAAGGCCCTGTGCCGCCTGGACAATTCTCAGGAACTCATGTCGGCCAGAGTTCGGGAAATTGCCTTTCTCCGGGCTTTCGAGCGATGGCAGTCATCCGACCTGGCCGCATACATCTCTGACGACCTTGGAATGATTGCGGACGCTCTATCGCTGAAGATCATGAATTCCTGGGTCGAGGAACTTTTGCAAAGCTATCTGGCTGGAATCGTGCCACACGACATCGAAATTGGATGAAGTGCCAACGGGAAAGTTCCCTCGCACCACGCCCTGATTGCGACTTCGTCGGTGTTGCCTGCAAACTTACCTCTGACCCGAGCGGACCACGGACAGGAACGAGGTGTCGCTCTCGACCATGCGGACGGTCTGCGGGGCTGGCGTGTGGCGGCGGGGGATATGTTTGTGGAGCCGTGTTTCCAGGATCCAGTTCATCCGCTCCAGCGTTTTGCGAATCTGATTACGGCGCTGACGGCGGGCCACGGCATCCAGGCAGGCGAAGGAGGCGAAGCCGGTCAATCCAGCCACGAGGGTGATGAAATGGATCTGGGCGGCGACCAATGTGCCGGGCAGATCCGGGTCCGGCCGCTCCATGCCGTGCCGCAGGCTCATGCCGATCAACAGGCCGCTCAAAATCAGAATCATCCGCCGCGAGATCAGCGGATGGGGCATCCGGCGGTCGGTGGCACTGGTGGTGTCGATGGCGGCGGGTTTCATGCTCGGGCTCCCCTTGCGGCCGCGATGTTTCCGGAAACGCCGGAAGACCAAAGGCCGCATCGAACCCTAGAACATCGCGTGCCGCAGTCAATTGCGGGTTGCCGCAAACTGAGCTTCTTGCGGACTTGAGCTGGAAAAAACTGCACTATGGGACGCCTGCATCAGGGTCGCGACGTCGATCGGCGGCACCACCATTTTGCACGATGTCCTGGGCAGTCTGACGTTAAGGCCTTGGAAAACCTTCCGAAACGCGGGCTTGGCGAGGCGACCGGCAGAGATGCAGCCTGGGTGGCTCTCAATTGACCCCACCCATAAGCATGTCGGTAATGATTGAGAAGCCCTTTTGTCGCTGTTGCTCTGAGATGTTTGATGCGGCAGCAATATCGGTTTGAAGTTTCACCATCGGTTGCCCCAAGAGAAAACGCATCAATTCTGGAATCAGTTCCCGTCGAGCCTTTCCTTGAATGTCCTTCAATCCGATCAAGTGTGTAAAGATCCGAATATCCTGAGACTCGACCAGCACCTTTTTGTTCTTGAGCTGGTTGTAGAATTCGAGGAGGAGCAGGTATTTCGCCTGATCCGCTTCGCGGAGCGACTCTAGCCTAGCGCGGTGGAGATTGCTGGCTGAGCGGGGAGTGTGGAACCGGCAAAGCCACGCTTGAGTGGGGCCTCGGCAGGTTTGAGCACTCCAGCGGACACCCTTGCCAACGCAAGCCGCACGGGACTGCCGGTGATGGCTGTTTTTATGATGAGGTCCGCAACGTCACCCGCCGACTCAGTCGACATACACAAACTCATTCAAACATAGCAACACCTGGCAGAACTCCGCCAGGACTTTGTCGAGATCCTGCGGCGTGCCGGCCAGCAGGGATTTCTGGCCCTCGATGAAGGCCGCCATCCGCTGAGTTTCCGTCGCGGTTGGCTGGCGGGCGAAGGCGATTTGGTAACCTTGGGAGATTGCTTCCGGGAGCGACTTCTCGGCCACGGGCTTGAGCCGCGCCGCCAGTTTTTCCGCCTGCTCCCGCACGAACTTCGAGTTCAGCATCGTCAGCGCCTGTGTGGGGACGGTGGTGGCACTGCGTTCGCCGATGCTCTGCGTGGGCTCGGGGGCGTCGAAGACGGTCATGAAGGGGATCAGTTCGCTCCGCTTCACACGCAGATAGACGCTGCGGCGAGGCGTGTTGTCGAGAATGCTGGGGCCGTACATCCGTGGGTCGAGTGAGCCACCGACGCTGAGCAGTGCGTCGCGGATGATCTCCGCCTCCAGCCGTTGTGGCCGGAAGCTCCACAAATAACGGTTCGCCGGGTCGAGCTTTTGGTTGGCTTCCGTGATCGTATTGTCCTGCTGATACGCCGCGCTCTGCATGATCAACCGGTGAATCGGCTTCAGTTTCCAGCCACCGCGGATCAATTCGCTGGCCAGATAGTCCAGCAGTTCGGGATGGGTCGGCCGCTCGCCCTGGGCCCCAAAATCATTGGGCGTGCCCACGATTCCCTTGCCGAAGTGGTGCTGCCACATCCGGTTCACAATGACGCGGGCCAGCAGTGGTCCGGCACCATGCTCCACATTCGTCATCCATTCGCCCAGAGCCACGCGTGGTTCCTGCGTGGACGGCGGAGTGACCGAGCCTGTCGCCGCTGCCGGCGGTGGCTCAGCCCGTGTCAACACCTGGAGCACACCCGGCGTCGCCTTCCCAGCCTTGTTGTCGACCTCGCCGCGACGGAGCAGATAGACATCCTGCCCGCCGGCGACGGTGGTATACACCTCGGTCAGCGCGGGCCGCGGCGTGGCTCGCTGATGGGAATCGAACGACAGGCGAACGGCTCGCGCCCCTTCATCGAACTTGCCGAACCAGCGGACCAGTGCCTCGCGCTGAACCTCCGGCACGGTCTGGTTGTTCGCGGCGAGCACCGCCTGAATCTCACCCAGGTGCTGAGTGACGGTTTCCCCCGCCCACGTCGGTGTTCCCGGAGTGGTCGAGATCGCCATGCGGAACCGGCCCAGGCCGGCATCGGCCAGCTTGAGTTCGAAGGTCAAGAGTGTGCCACTGGCAAAGCCGGGAAACCCGCCTTCGATCTCAAAGATCGCGGAGTTGTCTTTGCCACCATCGGCGTTCGCCCGCCAGAACGTGGCTGGGTTGTCGTCGACGGCCAGCTTAAGTGGCTGCGCTGCTTCTTCAAAAGCCGCGAGTATTGGTTTGAGCTTGAGGGTGACCGCGGCCTCCTTGCTCTGGGGATCGAGCGGCTTGGCGATGACCTTGAAATCACCCAGGGCAAAACTGCCGTCGCCGTTGAAGCCCGGTCCCTTTTTCGGCAGGGATTTGTGCGTCAGCGCATCCAGCCGGATGCCCGTGAGCTTCAATTGTCCCGTTTGGGCCGTGACGGTGTACTTGTCGCCATCCGCACGCCGCGGTCCCACAAAGACCACCAACCCGTCTTCGGCGGTCTGCATCCACGTGTCGCCCGTCGAGACCGACAGCGCCTCCAGAATCTGCCAGCGTGGCTCAATCTCCAGCGTGGGCAGCACATCCTTTTGCCATTTCGCAAACCGGTTTGGCAGTTCCTTCGCGGCGAACTCCCGCCATGCCGTCAGCAGGGTTTGCGCCTGCTGGGCATGTTTCTCCAGCGCCAGCCGGGTCGCTTCGGGGGTGGAATCGACCGTGACCGGACCGTGAGAAGACTGTGCGAACGTGGCTGCCAGGGAATAGTAGTCCTGCTGAGGCAGTGGATCGTACTTGTGGTCGTGACAGCGGACGCAGCCGAGGGTCAACCCCAGCATCGAGCCACCGACCGTCATCATCATGTCGTCCAGTTGGTCGTAGCGGATGCGTTCGACCGTCTTGGCTGTAATCTGCCCAGGGTAGGGTCCAGCCACGAGGAATCCCATGGCCGATGCTCCGACGAAGCCCGGCTGCAGCTTGTCGCCCGCCAGTTGCATGCGGATAAACTCGTCGTATGGCAGGTCGGCATTGAGCGAACGGATCACCCAGTCGCGATAGTGATAGGCCCCGGGACGAAAGCCGTCGAATTCGTAGCCACCGCTCTCGGCGAAACGGACCGCGTCCAGCCAATGACGAGCCCAGCGCTCGCCGTAGTGTTCGCTCAGCAGCAAACTGTCGATCACCCTGTCGAACGCCTGCGGCGAGTCATCACTCAAGAAGGCCGCGACCTGTTCCGGCGTGGGCGGCAGGCCGACCAGGTCAAAACTCGCCCGGCGGATCAGCTTTTCCTTCGCCGCTGGGCCGTTGGGGGTCAGTCCCATCGCTTCCTGCTTGGAAAGCACGAACAGGTCGACTGCGTTTCTGGCCCAGGCCTCATTCTTCACCGCCGGTGGCTTAGCCACCGTCAGCGGTTGAAACGACCAGAATTTTCGACCTTCCACCAGATCGATGACGCGTGCTGGCTTCGCTGGTTCGCCGCCGCGGGGGTCGGCGGCACCACTGTCGATCCATTTGACGAAATCGGCGATCACCTCGTCCGGCAGCTTGCCGGCGGGAGGCATCTGCAGTTCCTCGTATTGCAGTGCCTTGATGAGGAGGCTCTCGGCGGCCTTCCCCTTGACGATCGCCGGTCCGGTGTCACCGCCATTCAGCAGGGCGGCGGCGAAGTCCAGATACAATCCCCCCTTGAGCTTCTTGTTCTCCGCGGCCGTGGCGGAATGGCACGAATAGCAATGCTGCACCAAAACGGGACGAATCTTCTGCTCAAAGAATTCGTTGGCCTTGGCTGCGTCCGGCCCGGACGCGGCTTCCTGCGCGGGCAGCTTACCGGCGAACGCGGCCAGGAGCATCAGGCTGAGCCACACAGGTTGCTGTCGAAGCTGCGGCGATACGGAGGAAAGCATGTGGGGACTCTTCGGCGATACAAGTGAAGTCGGCTGTTGGGCAGGCACCGCGGGGAGGCACTTCCGTCGACATCAGGGAGGAAGGTTTATTGTGACCGGGGATCGGTGCAATTGCACTAGCGCCTGCGGCAAAAAAGCAACCCGACATCCAGGCCCATTGAGGACGGTGGCAAGAATAACTGTCGATTTTTGACGAGCCGCACAGCCAATGAGCCGGAGGGCCTTAGCCGGCCTTAGCCCCCGGTTGGAGGATGATCGGAAGACGCCAACGCCACGAACCGGACGCTAACGCGTGCCGGCTGATGAATCTGCCCTCAATCGGCGTCCATCCCAAGCAACTTCACCATGTTATTGTTGCCGCGATCCGAGCAGGGCTGACATTCTTGTTCGCCGAGTGCGAAACGGGCTCAATCCGGGCCATGGTGCCCGAGTTTGCGTGGTCGAAGCGGAGATTCAGCCGGACGCGACCGGCAAATCCGGCACGATTTCAAACGCCGTGGCGATCTCTGGCGGGATGCGTTTGGGCATGCCGCTCTTGTAGTCGATGAACGCCCAGTCGGTGCTGGCGGTGACCAGGCGGATTTCCTTGTTGTCGCCGGCGGGCCGGAAGATCTCGTAGCGTCGCAGTGAGGTCACCTTTTTGAGGTTCGCCACCCAGGTGCGGACCACAATCTGGTCGCCCTCAAACGCTGGCTGCTGATACTCGATCTGATGGGCGCGGACGACCCAGCCGGAGCCGAGGGTGCGATACGCTTCGCCAGACCAGCCTTGGGCGGCGGAATGGTCCAGGGCCGCCCGCAGCATCCATTTGAGATACGACAGATTGTTGGCGTGCCCCAGCACGTCGATGTCCTCGCGGATGACGGTGTGGGGCATCAGGTAAATGGCGGGCATGCAGTCTTTCTCACACAAACGCGGAAAGCATGGCGTTCGCCGCCCGCGCGAGGTAGTTGCCTTGCGGCTCCTGGGGCTGCGTCGTCAGGAACACCCCGAAGGCGTTCCGTTCGGGGTCGATCCACAGCGATGTCCCCGTGGCTCCCCAATGTCCATACGCGCGGGGGCTCAAAAACTCGCCGAAGTTCGCGCTGTGCGCGGGCCAGTTGAGCCTCCAACCCAGGCCCCACGGACGGCAGCGGCGGTCTTCTTCAGGAACTTCGCGCATCCCGTCCAACTGGTTGCGGGTTGCCGCCGCGATGGTGACTGGGCTCAGCACGCGGACACCATCCAGCACGCCTCCCTGCAGCAGCATCTGCGAGAGCCGTCCCAGATCGGCTGGTGTGGTCAGCAGCCCGCCCCACGGCACGCCAAGCTGCCGCCAATAGCGGCTGTTCCAGTTCCAGGTGGTTTCCAGCACCTGGTCCTCGGGAATGCGGACATCGGCCATCCGTTCGACCTTGGGCGACTTTCCTTCGAACCAGGAGTTGGGGGCGCCCAGCGCCGTGTCCATCATCTTCAGCGGGCCGAAAAATTCGTCCTGCAGGAACTGGGCGCAGGTCTTTCCCGTGACGCGCGCGATCAATTCTCCGAGCAGCGCGAACCCCATGCTTTGATATTGGACGCCGCGGCCAGGTGGGAAGTCCAAGGGAACTTCGCAGGCTCCGGCCACGAAGGCCGACAGCGGCGAGTTAGCCACGCGCAGCTCGCGGTTGTTGGGGAGCATGTCGGGCAGGCCGGAGGTGTGCGTCAACAGGTTCCGCAGCGTCACGGCATGCTTGCCGATCCGGCTGAATTCCGGGATGTGCGCCTCGACGCGCTCGTCGAGGCACAGCCGCCCCTGCTCGACCAGCCGCAGCACCCCCAGCCCGACAATCGGCTTGGTGATCGACGCGATGAGAAAAATCGCGTCGTCGCGAATGCGCACACCCTGGTCACCCATGCCGACTCTCTGGCGACCGAACAGCACCGGCCCGGTCGTCTTGCCGTTTCTGGCCAGCAAAAAACCAGCGGACGGCATCAGATCCTGTTCGCACCAACCCTCAATCAAGCGGAGCGCCGCCATCCAACGGACGGGGTCCAGCCCCATTTCAGCAGCCGAAGCCGGTTTCAGGTCCACCGTGTTTCCCCGATGCTCAAGTGAGAATGAGTTTGTGACAGGATGAACTGGATTCAGTTGTCCGGCAAGGGAGCGTTCAAAAGTGTCAGCGACACCGTGAAGTTCGCTCAAGGGCTCAAAGAAAACTGTTGGTTATGGTCGCATCCGAACCGCGGGACGGATTCGTGCGTGGAATGAAAGACCAGACCACAGTTGCACCTTCCCACGAATCTTCGGATCGCCCGCGACACCGCCGGTTCCGGCGCTCTATTTCACCCCAAGCCGGTGCCGCACAAGTTCCAACGGGAGCGGCGCGGGCGGGTTTGACTCGAATTTGACACCATTGAACAGGATCCTGTTCCATCGTCGCATTTCCGACAGTTGGACGATCCCCTCCGCGGTGACGCGCGTCTTGTTCAAGGTGATCCGCTCCAGCCGGTGGGACTTGGACAAGATCTGCATGCCCACATCGGTGAGTGGCAGTTCGTCGAGCGTGAGAACTCTCAACGCCGGGAGTTGGACCAAGGCGATCATCCCGCCATCGGAGACATGGCCGCGGTGCAGTTCCAATTCCTCCAATTGCGACAGACCAGACAGGGTTTTCAAGGTGGCATCGGTCACCGCCGGGCAGGTGAGTTTCAGACTCCCCAACTGGGCCGGCCAATGAAGGGTCTCGGGATCGAGCTGCATATTCTCAGCGGTGATCTGCAACACAGCCAGTTTGGAAAGCTTCGCGAGGGGTTCCAAACATGCGCCTGTCAGCCCCTCTCCCGAAATCGTCAGCCTTTGGAGGGAGGTCACCGTGCCCAAGTCGCCGACATCCTCATCCGTGGTTCCCTTCAACTCCAGATGAATTGTCAGCCCCGGACGATCGCGCGCCCAACTCCAGTCGTTACGCGCTCCGGCCGGCGCATTTCCGAGGAATGCCAAGTGTTCCAAGTCTGGCATCGCCGCCAGCCACCGCGCGTCTTCGACGGTCAATACGGGTTTGGAGAAATGAAGCGAGGTCAAGTGATGACCTTGGGCCAGAACCTCCAGGCAGCGTGTTGAAATTTCCCCCTTTCGGACACTCACCCGCTTCAAGGGCGGCAATTCCGCAAGGAGCCGCGCGAGATCGTCGCTGGGCAGGGATTTTCTGATGGTGAGCAAGACGGGCCGACGCAGCAGCGCTTCGCCAACCCGCGGGTCAAGATACGGGATGAGCCATTTCGGCTTGGGCTCACTCCATGAAAGGCTGGTGCCTTTGCTCGCGCAGGCCGCTTCCCAACGGTCGTGCAGGTGGATGCGGTAGCCAATCCCACCCGCGATCACTCCCAACACCAACAGCAACAATCCCAGAATGGCCCAGTTGAGGTGCCGCAGCCACGACCGATGCGGGACCGGTGGCACCGTAGCCGTCGGAGTCGCCGCGAAGCCGAAACCTTCACTCGCCTGGCCTGCCGCATCGCCTACGCGAACCATGGCATCACCTTTCCCTCGACATCGGTGAGCCGAAAATCGCGTCCCTGGTAGCGGAAGGTGAGCCGTTCGTGGTCGAAGCCGACGGCCTGGAGCAGCGTGGCGTTGAAGTCATGCACATGCACCGGATCTTTGACGATGTTGTAGCCAAAATCGTCGGTCTCACCGTGGACCAGCCCGGGCTTGATGCCGCCGCCGGCCAGCCACACGGAATAGCAGCGGCCGTGATGGTCGCGGCCGTAGTCGTCTTGCAGGCCGCCCTGGCCATACACCGTGCGGCCAAACTCGCCGCCCCAGATGATCAATGTGTCGTCGAGCATCCCCCGCTGCTTGAGGTCGGCAATCAGCGCGGCCTGCGGCTGGTCCACATCGTGGCACTGCTTGGGGATGTTGGTCGGCAGGCCGCCGTGCTGGTCCCAGCCCCGGTGGTACAATTGCACGCAGCGGACGCCCTTTTCGAGCAGCCGCCGTGTCAACAGGCAGTTGCTGGCGAAGGTGCCCGGCTTCTTGGCTTCTTCGCCATAAAGTTCGAACGTCGCGGCGGATTCCTGCGACAGGTCGATCAGGTCGGGCACCGACGACTGCATGCGAAATGCCATCTCGTACTGCGCGATCCGCGTGGCAATCTCGGGATCGCCGGTCGCGGCCTGCTGGCGCTCGTTGAGCTTCGCGATCCCGTCCAACATCTGCCGCCTGAGGTCGCGGTCGATGCCCGGAGGATCCGACAGGTACAGCACCGGGTCGCCGCTGCTGCGAAGCTTCACCCCCTGGTGGCTCGACGGCAGGAAGCCACTGCCCCACAGCCGTTCCAGCAGCCCCTGGTTGGCGTCGCGGCCGGAGCCGTGGGAAATCAGCACGAGAAACGCCGGCAGATCTTCCGCTTCGCTGCCGAGCCCGTAGCTCATCCACGCCCCAAACGACGGCCGGCCTGGCTGCTGCGAGCCGGTTTGAATGTAGGTGATTGCCGGGTCATGGTTGATCGCCTCGGTGTGCATGGAACGCACCAGGCAGATCTCGTCAATCATCTTGCCGGTATAGGGCAGCAGTTCGCTGATCCACGTTCCCGCCTGCCCACACTGCTTGAAGCCGAACTTGGGGGCGATGACCGGAAAGCTCTTCTGGCCCGAGGTCATCCCCGTGAGCCGCTGTCCCTGGCGGATCGAGTCGGGCAGCTCCGTCCCGTGCAGCTTTTTCAGCTCCGGTTTGTAGTCGAGCAGCTCCAGATGCGACGGCCCACCGGACTGAAACAGGTAGACGACGCGTTTGGCTCGGGGCGCGAAGTGTGTCAGTCCAGGAGCCGCCGCCAGGCCTTCGCGCGCCAGCAGTCCCGCCAGCGCCGCCGTCCCCACACTCGTGGCTGTCTGCCCAAAAAAATGCCGGCGGGTCAGGCGAGAGTGAAGTTCGTGCAACGGGGACATTGTCATTTCCGGCGGCGTGGCTCAGAGCGAAGGAGACTCGCTTCATCATACCAATTGATTGCCGCCCGGTTCACGCCGAACGAGAAACCTTGTCAGCCACCGGGTCAGCCCGAGTCCGAAAGCCATTTGCTCAAACCGCATTCCAAAATCCTCGGTATGGTGTCCGTGGAGCGCTCAATGAAGATCGGGTGGAATGATTCCCCTGAGCTTTTGGATCCTGTCGTGAAACTTGTTCATTTCCCAGCGGATCCGTGACATACGGTCTCGGAGTGCGTGTTCTCCGAAGGTGAAGAATGGTCCCAGCATCTGCCCTCCAACCTCCACATAACTGCCAACTCCGTTCTCATGCGGGTTACGTTCCTCCCAGTCCAGCACAAGTTGCCGGGCGATTTCATCACCGGACTCCATGATGGCGGCGCGGACGTCGGCAGTTCTCTCCTGCTCATCGGATTGATCCAGAGCTTGATAAAGCTCATGGCGGCTCCAAGGCGTATTGAAAACAGCCAGGATGGCGGCAACATCGGTCCGATCGCATGGAGCTTCGTCCAGCAACCCCCGACGAATGAGCGGTAAGGCAAGTGCCGGGGCGTGTTCGAGCGCCAGCAGAACTGCTTCACCCAACTCAGTGCGTCCGGCCTTGGCAAGGGCTGCGGTGACCTCAGCAAGGCGGTAACCATGCCGAAGCAAGAATTTGAGCGAAGTCATCCAAATGTGTGGTGCCGGTAGGTCGCCTTCCGGATTGATTCGGGAAAACAGCTCATAAACTTGCGGGCCCCAGCGTGAATCATCCTGTTTGCCGATGATGTCCAGCGCCGCGGAGATCAAGCCGCTTGGCTGCCCTTGCAGAGTCGACCGCAGACATCCATCCAGGAAAGGTGCCTCCAAATCTGCCAGTGTCCGCAACGCATCCGCATTCCGGTACGGAACACCCAGTTCCTGCTGAAGTCGCCGCCATTGATTTTCCCGACATTGAGCAGCACGCGGCCCAGTGATTGTGGTCAACTCGGGATGTCCGACCGCTGCTGAATCGGCTGCTGGCCAGTCACCGATGAGGGCGGCGAGCCACAGCCGCTTGGGCTCATGCGACCACTTCTCGCAAAAAGCCTCAACTTCTGCGGCCAGATGGTTCACGCCCTCTGCAAGTCGGTACGGGTGGGCACTCCTGTCAGACAACGGAACCAAAACTCCACAGGCAAGCAAGTCCGCAACGGCAATCGTTACGGAGTCTGTGGAGGAATACAGTTGTCTTAGTCGCTGTTCCGGTGGTTCTGGCCTTCGGGGCGATTCGAGGAACTTTTGATAAAAATAGGTGTCAAAATAGTCAGCAGTCTCACCCCAAAAGTCGACATCGATCACATCACCATCGACCTTGTGGCTGAACTCGCAACCGCGGCCGTGGAACCGATATTCCCATTCAGGCATCCCCGGGATCGGTCCACGCCGAGGGGTCGATGCGGGGTGTCCCAACGACCCAGCCACCGCCAAGTTGCCTGAGCCACCGCGCAGGCGGTCACGGATGACTTGCTCGACCCACGCCTGTCGCTCCCGGTGCCGAACAAGGCCAATCAAGATCCAGGTCTCCCACGGAGAGAACATCAGATCTGCCGCGGGCAACTCCTGAAGTGCAGAAGGCAAATCCGTCGGTTCACGTTCGCTGGATCGGTCCAAAGCTTCCAACAGTCGCTCAATCCGAATGTCCATCGGTTCCGTGACCTCCTGGGGTGCCACCCAACGCCGGGAACGATTTTCGAGTCGTTACTTCAAGAAGTTCTCTAGCCTGAGGTTATGAAAAACGCCAGACTCCTTTCATGCACAGGATGTAGCAACCATCCAGAAAGGAATCTGGCGTGTCTTCAAGATCCAAGAGGCGGCCTGCAGCCGCACAGTCACGGGCGCTTCCGCGCGGCCAGTGGGAACAATTGGTTCTGGCCGTGACGTTTCTTCGCAAGGAGATGTTTGCGGATCTCCATCGACATGGCAATAGCAGGTGGCAGCCGCTGACGCTGGCGATGCTGGCTGTGCTGTGGTCCTGGGGCACATCCGACCAGACTCTGGACGGGCGGTTTCAGGTGGCAGGATTTGAAAGCGGCCCAGAGCGGCACGGCGCAAGCCGTCCGGTGATGTTCCAGCCCCCTCGCCCCGTCACAGATCACAGAGAGCTGTCAAAACTTTTTACGAAGTTTCCGCTTTTAGCTTGACATCCGCGCTGGACATTCGTATCGTGCAGTGATGTGAACTGTGGTATATTATTGCACTGGGGATAAAAATGGGCGTTTCCACATTGGGCGGCGGGGTGACAGCCAGTCGGCGGGCTGGAGGTCGCGGTTCGGTGACGGAGAACCAGTTGTTTGAGGCGCTGTGTCAGAATTTTGGGGTGCTGGCCTGCGCCGCCATCCATTTGGGGCTGACCTTGGCATCGCTGGTGCAGCGCGTGGCCCGCTCGAAGCGTCTGCGGGCGGGGCGGGATGGCGCGCGGAGCGTGATGATCGGCTATGCCAACGAGCGGCTGCAAGGGGCGGTGTCGGCCGGGGAGGCGTGGGCATTGCAGTTTCAAGCGCGGGCCGGTGTGTCGGCAGACGCGGGAAAGCCGTTGGAATCGCCGCCGCTTCCCTCACATCGCGTGGCTCAACCGGTCGCGCAGAGTGAGCCACGGCCGGACTTGGCCGAAGCGCTGAGCAGGCGGTTGGTCGTCGCGCTGGACCGCGGCGAGCCGTGGGCTGTGATGTATTGCTTGAGCCACCTGAATCCGGATGGCCCGTTCTTTGCCAGGTGCCGCCGCGGCTGGCAGCACGACTTGTGGGCAGAGCAGCTCGCAGCCGCTCCGATGGTCACGATGAGCGCGGCAAAACCTGGTGATCGCGAGGTTGTGGACGCAAAGAAGGTGTTGGAGGGGCGCGGTGATGCTGAGCCACGGTTGACGGTTGACGCTGATGAGGGTGTGGATGGTGTAATGTCAGCGCCGCCTGTCCGCGCCCGTAGTGTGGCCTTCAGTCCACAACCAAGTTGCCGGCTCGTCATGGCCGTGTCGGCTCAAGCCGACGCTACGGAAGCAGCCTGTCTCGCGCCCCCTATCTCTGGCGGCTGGTTCGAACGCTGGCTGCGCCTTCCCGCCGGTGGATCAGGGGTCGGTTCCGGGGGAGCGCCGCCTGTCCGCGCCCGTAGTGTGGACTTCAGTCCACAACCAAGTTGCCGACAGCTGGCCGTGTCGGCTCAAGCCGACGCTACGAAAACAGCCTGTCTCGCGCCCCCTGTCTGTGGCGGCTGGTTCCAACGTCGGCAGCGCCTTCCCGCCGGTGGATCAGGGGTCGGTTCCGGCGAAGCGCCCCCTGTCCGCCCCCGTGGCTTGGACTTGCGTCCACAACCAGATTTTCGGCAGTTGATGGCCGCGTCGGCTCAAGTCGGCTCAAACCGATGCCACGAAAGCAGCCTGTCGTCGGAGTCGTCCTCACACGAAAAGTCGAACCACGAGTCACACGCTCCTCGACGAAGCTTGATGGCTCCCAAGTTGATTCAGTCGTGCGTTTCTTTCGTGCCGGGGTAATATCTATGCAGACGGAAATAAGTAGCAGAGGATGTACGGATCGACCCTGAACCGCCGTTTGCGAACAAAATCGGCTTTCAGCGTCCGCTTGTCCACCACGCGGTTCTGATTGAGCAGCACGATTGCGGCCTCAACTTTCAGTGTATTCGTTGCGCTCCCCTCCGGGAGGATCTTCGAAAGGATGATCGACACGGATGGAATTGTGCGGCCTCCGGAACTGACACGACTCGAGATGCGACTGGCGGCGAACGGCGTCAGAGGAAAATCGACGGCAGCGCCTGTGTCATCGGTCAATTGCAGTGACTCGACTCGGCATTCATCAAACGCAATCTCCTCCTGATCGACAGTGATCTCAAGGGAGAACGGTTCTCCGCGACTGTAGTGCGACAGCGCCCCCCAGGCAGTGTATTCACTGGTCGTCTCATCCATTGTCAAACCGAACCCCGATTCGGCTCTGAAAAACATATCTGTATTTTGGACATAGAGTCCGCCGATCCCACACCAAACGCATGGAAGTGTGAAACCCGCAAGCAAGATCGCTCCGAAAATGATTCGCAGATTCGTTGCGAGATGATCCCCAGGCAGGGGAAATCTTTCGATTTTTGCCGGACTGCGGCTTGGGTCATCGTACATGTTCGTCCCCGATGCTTTGCGGGTCGCTCGTCATCGTCGCTGGTGTCGTACCTCAGTCTCCAACAATGACACGGTCGCTTCTGGTTTTTGAACGCCAGCTCCACCGCCTGAGTTTCTGCGACTGCTAGTTCAGCTCACCGGTCATGCCCAAGACAAATGAGTACACTTCCGAGCTGGATCTTCCGCCACGATTGAACAGAATCTCGACATCGGCATCATTGTGACGGGCAAGTGCAAGTAGAAGTATCTTGTCACTAATCATTCCGCCTGCATGCGCGCCAGCTTCTTCGAGAATGACTTGCCACAAGCCGCAGTGTGCAAGGTCGTCAGCCCAGAGAAGCATCTCGCTGGGATCATTCACAGGCACTGTTGGCCGTCTGACTGAACCTCGCTCCACCATGTCTGGAGTCTCAATGCCGAGAGCTCTTAATCCGATGGCAGCGTTTGAGTCTTGGAAATAGGCAATTGCGCACAACACATCCACAGGTCTGACAATTTTGAACCCAAGTGATGTCGCCTGTACCTTTGCAAATACTAGTATTCCCATTGCGGACGGCGTGTGATTCGATGGAATTTGATATCGCTCTGCCATCGCGCCTCCTTTGGCTCCGATTGCGACGCATACCCTGGGTCACCGATCGCGCGAACAGGTCAATGGACTCCCTTAGGATCGCGTCATCAATAGAAGTGAAATTTTATGTCGGCACATTGATGACGAGAAAAGAGCGTTGCATTGAAAAGTTGGGCGAGACAAAAGTTGATCCCGGAGGGATCACAGCTCTTAGCCGGGGGTTGAGCGAAGTGTCGACAGACACGAAGCGATACCCCCGGACCTGGCGGTTTGACGAAAAGCACCCCGGCGGGGTGCCAGCACCTTTCCTCGCCCGATGCTGCGATCCCTCCGGGATCGAATCTCCTCCTGGTACACCACCGGGGGTGTCGCTTCGCTGACGCTCGCTCAACCCCCGGCTAAAAGCTTTCATCCCTCCGGGATGATCTGTTTGCATCGTCTCCCCCGAGGCTCATTTTTTCTAAAAATGCCACAGTAATTGTTACTCCAGTCCTTAACATCATCCATTACCCCACCTCCAACTGCACCACCCGCTTCTTCCCCACCCATAGCAACAGGCCGTTGATTACCCTCACCGGTGTGTCGTGGCTCGGGACGACGGTCTTGTCTTCGCCGAGGTAGACGCCGCCCTGGGCGATGGCCCGGCGGGCGTCGCTGGAGCTGGCGCAGAGTTTGGTCAGCAGGAGGAGCTTGTCGGCGTTGATCTGGCCGTCGGTCAGCTTGTCCGCGGGAACGCTGAACTTGGCGATGTCCTGGGGGCGTGAGCGTTCGCCGATTTCGGCCTGCCAGCGTTCCGCGGCAGCCGTGGCTTCACCAGCCGGGTGATAACTGCCGATCACCGCCTTCGCCAGTTCCATCTTGGCGACCTTGGGGTGGCCGGCCAGCAGGGCTTCGACCTCGGGCATCGGCAGGCTGGTGAGCAGTTCAAAGTACATCCGCATGCACTGGTCGGGCAGTTGCATGAACTTCTTCATCATTTCAAACGGTGGCTCACTGATGCCGATGTAGTTGCCGAGGCTCTTGCCCATCCGGCGGATGCCGTCCAGTCCGACGAGAATGGGGGTCATCATGCCGATCTGCTGCGGCAGATCATGCGCCCGCTGCAGGTCGCGGGCGAGCATGAAGCTGTAGAGCTGTTCGGTGCCGCCGAGTTCCACGTCGGCCCGGACCATGACGGAGTCCCAAGCCTGCATCAGCGGGTAAAGGCACTCGTGCAGGTAGATCGCCTTTTCTTCGGCTTGACGTTTGGCGAAATCTTCGCGGGTCAGGAGCTGAGCCACGGTGACCTTGCCGCACAGGTTGAGGATGTCGAGGAAGTTCATCTTCCCGAACCAGTCGCCGTTGCGGACGACCTCGGCGCGGGAGAGGTCCACGACTTTTCCGACCTGGTTCAGGTAGTCGATGGCGTTGGTTTCGACCTGCTCCTGGGTGAGCCGCGCGCGGGTCTGGTCGCGGCCGCTGGGATCGCCCACCAAAGCCGTGTAGTTGCCGATGATGATCACGGCCTGATGGCCAAAATCCTGGAACTGCCGGATCTTGCGCATCGGGACGGTATGGCCCAGATGGACATCAATGCCGGTGGGGTCGATCCCGTACTTCACACGCAGCGGCACGCCGGTCTTCAGGCTTTTTTCAAGCTTCTGCGCCAGTTCGGCTTCGGGCACAACGGCTTCAATGCCACGCCGCAGGACGGCCAGTTGTTCAGCAACAGGAGGAAACGACATCGGCGGTCTCAGGCATGTGGTGTTTGGGTTCAAGCCGATGCCCGGCGGAAAGTCTGGCACCTGGTTGATTTGCCGTTGTTTTTAGTAGATCAGCGCGGCAACGGGAAGGTTCGGTGCGGCGCGCGGCAGGGTCCCGGCAAGGTTGGCCGGGTTCTTGACGATGGGAAGCTCGCTGTAATCCCGATGCGCGATCGTGCGGAACACCGGCTGCCGTTACTACGGCACCTTTTCCAATTTCAACAGCGCCACCCGTCGCTCACGTCCGCCGCCATGTCCAGAGACCGATCCATCAGCCGCGATGACCCGGTGGCAGGGGACGACGATGCACAGCGGATTTTTACCGTTGGCCATCCCCACCGCCCGCGCGGCCCGTGGCTCATGGATGAGCCGAGCCACATCGCGGTAACTCATCGTGGTGCCGTAGGGGATGGTCTGCAGTCCACACCCGCTGCTGAAATTCCGAGCCACCAGAGCGCAGCGGCAGGTTGAAGGCCTGCCGCGTTCCGGCGAAATACTCGGTCAACTGCCGCCGTGCCTCGTCCAAGAGTTTGCAGCCACCCTCCACCCAATCCTCTCGGTCTTCTGGACCGATGTCGTCGGGTCGCATGTGGATGCCGGTGAGCGCCGTGCCATCACTGGTCAGCAGCAGTTCGCCCACGAGGCTCGGCATCGTGGCGACAAACACCGGTGGACGAGTTTGAGCCAATGATCTATCTCCATTGCTGCGCACCGGCAAACGCCGGAACCCAGGTTCGGGAATTCCTTGACGAGCCCCCGTGCCAGCAAAGTGACGCTGCGGCTTAATGCGGCTTCACCGCCGCCGATGCTGTCGTTTCGATGGGCTTGTTCCGTTCAATAAGCCACTGGATCGCATAGTAAAACACCGGCGTCAGGAAGATGCCGAAGAATGTGACGCCGATCATGCCGGTGAAGACGGCGGTGCCCAGGGTCCGGCGCATTTCGGCGCCGGCCCCGTGGGCGATGGTCAGCGGGACCACGCCGAGGATGAAGGCGAACGAGGTCATGATGATCGGGCGCAGGCGGCTGCGGCAGGCGGCAACCGCGGCTTCATACCGGGTCATCCCGCCCTCCTGGGCGGCCTTGGCAAAGGCCACGATCAGGATGGCGTTTTTGCACGCCAGGCCCACCAGCACGATGAAGCCCACCTGCACGAAGATGTTGATGTCGGACCGGATGAAGGCCACCCCCGCCAGTGAGCTGAGCAGGCACATGGGAACCACCAGAATCACGGCCAGCGGCAGCGAGTAGCTTTCGTACTGCCCGGCGAGGACCAGGAAGACGAGGATCACGGCACCGCCAAAGGCGAAATAGACGGCGCTGCCCTCCTGAAGCTGCAGGAAGGTGAGTTCGGTCCATTCGATCTGCATGCTGTTGGGCAGTTCGGCCTTCGCCAGACGGTCCATGTTGGTGATGACGGTGCCGGTGCTCACGCCGGGGAACGCGGCGCCGTTGAGCGTGGCGGCGGTCCGCAGGTTGTACCGGGTGATCATCGAAGGTCCGCCGATGTCCTCGACCACGGCGATGGTGCCGAGCGGGACCATGGCCCCGGCCGCATTGCGGAACTTGAGGTTGCGAATGTCCTCGGCCTTCAGGCGGAATGCGGCTTCGGCCTGCAGGTTGACCTGCCAGGAACGGCCGAAGCGGTTGAAGTCGTTGACATAGTACCCGCCGAGGTAGACCTGCAGAGTGTTGAACACATCGTTCAGCGGCACACCCATCGTCTTGCACTTGGTGCGGTCGATGTCGATGTAGAGTTGCGGCGTGTTCGCGCGAAAACTGCTGAACACACCGGCAATGCCGGGCATCTGCTTGCCCTTGTCGGCCAGGTTCTCGGTCTGTCCCTGGATTGTCGCCAGCGACGAGTCGCCCAGGTCTTCGACCATCAGCTTGAAACCGCCGGCGTTGCCGAGGCCGTCGACCGCCGGGGCACCAAAGACAGCCACCTGGGCTTCCAGGATCTCGGCGAAGTATTGCCGCTGCAGGTGGCGGGACAGTTCGGGAGCGCTGAGTTCGTGGTCGCGGCGATGCTCGAACTCATCGAGAATGATGAACATCGCGCCCAGGTTGGAGCCGACGGCATTCAGCACGAAGGACTGCCCGGGGATCGCCATGGTGTGAGCCACGCCCTTGGTGTTGCGCGCCTTTTGCTCGATCCGCTTCATCGCGGCAATGGTCCGCTCGAGCGATGCGGAGTCGGGCAGTTGCACATCGACCAGCAGGTACCCCTTGTCCTGGGTGGGAATGAACCCGGTGGGGATGCGGGTGAAGCCCAGGACGGTCAGACCAATCAGGCCGCCGTAGACCAGCAGGACAATGACACACAGCCGCAGCGAGATGCCAACCATGCGGCCGTAGATGTTGGTGACAATGTCGAAGCCACGGTTGAAGAGTTTGAAGAACATCGCCAGCAGGCGGTTGACCCGCCGGGCGAGGAAGGCCCCCAGGATGGCGCCGGGGGCGAACAGCACGGCGCGAACGAGCCACGCCGTCCAACCCGCGGGCATGCCGCCGACGAGGGGCATCGCCCAGGTTTCCAGCAGCGACTGGCCCAGCCAGCCGAGGAGGAGGGCATAACCCCACCAGGGCATCGCTTCGCGGGTGTCGTGGCCGCCATGCTTGTAATCCTTGAAGATCATGACGGCCCGCGAGGGGGTCATTGTCATGGCGTTGAGGGCGGAGATGATCATCGCCGCGGCGATCGTCAGGGCGAACTGCCGGTAAAACTGGCCGGTGATGCCGCCGAGCATGGCGGCGGGCAGGAAGACCGAACACAGCACGAGAGTGATGGCGATGATCGGGCCGGTGATTTCGCCCATGGCGGCAATGGTCGCGTCCCGCGAGTTGAGCCCCTGCGCCAGTTTGGTCTCGACCGCCTCCAGCACCACGATCGCGTCGTCCACCACGATGCCGATGGCCAGCACCAGTCCGAACAGCGTCAGGTTGTTGATGGTGAAGCCCATCAGGTACATGACGGCGAAGGTGCCGATGAGTGACACTGGCACGTCGATCATCGGCAGGATCATCGCCTTCCAGTCCTGCAGGAACAGCAGCACGACGATGGCGACGAGGATGATGGCGTCGCGCAGGGTGTGGAACACCTCGTCGACCGATTCCTCGATGAACGGCGTGGTGTCGTACACGATGGCGTAGCGGACCCCCTTGGGAAAGCGGGTCGCCGACAGTTCCTCCATCCGTTTGCGGATGTTTTGTGCCGTTTGCAGCGCGTTGGAGCCGGGCAACTGGAAGATGGCCATCCCCACCGAGGGCTTGCCGTCGAGCAGGCAGCGCGTGTCCTGGTTCTTGGCGCCCAGTTCGCTGCGCGACACATCGCCCAGGCGCACCACCTGGCCGGAATCGCCCGTCTTGATGATGATGTCGTTGAACTGCTCGGCTTCCGTCAAACGGCCCAGCGTGGTCAGCGTATACTGAAAGTCCTGTCCGGCGGGCACCGGCTGCTGGCCGATCTGTCCAGCGGCGACCTGAACGTTCTGTTCCTTCAGGACACTGATCACATCGGTGGCCGTGAGGTTGTTTCCCGCCAGCTTGTCGGGATCGAGCCACACCCGCATGCTGTAGTCCTGCTGACCGAGCAGTGACACATCGCCGACGCCGTTAAGCCGTGCCAGTTCATCGCGGACTTGAATGGTGGCGAAGTTGCTGAGATAGAGTTGGTCGAACATCGGCTCGTTGGTGGCCGGGTCGACATCCGAGTACATGTTGACGGCCAGCAGAATGCTGGGGGATTTCTTCTTGGTGGAAACACCGATCGCCTTCACGGAATCCGGCAGCGTCGGCAGCGCGAGGTTGACGCGGTTTTGAACGAGCACCTGGGCCATGTCCAGGTTCGCGCCGAGGGCGAACGTGACCGTCAGGTTGTAGCCACCGTCGTTGGTGCATTGCGAGGACATGTACAGCATGTTCTCGACGCCGTTGACCTGCTGTTCGATCGGCGCGGCGACGGTGTCGCGAACGACGCTGGCGCTGGCCCCTGGATAAGAGCAATTCACGGTGACCGTGGGCGGCGCGATTTCGGGGTACTGGGCAATCGCCAAGCTCCTGGCCGCCGCCAGCCCGGCAAAGGTGATGATCAGCGAGATCACCACACCCAGCACGGGACGGTCGATAAAAAACCTCGCCATGTTGCACAAACTCCAGGTTGACGCGTCCTGCAACGGTCGATTTTCAAATCTCAGATTTCACTGTCGGTGCAGCGGTTTTAAACCGCACACCAGCACAATGCGGGACCCAACTCTCGCACTGTGCATGAAGTCGCCAAAAGGCTCACGCGCCGCGTCGGCTCACGACTGCTAGTGAGCCTTTTCCGTCGCCTCGACCGGCTTGTGTTCATCCGCCTTGGCGTTCGACTTCCCTTCAGCGGCGATCTTGTCGATCGCCTCGCCGGGGCGGTCGCGCATGCCAACCGCCTTGGGGTTGACCACCACGCCCGGCCGCACACGCTGCAGGCCGTCGACGATCACCTGTTCATCGGCCGCGAGGCCCTCGGAAATGACCCGCAGGCCGTCGTGTGTCGAGCCCAGCTTCACGCCGCGAAACACCACTTCGTTCTTGTCGTTGACCACATACACGAACTTTTGCCCCTGGTCCGTGCCGATGGCCCGGTCGGTGACCAGCAGGGCATTCTTCGGCTTCCCAATCGGCAGGCGAATCCGGGCAAACAGGCCCGGCGCCAACACCCGGTCGCCCGGCTTGCCGGCTTCAGGCGGCGGGTTCTTGAACCGCCCGCGGATGCGGATCGTTCCCGTCTGTGGATCGGCCCGGTTGTCGCTGAAGTCGATCTCTCCGTTGTGGGGAAACCCCTTCTCGTTCGTGAGTCCCATCATGATCGGCGGGAAGTCTGGTTTCTCCAGTTGTCCGCTGCGGACCCGGTCGCGCAGCGTGAGGATGACCCGTTCATCGACATCGAAATACACATAGATTGGGTCGACCGACACCAACGTCGTCAGCAGCGTGGTGTCGGCGGTGACCAGGTTTCCCTTGGTCACCATGGTGCGGCTCAGCTTGCCGTCAATCGGGGCTTCGATCTTGGTGAAGTCCAGGTTCAACTGGGCCCGCTCGATCTTGGCGACGGCGGAATCGACCGCGGCATCGGCCTGCTTTTTCGCCGCCGAGGCCTGGTCGAGATCCTCCTGCGTGGCTGCCCCCTTTTTGAGGAGGTTTTCCGTCCGCTTCAAATCGGCCGCCGTCTTCTCCTGCTGGGCCAGGGCGCTCGCCTTTTCGGCCGTGGCAGAGGCAAAGTCGGCCCTGTATTCCCGGTCATCAATTTCATACAGCAGCGTGCCCTTGGCCACCTCCCGCCCTTCCTTGCTTCCCTTGCCGTCCTCACCGGCCTCGAACATCACCTTGTTGAGGAACCCAGTGACTTGGGCACGAATCTCCACGGTCTCGGGTGCATCGGTCCGGCCCGTGAAGTCGTAGTAGTCAACCACGGGCTCCTCCACGACGGTGCTGACAAGCACCATCGCCGGCGGGAGAGCCGGCGGCTTCGCATTGGCATCGGCACTGCAGCCGGTCAATGCGAGTGAACACAATGCCAGCAGGCACACCACAAAACTTGGTCGCAGTCTCATGACAGAAAGTTCCAGAGAACAGCGTGAGTCCATGTGAACCCGGTCCGCACACAAATGTGGGGCATGGTTCATCATGAATTGCAACGTTGATAGGTTAGAAAGAGAGCGCAACCTGGTGCCCATTGCGCGGCGTCAGTGTATCCAGCCCGCGGACGCCCATCAACGATGCCGGACCGTGGCACCGTGGCACCGTGGCTCAGGCATTTCATGGCGTGCGGCCAAACCCCAGCCCTCGCATCCGTTCCTTCCGCCGGAACAATCTTGCGTCGCGCATTCATGACCGATAATTTATATGTGTGGTCGCGATGTTCCGTCTCCGTCTGAATGTGCCTGAGTTTCACGATGACCGAATATCAGCAGCAACATCGTCGAACCTCGCCGTTCGTGCTCAATCGCCGCAGCATGTTGCGGTGGGGCGGTGTCACACTGGCCGCCAGCGCGCCGCATTTGCTGGGCCTCAACACCTCCCAAGCCGAAACGCTCACCGAGCAGATCGCCTCCGCCGACCAGGTGCTCTTCCTGTGGCTGCCCGGCGGCGTGACGCACCACGAGTCGTTCGACCCCAAGCCGGAAGCTCCCGAGGAGATCCACGGTCCGATTCAAGCGATTGCCACCAATGTGCCGGGTGTGCGGTTTGCCGAAACCCTGCCGAACCTCGCGCTGCAAATGGACAAGATCGCGCTGATCCGCAGCTATGCGGCCGGCACGAACGACCACTTCGAGGGACAGTGCTATGCCCTCTCAGGTAAGAACATCCTGCCAGGAGGCATCCTCAGCGAGCCGAACTTCGGGAGCTTCATTTCGCATCAACTGGGAGCCACCGCTGACCTGCCCGGCTACATTGCCGTGCCTGGTTCGACACGACCGGGAGAGCCCTACACCAACGAGTTCATCTCGGCCTACCTGGGCGAGAAGTTCGCCCCGTTCTGCACCTGGGGTGAGCCACGCAATCCGGACTTCAAGATTCGCGACCTGGTTCCCGCCGATGGGATTTCCGATGTGCGGTTCACCGCGCGGCAAAGCCTGCGGTCGAAGCTCGAAACAACCTTGAAGGCCGCGGAGCAGAACGGCGCCGTGGAGGGGATGGATCAGCTTTACGGCCGTGCCGTCGAAATGCTGACCTCTCCCAAGATTCGCGACGCCTTCGATGTGCATAAGGAATCTGAAGCGTCGAAGCAGAAATACGGCATGAGCAAAGTCGGTCAGCGGTGCCTGTTGGCACGGCGGCTGATTGATGCCGGAGCGCGGTTTGTGATGATGGACTACGGCTACGACTGGGGCGAATACAACAACCTGTGGGACAACCACTGCGCCCCCGTGCAGAACCAGCCACACATGTGGAAGATGTGCAAGGTGCCGTACCACCTGCCCGCCGTCGACCAGGCGTTTGCCGCCGTGCTGGACGACCTCGGGCAGTCCGGCAAACTTCAGCGGACACTGGTGGTTTACTTCACCGAATTCGGCCGTACCCCCAAGATCAATCCCCAGGGCGGGCGCGACCACTGGGGTTACTCCGGCTCGATCTTCTTCGCCGGCGGCGGCGTTCGCGGCGGCCAGGTGCTGGGGGCCACCGACACCATCGGTGGCTTCTGCAAGTCCCGCACGTTTTCGCCCGCCGATGCCGTGGCAACGGTCTACAAGGCCGTGGGACTCGACCCCGAGACCACTGTCCCCGACCGCAGCGGCCGGCCGGTCCCCATTCAAAACACGGGCGAAGCGATCCCCGTCTTTTGAGTGGCAATGCGGTCAAACACATCAATTGAACGCAGGCTTGGACACGCACGTCAGGGCTGTGGCTGAAATACTGGCGTCGGCGAGCTTCATCTCGTCAGTGTTCCCAGCCGACCAGCCAGCTTTGCAGGATGACCAAAGTCAGCGCAGCGGCAGTGCCAACACGCAGATTGTCATTGGTGCGTGAAGGCAGCGACTCGATCAGGTCGGCGACCAGCGCCGTGGTGAACAGGCACGATATTGCAACGCCAAGCGGCACGCGCGGGTGAGCTTCATCGCAGTAGATCATGGTCGCATACGGCACGCAGATCACGAGGAACCCGATGAAGCCCGCCCAGGTCTTCCGCGGGTTCCACGGCAACGCTGGCCCCTGCACCAGTTTGCCAAACAGCGTGGCGGAGCCATCGCCGAGGGCAACAATGGAGAGAATCGAGAGCCCCAACTCGGGCTGACTGGGAAACATCAACAGCAGCGCGAGGATCGGCACGGCATACCCGCCCGCCGCCGCGAGCATGTTGCATTCACCCTCGCGCGTGAGATACCTGCCCGCCCACATTGCACCCCCGACGAGCACCACCGCGTCCAAGACAAAGGTCGCACGCAGCCACAGGGGTGTCGGCTCAATGTGCGGGAAAGCCCACAGCAGCAGCGGCAGCAGTGCCGGAGCCATGTGGCACAACCGCCGCCGCCATTCGTTCGCATCCAACCGCGAGGCCACCGCGTTCAGCCAACCCAACCGCACCCCGCGCAGAGACTCTGGATGGAGCGGCTGGCTTCGCGAGTTCCACCGGCGGTCCCACACCGCGACCGATGGTTCCGACGCCCGTCGCGGAGTCTTTGAAAACGCTTGCATCACAGCTCCCCGCTTTGAATCACGGGATTGCCAGGTGCAAACGGTATTCCGCTTGTCTATAAGTGGCCGAAGTGTTCTTGCTGGCATCAGTTGCGTGCGACGTCGCACCGTGGGGAGCTGCTTCACCTTCGTCCAGCACGCGCGGTTCACGAACACGCCACCCGTTCCGGGGCTTGTTCAAATGAAAGCGGCAGGGCGCGAGCCCTCCGGTGAGCCACCATGCGTCGGTCCGCGCTGACGGAATGGCGACCCGTCAACGTTTCCGCTTAAACACCCAAAACAACCCGGTCCGCACGACCTCCCATTTTTCCGGATGCTCCCGGAATTCGCGGACATCGGTCAGGCGGCGGTATTGGCCATGAGTGTAGGGGCCTGCGGCATCAATGACGATGAAATCCGTGTCGGCGGGAGGAATGGGACGGTAAGAGCTGTAGTCGTACGAGCGCTCGAAGTGCGTGAAGCGGGGGTGAACAAAGTCGGTCGAGGCGACACGGCTGGTGACCGGGATGCTGGCAAGGACCGCCGGAAATTCTGCCGCCCGCTTGTCGGGAACATACATGGTCCGCCAATAAGCACGGGAATTCGGATCCCAGAAACTGAGCCCCAAGGGGCTGAGCCCCAGCAGGATGCCCAACAGTATCGTGCAGCTTAGGACCCAGGCGGTGCCAGCCTGCAACACCGGGGCGAGGCGTTGGGGAGCGGCAACCGGACCAGCGGGTGCGGGCAGTTGCCGGCCGTTCCAGCGCAGTTTCGACAAGATCCACTTTCGCGCGCGTTGCTTATCGGCGCGCCACCAGAAGGCGGTGAGCCACGTAAGGAGCGGACTGTCAGTTCGCAGCGTTCCCAGGCCTGCAGCCGTGGCCCAAATCAGAATGGGCACCATGGGCGCGTGAAAGTGATGCCGGGGATCGTTCGTGATATCCGACAGGCACAGGACACCAAATAAGGGTGCGGCCACCAACAGGCGGCCGGGTGACAACAGTGGCAGCCCTCCCAATGGGAGCAGCAGGGCCAGCGCGAACAGCAGGGACTCTCCCGAGAACAGCAAGGCCGCGAAGCGTTCGGGATGCTTCACGAGGTTTTGCACGATGTCGCCGGAGGAGCCACCCAAATCGCTGAAGTAGTTGGCAAAATGGACATCCCCCCCGCCGCGAAACCACGGCAGCACAACCTTAATCACGGCAATGAGATAGACCACGCTGAAGACGGCAAGCAGGGCTCCGGTCACGAGCCACGCCTTCCGGCTGGGAACGGTGCGGGAAAACAGATGGTGCGCGAACAGCCAGCACCCCAAGGGGGCGAGCACCGGCGCGGCGTCTTCCTGACAGCTCAGCGTCAAAGCCACGAAGACTAGAAACGACCTGAGCCGATGGCGTTCAAAGGCGTCCAAAGCGAACAGCAACAGGGGGATCTCAAACCCATTGGGGCGAAAGGTTTTGAAGTCGACCGCAATGTCCAGGAACTGCATCGGCACGTACATCAGGTAGGCATACGCCAGTGCGCAGCCTGCCACGGCAGATCCGCTGTGGCGACGGGCCATCCAGAAGGCGGGCAAGGCTCCGAGGGCCAGGCACAGGCTTTGCCCCCATTCCAGCAGCAATTGTGACGGCCAGAGCAGATAGAGCGGAATGAATCCGAGGTGAATCACTTGGATGTGTTCGCCCAGGAACAACCGGCCATTGTCGAGATAACTGCGGAAACCTTTTCCGTGCAGGAGGTTCCACAGATGCTCTTCGTACATGGCCGAGTCGCCATGCGGCACCCGCAGCGAAAACCAGAGTTGCTGGTTCATCAGCCCGAAAACGACGGTGTAGATGGCAATGGCCACCCAGATCGACGCCGGGACGCGGAAACTCTCAGTCCCGTGTGCTACCGGAATTGGCGGAGCGTTCAACTCCGGCCCCATCAGCAGCCACGCCGTCGTGGCAAGTCCCGACCAGGCAATGACATGCCAGAATTCGACCGTGCCCCGCAGCAAGGCCACGGCGCTTTCGAGATGAAACGCCGACGCCAGCAGCACCAAGAATTCCCAGGCCCCGAAGATCCACAGCCACGCGCCGCCACGGGAAGACCACAGCAGCATCGCGCGGACGTAGTCCAGTTTTTGCCGCCGGGCCACGAACCATGCCCCGACCAGCCAGACCACCAAGGCGACAGCCGCTGTGGCCAACAGCAGGGTGCCGAAATCGGCGTCGGCTCCCGGTTTCTTCACGTCCCCCACCAGCGGCAGCAACCCCTTCCACAGGCCGGTGCTGATGAAGTGGATGGCCAGCCCCTCATCCTCGACCAGCGACTGGGCATGCAGGGCGGTGCAGAGCACGCCGACAACCGCGAGGCTCAGGGCGGCAACCCAGGTTTCGAATGGAATGGCAGGGCGTGGCGGCATCGAAAGCCTGGCATGATCCGTCCGTCGTGGTCGCTGGCGATGCGGCGACGACACCAGCCACGTGTGGACGCGAAAACCGCCAGCTTACTCGAAAACCACGGTCCGTGCCCCATACACCAGCACGCGATTTTGCAGGTGTGTCCGCACCGCCCGTGCCAGCACCATCCGTTCCAGATCCTTCCCCTTGCGGACCAGCGTTGGCACGTCGTCGCGGTGGCTCACCCGCGCGACTTCCTGCTCGATGATCGGCCCCTCGTCCAGGTCGGCCGTCACATAGTGCGCCGTGGCTCCAATCAGCTTGACGCCCCGCTGGTACGCCTGCTGGTACGGATTCGCCCCCACAAACGCCGGCAGGAACGAATGGTGAATATTGATCACCCGTCCGAACTGAGCCACAAAGTCGGCGCTGAGAATCTGCATGTACTTCGCCAGCACCACGAGGTCGATTTTATGCTCCTTTAGCAGCACATGCTGCTGCGCCTCCTGTTCGGCCTTGTTCTCTTTCGTGATGGGCAGATGGGCGAAGTGGATGCCAAACTGTTTGGCGGTTGATTCCAAGTCGGGGTGGTTGCTGATGATGAGGGGAATTTCCGCGGCGAATTCGCCCGCCCGCTGCCGCCACAGGAGGTCCAGCAGGCAGTGATCCTGCTTGCTGACCCAGATCGCCATCCGCCGCACGGTGTCGGAAAAATGCAGCTCCCACTTCGCCCCGAGCGGCTGGGCGATGGCATTGAACGCCGGCCCCACCAGTTCGCGCGGCAGGTTGAACCCGTTCAGTTCCCACTCGATCCGCGTCAAAAACAGTCCGGCCGTGAAATCGGTGTGCTGGTCGGCATGAACAATGTTCCCGCCGTTCGCATAAATGAAGTTCGCGATCTTGTACACCAGCCCGCGCTGATCGGGACAGGAAATGAGCAGCGTGGCGGTCGTGCGGGACATGGCTTTGGCGGGTCTGGGAAAAGGAAGAATCTCACAACCATTCGGGTGTCTTCGATCAAAGATCGGCCTTGCAACCGGATCGCTGCACTGGAAGCGAAAGTCCGGGCACAAATGCTTGCGGAAGAGTTTGCCTGGCTCAAGGGAATTTCAAATTTCAGACTTCAACTTTCGCAGTAAACTGTCTTTTCAGAACCGACAGCAATGGCTGTGGTTTGTCAGCCTGTATCCAGCAGCGAACGCCTTCAGGGAAAACGAATCGAGGTGCTGGTTCAGGTCGCCTGGTCGGGCAACGCAGTGCGTGAATCATCAACCGCATTGGCATCGCGAGGAATAGGACCCACCTCGCCGGACACATCACGCCCGCGTTCACAGCTTCGTGACCTTCGTTTGCTTCTGTTCCCAAAAATCTACGAGAACCGCCAGGACTCCAGCGTTTTCGCGGCCTGAATGTGATCCCGATTGACTGCAGCATAAAGCAGCGACACGACTTTCTTGACCGCATCTTTGAGATCTTCGGCACCATTCCGAAACCGTGCGGTTCTCCAAGCAATTTCGTGTTCTTCGTGCCTTTCGTGGTTGATCACTGCGGATCCGACGACGATTTCGGCGGCAGACGCAGCCCGGCCGCAACTTGATCGTGGCTCCGCCGTCATTCTTTAATCAATTTCGGTAATTTTTGCGGTTTTTGAAAAGTTGCAAATCTGCGGAAAATTGTCGGATCGCTCTTGACCCAGAAACACCTTTTCCGATATCAACCCGCCACTTCTCACTCTCACTTCCCAAAGCTCATTTCGTTTGCAGTTCTGCCGTCACCCTGGCCGGGCCCCCCCGGGCTGGTGCGTGCCGGTTCAAGGCTCTGCTCGACCGTCACGGTCCTGGGATCACCGCGCGTGATCCGGCAAGTGCTTGCGCACTTTCCGGTCCACGTGCGTCCGGGTTCTCCGGGGTCGTGCCGCGCAGGCCGAGTTTCATGTGTCTCCAGCCGCCAGCAGATTCGAAAGGGACTTCGCATGTCACGGTCGGTCGGGCCAACAGACCCGCAATCGCACAAAAATGGATCTTCACCCCCTCCGGTTCCAAAGGAGAAACGCACCTTGGGCAAGGTCAGTGGACTCGTCGCCTGCAGCAGCGTGTTGACGGCACTGGTGTGCTGCGTCAACCTGGGACAGACCGCCGAACCGGCCGCGCGGCCGGCTGCCACGACCCGGTCCGCCGGTGACTGGCTCGCGGATGGAAAAGCCAAGTACCTCGACGGCAAGTACGCCGAGGCGATCAAGTCGCTGGAAACTGCCCTGGCCTCGGGCAGCCAGCTCCACGAAGCCCAAAAGCGAGACGCCGCGGCGTACCTCGAACGCGCCAAGGCCAATCACAAGGCCGAGCCGGTCACGGTCGTCGCCCGTGGCCAGTCACCCGAGCGGTATGCCCGGGTGCCCGGCACCACCCCCCGGCCCAGCGCCAATCCCGAGCTGGCGAAGCAGGCGCGGAAGATGATGCTGGACGCGCAGAACGCCGTGCAGCGCGGCAACACCCAACTGGGCCGCGAACTGGCCCTGCGGGCACAGCAGTTCAATGTGATGTGGGGTGAAAACGAAGTCACTCCCGAACAACTGCTCCAAACCATTTCCAAGAAGCCCCAGATCGCCCGGATCGGCTCCAAGCCCGATGCCGGCGAAAAGACCTTCCCGGTCAACCTGAATGCCGCCGACCGCCAGGCGAACGCCAAGGAGTGGCTCGCCGAAGCACGCCATAACTTCAACACCGGCAACGTTGACGGTGCGGAGAAGGGCCTGCGGGCCGTTCAGCAGTTGAACGTGAAGACCAAGTGGCTCGAAGACTCCCCGGAAAAGCTCTCGGCCGACATCGCCGAGTTCAAGGGGATCCAAGCGGCCTGGATTGCCGACAGCAAGTCCCCCAAGGCCATTCAAGGCCGGGCCAAATACCTCCGCCGCCGGGCCGCCCAACTGATGGAAGAGGGTGACCAGCAACTCGCCGCGGAAATGAACGCCGAGGCCGATGGCCTGACGGGCGTGGGTGCCCCCAAGGCACAGCAATATGTGCGCGGACAGGTGCCGGCCAACAACATGCCGGCCGAGCAGAAAATCAGTGAAGAACCAGCCGCCCCAGCCGTGGCTTCGGCCCCACCGCGCCGCATGGCCGGACCTGCGGGGGACGACACACGCTATCGGGTCACAAGCATGCTCCGCAGTGCCCATGCGGCACTCGACGCGGGCGATGTCGCCAAGGCCGAAACCCTGGCTTCGAACGCGCAAGCACTGGCCAGCATGAAGCATATGGAGTTTGGTCCCGACGAGGAATCTCCTGAAGCCTTCCTGGCACAGCTCCCGGCTGGCGAAGCGCCGGCTGAGGAAGAAGTTGCCGACGCCAGCCGACGGATGCCGGAGATCACCCCAACCGGTTCCGATGCCGAGCCAGCCGAAGGCCTCGAAGTCGCCGAGAACACCGTGCCGGCTCGCCAGATGCCAGTCGAAGAGCTGGAAGAGTCACCTGCCGAGGAAGCCGCACCGGCTGCCGCCGCTGGTGACCGCGCTGCGCTCAAGGCGAAAGCCAAGCAGATGGTGAAGGAAGCCCGCGCCGCCCTGGCAGCGGGTCAGGTTGAAGAGGCCCGCGCCATTGCCATGGAAGCCGGCAAGCTCGAAGTGACCTATGACCTGCTGGAAGACCAGCCGGCGCAGGTTCTGACAGCCATCGCCAACGGCTCCTCGGGGATGCCGAACAGCAAGCAGGCCGTGGCTGGAAAGTCCGGTTCCACGGAGGAAGAGCATCAGGTCGCCGTCGAACTCGTGAAGCAGGGCCGCCAGGCCCTGAAGGCCGGCAAACTCGAAGAAGCCCGGTCGAAGGCGATGGAAGCCGAGCGTTACGACGTGACTTACAGCCTCCTGGAGGAAGACCCGAACCATCTGTTGATGGATATCGAACGGGCGACCAAGGTTCGTGGCAAGCCGACGGTCAATCCGGCGAATGTCGCCGCGGTTGAAGCTGAAGAAATGCCCGCCGAGATCGCCGCTCAGGAGACCGCGGAACAGCCCGCCCGTCGGCTGCCCGTGCTGGCGGATGAGCCGCCGGAGAAACGCAGTGTGCAGACCGCTTCCAACGAAGCCGAGTCCGGCAATGGTTCCTCCGTCATGCCGTTGACGAGCGAAGCGGACGAGAGTCCGGTGGAACTCGCCGCGGAAGCTCCGATTGAAGATGAGAATGTCATCAGCCCCAAGGGTGAATCCGCGGCACAGCTTTACCGCCGCGGCCTGACCGCCCTGAAGGAACGTCAGCGGGACCAGGCGTACCAACTGTTCAAGGCGGCTTCGCAGTCGGGTGAACGGCTGCCGCCGCAGATTGCCGCCGACCTCCGTCAGAAGATGGCCGCACTCGCCCCCAAGGGCGGAGCCGGTGTGGGTGTCGGTGGAATCCTCCGCACCAGCAACCAGGTGGCCGACGGTAACCTGACTCCTGAAGTTC
This sequence comes from Planctomycetaceae bacterium, assembly GCA_021732845.1. Taxonomy (GTDB): domain Bacteria; phylum Planctomycetota; class Planctomycetia; order Planctomycetales; family Planctomycetaceae; genus JAKFUF01. Next base: position 109,196 of record JAKFUF010000010.1, on the reverse strand, counting down.
CCGCGGAACTGAACGCAGCCGTCGAAGAACGCCAGGTGGAACTCCAGAAACTGCAGGCTGATGCGGCCGCCCAGAAGTTCAAGGCGGTTGCCCTGTCTGGCACCAATCCGGACGAAGCCCTGTCGATCATCGACCAGACGCTGATTCAGGTCGAGAATTCACCGGTGGACAATGAATCCAAGAAGCCGATCCTGCGCATGCTGGCCAGTGCCCGCAGCACGATCGCGGAGGATGCCAAGCGGACTGCTCCGCTGCGGGAGATGAAGCAGCGCAACAAGGAAGTGATGGATGGCATCAAGAACGACCGGTTGACTGAGCTGCGGATCGAAACCGAACTCGCCGAAATGGTGAAGCGGTACAACGAACTGTTCGACCAGAAGCGGTTCAGCGAAGCCGAAGTCCTGGCCAAGAAGGCGGCCGCCATCGCCCCGGAAAACCCGGTGACGGTGACGATGCTCATCAAGGCCAAGTTCGGCAAGCAGAACTTCTTCAACGAAGACATCAAGGCGAAGAAGGCCGACTACTTCACCGCCGCCCTGAACGGGGTGGAAGAAGCCGCCGGCAGCACCTACACCGAAAGCATCGTCCATCCCGACGCCAAGACATGGGGTGACCTGTCGAAGCGGCGCGGCAAGTACGGCAAGGCCGACCAGCGGCGGAAGACCGAAGGCGAGCAGAAAATCGAGAAGAGCCTCGACAAGCCAGTGTCACTGCACTTCCAAAGCGAACCCTTCGCGGACGTGGTCAAGACTCTGACCAGCCTCTCCTCGGTCAACCTGCACCTGGACATCGAAGGGATGCAGGAGGAAGGGATCAACACCGACACCCTGGTGACGATCCATGTCGATGACATCAAGCTGAAGAGTGCCCTGCACCTGATTCTGGAACCTCTGCACATGGGTTACACCGTGCAGAACGAAGTGCTCAAGATCACCAGCCAGCGGCGCTGCAACGGTGAGCTGCAGACGGTCAACTACACGGTCGCCGACCTGGTGGTGCCGATTCCCAACTTCACCCCGGTGGGTGGCGACGGGATGCCGTTTACCGCTTCGAACGATCCCCGGGCCGCGAACCTGCCCGGTTTGGGACAGGCGAACTTTGCCCCACGCGGGATGAATGACTTCGCCCAGTTCCAGGTTCCGGAAGGTCCGATGAATGGTGGCGGACGCCCACGTGCTCCTATCGCTGGTCAACGTCCTGCGGCCGGTGGCAGCGGGGCCGACTTCGACCCCCTGATGGAGCTGATTCAAGCGACGATTGAACCCGAAAGCTGGGATGAAGTCGGCGGTCCGGGTTCGGTCCGTCCCTTCGAAACTACGCTGAGCCTCGTGGTCCGCCAGACGCAGGCGGTGCATGATCAGATCGCCGACCTGCTCGACCAGTTGCGTCGCCTGCAAGACCTGCAGGTGACGGTGGAAGTCCGGTTCGTCACCGTGTCTGACCGGTTCTTCGAACGCATCGGTGTCGACTTCGACTTCAACGTTCAGGACAACGCCGGCGATCCGCTGCAACCAACCTTCGGAGCGTTCCTGCCGCCGTTCGGCAACGGGCTCACCCAGGGCAACAGCGCGGGCACCACCGGGACGACGGGTGGTCAGACCGGACAGCAGGGACAGCAAGGAACGGCCGGGACCACCGGCGGTGGTAGCACTCTCAACTTCGCCAACGGACCACCCCGTGACACGATCAACCGCGACAACTATCCGAAGTACGGAACGATCATCGGGCAGAACACCGACCAGTCGTTCCCAGCCAGCCTCGACATTCCCTTCCGTCAAGGATCGTTCCCTCTGGGTGTGCCACGCTTCGGCGGGTTCCAGGCGGACGCGGGGCTGTCGGTCGGTCTGGCGATTCTCAGCGACATCGAAACGTTCTTCCTGATCAACGCCTCACAGGGTGATGATCGTAACAACCTGATGTTTGCTCCGAAGATCACGATGTTCAACGGACAGCAGGGCTTCGTCAGCGACACGGTCAACCGGCCGTTCGTGACCAGCCTGATCCCCACGGTCGGATTCTTCTCGGTCGGTTTCCAGCCACAGATCACCATCGTCGCCGACGGTGTTCAGTTGCAGGTGCAGGCCGTGATCTCCGCCGACCGCCGGTATGTGCGGCTGACTGTCAGCCCGAACTTCCGGACGTTGACGGACGTGCAGACCTTCTCGTTCGTCGGTGGTCAGGGCGGACAGCAGGGTGGCGTGGGCCAGCAGCAGGGTAACGGCTTCGGCGGCGGCCAGTTTGGCGGCGGCGGCCAGGGCGGTGGTCAGGGTGTGAACGGTGGCATCACCGGTCAGATCGGCCAGGGCGGCCAGCAGGGCCAGCAGGGCCAACAGGGCCAGGCGGGTGCGTCCGGTGCTGCGGCCACGCAGATCACGGTGCAGCAGCCGATCGTCGAGGTCATCACCCTCGGCACCACGGTGAGCGTGCCGGACGGTGGCACGGTGCTTCTGGGCGGCATCAAGCGGCTGCGTGAAGGCCGGACGATGTTCGGGGTGCCCATCCTGAACAAGATCCCCTACGTCAGCCGGCTGTTCAAGAACACAGGCGTCGGCCGTGAAACGGAAAGCCTGATGATGATGGTGACGCCACGCATCATCATCCAGGAAGAAGAAGAAGACCTGCTCGGCATCCCGCAATAAGCGGTAAACGGGTAGGAAACTCGGGATTCTCAGCCCGCCGTCGATCTGATAAAGATCGGCGGCGGGCTCCGTTATTTTCGATTTTCGATGAAGGATTTTCGATTGGCTGGGCGCGCGGAATCGCTCTGCCCGCGGAAATCTCAAGACCCTTCATGCAACGGGACGACGCTCGTGGACCAATCGAAAATCCTTCATCGAAAATCGAAAATCAGCCTCTGCGTTCCCCACTGGCAGGTTCGTCCGCTCGCATCCATGTGTCTGCGGTCGATCCAGCAGTGCTCCGCGGATTATGACCTCGAGATCCTGGTCATCGACAATGGGTCTCGGGATGACAGCCTGGAGTACCTGCGGAACTTCTCCGGAATCAGGCTGATTGAGCGGCCGGAAGAGGGGTGCCACAACTGGCCCGCGAATGTGTTCACGGCGTTCGACCGCGGCTTGCGGGAAGCGACTGGCGAGTTCTTTGTCACGCTGCACACCGATGTGTTGGTGCGCCGCCCGGGTTGGCTTGACCCTCTGCTGCAGGCTTTCGAGAACCCAGACGTGGCTGCCGCCGGTGCGTGGAAACTCGAACTCGAACACCCACTGTATCTCTGGCAGAAAGAGTTTTTCGGCGGAGCCGTGGCTCAAGTCAAACAGTTGTTCGGCCGGCGAAACCGTGGCTCGTGGAACGGTGATCGGTTCCCACGCGATTATTGCGCCATGTACCGCCGCGAAACTCTCCTGCGGCACAACCTGACATTCTGCCCACGGCCGGATGAGATCACCGGCGGTTATGCCATCGCGCGGCAACTCTGGGAGCACGGCCACAAAACCCGGCTCATTCCCACCTGGCAGATGGCCCAGCAAATCGTGCATGTGGCCCACGGCACCGCCGCTTTGGCCGCCGAGAAGCCACTGCATCACGGCTCCGCGCAACGCAAGGTCGAACGCCGTGTCGCCCGCCTGTTCGCCGAACCGTGGGTTCAGGCCCTGCGCGAAGACCGCCGAGATGCCGCTTAAATCTTCTGCGCGGCAATGGTTCCAAGACGACTGACCTGACACGCGGTACAATCCCTTCCGCCACGCCCGGCATCCCACGACGGGCGGGATGATCGATTGCGCTGTGTTCGCGGGTGAGGGTCCACATGCTGCCACCTCTGGGATGGACGTACTTCAAACATCGCGGCGCGGCCGACGGAAATTCGTTGGCGGAGGCCGTCCCGATTTACGGAAGCGTCGATCATGCGATCGAAGGCTTGAAAAGCATCATCGCGCAGCATGAGGAGCGGCTGGCCGAGGCGGCCTCCAACCGCCGCTTCCAAATGGGCCAGTGGCTTGGCGGAGACAGCATTCCAGAATGGGGCAAAACGCACCTGTTCTACCGCGGCCACGACAGCATCAAGTACGACGTCCTGCCCACGGTGCTTCGTTTGAATGGCGACCGCGAATCGTCACTGCGGGAAATCGGCAGGCGGCAAGCGGCCCTGCAGGCTGTGCTCGAACGGATGGAGGAGCTGAGCCACACGGACGCCGACTTTGCCTTTCTGAAGGATCTCAGCCGGGCTCAATGGGAGGCACTGGCTCGACACCATGGCTGTCCGTCGTCGATGCTCGATGTTTCGAGCAGCATTGACGTCGCCGCGCATTTTGCCACCCGGTCCGCCAGACAGAGCGCACCCGAGGAGGATTTGGGGGTGCTCTACGCCTTCAACCTTCTCGATTTCCTCAATCTTTCGGGCATCACACAAAGCGGACCGACCGCGAATGGTGTTGGTTATCGCTTCACTCCGATCGGACGTGTCTCCAGGCAGATGCTGATTTTCGAATCCCCCGAACGGGCGAATTGGGAAAATTTCGACATCTACTTTTCCCAAGACCACACGTTCACGCTGTCGTTCGAATTCGTGTTCGTCCCGGGCGACAAACGGCTTCAGGTGCAGCACGCCGCGTTCTTTTCCGCCGCGCACGCGATGGGCCTCGATCCCGCTCCGGAACGGCCAGCCGACCCGCTGACCGTCGCGGCCGCGTGGGAAATTGTGCAGACCTTTGCTTACAAGGTCAGTTTCGTGCAGTCCGGCAGCGAACACACGGCGTTTCTGCCAAATGCCAACCGGGAATTGATCTATCCCGAGGATCACTTCTCGCGGCAAATGAATTCAATCGTCCAAGCAGCGTTGACACGATGACCAGTCTGTTCGATTCCGGAAGCCACCACTCATGTCGCGTTTGACCGCCAAACTGCTGCTGTGCGTCTGCCTCATTCTCGCCATACTGAAGGTGCAGGCGACCCAGGCCCAGGTGATTCCCCACGCCCAGGACCGGCCGCCCGGACCGGCACTCTCGCCGGCTGAAGCGCTCAAAAAGATGAAGGTTCCCGAGGGGTTCTCGGTGGAACTCGTCGCCGCCGAGCCGGACCTGGTCAACCCCGTGGCCATGACCTTTGACGAGCGCGGCCGGATCTGGGTCACCGAGAGCTTCGAATACCCGCGGACCGAAGCCGGACCCGGCCGCGACCGGGTGAAGATCCTGGAAGACACCGACAACGATGGCAAGGTCGACAAGGTCACGGTGTTTGCCGAAGGGCTGAACATCCCTTCGGGCATCGCCGTGGGAGCCGGCGGCGTGTGGGTGGCGAACGCGCCCGACATCCTGTTCCTCCAGGACACCGACGGCGACGGCAAGGCCGACAAGCAAGAGGTCGTCGTGACTGGATTCGGCCGCACCGACACGCACGAACTCCCCAACTCGCTGACCTGGGGGCCGGACGGCTGGCTGTATGGGCTCAACGGGGTGTTCAATTACAGCCACGTGAAGCACAAGGGGAAGGAGTATAAGTTCACCTGCGCGCTGTTCCGCATTCATCCGCGGACGCGTGATTTCGAGCTGTTCTGCGAAGGGACCAGCAACCCCTGGGGCGTGGCCTTCGATGCCGAGGGCTCGGCGTTCATTAGTGCCTGTGTGATCGACCACCTCTGGCACCTCACGGAAACTGGTTACTACCACCGCCAGGGCGGTCCCTATCCGCCCTTTACCTGGAAGATCGAATCGATCGTCAAGCACAAGCACCAAAAGGCCGCGTACTGTGGGATCCATTACTTCGACAGCGACGCCTATCCCGCCGAATACCGCGACAAACTGTACATGGGCAACATTCATGGAAACTGCCTGAACGTCGACTCCATTCGACGCCAAGGGGCAACGTATGCCGGCACCGGCGAGCCCGATTTCCTCTCCGCCAACGACGCGTGGTTCATGCCCGTGGCTCAGAAGACCGGCCCCGACGGCTGCCTGTATGTCCTCGACTGGTACGACCAGTATCACTGCTATCAGGACGCCCGCCGCGACCCGGCTGGCATTGAACGGGCCAAGGGCCGGCTCTATCGCATCCGCTACAAGGATTCGCCCCGAGCCACACCGTTCGACCTGGCGAAAGAGACCGACGAGCAGCTCATCCAGCGTCTGCACAATCCCAATGTCTTCTACCGTGATCTGGCCCAGCGCCTGCTGCGGGAACGCAATGCGCCCGAAACCCGTAGCCGTCTTCAAGCACTGGTTCTGAATGACGCCACTCCGAAGAAAACGCGCCTGCATGCCCTGTGGTCGCTGTTGAACTTCAGCCGTTCGGAACAAGCGGGCACTCCATTTGACGAGGGCTTCTTGACCCGGTTGCTTCAGCATGAAGACACCACATTCCGCGCCTGGGGTGTGCGCGCCGCGGGCGAGATGGGCGATGTCCCTCCCGCGATCCGGCAGAGGCTCATCGACATGGCGCAGGACAAAGCTCCCGATGTGCAGCTTCAGGTCGCCATCGCCGCGGGCAAGATTCACAACATGCCCCAGATGCCTGTCCTGCTCAAGGTGCTGGCCGCCTGCGGCGACGATCCGTTGATCCCGCACATCGTGTGGCAAAACCTGCACCCGTTGCTGGAGGACCAGAGCCCGCAGTTTGTCGCGGCGGTGAAAGACGTGGATCTGGAACATGCACCACAATTCACGGCGCTGATGCCCCGCGTCATTGAACGCATGCTTGGACGCAAGGCTTTCGAGGCCGCTTCCATCGCCGCAATGATCGAACACCTCGCCAACACCCGGGGCTCAGTCGTGGCCGCCGGCAACAGCCTGGCGTTTCTCGCCTCGAAAATTCAATCGGGCGAAATTCAAGGCGAGCATCTGACACAACTCAAGGCCGCGATGGCCCCCCTCATCGCCCCATGGGTCAAGGCGTCGACGGCCCATCCCCTCGGGTTTCAAGCCGGTTTGTTGAGCGTCACGTGGAAGGATCCAGCCGCGATCGAAGCCATTCGGCGCGGCTTTGCCACGAACGGACTCGACCCAGCCGTCAGGCTCAAGTCGCTGGAAGCGTTGATTGCGGCGGGCGATGTCAAACTGCTCGATGTTGTCACCGAAATCCTGGCGAAAGGTGGAACACCAGCCGTTCCCCGTTCAAGCCTCACCTCGGCCGAATTTCGCGGACAACTTTTGGCGGCGCTCGGGCGAATGGAAGACCCTCGCGTGGCCGAAGTGGTGCTGGCCTCCTACAAAACGCTCGAACCGGAACTGCAGCCACGGGCGATCGAACTGTTGACGCAGCGCGTGGGCTGGAGCAAGCGTCTGCTGGCCGGCATCGGCAAAAAGGAAGTGACGGCCGATGCCCTCAATCTCAACCAGGTGCGGAAACTGCTGGCGACAAAGGATCCAGATCTGGCCAAGCTCGTCGCGGCCCAATGGGGGAAGATCCGCGACGAACGCAATCCGCAGCGCGAACAGGTCATTGCCAGCATGCGGACCCTGATCCGCCAGACACGGGGCGATGCCACCAAGGGCCGCGAAGTCTTCAAAAAACTGTGCGGCCAGTGTCATAAGATTTATGGCGAGGGCCAGGAGGTCGGACCCGACATCACTGTCAACGGCCGCAATTCATTTGAGCAGTTGCTGTCGAACGTGTTCGATCCGAGCCTCGTCATCGGCGCGGCATTTCAAGCCCGCACGGTGTCCACCAACGGCCGCACATTGACCGGGCTGGTCATTGAGGACAGCGAGCAGCGGCTCGTGCTCAAGGTGCAGGGCGGCAAGGAGGAAGTCATCCCCCGCGACCAGATCGAGGAGATGAAACAGAGTTCGCTCAGCCTGATGCCGGAGGACCTGGAGAAGACGTTGAAGCCCCAGGAGATCGCCGACCTGTTTGCCTTCATCACCCTCGACCGTCCGCCGGAAGATCCCCAGGCCCGGCAGCTTCCGGGTGTTCGTGAAGTTGTGCCACGGCAGACCAGCGTGCCGGAACAGTTTGCCGACATCTTGGGAGAAGTCGCCCCCGGCTTCTCGGCCACCGCCTGTGGTGAGGGCGGCGTGGCCTTGTTGAAGGAACATCGCGGTCGGCCCACGGTTGTGCGCACTCACCCGGTCTCCATGACCGAAGCGTGTGTTCTGCGCAGCACGGTGACACTGCCAGCCGACAAGAAATCCTACCTGGAACTGGCGGTCTCTCACGAAGCCCCCAAAGGAAACCAAGACTGTGACTGGAGGCTGATCGTGCGGGCCAATGGCGAACGCCTGTATGACGAGATCGTCGACTCGAAGCTCACCAAAAACGGCTGGACCGAGATCCGCATTGACCTAACCAAGTTCGCGGGAAAGCCGGTCAAGCTGGAACTCAGCAATAGTCCGACCGGCTGGTTCCATGAGTTTGGCTATTGGGGCCGCGCCGAGATCCGGTCGGAGTGATGTGCGAGTATCAAGCATGACCTCTCGCGCCCAGCCGCTTCCCTTTTAGGATCGCAGCAACAATAACATGGTGAAGTTGCTTGGGATGGACGCCGATTGAGAGCAGATTCATCAGCCGGCACGCGTTAGCGCGCGTTAGCGTCCGGTTCGTGGCGTTGGCGTCTTCCGATCATCCTCCAACCGGGGGCTAAGGACCTCCGGCTCATTGGCTGTACGGCTTGTCAAAAGTCGACATATTCTTGCCGCGGTACTTAGTAGCGTCCGGTTCGTGGCGCTGGCGTCTTCCGATTATCCTCCAACCGGGGGCTAAGGCCGGCTAAGGCCCTCCGGCTCATTGGCTGTACGGCTTGTCAAAAGTCGACAGTTATTCATGCCGCGGTCCTTGGCGGCACGGCGCAAGCCGTGCGGTGAGTGAGGACCGACCCGCGTGGCTCACCGGGAGTGTTCACCGCTTCACTGGATCCGTGTTGATCAACCGTTCGGGCGGGATGTTGAAGTTGATCACCTGGAACCCCGCCGCGCGGCAGGTGTCGTAGACGCGGATCATGTCGCCGGCGGGGACTTCCGGGCCGATGTTCAGCAGGACCGGGTTTTCCGGAGCCACGGCGGCGAGCGCGGAGAGCGTTTCGCGCAGGGCTTCGAAGCTGTCGTACTCGGTTTCGTTCATCAGCATCAGCGTCTGGCCGGTGTCACCCGTCTTCAGTTCAATCCAGATCTTGTCGGGGGCACCAGGTTCGACCTCCACCACGGACGTGGATTTGACGCCGCCTTCAGGCAGCTTTTGCGGCAGCAGCGCCTCATGCACCTGCCCCGTGGCCGCGCAGACGAAGAACACCAGCAGGAGGAACACCACGTCGATCATCGACGTCATCATGTTCTCGCTGATGTCCGCCGAAGTGCGGTGATGGGGAACTTTCATGCGCCGAACCCTGTCTGGCGGCCGTAGAGGCGGTTCCGCGTGGACCAGAGTCCGGCCGAAGGGGTGGGGATGAAGAACACCCGTTCGCCCCCGACATCATTGAACCCCTGCTGCATCTTCTCCAGCGGATACCGTGCCAGCATCTCGTTCAGATCGGCGTATTCGAAATTCACCCCTTCAATCTCCTGCCGCGACAGGTGGCCCGGCGCATAGCAGATGGTGAACCGGCCCTCGGACGAGCCATGAATCAGGTGCGCCGTGGCATGCGCCAGATCCTGCATGTCGGCGTTCTGCCGGTACATTTCCATCACCCGTGGCGTTCCCACATAGCCATACTTGCGGATGAAGGCGTCAACGTCGGGCTGCTCGCCGAAGCGTTTCAGGCCCGGCGCGAGGATCAGCAGTTCGCCGCCGTCAGCCATCGCCATGCGGGTGCGGTACACCGCCTTGTTGGCCACCCAGGTGCTGAAGAACTCATCGCCCTGCATCACGCAGACGACCTTCTTCAGCGGCTCTTCAAAGACGGTGATGTTCTGCTCGCGGGCCTGCCGGGCGGCGGAGAGGTAGGTCTCCAGGTCATCGCCGATATGCACTCCGGTATGGACCAGGTGGCCGCCGGGATCGCGGGCGAGGACGACCTGTACGTACATGTCGGGCAGCCGGCCGAGCAGTTCGTCTTCGGCCTTGTTGAAACACTGCCGCACCGGGGTCAGCAGGTTGCCGAGGTTGTTTTCGATGCCACAGCTCGCCGCCATCAGGTGCGAGGCGCAGATCGTGTCCTTGCCGCCGAGCCCAATGAAGTAGTTCTTGTTGTGGTTGGCAAACCCCAGCACCTCATGCGGGACGACATGCCCGATGTTGATGATCAGGTCCCACTTCTCTTCCATCAGCATCCGGTTGAGGTCGACGGGGATGGCCCAGTCGGCCACGCCGCCGCTGATCTCGCGGACGTAGTCGGCCGGAATCTCGCCCACACGCACCACGCCGCCGCGCCAGTCGTGCGGGTGAATCCGCTCGTGCGGGATCGCCCCGAACATCTGCCGGTTCTGCTCGCGCGTGTGTGGCTCATGCTGCCCGAGCGTCGGGATGACATGCACATCCGCCTCGGCTTTGAACCGCTCGTAAAACACCTCGGTGATCCACCCGGCACCGGAGTGCATGCGGGTGATGTCCGGCGGCAGCAGCAACACGCGGCGGGGCGTCCCACAGATCCGCTTGCGGGCCTCGGCCACCGCCTGATCGAGCACCGCCGTCAGGGCCTCACGGGAAATGCTGTCGGCCTGCTCACTGATCCATGGCATCTTCGAATTGTCCATTTCGTGGCTGAATTGACGGAACCGATTCACTGCGCGGCGTGGCGGGAGGGCGAAGCTCCTGCCGAGCCACGGTGCAGGTCAGACGCCGATTTCCACAACCAGTGGCTCGCCGTTCGTGCCGACCATCACGTCATCTGTGACTCGCGGCTCGGCAGGAGCTTCGCCCTCCCGCCATGCCGATCATGCTCTGGGAAACCAATTCTTTACGTCAGCCTTGCACATCAACATGGGGCTCATTCTCCCCATTCCACGCGGCCGGGTTCAAGTCACCGCCGACCTCGCGGCGGCCACGCGGCGGGCGATCACCGCGGCGACATAGCCAGCCTTGAAGCCAGCGTCGATGTTGACCACGGTGACGTTCGCCGCACAACTGTTGAGCATCCCCAACAGTGCCGCCAGGCCACCGAAACTGGCTCCGTATCCAATGCTGGTGGGCACGGCGATGACCGGGCAGGAGACATGCCCGCCGACCACGGACGGGAGGGCACCCTCCATTCCGGCGACGACGACAATGGCGTCGGCATGCAGGAAGCGGTGCCGCTGGGCCGGCAGGCGGTGCGGTCCGGCAACGCCGACATCGACGATCAAATCCACACCCGTCCCCATCCAGCGGGCGGTTTCCAGGGCTTCCTCAGCCACCGGGAGGTCGCCCGTGCCGGCCGTGATGACGACGACCAAGCCCTGCGGAGTTGTCACGGTCCCATGCGGTCCCGGATGCGACAGCGTGCGGGCGACTGGGTTGTGAATCGTGTCTGGCAGGGCGGCCAGAACATCCGCGGCCTGTTCGGGACTGGCGCGGGTGACGAAGCCATCCTGGCCGGACTCGTGCAGCCGCTTCAGGATTTCGATGATGGCGTGGGAAGTTTTTCCGGGAGCGAAGACCACCTCGGGGAAGCCACAGCGGCGGGCGCGGTCCAGGTCGACCTCGGCCGCACTCGTGGCGGAGACCAGCGGAGCCTCCGGAATCCCGAGCCGCGCCGCGGCCTCACGCGGATCCAGTTCACCCCGGGACAATGCTTCAAGAATCAGGAGCGGCGTCACAACGAAATCCACACACGCGGGACAGGAACAGATCAAGGTTCATCAATCGCTCATGTCCCGCGTGTTTTCAAGGACGGACGACAGATCAGGTGTGTCTGCCTCGCACGAACAGCAAGTTTGATTTTCGATTTTCGATTGGGGTGGCAATCAAGAGCAGTCGGTGTGCTGATAGGGGGCGCAGCGCATGCAGTCGACAACGTGCTGATGGGGGGCGCAGCGCGAGTAGTTGACAGTGAGCAGATAGGCGGCGCAGCGAGTGCAGTCGACGGTGTGCTGATAGGGGGCGCAACGAGTGCAGTCGACAACGTGCTGACAGGGGGCGCAGCGCATGCAGTCGACAACGTGCTGATGGGGGGCGCAGCGCGAGTAGTTGACAGTGAGCAGATAGGCGGCGCAGCGAGTGCAGTCGACGGTGTGCTGATAGGGGGCGCAACGAGTGCAGTCGACAACGTGCTGACAGGCGGCGCAGCGCATGCAGTCGACAATGTGCTGACAGGCGGCGCAGCGTGTGCGGTTGACAGTGTTGCTGATAGGGGGCGCAACGAGTGCAGTCGACAACGTGCTGATAGGGGGCGCAGCGCGTGTGGTCGACAGCGTTGATGATCGGCGGCGCGAACCCTGATGGTCGACGTGGATCCTGAATGCCAGCCTGAGCCTGGAGTTCGTGGCTCGCGGCCAGTCGAGAAGCGGTCTGCCCTGAAATGGAAGTGGCACAAACGTTCGCGGACGGAATTGTCGAAGTTCCCCGCGTGAGCGGGTTCAAGCCGGCATCGACAACCGGGCCAGACTGAGCCACACACTTGCATGAGCCAGCAGCCAATGTAGTCTTGGCGAAACACAGCCACGCTTCACCGACTTGGCGGCAGAACCTCGCCATGCCAGTGATGAGCCTTTGTGGAATTGGCATCAGCCGCTGCGCCAACCTCACGACGGCAAGCGCCAATAAAGCGCAGCGAAGGACAACTTCACCGGCAATCTGCCGCGACGTGCCCTCGAACAGCCTGTGATATGCCGCGTGTTCCACGATCCGCCGACCTGAGCTTCGCCTAAAATTGGAATGACACAAATGTACACATTCCAGTTCTACGGAGAGTCCAGCAGAATGTCAATTAATATTTCAACATTTTGTCTGAAACCATTGGCCATCCCCGCGTCTTTGGGGCCGCAGGTTGTTGGAAAGCGGGATCTGTCAGGAAGGTTGGACAAGATGAAAGAGGATGTAAAAGGATGAAGAAGGATGTGCTTTGATCGGCCGCCAGCAACAGCCTCATCCCTGATACCTTTCAATCCTCTGCTCGGCCTGCCGAATTCCTGACCGTCGCGCCAGGCGTCTTCAGTCGCGGGACTCGGCAGCCTTGGCACCCGAATTTTCCACGGGGGGAACGCTGTTCTCGGGACGGTTGCCGGCCGGATTTTGAGCCGAGGTCGGGTTCGCAGGAGTGCTGGCCGGCCGTGCCGGGTTCTGGCCAGCCACCGGTTTGGCTGGAGCTGACCGCTGGCTCTGTTCGGCGTCGCGGCGCGGGTCGGTCTTGGCTTCCTGCGCCGCGCTGGGCGTCTTGTTCACGTTCTTCGCCTTGCGCTTGGAAGCGTTGGGGAAGAACAGGTCCATCAGAATCTGTTCGAGCATTTCGACCGTCTTCAGGTCGGCGGGGTCCAAGTCCTCGAGCAGTGGCCGCACCAGCTTGTCGACCGCCTTGCGGACCGGTGTCGGCAGGAAGCCGAACAGGTCGTCTAGAATGGCGTCGGGCGTTCCGCCGCCGCCACCGCGCGAATCGGCGACCAAGCCAGAGTCGCCTCCGCCCCCTGTGGCCGTGAGGCCGCCCAGCGTCACCAGGGCCACGAGCGAGGAGATCGACGAGGTGGAGAAGCCTGTCCCCAGGGACAGCGATGTGCCGTTGTTGACCGAGATCGAGGACGAGTTTGGTCCGCTGCTGGCGGTGACGCCCGTGCTGCGGCCGCTGAAGTCGAGCAGCAGCGACGTGGTGCCCTTGAAGAGCGTGTCGGCAATGGTGACCGCGCTGACGCCGCCGCGGGCACCAATGAAGTTCGCCCCGGCGAGAAAGCTTCCGGCACCGACGCCGACGAACTGCAGGTTGTAGGTCGAAGCCGTGATGTTGGGGATGATGAGCAGTTCGGCCGCGCCGTCGCCCGTGTACTTGGCCTTGGGTCCGAATTCGTTGACCACGCCCTCGGCCTTGGTGAACCCCGCCTGCCGGCCCTGGGACTCCGTCACGATGAAGTCGACAGGATCGAAGTAGAACAGGCCGGCCGGAATCGAGAATGCCTGGATGCCACCCTGCTGGTTGATGAAGGCCTGCACGATGATGGCATTGACCGCCCTGGCAATCTCGGCCAGCGGGCGCACCGAGCGGGTGCTCTCCTGGACCAGAGCCTCGATCAGGATGGCGTACAGGTCGTTCAATTGCTGGTCGGTCACGGTGACGCCCGGCTGTGGCGTCAGCGGACCGGACGTGGTTTCGATGCGGAGGGAGTAGGTGCCGCGCAGCCCCTGGGGAGCCGGCGTGCCGGGAATGGCGGTGGCCACGCGGAGGAAATAGGTCTGCCCCGCGATCACATCAAACGTGACCAGAGTTCCGTCGCCCGGGGAACGGTCGCTGGCGATGCGGACCGAGCCACTGAACACGTCCAGAATGAGGGGCAGCGCCGAGGTCAGCAGGACCGAAGCCTGCCCGGTGACGCTGGGGGTGAACCGCAGGTAGTCGACATCGCCGTCGCGGTCGATACTGCCACTGACATCGGCGGTGTCGCCGGTGCCGTTCGCCTTCGGAGCGAGCGTCACAGGCTGGGCATCGGCCTGGATGTCGCCTTCGGGATCGACAGTGGTGGTGTCGGTCTGGAAGCTGAGCGCCCAGTCGCCCGCCGTGGCTCCGAACCCCGAGACGCGGATGTAGTAGGCCTGGCCCTGCTGGATGTTGAAGGTCACCTGGCTAACGCGCGTGGCATCAAGGTCATCGTTGCCGGTGAGGAACACGGCGCTGGCGTCGTTGGCGGTTCGCGACGTTTCGCGGAAGGCGTCCAGCACGCTGTCGAGACCGGTCTGCGCCGCGGTGCGGGACTGCGTGACCGTCAGCCGGCCGGTGACCTGAGCCACGTAGCGGAGGACATCGACATCGCCCGCGAAGTCGATCGTCGTGCGGGGGAGAATGCCCCCGGCAATCGGGTCGACGACCGGCAGCCCCGGATCGACGTTGAACTGCAGGTTGCCCAGCGTGTCGACGAGGTGCGTGAGATCGAAGGCGTCGTAAAAATCGTCGCCGATCTGATCGGTGAAATACGTGAACACCAGGTTGTACGCGCCGGTGGAAATCCCGACGGCGGTGGTGCGGATGAAATACTGTCGGCCGCGTTCGACCTGGAAGCGGACGGCACTGTTGCCGCCGCCGCCGGAGTCGTTGTCGTAGGCCAGCAGTTGCCGCTGGCTGTTGTAGATGAACAGGAAACTGTTGAGCACCGGGGAATTCTGCCGGACTTCCACCAGGCCCGAACGAGTGGCGGTGAACACAAAGAAATCGGTGTCGCGGGCATCGTCGATCAGGCCGGGGAACGTGACGGTTGCCGGAGCGCCGGGAGCACTATTCCCGAAGATGTTTGACAGGTCCAGTGGCAGGGCCTGATCGATGGAGTCGCCCACATCGGGGGCCAGCACCTGCAGCTCGATGTCGTTGCCATCGCCGCCGATGTAGGTCAGCCGGTACTGCCGCCCGGACTGCGTCAGCCGCTGTCCCTCGGCAAAGTTGGTGAACTGTCCGCTGACGGGGTCCGGTCCGGAGACGGTGACCAGCCGGATGGTCGTGCCAATGTCGAACACAAAATTCAGCCGCAGGTCGAGGGCCACGTTGCCCAGCTCCAGGCCGTGGACCACGACCGTGTCCTGATCCGACGCCAGGGGGCCGTTGAGTTCGATGACCAGGCTCGAGGCCTGCGGGCCGCTGGCAAAATTGACGTCTTGCGCCGCGAGCTGGCCGGGGCTCATGCCCGGCGAAACTGTGCCCCCGGTGACGGTGACCGACGCTCCGTCGACTCCTGTCCCCGCCAGGGTGGTTCCCGGCAGCAGGGAGATGGACGGCAGGCCGATGAAGATCGCCCCGGTTCCGAGCAGCGTGCCGGCATTCACTGACGAACTGCCGGTCAGGGTGACGCTGCCGCCCAGCGCCAGCGTTCCGCCGCCGGTCTTGAGGAAGCTGCCGCCGTTAATGCCGCCCGCCAGTGTCAGTGTCGATCCGGCCTGCACCTGCAGGCCCGTTGTGCCCAGGGTCAGCAGCAGGTTGAAGGTCGAACTTGTGCCGGGCGTGACAAAGATTGACGTCGTCACCGACAGGGCCAGACCGGTGAAGGTGTAGCTGTCCTGCAGGCCGATGCGTTCGACCTGAGCCACGCCCATCCCAGGGCCGACCAGGTCATTGATCAGGGCATGGTTGCCGGTGATGGCGGGGAACTGCAGGTTGTCGCCAAACAGCGGGGCGATGTCGCCCACCCAGTTGAGCGGGTCGCTGAGGAGCCCAGTCAGACCGCCGCCGTCCCAGACGCGCGTCGTGGCGATGGCAGTCAGCGTCACGTCGTTGCCGTCGCCACCCACGTAGGAAATGACGAACGCCTTGTTGTTGACGAAAACGGTCGCCCCTTCCGTCAGTCCAGAGAAGGTGCCGATGACAGCATCATTGGTGCCATCATTGTCGATGATGACGAACTCGGTGCCATTCACGGGCAGGTAGCCGCCGCGGGAGAGGTCGAGGACGGCGTTCGTCCCCAGCGACACCGTGCCGGTCACCTGCAGTTGGTCGTACGATTCCTCCGGCAGGGCGCCGTTGATGTCAATCTGCAGCGTGGAGAACGACAGGCTGAGATCGCCGACATGGGCCAGGGCCGAATTGCTGCCGCTGCCAAGGTGCAGTGTCGAGCTGCCGGCGGCGGTCAGCGCACGGGGAACGGCCCCCGGATCGGCGATCGTCGCATCGCCCGCCTGGACGAACGTGGTCCCGGAAAACGTGTTGGATGCCGCCAGCGTCTTTGATCCGAGGCCGTCGAGGATCAACGAGCCCATTCCGACGATGGTGCCCGAGTAGACGAGGGACGAGCCCGCCTCCGCCGTGAACACGGCACTGGAGTTGAGAACGCCGGTCACGGAGACGGTGACGGTGGTGGTGCCGGTCACATTAAAGTTCGTGGCGGTGACATCCGTGAACCCACTGGGGCTGAGCGTGTAGACACCGCCGCCGGTGAACGTGATTTGACCAAAGAAGGCCCCGGGCGGCAGGTCGTAGAGGAGGGTGCGGTTGACCGGGGAATTGATGAGGATGTCGTCGCCGAGGTCTGGCAGGACGTTCCCCAGCCAGTTGGCCGCGTTGGACAGGCTGCCGTCGACGGTGCCCACGAAAGTCTTGAGGGTGCCGAAGTTGAGGGTGTAGCTCTGGCCGTCAAAGGTGCCCGCGTTGGCTCCCAGCAGGATGCTGACAGTCGAGGCGATGAGGACCGATGGGTCGTCGGCATTCAGGACGACAACGTCCAGCCGCCCGTCGCCGTTGATGTCCGTCGTCAGGGCTTGGACCGGAGAGGAGCCGGTGAATATTGACTGGTGTGCCTTGAACGTGCCGTCGCCATTGCTGAGCAGAACGCCGACGGTATTGTCCCCTGCGTTGGCCACCAGCAGATCCTGAATGCTGTCGCCATTGAGGTCGGCGATGGCGACAGAATATGGCTCGACGCCGGTTTGATACGCGACCGCCGCGCCAAATGAGCCGTCGCCCGCCCCCAACAGGACACTGACGGAATTGCTGTAGTAGTTGGAGACCGCCAAATCGGGAATGCCGTCGCCATTCAGGTCGGCCACGGCGACGGTGAAGGGATAGGAGCCGACATTGAACGCGACTGCCGGATCAAAATTTCCCAGTCCACGTCCCAAAGCGATGCTGACCGTGGCATCGAACGCATTGGCCACGACCAGATCCAGAATCCCATCGCCGTTGAGGTCCGCGAGCTCTACGCCTTTGGGTGCCATTCCGACGGGCACGCCACCCAGCGGCATCAAGCTTCCGTCACCCACTCCATGAAACACGTTGACGACGTTGTCATTGAGGCTGGTCACGACCACATCCAGAATGCCGTCGCCGTCCACATCGCCGATGGCCAGGCCGAACGGTGACAATCCGGTGGCAAAGTCCAGCGAGGCTTCGAAAGATCCATCGCCGTTCCCGAGGAAAACGCTGATGGAGCCGCTGTTGGAATTGGTGACCACCAGATCGAGGTGGCCATCCCGATCCAGGTCTCCGACCACCACGGCCGTGACAGTGCTGAGCGAGTTAAAGCCGTTGGCCGCCTGGAACGTGCCGTCGCCGTTGCCGAGCGAGACCGCGATCGCCCCGGTGCCCTCACCGAGAGATCCCACGCTGACGAGGTCCAGATTGCCGTCGCCATCAAAGTCAGCGACCTCCGTCGCATTGGCGAACAGCGAGTCGTACAGAACCTGCACCGGCGCCTGCAGCGCCGGCTGCCCATCCGTCCGCACCAGGTGGTTCCCACGCAGATCCTGAATCGCGCCGGAATCGGTGAACCGCAGCGTCACCGAGCCCGTCCCGCTGACGCCGGTCACCGTCACGGTGTACTGGCTGCCGTCGACCTGCATGAAGCCGGTGACGGCTCCGGTGGCCGAACCGCCCAGCATCGCCGAGAAATTGCCCTGAGCCACCCCGGTCACCTCTTCGCTGAAGGTCACCAGCCAGGTCAGTGAGGTGGCGGAGGTGGAGGGTCCCGCAGGGTTCTGCCGAGCGATGGAGGTGATTTTGGGCGAGGTGCCGTCGATGGTGTAGCTGAGGGCACCAAAAAACCGTCCCTGGTCGAAATCTGCCGCCGACCGCAGATTGCGCACCGCGACTACCTGAAGGTTCCCCGAATTCACAAACAACAGGTCCGGGTCTCCGTCGTTGTCGAGGTCAGCGGTGGCGGCAAAACTGTTCCCCAGTCCGCCGCTGACGATCGGCTGAGTGGCGACCAAAGCGCCGGTGCCATCGCCAGGCATGATGGCGAGCACGCCTTCTCCGGCGACCGCCACATCCATGCGCCCATCCCGGTTGAAGTCACCCACGCTCACCGACTGGGGACGGGTGATCGTGGAGTACATCGTCTCGGTGAACATCCCCCCTGCGTCCTGCAGCAGGACCGACACGGTGTTGTCGTATTCGTTGGCCGTCACGAAGTCGAGCAGCCCGTCGCCGTTGAGGTCGCCGACCGCCAGAGAAGTGGCCGAGTACGGGGAGCCGCCTGCGCCAAATACGGCCTGGGCTCCAAACATCCCGTCACCATTGCCCGCCAGCAGGCTGATCGTGTTGTCGTTGCGGTTGACCACCGCCAGATCGATTTCTCCGTCACGGTTCACATCCGCCGCCACGAGGGACAGCGGCCCGGAGCCCACCGCGTAGTCGACCGCCGGATTGAAGGACAGGCCGTTTGCCAGCAGCACGCTGACCGTGCCGTCCGCTCCGTTGGCGGTGACGATGTCGAGCTGGCCGTCATGATTCAGATCGGCGAGAATCACGGAGTTGGGGGCACCGCCGGTCGGCAAAAACACCGGTGCGTCAAAATTGCCAAATCCCGTGCCATACAGCACCGCCACGGAACTGCCGCCGACGATCGTCACGACCAGGTCCTTGATGCCGTCCGCGTCAAGATCACCCACGGCGATCGCTCCGGGAGGCATGCCGATGGAAATCGTCGGGGCGGCCGCGAAAAAGCCCGAGCCGGTATCTAGCAACACACTCAGGTTGCCGTCTGCGCTGTTGGCCGTGAGGATGTCGGCAAATCCGTCACCGTTGATGTCCGCCCCGACAACACCCGCCGGAACATTCCCCGTGGGCAAGAACTGGGCGCTGAATCCCGAAGCCAGGAGCGAGGCCCCGTTCAGGTCGCGGACGGAGCTGTTCTCCTGGAACTGAATGCCAATGTCGCCCGAACCGGTGATGCCGCTGAGGGTCACCCGGTAGGTGGAGCCAGTCAGGGCGGTGACCTCGACGCGGCTGGCCGCCACGCCGCCAAAGTGGTAGACATAAAAATCCGTGACATCGACGCCGGTGACCGTGGTGCTGAACGTCACCAGGTAGCTTACGCTGTCGGCCCCTGTCTCCCGCGGCCCCTCCTGCGCGATCGACACGATGGTCGGCTGGTCGAAGGCGGTCAGCACCACGTTGTTGCCACCGGGGCCGCCGGCGTAGGTGATGGAGAACGCCTGGCCCTCAATGAGGACGATCGCCCCTTCGGCGAGGCCGGCAAACGTGCCGACGACCGGGCCGCTTCCCAGGTTGTCGATGATGGTGAACGTGTCGCCCGCCTGCGGGGTGAAGCCGTGGCGGGAAAAGCTCAACTGCGCGTTGTTGAGGGCCACCGTGCCGGTGACCGCCACGATCGAGTAGCCGAAGCCGGGCCGCAATCCGTGCAGGGTTCCGCCGAACGTCACGCCGCTGTCAAGGATCAAGTCATCCTGGAAGACCAGCATCGCTGAAAGACTGCCCGATCCCGAAGCGCTGACGGAGATGTCGGTCGCCCCCGGAGCAACGGTCACTGGTCCCTGGACAAAGCCATTTCCGAAGAATGTCGTTCCCGTGTCCAGGATCAACGGGTTGAACAGGTCGCCCGAGCCCAAGAGCAGCACGTTTTCAAACGTCGTTCCCGCGAGTGCGGCGAAGAATGACGCACCCTGCGTGGCTCCCACGAACAGCGGGGAAGGCGAGAAGGCGGGGCCGGTGAATGTCGCCACCGATTGCAGGTTCAGGACGCTGCCCGCCTCGCTGGCGAAGGCCGAGACGGCCCCCTGAACGGAAGGCGTGGTCAGTTCGACGGTGCTGCCGCCACGGGCCTGGATGAACAGCGGCAGCCCGCCGCTGTTGACGAGGGCCGCGCCGAGGCTCAAGGACAGGTGAGAGCCGGTGTCGGCCATGATGCTGGTGGCGGCACCCACCGGCACGATGGGACCCGAGGGCGGGAAGGCGTACTCGTCCACCACGAACGACGCGAACGCCCCGTGGGTGATCTGGATGTTGGCACCCACCAGACGGCCAGCATGGACGAAGAAGCTGGCGTCATCGCTGTCCACAAGGACCGTCGAGCCTGCCAGGGCTTCGAACCGCGACCCCGGACTGACCTGTGACGTGTGGTTCACAAACAGCGTGAAACCGGCATCCAGCGTGATGTCCCGGCTGACATGCAGGCCATGCACGAACACATTGGTGTCGATGTGGATCGGCGTGCCGGCATCGATGAACACCTCGCTGTTGAAGCCGGGCAGCGCGTCGCCCGCCCAGTTGGCGGCGTTGCTCCAGTTCACACCGTCGCCGCCGCCGTCCCAGATGCTGACCGTCGCGCCATTCAGGATGAACGCCGTGAAGTCGTTGAAAATGGAGGCGTCACCGTCTTCCACATGGACGAAATACTGGAAATAGCCGTCGGTGCTCGACGTTGGCGCGGTGAAGTACAGATCGGACCCCGCCTGTGCGCGGACAATATAGTCGCCCGCGAAAAGTCCCGCGAAGAAGTAGACACCATTGGCGTCGCTGGTGGCCGTCGCGACCAGCACCAAGTCCATCGGATCGGTGGCGTCGTACAGTTCAAACACCACGCCTGCCAGCAGATCGTCCAGCGTGCCATCCCCGTCGAAATCGACAGAGGCGGTCCCTTGGATTGACGCCGACTGTGTCGTGGCGAATGCCGTGAAGTCGAACAGATCATTGGCGAAATTGAAGTCGTTGCCGGTCAGGTTGGAGGCCGAGGAAATGAAGGCCACCGACCGGCCATCGTGGCTGATCAGCGCCTGGGTGGAATCCCCATTGCCATTTGTCACATAGTCACCGGTGTGGCTCACCAGTGACGTCGAGTCCGCCAATCGGTTGTACCGGTAGACGAACAACGTCCCTGCTGACGGCGTTTGCAGATACGACTGGTTGCCAAACGAGCTTTGATAGGTGATGAACTGCCCATCGCCGCTGATTCTCGGGGTAAAGCCATCCGTTGCCAGATCCGGCTGCTGGAACTCGTGCGAGACGAGTTTTAGGTCATCGTAGGGGCTGGAGGAGTCGTACAGAAAAACGTTCTGAGTACCAATGAAATTCACCGTATAGTCCGAGGCCGGACCGGCGAAGACAACGAACCGCCCGTCGTCACTCACTGCCATGCCGGCGTCGTAATCAAACCCGGCGTTTCCCGTCGTCGTCGGCGACCCCGAAGCGTGGCTCACGAGTTCGGTCACCGGGGACATGCCCAGAGTGCGGCGGAAAACATCCAGGCCGAACATGTGGGTGGTGACTTGGCCGGCGACCAGATTTGTGGCCCCCGAGTTGAAGACCACCGTGCTGCCGTCGCGGCTGATCACGCAGAGTTCAGACACGTTGTCGCCCGAATCCGTTCCCAGGGCGTTGACACTGACGAGCCACACAGTGTTCAGGCCGGCGTCGTACACGAAAACGTCTCGTCTTCCGTTTGTGTCCGTGGCCACCAGATCGGCGGCGTCGCTGGTGTAGGCGAGTCGACTTCCGTCGCCGCTGATGGACAGGCTGAAATACTGCGAGCCGAGGCTTGGCATCCCGGTGGTTAACTGCGGCGAGGCCAGCATACGCGTCCCCGCCGCGCGGTCATACAGATAAACTTGACCGTTGGTGAAGCCGATGTGGCTTCCGTCGGCACTGATGACCGGCGGCTCGGCCGACGCGCCGTTTCCGACGTCGGGATTTCCCACAACGTGGCTGACCAGCGAGTTGATTCCCGTGTGGACATCGTACACGAAGACGTTTCTCTGGCCGTCCGTGGCAACTGCAGTCAGGTTTGATGCTGATGAAAGGTAAACAACATACCGTCCGTCGCCGCTGATTGCGGCGTCATGTGAGTATCCGTCCGCCACGGTTGTGGAGAAGCCAAACTGGTGGTTGATCAGCGTGACCGTGTTGTCGACCGTGTCATAGAGGAAGAGATCGGAGTCGTCGTTGGCATCAATCTGACCCGAAACCAGCGACACAGCGGGACTGGTGAATACGACATACCGCCCATCGTCGCTGATTGATTCGACCGATTGAAGTTCCGATACGAATGAGGTGGGAGTCGTGGACGCCTGCCCTTCCCGCCGCCCAACCAGCGTGCTTGCCCCACTGGACACGCTGTACAGGAAAAGGTCGCGGTTGCGGTTCAGGTCAGCGTCACCCGTCAGATTGCTGGCCAGCGAGCTGAACAGGATGTACGAGGCATCAGCGCTCAGCGTAAGGCCATGGCTCGCCAGATGGTTGGCCACCACGGTGTCATTCGAAAAATCGTGGCTCACCAGCAACCGTGAACCGCTCGAGCGGTCGTAACGGTACAATTGGCTGTGGTCAAGGTAGATGACCGTGCTGCCGTCGCCGCTGATAACTGGAAGTTCGCCGTTATTGGTCGCCGCCCCAAACTCGTCGGCGCTGACCAGCACCCGCGTGTCGGTCATCACGTCATAAAGATAGACGTTCGTCACGAAGCCACTGGACAGGTGCTGTTCATAGGCGATCCAGCGTCCGTCATCACTGATGCTTGCCCTGTTGGTTCCGCGAGTTGTGAGGGTCACGTCGCCATTGGCGTGCGTCACGAGTTGGGTTGTTCCAGTGGTCACATTGAACAGAAACAAGTCCAGCCCATCGACAGCCGGCCCCGCCGTCTGCCCCGCGGTTAGGTTGCCAGCATTGCTCAGAAAAATGACGAATTGGCCGTTTCCGCTGAACTGTCCAGAGTATGAGTCATCGTCTCCGGTGGTTGAGGGATCTGAAACCGAATGGCTGACCAGTGTTGTTGAACCTGACAGAACATCAACTAAAAATACGTCATATTTTCCATTGGTGTCGTTCGCTGCCAGCCTGCTGTCGTTCGACGAGATGAGAACGTAGCGGCCGTTGTCGCTGACATCGTCCAAATAGGCGGCGTCGACGGCCGCCAATGACGCGCCGAACTGATGAGAAACGAGGGTCATGGTGGCCGTGCTGAAATCAGCGCCGGTTCGGTGGTAGGCGAAGACATTGGTGCCGCCCCCAACTTGTCCGTCGACCAGATTCGTGGCTTCGCTCTGGAAGGCGATGGTCGACCCGTCCGCGCTCAGCCTGAAGGACGCAGCGGGCGCGTTCCCAGCCACTAGGGGGTTGCCAGTCGCGCGGCTGACGAGCGTCCTCACCCCGGTGTCCCTGTCAAAGACATAGACCTGGACGGTGGTGGATGTGACGCCCTCCACAAGGTCGCTGGCGGTGCTGACGAAAGCCACGAACCTCCCGTCGGCGCTGATCTTCGCATCGTAGGAATCGCCATTTGCCGCCGTGCGGGAATCTCCCGCCCGACTGCTGATCAGTGTGCTGGCACCGGTCGTGCGATCGTAGAGATAGACATCAAGGGCGTTGTTGGTGTCAGTGACGCCGCTGGCCAGATTTGGCGCGTATGTGGAAAACACCGCGTACCGGCCGTCGGCGCTCAGCGCCTGCGTCGTGCTCTCAGTCCCGGTTTCGACGGTGTCCGAGGCCATTCCCACCTGCGTGACCAAATGGACGTTGCCGGAATTCGCCAAGGCGTTGAACGGCGCACGCACCGCACCAAACTGCTCGATGCTGGCAAAGGACAAAGCCACCGGTCCATGACTCTCGTCAATCGCCGACACGGAGCCCGAGCCAGGGATGCCACGATTTAGCGTGACACCCGACAACCCGGAGTAATCGAGAATCAGCGAGTCTTGTCCGGCACCGACATCGAGGAAGAAAGGAACTGTCGAAGGGGCGGTGGTCACCCGGTCGTTGAACGCGCCGCCGGTGAACGCCACGTTCGGCGTGCCGGTCCCCAGCGCTTCAAACGGACCGATGATGCTGTCGCTGTTGCCCAACTGGCCCGCGACTAGATTCGCACTGGCTCCGTCCAGCAATTGAATCAGGTGCGTGAAGATGCTGCCGCCCGAGCCGATGCCGAAGTTGCGTTCACCCTGCAGCGTGGAGGCGACCGTCACACTGCCAGTGCGGCCCTGGTCGCCGATGGTCAGCACCGCCGGACCCACCCCCCATTGCAAAATGTCGGGTGCTGCCAGGAACAGCGTCAGGCTGTTGGACCCTGCCTGGATAATCGCCAGGTTGTTGCCGGAAGTGACCGCCTGAGCCACCTCGACGGTCAGGCTCTGCAGGGTGAGGTCCGCACCGGAAGTCGTCGCGACGGGCGCATCAATCCTTACCCGGAAGCCATCGGTCAGCAACAGGTCGCTGGCGGCCGTGATGCCCGCGCCGTCGATGGTGAGAGCCGTAAAGAACCGTTCATCGCCGATGGTGATCAGCCCGCTGGGAGCCGCCCGCAAACGGTCGGCCTGGTCGGTGGTGACCATCCCGCCAAACGGCGGACTGGTGGAGACGACGCCGGTCAGGCTCGACTCGTTCGTCCACAGCGTCAGATTGCGGTTGGCCGTGATATTGGCATTGATGTTGTAGATCAGCCCGACAAATGTCAGGTCGGTGGCCAGCGCCGGGTCGAGGTCGGAGTTGACCACCACGGTTCCACTGAAGCCAGCGAACCCCAAGGGGGTGGCGTCGAGAACCAGCCGGTCGGCCTCGATCAGATCGAGCTGCGCGTCGGTGAGCAGCAGCGTGCCGGCGCCAGCCGTGCCGCCAATTTGCAGCGTGGCGGCATTCGCCACCCGCACGACCACGGTGCCGGACGTGTTGCTCACGATCGGGCCACTGCCAAGATAGGCCTGCGAATCCGCTGCCAGGAAAACATCGCCGCCGGCGGACACGATGGCGGGAGTGCCGGTTTCCTCCAGCACCAGTCCCGTGCTGTTCGCGTGCGAATAGCCGGTGAGGCTGATGTCACCAGTTCCTGTGGCAACCAGCCTCGCCCCCTGCACCAGTTGGACGCCATTGTTGCCGGTCCCGGGCGCGTTGCCGCCGAAACCTGTCAGCGAGATCTCCCCGTTGGCGACGGAGATCAGTGTCCCCGCCCCAGAGACCAGAATGCCCACGTTGTTGTTGTCTGCGGCACCTGCATAACCCGTGACGACGACCGATCCCGCAGCAGAGGCGATGAGCTGGGCGCCATCCAGGATCTCGACAGCATCATTGCCATCACCGATCGTGCCGCTCGACTGGCCGCGAATGAGCAGCGAACCCTCAACATCCAGCAAAGTTGCCGCACCCGTCAGGACCACCCCGCGCGAACCGCTGTAGCCGCCACCGTATCCCCTGAGGTCGATCGTGAATCCGTCGCCCTGAATCTGACCGTCATCCACCAGAACGCCCACGCTGTCGCCGGTGGTGCTGTTTCCGCCGTAGCCAGTGATGTACATCGCGGAGGTCGACTGCAGGCGGGCAGAGTTACTGATCACCAGCCCGCGCGAAACCGCTGCGCCGTCGCCGCCGAATCCCGTCAGATAGGTGAACCCGGCGCCGACGGTATTCACCAGGGCGTTGTCGTCGAGCCAGATGCCGCGGGAAACGGTTCCGGAATTTGCCCCATAGCCCGTCAGGGACAGGCTGCCGTCCGCCGCGCGGACTTCGGTGGTTGAGCCACGGATGATCAGCCCGTGGCCTTCGTCGCTGCCGGGTTCGTCCCCCGCGTCCCCCGAGAGGGTCACGTTGCCAACGCCATCCGCCCCGATAATCGCGGCGTTTTGCACGATCAGTCCGATGTTCCGCAGGCCCGTTCCCAGGCCGCCAAACCCGTTGATGGTCAGGTCGCCGCCGGCATAGGAATAGACCAGCGCCCCATCGACGAGAACGCCATAGTTGTCGCTGAATCCGTGCGCGCCATGCCCTTCGATGAGGATTGCCCCAGTGCCGGTTCCCGTAACACCCGAACCCTGGTCGATGGTCACACCGGCATTGCCACCGATGAGATTGTCGCGCCCAAAGCCCTTGATGGTGATGTTGGCGGCACCGGTCACCGTGGCGAGGTTCGAGATATCCACACCGCGGCTGCCACCGCTGCCGGTCAGACTGGCATAGCCTTCGATGCTGATCTCACCGATGCCTGTGGAAACGACGGCACCCGTGCTGCGAATCACCACGCCGACATTGTTGATGCCCGTGGCGTCGCCCGCGTAGCCCTCAATCATCAGATTGCCATCGGCAATGACAACGTTCTGGTCGACTTCGAACAGCACGCCGAAATTCTCGTCGGTGCCGTTCCCGCCCTTGCCGAAAATATGCACCGTTCCTGAGCCGGTCGACTCCACCCGGCCAGCGGCCTGGATGCCAAGTCCGATGTTTCTGGCACCGGAGCCGTTTCCATAGGCCGTGATGTCAATCTCGCCGTCTTCCGCCGTGATGCGCGACCCGGTGCCAAACACCGACACACCGGCGGAGTCATCCGTTCCTGTTCCGGCCATCCCATAAACATGCACGTCGGCACTGCCCGTGCCGATCACCTGGCCGCCGAAGCCGAGGAACACGCCAAAGTTGCCGAACTCGGTTCCAGCACCGCCATGGCCGGCGATGTTGATCAGCCCGCCGGCCGACTGGATTCGCGCCGTGGAGTCGTTGGTGGCGATGCCTGTATTGAAAAACGTTCCCGCGCCGCCAAAGCCGGTCAGCTCAATCCCACCGGCAGTGCCGGCGGTCGACGTGGATTCGATGAGGGCGTTGGCGAACAGGGCGATCCCCTGCAGCGAGGATGTGCCGGCGTCATCGCCGCCATGCCCGAAGACGGTGATCATGCCTGAGCCACTGGTCCGCAGGGTGGCATCCGTCAGCGTGACGCCGATGTGCGTTCCGGCGATCGATCCCCGGTCGGCGTCGAGCAGCAGGTTGCCATTCACGACGCTGAGGACGGCCCCGTTGACAACGATGTTTCGCGCACCGCCGCTGGAGTTGCCGGTGACGAGAATGTTGCCCGCGCCGACGGCGGTCACATCACCGGAAACGGTCACGGTCCGGTCGGCGGACAACTGAAAGCTGCCGCTCCCGCTGATCGGACTGTTGATCGTCAGGTCATGGCTGGCAATCAGGTCGAGTTGCGTTCCCGAGGAAGTGATGGCCCCGTTGACGACGATGTCCGTGCCAAAGATTGACAGGGTTCCCGTCACATTCGCCGGGCTGATCGGCCCCACCACGGTCGTCAGGCTGGCGGTCGTTTCCCCGATCCTGAGATTAGTGGCGAAGATTGAGGTCAACTCGGCATTGGTCAGACCCAAATGGGTGTCCGAATCGTCGCCTCCCAGATTGAAGTCCCGGCCGCCGATGTGGGTGTTGATGGTGACATCGGTCGCGGCCAGCGACTGCGTGCCCGCCAGCGCGATCGTGTCGGCGCGGATCTCCAGCGTGTCCTGCGCTTGCACCACCGAATTCCCCGTGACCCGCAGCAGGGATCTCGGTCCGGCCGGGTCGCCGATGACGAACAGTTGAATACTGTTGGCGTTCGCTGTCACACGGCTGCCGTCGAGGATGTCCGTGCCGACGCTGTCTCCGGTGCCGGCAATCCCGTAGAGCCCCACGAGCGATCCGGTGATGGACCGCACCGTCGCTCCATGATTGATGACCACGCCGTCATGGAAGCCACCGGTCCCCGAGCCACCGCTGCCGTTGATGCTGATGTTGCCGGAGGCGGAGAGGATCAGGCCGCTGGTATCGGAAATGAGAACGCCGCCGTTGGAACCACCCCCGGACCCGCCCGTGCCATTGAGGGTGATGGGGCCGCTTCCAAATTGCACGATCTGCGCGCCCAGATTGCTGATGCCAATGTGGTTGCCGTCATCGCCATTGCCACCCACGCCGGTCAGTTCGATGTTCCCGCCCTGGGACCGGACTGTCGTGCCGAAATCGAACAGCGCGACGCCGCGGTTGTCGCCGCCGCCCTGTCCGCCGGAGCCCTCAAGGTGAATCAGCCCCTCGGCAGCGCCCACACTGGAGGAGGTCGACTCGATCAGGGCACCGTTTTGGATCAGCACGCCGTAATTGGCCCCGACAACATCGGACCCGTCGCCTCCGCCAAAGCCAAACAGTGAAACATTGGCGATGCCGGTGCTTTGAACGCGAGCCCGCTGAACCTGGACTCCGACGTGCGCGCCGCCGCTGGTGTTGCCCCCGTAGCCCGTGAGCGTCAGCTCTCCTTCGACGGAGCTGATGGTGGTTGCGCTGTCCAGCACCACAACGCCCGAGTTGCCGTTGCCGTCGTTTCCGCCATACCCCACGAGTTCGAGCGTCGCCGCGTCGCCGGTAAAACCGCTGCCGGTAGACCGGACCGTGGCTCCGTCGCTGACCACCAGCCCGACCTCGCCGCCCGTTCCGCCGATGCCGCCATAGCCGACAAGCCGCAGCTTGCCAGCGCCCGTGGTCTCAACCGTGGCTCCGCCGGTGATGGTGATGCCGACGTTGTTCCCCTGGGCGCCGATCCCGCCGCGGGCATTCACGGACACATCGCCATCGACCGTGCTCAGCACCGTCGTGGAATCTTCCACCGACAGGCCCCGGTTGAAGCCGGTCACTGCACCACCCAGGGCAAAGATGCTGATTGTTCCCTGCCCGATCGTCAGCCCGCTCGCCGTCGACTGGACCAGTGAGCCCTGCGTCAGCAGAACCCCGTAATGGTTTCCACCGAATTCCAGGTTGTCGTTTCCGCCGAAACCACTGAGCGCGAGTTGGCCAACACCGGTTGTGGTGAATGTGCCGCCCTGCGAATAGATTCCAGTGCTGCCCGTGCCGAAACCGCCGAAACCTTGGACGGTCACATGACCGCTCACGGTGCTCACGCCGGCTCCGGAGAACAGCGCGATCCCGTAGCTGCCGCTTGTGCCACGGCCGCCGGTCCCCATGATCGAAATTTCGCCCTGACCGGATGTCAGTCCCAAGGCGGTGGACTGGATGATTGTGCTGGAACTGAGCAGCACGCCGGCGTGCAAATCTGTACTGTTGTCGTTGCTCCCCTGCCCGGTCAGCTGGATGCTTCCAGTTCCCGAGGTGGTCAGCGTGGCGCCATCCACTGTGACGCCCGCAAAATTGCCTGCCCCGCCGATGTCTGCATCCAGGGTCAGATCCCCGTCTTCGACACTCAACTCGGCATTCTGGCCGACCATGATCCGCGTGGCACCCGAGCCGCTGTTTCCGGCCAAGCGCAATGTCCCGGTGCCCGTCGCCGTGATGATGGCATGGGCATTGACGAAGATCGTGTCGTCCGCAAAGAGCCGGAAGTTGCCGGTGCCGTTGATGCTACCGCCTATTGTCAAGTTCCCGCTGGCCAGCAGGTCGAGTTGCGTGCCTGCCGTGACGATGCTGGTAAGAACCAGGATATTCGTCCCAGAGACCGTGAGTATGCTGACATTGGCTGGGCTGATGGGGCCGCCGGTCACCGTCACTTGGTTCGACGCATACTCGCCGATCTCAAGTGTCCCGGCGGAAATCAGATCCAGTTCATCGTCGGCGATCCCCAGCGCACAGGTTAGGTCAGCATCGCCAAGGCGGATATCTCGATCCGCGGTCAGGGTGTCGATGGAAACGCTGTTGGTGCCCGCGTCGATGACCGTGTTGGTTCCCAGGAGGGACAGCTTGTCGGCCGTCAGGAACACGCTGCCTGAACCCGTCGAGGAGATGAGCCCATCCTGCGCCACAATTCCGACATTCCCTCCCAGGCCACCCTCCCCGGTGATCTCCAGCGTTCCGTCTTTGACTCGAATCTCGCTGCCGGAGTCGGTCAACCAGACACCGTATGCCAGGTTGTTCGCCGGACCCGAGCCGCCTGTTCCGCGAATCTCAAGGTCGGCCGTATTGTCGGAGGCGATCATGCCTCCCGCTTGTACAGAAACTCCGACATCCAAGTCATTGAAACCACCAGCACCACCTGTTCCAGTGACTGTGACCGTCCCGGTGCCAGTTGCCGTAGAAATAATCGCAGCACCGCTACCGGTCACCTGTACGCCAAAGTTCTGGCCCTGGCTGTTCGCTCCGCCGATGCCCGTCACGTCAATCGTCGCAGAGCCTGTCGACTCGATGCGGGCCGTTCCGTCCACGCGGACACCGGTGTTGTTGGACTGGGTACCTGCGCCACCTGTCCCCATCACAGTTATCGCGCCGGCCACTGAGGTGATGGCGGATCCACCGACCAGCAGCCAGACCCCAATGGCATCGGACGTTCCCATCCCACCCGTGCCAATGATGTCGATCGTGGCGGTACCGGTCGAGGTGACTGTCGAACCACCTCCAATGACCACACCTGCATTTTGAACCCCGGTTCCGTCTCCGCCGATACCCGTCAAGTGAATCGCACCGTCCACGGAGGTCACCGACGAACCAGCGTCCACCAACCAGATGCCGATGCAATCCACCGTGCCGCTGCCGCCATTTCCCGTGATGTCGATCTTCGCAGTGCCTGTCGAAGTCACGGAACTGCTGTTCTGGAACAGGACGCCCGCGCCAAAAGCATCAGTTCCAATACCGGCTGTTCCCGTGATTTCAATATCACCGGTCACCGAGGTAATCGCTGCCCCGTTGGTTGCCAGTTGTACGCCGTAGTTGCTCGACGTGCCTTCGCCACCGGTTCCTGAGAGGATGATCGTGGCGGTGCCGGTCGAAACGACGCGGCCACCGCTATTAATCTCGATTCCAGTATTCCCAAAACCTGTTCCCGTTCCCCCATTCCCTGTCAATTCGATATTTCCAGAAACGGAAGTCACCAGCGCACCCGCGCCGCCCAGGCCGATTCCCTGATTGTTCTCCACCCCGCTTCCGCCGTAGCCGGTGATGCTGATCGTTCCCTGGTTTGCGCCGAGTCCAGCGGCCGTTGAACGAATCTCTGATCCCAGATTGATGAACACCCCCACATTGAAGTTGGAGTTTCCCAGATCATCGCCGCCACGGCCCTGAACAATAATGTTGCCAACCCCGGTGGTCTCGAGGATACCGTGGTCCAGATAGACGCCACTGGAATGCCCCGTGACAGTCTGCAATGCGGTGAGCGTCAAGTCGCCGTCGCGGACGCTCATTGAGCCATGGTCGATTATTATTCCCTTCCCTGTCGTCCCTTCCGTTCCGTTCTGCGTGATTGACAATGAGCCGGTCGTTGATATCGACGACGTCAGGTAAATAAACCCCGAGTCCCGATTTGTCAGCCCGAAACCATCGCTCATGGTGATCGAGATCGCGCCGGCTCCAGCACTGATCCCGGCAAAGATCACAATCGCCGCGTCGCCCGCATCTCGAAACGCATCCACCACCCCGTTCGCCGCCGTCTCATTGGCGACCAGTGTCAGACTCCCGTCGTCCGTAGTAATCGCCTGATTGACAAAAATGCTCCGCCCTGCGCGCAGGGTGATGTTCCCGCCAGTCCCGCTGCTGTTATCGGTGCTGATGGCCTGGTTGACGGTGATGTCGTTGTTGGCCTGCAGTTCGACGGCGGTGCCGGTGTTGGTGATGGCCGTGATCGATGCCGCCGAAATGGTGACATCGCCCGAGGGGTTGTCATCAAAATTGTTGTCCGCGCTGTCCGCCGAATCCGTGCCACCAGAGGCGATGGTGATGTTTTTGGGGTCGAGCAGCAGCCGACCGGCAGCGCCGTGAGCCGCACTCAGGTTGGCGAAACCCGTGAAGGTCAGAAACTCTTTTCCAGAGGTCTCCGCCAGCCCGCCGTTGCCGGACTCACTGCCCCCGCGCGCGGTGATCGTGCCCGCGAAGCTCGTTTGTCCATCAGCCCAGACGATCACCTTGCCACCATCGCCGCGCGTCAGAGCGTCGGCGCTCAGCCGGACGCTGCTCCCGACGGTCGTGCGGCGGGCGTTGCGGATCTCTGTGTTGCGGCCCTGGAAGTCCCCGCCGACCAGAATCGTGCCGCCGCCGCTTTGGCCGGTGGCTTCAATCTGAGCCACACCGAGCAGGCGGACATCGGCGGCCAGCAAGTGAACGATTCCGCCTTTTGCTGTCAACGCGTTGGGATCAAACCCGTCGCCGGAAACATCAATCTTTCCTGAGACTCGCAGCGTGCCCGCGCCGGCATCCAAGAGGACGCTGCCGGAGTACGCGGCAATTGACGCCGAAGCCTCGACGGTGATCGATGCGGAAGCCTGTACGTCCAGCGTACCGGACAAGGACAAATGGTTTGAAAATGAGACGTGGCCCGCAGTGACGGACAGATCTGTTCCCAGGCTGACATCGCCGTCGAACCGCACGGTATCGGTGGCATCGCCACGGACGGTGACCGTGTTCGTGGTCGCGCGAACATCGCCGACGGTCAAAGTGCTGGCACTGCTGTCGCGCGAGTCCAGCGTCAGCGCGCTGAAGGGAAGTACAAAGGAGACGGATTGGGCAGCGGTGGCGATGGTCGCCGTGCCGCCGACCGCGGTGAGGCCAATCGCATCCACCGCGCTGAACTGATAGGTGCGGCTTGCTGTCGACAGGCTGTCGGCCACTTCGTCAATTTCGTCGTAGCGCAGCACCGAGCCATCGAGCACAAATGTGCCCCCAACCGGTCCAATCTGCTGCGTGACAGACTGCGCGAAGCCCCCTTGAATCAGCAGGCGGTCGCCGATCCCCGCACCGCTGGCCGTCACATCAAGCAACGGCAACGCATCGGCGTTGACAATAAAGGTGTCCTGGTCCGCCGAACCCTGCAACACCAGCGAGGTGGGAACCTCCACCGCACCGCGGTACGCATCGGCACCATTTACGCGCAGCACCAGTTGGTTGCCGTCGCGCTGGACCTCAAAGACATCCACCTGTCCGTCGCCGGCCTGCTGGCCGGCGTTCAGCGTCAGCAACAGTTCGCCGTTCTGGATGGTGGAAGAGGTGACCCAACCGGGATCGAAGATCGCGCTGGCCGAGAGGAGCCGACGGTCTTCCAAGGATTCCAGGCAGGGGCGGACTGCCATGTGGCGGCGGGAGTTTCGCCGACACGCGGTGGTCAAGTTGTGGCGGAGAGATCGCAGCCACGGGGTCAGCAGCATGGGATGTCCAGCTTCAGGACAAGCGAGATGTTTTGGAGATTGACGCGCATCTCCTGCCGCGGGCAGGCTCTTTGTCTTAATCCTGCTTCAAGCAGGAGCTGCGTGGTCCCTCCAGCCGCTGGCAGGAAAGAGTGGTCCGATCTGATCCTGTTATCGCCGAAGGACGTCCTTCGGTTGCTCGCCACATGCAAAGGACCCGCCTGACTGGGAAAAGTCAAGTCTTTGCAGAGTACCAAAAAGTTCGAAATGAGAATTTCAGCAGGAGCAGTGATATACGGTATCAATGGCGAGAATGCAGGGTCAATATGTAGGATCACGAACCTGTACAAATTCGCAACAGTTGCGCAAAGCGCAAACTTTCGGAGGCGCTTCCATCCTCTTGGCCCCGTTAAATTCCCGAGAACCGGATCAAGTCACCATTTCAATTTCCCGGTCGACAGGGCACACTGAATTGACAGGTGTGACGGAACTTCGATTCCCGATGAGTGTTCTAGAGATGTGGCCGTGGCTCAGGGTGCGTCAGGCCAAGTGGGGCATGCGATCCGCAAATCGTGCGATCTTATTGAGTTGGTCATCCTGCAGCGCGGAGCCATCCTCTGCATCCTGATGGCGTGAATGACAATGCGTCTGAGCAAACTGCAGAAACTGAGGGTTCCGCCGCCTCTGCCGCCCCGGCAGGAGTTCATCGTTCAGGATGCGCCGCGGCCCGTGGTCCAGCCACGCGACTGGAACGAACGGATCGCGCTCACCTTGACCGCGATCATGACTTGGATCTCGCTGAATCCGTGGTACTTCTTGTCGGGGTGTCTGCACGCAGTCGTTCTCACTGTGATGGCGCTGCTGGTTTTCAGCAGGCCACACGATGAACCCACGGTCGGCATCTCCTCGGTTTTTGGACAGGAGCAGGGTGCCGAAGAGTTCGGCAACGCCCTCGACAATGTCGCGTTTCAAATGCCCGCGATTGATGACGACAAACCCGCCGCCAGCGGCGAAATGACCGACCAGATGGTCCCCATCGGGTTTGGCGCGGGCACCGGCACCACCGGCAGTGGCTCAGGGGACAGCGACTCCGACGGCAGCGGCGACATTGAGATCAAGGTCGGCTTTTTCGGCTCCTCATCGGAGGGGCAGTCGTTTGTATTCATCGTCGACCGCTCCGGCAGCATGGGCGATGAGGGCCGCTTCAACCGGGCGATTTCCGAACTGGTCAAGACGATCAACAGCCTCAAGCCACACCAGACGTTTTTTGTGTACTTCTTCAGCGACGAGACCATCGGACTGTTTGGCACACTGCAGGCGACCGCCCTCATTCCCGCCACGCCCCAAAACAAGTCGCGGGCCATCCGCTGGATCAAGTCCAAAATCAAGCCCGGTGGCCAGACCGACCCGGAGTTCGCCCTGCAGGAAGCACTGCTGATGAAGCCGGATGTGATCTACCTGCTGACTGACGGGGTGTTTGACGACCCCGATTTCATCGTTGCCATGGTGCGCAACCGCAATGCCCAGGGGACCACCGTCCACACCATCGCGCTGAAGGACGAGTCTGGCAGGGAATGCCTGGAACAGATCGCCAAGCAGAACAAGGGAACCTACCGATTCGTCAAATGATGAAGCGACAGGCGTCCGATTGCGCCCATGCCGCCGTCCCCAGTTGAACTTGGCGGAGCAACCTTCGAACCAGTGCCTGCCGCGCCAGTTTCTTCAGCGCCGCTGCATCGCGTTTCCCCAGCGGCAAGGCAACTTGTCCCAGGCCCTCCACCGCCAATCCCGGCAGGATTGACGGCAGGCTGCCATGCGTGCAGAACGCTCCCGGACGGTCGATCTTCTCCAGAAGTTTCAGGAGCTGCTTGGGACTTGGAACGGCCATCTCCGCCACTTTCTCCCGCGAGATCTGCGTCAGCCTCGCCCTTGAATGAACATCTGCTGCCGAACGACATCGTACCGTTCCGCACGGTCACGGCAAACCAGCGTGCTGCCATTTTCGATTTTCGATTTGTGATGGCCGATTGGGGTCGAGCCGGGCGCGGACCTAACCGCAGGAAGCGGAGTCGAGGCTTTGCTGGTGGCTCAGTTCTTGTGATCCCCTCTGCCCTGCCTCTCGCAGCGACCTTCTTGACGCCCACGCGACCGGCGGGGAAACTGCCGAATGTCTGACTGTTGATGCGATCTCATTCCCTCGAGGGCGGTTTATATGCGTTCGTTGGTTGCCACACGCCAATTGCAGTTCGCTGCATCAATTCTCCTCGTGGGTGTCCTGCAAGCTGGTCTGTTGACGGGGGTCGCCTCGGCCGACAACTGGCCGCAGTGGCGCGGCGTTCACAACGACGGCATCTCGCCCGAAAAGGGGGTGCCGGTCAAATGGAGCGCCACGGACAACATCGCCTGGAAGCTGCCCATGCCGGGACCAGCCGGTTCGACTCCGGCGGTCTGGGGCGGCCAGATTTTTGTGACCACCGCCAACGGCGACAACTTGGAATTGCTGGCGATCAGCACGGCCGGCAAGGAACTCTGGCGCGCGCAACTGGGCGGCGGCAACAAGACCGCCCGCGGCGATGAAGGCAACATGGCGTCGGCCTCACCCTCGACCGATGGGAAGCATGTCTGGGCGTTTGTCGGCAACGGCACGCTGGCCTGCTTCACCGTCGACGGTGTCGAAGTCTGGCGGATCAATGTTCAGGACAAGTACGGCAAGTTCGACATCCAGTTCGGCATGTCGTCGACGCCGGTGCTCGACCAGGGTCGGCTGTACCTGCAACTGATCCATGGCGACGGCAACCCCAAGACGCGCGAAGCTTTCACGGTGTGTCTGGATGGAGCCACGGGGAACGAGGTTTGGAAGCAGCCCCGTCCGAGCCCCGCCCATTCCGAAAACGAACACTCCTACGCCTCGCCCGTCATGTACCGCGACGGCACGCGGGCCTTCCTGCTGACCCACGGTGCCGACTACATCGTGGCTCACGACCTGGCCGACGGCCACGAACTTTGGCGGTCGGGCGGCATTCAGCACAAGTCCTACAATTCAGCCCTGCGTCTCGTTTCCTCGCCCGTCGCCGTCCCTGGTTTGATTGTGGTTCCCTCCGCCAAGAATGGCCCCGTCCTGGGGCTGGCCCCCACCGGCAGCGGAGACGTCACGGATTCCAAGGAAGTCCGGCTGTGGACGCGCGACTCGAACACGCCGGACGTGTCGTCGCCTCTCGTCTACGAGGGGCTGGTCTATCTCTGCCGCGAGAATGGGAACCTCATCTGCCTCGACGCCAAGACCGGCAAAGAACACTACGAAAAGCCCACCACCCGTGACCGCCACCGCGCCTCTCCCATGGCCGCCGATGGCAAAATCTACCTCTGTGCCCGCAACGGCAACGTCACCGTGGTCAAGGCAGGTCCCGAATTCGAAGTCCTCAGCGTCAACAAGCTGGAGGAAACCATCTCCGCCTCCCCCGCCGTCTCCAATGGGCGGATCTACATCCGCACGTTTGAATCCCTGTGGGCCATCGGCACCAGCAGCACTGCCTCACGATAGGCGAGCGACGTGGCGGGAGGGCGAGGCTCCTGCCGAGCCGTGAGCAGCAGATGACTCGATCCGCCACACGAATTTCGAGTCTTTCAATGAGCAGAATTACCCAATAAATCAGCGCACACTGGCAATCGCGGCTCAGCAGGAGCTTCGCCCTCCCCCATCGTCGCCCTGCAGATCGACACGTTTTGTTGACCACGCCGAACGTGCTGCCTAACAGGGTAAAAGCCGCCCGGCTCGCCGAACTAGACAATCCCGACTTCGTGAAACACACCTGAGGAGTGACGCATGCGGCAGCGAACAGGCACGTGGCTGGCTGGACTGGCCGGTTTGGCTCTGGTGATGACCGCTGGCGGGTTGGTCCAGGCGGATCCGCTGCCGGGGACGCAGCCACTGGTGATGGAGCAGCCGCTGGATGTGGTGATGGTCGATGGTATCGACCGTTTCGCCCTGCGGGAACTGGCCGCCTCTGCCGAACGCCGGGCTGCACTCTGGAAGCGTGACTTCTCCAGCGTCGAAGCCTACGAAAAAAGCATCACCCCCAACCGCGACCGTCTTAAAGTCTACATTGGCGCGGTGGATCCCCGCGTGCCGGCCAAAGGGCTGGAACTGATCGCCACCACGCAGCAGCCCGCCGAAGTCGCCAACGGGGCCGGGTTCACTGTCTATCAGGTCCGCTGGCCGGTCCTCAACGGCGTCACCGCCGAAGGCCTGTGGCTCAAACCGGAAAAGGCCCCCGTGGCCCGCATCATCGCCCTCCCCGACGCGGACTGGACGCCAGAAATGTTGGTGGGGCTCGCACCGGGAGCCACGACTCAGTTTGCCAAATCGCTGGCCTCTGCCGGGATCGAAGTGCTGATCCCCACGCTCATCAGCCGCGACGACACCTTTGCCGGCAACCCGGAAGTCGCCATGACCAACCAGGCGCATCGGGAATACATCTACCGCCAGGCGTTTGAAATGGGCCGGCATGTCATTGGCTACGAAGTCCAAAAGGTGATGGCCGCCGTCGACCAGTTCACGCTCGCCAATGAGGCCGAAAAGGTCGACCTGCCGATCGGCGTGGCTGGCGTGGGCGAAGGCGGACTTGTGGCTCTGTTCAGCGCTGCCTGCGACCCGCGGATTGATGCCACGCTCGTCAGTGGCTACTTCGGCCCGCGTGAAGCCGTGTGGCAGGAACCGATCTATCGCAACGTGTGGGCGCAGTTGACCGAGTTTGGCGATGCCGAAATCGCCAGCCTGATCGCCCCCCGCGTTCTCGCCATCGACCCCGGCAAGGCTCCGGAAGTTGCCGGTCCGCATGCCGTCAAACCCGGCCGCCGTGGCGGTGCCGCACCGGGTGTGATCAAGACACCGGCACGGGCCGAAGTCGAGAAAGAATTCGCCCGCGCCAAGCCAGCCTATGCCGGACTGAAGGCTGAAGAAAAACTGATCCTGATGGCGGCGAAGGAAACCGACGAGCCGGTCTCGGCACCGACGTTGTCGGGCTGGGTGGCGAAGTTCGCCAAGCCAGTGCAGAACCCCGCAGCCACGGTGGAATTGAAGGACGCCCGCGCCGGTTTCGATCCGCAAGACCGCCAGCGGCGGCAGGTGCAGGAACTGGTCGATTTCACCCAGCGGCTGATGCGCGAAAGTTACAAGGTGCGTGACAAGCTGTGGAGCACCGCCGACCGCACGAATGTGGACACCTGGACCAAGACCGCCCAGCCCCTGCGTGACCTGGTCTACAACGAAATGATCGGCCGGTTGCCCGCCGCCGACATGCCCCCCAATGTCCGTACGCGACCGGTGTTGGATGAGCCGGAATACACCGGTTATGAAGTCGTGATCGATGTCTATCCCGATGTGATTGCCGGCGGCATTCTGCTGCTTCCCAAGGATCTGCAGCCGGGCGAAAAGCGGCCCGTCGTCGTCTGCCAGCATGGGCTGGAAGGCGTGCCGATGGATACGATCAGCAAAACGGCGTCGGGCTTCCCGTATTACAAAGCGTTCACGGCGGAACTGGCCAAGCGTGGCTTTATCACCTACGCCCCCCAGAATCCGTACCGCGGCCAGGACCGGTTCCGCACGCTGCAACGGAAATCCAACCCGCTCAAGCGGTCGCTGTTCAGCTACATCATCCCCCAGCACCAGCGGACCATCGACTTCCTCAAGACGCTGCCCAATGTCGATCCCCAGCGGATCGGCTTCTACGGCCTTTCCTACGGTGGCAAGACGGCGGTCCGTGTGCCCCCGATGCTGACCGACTACGCCCTGTCGATCTGCTCGGCCGACTACAATGAATGGGTCATGAAGAACACAACGGTCTCGGCCCCCTACAGCTACATCTTCACCGGCGAGTACGAGATCTTTGAGTGGAACATGGGGCACTACGCCAACTACGCCGAACTGTCGATGCTGATGACCCCGCGCCCGTTCATGGTCGAACGCGGCCACACCGATGGCGTCTCCATTGATGAATGGGTCGCCTGGGAATTCGCCAAAGTTCTCCGCCACTACGACTTCGTCGGCCTCCCCGGCATGACCGAAATGGAAGTCTTTAACGGGCCGCATACGATCAACGGCAAAGGCACCTATGACTTCCTGCACCGGCATCTGAAGTGGCCGGTGAAGACGGCGGGGAAGTAGGCTTAGACGATTGACCCTGCGGAATGCAGACGCTCTGGGGTTCTGGCAGCCAGCGGAGAGTGCGCGCAACACTTTCCACGGCTGCCGACGTTGGGCAAAACGATGATCATTCGGGAGTCGATGATTTCTCCACCACACCGGCAGTGGGCGCGGCCGGGGTAGTCCCTCGACAAATCACATCTTTGAGCGAGATCAAATCATGAGCAGAATCGTCCGAAACGAAGCGGAGGAAGCAGAACTTTCGCCCTCCCTCATCGTACCGCGCATCAAGCATGCAAATTTTCTGGCGGCCATGAGCGAAATCGTCCACGAGGACGAGGATGCGCCTGTTGTCGAGCCCCTCGTGGGCGACTTGCTGATCACCTATGCCTTTGACCTGCCCACGGCGTTCCGGATGATGCGGGCTCAGGACCTGAGTCAGCTCGGAATTACACTGGCAGAGTTGCGCCTGATCGCCATCCACAATTTGAAAAAGCAACTCGGAGAGATCGAGGTTCAAGGAGACCCGCCATTGGTTAACGTGGTTGTTGGAAACAACCACGAAGCGTGCCTGCTCCTGGTCGACGAACTGTGGGAGTCCCTTGCGGACGACATTCCTCCAGAGATTGTGGTTGGTGTGCCTACGCGGGATGTTGTGCTTGTGACTACCACCGCATCCACCAAGGGTGGGCTCGAGCTCCTGCGTCAGGCGACACGTACTGCCCATGAGCGGGAAAGCACGCATGCACTTAGCCTGAATTTGATGGTTCAGCGGAAAGGCAAGTGGGAAGTTTTTGAGGAAGCAACTTAGCCCCAAGCTGCCCGTCTTGCGGGCCGTCGCAGAGTCTGTGATTTCCTGGCCCCCACCGTCTGAAGTGTGTGCTTCGTGTTTCATTCCCCGGAAGTCGTCATGGATGGGGGTGAGCTTTTTGTGGCAGTTGACCTTGAGACAGCGGTCGTTCGGGAAGCATGATAGAATTCGGGAGTCGGACCCTGATGCAGGCTCCACTCCGCGCACCTGGATTCAGCGAGTCATGAGAATGTCGACGGCAGCCAACCCGCTGGGATGCTATGTCGAAGACGGCATTGAGTATCCCGATGACGACGGAGTTGAGATGGGCGACAATTCCGCGCAATTCGCCTGGATCACGCTGCTCTTCACCAACCTGACCAGCCAGTATGCCACCAATCCGAATGTGGTTGTGATCGGCAACATGAACTGGTATCCCGTGAAGGGCAGCAACCAGATCTGCCGTGCTCCCGATGTCATGGTCGTCTTCGGCCGAGGCAAGCAGTATCGCGGTTCCTATATCCAATGGCGGGAAGACAACATCGCGCCGCAGGTGGTCTTCGAAATTCTGTCGCCAGGCAACTTGGGCCAGGAGATGGAGGAGAAATTCCGGTTCTACGAACGGCATCGGGTCGAGGAATACTATCTGTACAATCCAGCGTCAGAGTCACTGCAGATCTGGCTGCGCGACGGTGCCCGGCTGCGGGAGAGGGCGGCGCAACCCGATTTTGTCAGTCCGCGCCTGCAGATCCGTTTCGAGAACGGCCTGGATGGTTTGAAGGTGTATCGGCCCGACGGGGCGTTGTTCAAGCAACTTTCCGATTCCGAACGGGAACGCGAGGAGGCCGAACGGGAACGCGAGGAGTCCGACCGAAAGCGAGACGAGATAGAACGGAAACTGGCGGCGGAGCAGAGGATGCGGGCAATGTTGGAGCGCGAGCGCGAGCAGGAGCAGCAGAAGCGACTAGCCGCCGAGCGGGAAATCGAAGCCCTGCGGGCACAGCTCCGAAGCGCGGGAATCAATCCCGGCTCATGATTGACGCAGCGGTGAAATTCCGCCTCAGTGGAACAATCGCTACCGCGTGATGCCTGCGGCACCGGACTCCGCCTGACAGGCGGTCCGCCGACAATCGTCACCCAAGGCAGCCATTCGCGAAAGGGCCTTGTCGACTTTGGTCCGCCTTGATGATCCACGGGCTGCGGGCGGTTGCCGAGGAAATGCTGGCTGTTCCCCATGACGAGTGCTTGTCACACTGATTCTGGCTTGAATCAAATGGCAAGAAGTCGTCGCCAATTGTGAAATTTGAACGCCCGCCCCCACGCTGTTGCCGCCACCTCACCCGGCACGCGGCGGGAGGGCGGAACCGGCCGTTCAATTCCCCATGGGGCGATAGAACACGTCGCTCCGCAGAACATACTTGCTGCCCTCGGTCACCGGCGTTCCCTCATGCCACCGCTCGTGGCGGAACAGGAGTGCCGTTCCCGTCGCGGGGGCAACGACGAATTCCACCGTCTCGAACACGCCATTCACTTCGCGATTTTCGCGGAAGGTGGTGAAGCCGCCCTGGCAGTCGTCGTTCAGATAGATCAAGTACGACAGCTTGCTGGTCTGCCCCGCCTCATTGGTGACTGCCCCGTCCCGATGCCGTTTGAACTGCTGGCCCGGAAAGTAGCGGTAGAACCGAATGCTGGAATCGACACCGCAAGCCACACAACCGTCGAGTTCCGGGAGATAGGGGCGAATGCGGCTCCACATCGTCTCCGCCAGCGCCGGGTCATCGAGCGCGGCTCGATCATTGTTGCGGAGGTCGGTCATCATCCGCGGCCCCGATCGCGTGCGGACCGAGGCGGCGTCAAACCCGAGCCCTTCAGCCCGCGCAATCAGTTCGGGACATTCCTCCGGTGAAAACAGGTTTGAGACCATAAAGATGCCGTCATCAATCTGCCGCAGTTGCTGTGTCATCACCTGCCGCTTGCCAGTAGGGTGAAGGGGAGAACCGTCAATCACGCGTTGACGAGTTCAACCTGCTCAATTGAGACACACAACTGATGCAAGCGGTTCGTCTTGGAACTCGCAATCGACTCGACACGGCTGGCCCTGCTCACGGGCTCCACCAGGCGTTGATCTGGCCTTTGAGACGGGCCACGACTTCCGGGTGTTTGTCGGCCACATTGTGTTCCTCACCCGAATCCTTGCCGATCTCGAACAGTTCCACCGGCATGTCTGGGTTCTGCGGCAGGATCAGTTTCCATTCGGGT
The DNA here is from genome assembly GCA_021732845.1 of Planctomycetaceae bacterium. Lineage (GTDB taxonomy): Bacteria > Planctomycetota > Planctomycetia > Planctomycetales > Planctomycetaceae > JAKFUF01. The sequence goes on along the minus strand of JAKFUF010000010.1, from coordinate 66,513 downwards.
GTGCGGCACCAGCGGTACTCGAGGCTGGCGGCGGGGCGGTCGATGTCCGCCACGTCGTGGGCGTAGGTTTCGCCGAACTGCACGTTGCCGTGGCTCTTGCCTGTTTTGGCGACTTCGACCAGATCTTCACCGGTGCATTCGGCGGGCGTCTTGACTCCGGCGGCGGCGTAGAAGGTGGGAGCCACGTCCACGCTGGAGACGAGGGACTCGTTGCGGCTGACGGGGACCTTGCCAGGCCAGCGCAGGATCATCGGTATGCGGAGGCCGCCGTCATAGGGCGAGCGTTTGCTGCGGGGAGCAAACTTGGCGGCTTGGGGATCTTGAATCCAACCGTTGTCGGTCAGAAAGATGACAAGTGTGTTCTCGGTCAGCTTGCCATTGTCGAGTTCGCCCAGCATCTCGCCAATCGTTTCATCGAACCATTCGCACATCGCCTCGTACTTGGCGACATGCTCGGATTTGCCGGGGGCCTGGTATTTGGCCAGCAGCCGCGCGGGAGGATTGTGGGGCTGGTGCGGCAGCATCGGGGCATACCAGAGGAAGAATGGCGCGGGTTTGGACTGGCCAGGCGCGGGTTTAGCCGCCTCGTCCAGAAAGTCGGTCACCGGCTTGAGCCCCTGCCGGCCGATGACCAGCCCGACATCGCCGTGGCGGCCGCCGCGGGCGGGGTCACCGTGCGACATCGCCTTGGTGAACCCAGCGAGGGCCGGTGCCCCTTCCCACCACTTGCCGGACTGGAAGCTCACATAGCCCTGCTCGCCGAGCAGCCTGGGCACCATCGGCAGACGGCGGACATGCCGCAGCATCTCGGCGCGATCGGTCCCCTTGGGCGGATCATTGCCCGAGATCTTGTGCTGATGTGGATAGAGCCCTGTGAGAATCGTCGCCAGGCTAGGGCGACACAGGCTGTGTGGCACGCACGCCTGGGTGAACACCGTCCCCTGGGAGGCCAGCCGGTCGAGGTGCGGCGTACGGATGGTGGTGTTGCCCATAAATCCAAAATCACGCCACCCCTGATCATCGCCGAGCAGGACCACGATGTTCGGCTGCTCGGCTGCCGCAGCGAACTGGCTGCTGAGAAAGAATGCAAGGCTGATCAACAGGACGCGGATGAATGCTGAGCGCATGGGTGGTTCCTGTTCGGGTGGGATCTCAAAGCAAAGTATGCGTGTGCAAAACAGCAATTTCAAATCTCAAACGTAGAGATCACTTTCTGCCTGACGGTTCACCGTGGACTTCCAGGCCGGGCTGTCCATCGGGAGTTCGCTGATTGTAGACCACAGTCCCATGAAACTTGCGAATCTGATGAAACCCCGAATCGGAAAACCGCGTGTTCGAAACGTCCAAAAAACCATGAGGCCAGTCGGAAATGGCTGTGGCCAACCCGTCGGTCACCTGGGTACCGCTCAGTTGAAGGGTGCGGAGCGATTTGCAGCCACGGATGATTTCGGCGGCACCGCTGTCGCCGACCTGGGTTTTGGTGAGCACAACGCCCTCCAGCAACTTTAGGCCGGTCAAGTGGTGCATCCCGGCGTCGGTCACCCGCGTGCGGGCGAGTTTCACACTCTTCAGGTGCAGGCATTTTCCCACATCTTCCAGCGCCGCGTCATCCACGGGCGTCCCGTTCAGGAACAGCCTTTCCAGCCGGAACCCCGCAACAAACCGCAGCCCTTCGCCCGAAATCGAAGTCTCGCCCAGGAACAGTTCCTTGAGTTTTGTGTGGCCCTTCAAATGGGCCATTCCCTGGTCTGTCACCCGTGTTCCATGCAAGTCGATGTGCTGCAGGTTCTTCAAGGGCACCAGATTCTTCAGCCCGGCATCACCCACAGAGGTCCCGGCCAACTGCAGGTAAAACAGCATTGGAAGCCCGCCAATGTGGGCGAGGTCGGCATCCGCCACCGCGGTCGAATCGAGCATCAAAGCCTGAAGAGTCTCCGCGGTGCGCAGCCTCTCAAGAGTGCGGCCGGTGATCCGCGTGCCGCTCAAATTCAACGTGTACAGATTTTTGATGTTGCGCACATGAGCAAAGCCACGGTCACCGACATCGACCCGGTCGAGGGTCAGGGTGGTGAGCGACGTCAGACGAGAGAGGATCCGCGCGTGTTCATCGTTGAATTTCGGCACTGCAGCCACATGCAGTTCGTTGACCTGAAACAGGTCTGCCAGAAATGGCAGGGCCTCCAGGTTCGTGTCTGGCGTGATCGTCACCAGCCAGCGCGAACCGAGCCACGGGTCTTCGCTGGCGTAGGAGCCGAACTGCACTCCGGCTTGCCGCAGACGCAGTACGGCCCGCGACTGGCGGTAGCGCGGCACGAACACCACCATCCCAATTGCCGCCGGAACAACGGCAAAGGTGAGCATCACGAGCCAGAAGAAGAGCGGGCGGCTTTTCATGTCACATATTTTCCCAAGAGTTCCGGCAGGGTCGCCGAGAACTTGCTGCGGGGCAGCACAAGTTCGCAGCCAGCCTGGCGGGCCGCCTCAAACAGCGCGGTTTCCACATGCGGCCCGAACGCCACAATCTCCGGCCGCGGCGTCGGCAGCGCGCTCACGAAGGTTTCGATCTGCAGTTGCGGCAGCGTGAGATCGAGCAAGATCGCCTGAAACTCGCCCGCCTGAACTGCCGCCACTGCCCCAGCGCACGTCCCAGCCACCTGCAACTTGAGCCCCAGTGCCTGCGCGGTGCCGGTAATCTTGCTGCCAAAAAACAAGTCGTGGCTCACGAGCAGTAGCATGTCAAACCCTGGAACATCAGCGGCGCGGCTGTGAAGTCAACCGCGAGAGGCCATCGTATGCGATGCCTGCGCGAATTTCCGCCACGAACCTCCATGGACTGCATCTCCAGATCCTTTTCCCGCGGCCACCCGCGGAATTCTGGCAGGTTTGCCGCGGAGAATCGCATCTTCAGATGCGGCAGGTGGCAAACAACAAAGGCCATCACGCATCTGGCTGCCGCTGTTGGTGACCGACCGCCGCTCACTTCGCACAAGCGTCCTTCTCTGAATGGCGCATCCCATTCCTTGAAGCGGCAGAAGCGCTGCCGCTTTTCCGCCGCAGAGAGTACCGACGAAATCTCCGTGCGTGCAATCCGGGTCAGTGTGTCCAGGCCGAGGCCCGGACACGCTGACGCTCCTTTCCCATTCCTTGGCTCCGCCAGTCTGGAGAGAACATGCTTCTTTCGCCGTGGGTTCGCAAAGTCGATCTTTCCGCACGACTTCAGCACCTGGGTCGTTCCCTTGGTTCGCTCATCAACCCGCCTCGGCCACGGCGCAGATTTTACGGCGGCGTGGCGCACCCGGAGGTTCTGGAATGCCGCGTCGTGCTGTCAACATTTGTGGTCACAAGCACAAACGATGCCGGCGGCGGCACGCTGCGGCAGGCAATTCTGGATGCGAATGCAACACCCAGCGCCCAGCCGCACACGATCACGTTCGACTTCGCCGCGAATGACACGCGTCACTTCTATTATCGAGACGACGGATTGACCGGACACGTCAGCACGGCGAACGTCGCGCACACCACTGCGGCTGATGACACGACGATCTCCGACATTGACCCCGACTTTTCCCAGAGCTGGTGGTCGATCCAGCCGACGGCGGTCCTGCCGGCGATCACCCGCGCCGTAATCATTGACGGCTACAGTCAGTCTGGCGCCAGCCGCAATACCCTGGCCGCCGGAGAGAACGCGGTTTTGCGGGTGGAACTGAACGGACAGCAGGTCGTGCTCAACAATGGCAGCTTCTCCAAACTTCTGACAATCAGCGCCGGCAACAGCACGGTGCAGGGACTGGCCATCAACGGATTCGCCGACAACCTGGGCCGTGGCTTCGGCGACAACATGGCGATCCATCTGACCACCAACGGCGGCAACCGCATTCAGGGCAATTTCATCGGCACGGACGTGAGCGGCCTGACAGCCCCCGACGGCCTCCCCAGCTATACGGTGAACTTTCACAGCCAATCCTATGGCATCCTGATCACCTCTTCATCGAACAACTGGATTGGCACCAACGGCGACCTTTTGAACGATGCCGCTGAAAGGAATGTCATCGCCGCCACCTATTATGGCGTGCTGCTCTCGGCGGCATCCAACAATGTCGTGGCGGGCAACTTCATCGGGACCGACAGCACGGGCACCCGAGCCCTGGGCAACTGGCAGGGTGTCGGCTCGCTGCTGGGCTCCACCTCAAACCGGATTGGCAGCGACGGAGACGGCGTGGCGGATGTCGCCGAACGGAACATCATTTCCGGAAACAGAACTGGCGTTGCGCTCGCCTCCGGAGGCACCTCGCTGGCGGCGGTCAACTCCCAGGTGACGGGCAATTTCATCGGCACGGATGTGACGGGCACCCAGCCGCTGGGCAATCTTTACGCGGGTGTGGCCATTGGCATCGGGGCCGTTGGCAACCAGATTGGGGGCTCAACCGCGGCGCTGGCGAATACGATTGCGTACAACGGAGGCCAGCGCGACACCGGCAATGAGAACGTGCGCGGGGCCGGCGTGTGGGTGGTCAATCTTCGCGCGAACCCCACCGGCAACCGCATCCAGGGGAACTCGATTCACTCCAACCACGGGTTGGGCATCGATCTCGGCGGGGACTATCCGATCAATGGACCGAATGGACCCACTGCGAATGACACTCTGGACGGTGACGCTGGTCCAAACAATCTGCAAAACTTCCCCATCGTTAATTCGGCTGTCAGCGACGCCAGTCAGACAGTGGTTCACTTCACGCTAAACTCGGCGGCGAATCGAACATTCACCATCGATTTCTACGCCAACACGGCCAAGAACAGCCGTGGACTTTGGGAGGGGGAGAGATACCTTGAGTCGGCGACGGTAACCACCAATGGCAGCGGGAGCGGAACGGGGAGCATCACTCTGCCGTTCTCCCTGCCGGTCGGCACCTACATCACGGCAACAGCGACGGACTCAAATGGCAACACATCCGAATTCTCCGGGAATTTTTCGGGGGGCAACCCCTACGTCTCGTATCAGGTTGTCGATGCCTCCGGTTCCCCGAAACCCAAGCAGGCGGGCAGCACCATTCCAATTGTCGTCCAGCTCGTCGACGCGCCGACCGCAACTTCACCGATCATCATCACCGCTGTCGGCATTGCATCCCTGGCGACACCCGACACGCTGCTGCCTGTCGCCAGCCCAGGAAACTCAAATCCCGATTTGCAGTTTCGCCAGGAGGGGGACAAATTCCAGTTCAATCTCAAAACACCCAAGACGCTGGCGGCTGGAACTTACCTGTTCTACTTCTCCATTGATGGGGAACTGACCGCCGATGGTCAACCACGGCTGCGGTCGGTCCTGTTTGTCATCAAGTGACACGTGGCGCGGGCGGGTGCAATCGGCGGGGCTTCCGGGCATCGCGGAGCCCCGGCATGCATGGCGGTTCAGGGGATCGGTTCCCGTCGCAGGCTCCACAAACCACGGCGGTGGCTGCGGGCCTCGGCTTCCGCTGCCTTGAAACGGCGTTTCATCTGCTCGCTGTAGGGGAACCGCGTCTGGGCGAAGCTCAGGCCGGCGCGGATCAGCTCTTCGTTGAGGAACCGCTGATCACAATAGACATAAGCCAGAATCCGGCCGTAGTTGTCCCGGCGTTCGCGGTCCAGTTCCAACCGCACGGTGCGGCCCTCGACAAGGGAGCGGGTAAACGCGCTGGCTTCTTCACCAAACGGTTCGACAGGTTTGGAGGGGTGCTTGGTCTCTGGCGTGTTCACCCCCAGCAGACGCACCCGTTCGCCATCGGCCAAGAGCAGCGTGTCGCCATCGACGACCCGCTCGACAAAGACCAGCGTGCCAGAGTTGAGCGGCACCCGCGTTCGTGGCTCAGCCCAGTAGCGTGTCGCGAACAGCAGCACCAAGCCGAAAAACGCCAGCGTCCCCCGGCCGAACCGGCGCTTTCGACGAAAGCGACCGGTTCGGTTGGTTGAGCGAGGAGACGGGTCAGCCATGCGTCCTGTTCAGTCTGACAGGGAGAAATCGAACACGTTCACTTCGCCCTTGACCGTCGCGCGGATCTGCCCTTTGGTCAATTGTTTGGCATCCTCAATCGTCGGCTCGGCAATGACGTTCCCTTGATCGATGATCACGACGTCATATTCACCGGCAAACGGCCCGCGTTCGACGGGGATCTGAAAATTGCCGTTCGAGATCATGGCAAAGCCGACCGGCTTGTCCTTCGAGTCCACCGGAACGAGGGAGATTTGTCCCCACCGCAATGGCTTGCCGTTCACCGTCACCTTCCCGCTCACCTTGGCCCGCATCCCGCTGGTCAGCAACCCGTTCTGGCGAAGCCAGTCGTGCAGGCGGTCTTTCCATGTGAACAGCGCGGGCTCGCCGGGAGCCAGTCCGACTCCATGTGGCCCCTGTTGAAAGATGTGCAGTTCCGCCGGAACCTTGGCCTTGCGCAGCGCCAGGAAGAAGGCCACACTGTTCTCTGGTGGCACACCCGTGTCTTCCGCCGTGTGGAACATGAATGTGGGCGGCGTTTCGGCGGTCACCTGCGTTTCGTTGGACAGGTTTTTCAGCAACTCAGGACTGGGGTTCTCGCCCAGCAGGTTGCCTCCAGACCCCTTGTGCGAGAAGTCCGCGGTCAAACTCACCACAGGATAGCCGAGAATGGCAAAGTCCGGCCGGCAGCTTTCCCGATCGATCGGGTCCTGACTGTCCTTGCGGCCGCGGTCGAAGTGTGTGGCTAAGGTCGATGCCAAGTGCCCGCCCGCCGAAAAACCCATCACGCCGACCCGGTCCGGCGAAATCTTGAGCGTGCTGGCATTGGCCCGCGCGTATCTGATGGCGCGCTGCACGTCTTCCAGCGGTGCCGGATGTTTGTAGCGTTTTCCCAGACGGTACCGCAGCACCAGACTGGTCACACCTTTCGATTGGAACCAGCGGGCAACCTGCGTCCCCTCGTGATCGGTCGCCAGAATGGCATAGCCACCGCCGGGACAGATGACCACGGCCGTTCCGTTCCCCAGCCCTTCTGGCGGCGAATAAATCCGCACCGCTGGCTTGTCCTGGTCTTCGGTTCCGACCGCGCCTGGTGCCCCATCCGGCCACAGCAGAACGGGCTCGGGTCCGGCTGCCAGCAGCGGCGGACTGAGCAGCAGTCCCAATAGCATCATGGCGGAAAAGATTGGTCCAGAACGCCACTGGCGCGGTGCGGAGGTCATGGGGGGCTCTCCAAGGATCGATGAGTCTCACGGGGAGCGCACATCGTGCCTGATTCGGTTGCGGCTGTCGAGCAAGAGTCATGGGCTTGGCCATTTTCGATTTTTGATTGGCTCATCCCCTTCGAGCTTGTCTCGATGGAGACGGGCCTTTGCACTACGCTGTGAGTTGGTGACGCGCCTAGCTAGTGCAGAAGCCCGAATCCACCGAGGCGAGCTCGGTGGGGTTCCATGTCGCGTCAGCGCTGTTCCGGTTTTCGAACTGTGCCGCTAGCTGGATGACCTCGCAGGCCCCTCTGAACTTGCCAAGTGTACTGAACGCACGTATCGTCTGCATTGCTGAATTGATGCTCAATGCTCCGGAGGTCCGATGCCTACTGACGATGAGATTCTGACCGCGCTCCGGTTGAATTTGATTCCCGGCGTTGGTCCGCGGACGCAGCAATCTCTGCTGGAATATTTTGGCAGTCCTGCCAGCGTGTTCGCGGCTTCGCGCGGCGTCCTGCTGGAAGTCGAGGGGATTGGTCCAAAGCTGGCCTCGGCCATTGTCGCCGCCGCCAGCAGCGGCGAGGCGGAACGGGAATTGGAGCGTTGCCGCAGCTTGGGGGTGGAGCTGATTCTGCGGGACGACGCCCGCTATCCGGCAGTTTTGAAGCAGATTTCCGACCCACCCTCGGTGCTGTATTGCCGCGGGACACTTGAGCCACGCGATCAATTGGCGATTGGCATTGTGGGCTCGCGGCGGTGCACGGCCTATGGCCGGCGGCAGGCGGAAAAGATGGGCGCGGCCCTGGCCCGTGCCGGCGTGACCGTTGTCAGCGGTCTGGCGCGCGGCATTGACGCGGCGGCTCACCTCGGTGCGCTTCAGGCGGGCCGCACGCTGGCCGTGTTGGGAACGGGCGTCGAGCACATCTATCCACCTGAACATTTTGATCTCGCCGGACGCGTGGCTCAGCAGGGTGCGATCCTCAGCGAGTGTGCCCTCGATCAGGCCCCGCTGCCAGGCCTGTTCCCACAGCGCAACCGCATCATCAGCGGGCTGTCATTGGCGGTGCTGGTGATTGAAGCCACGCGAAACAGTGGTGCCCTGCATACCGTGCGGCACGCCCTGGAACAGGGACGGGATGTGTTCGCCGTACCAGGCCCGATCGACAGTCTGGCGAGCGAAGGCTGCCACGACATCATCCGCGATGGCGCGACGCTGGTCAGAAACGTTGACGATATCCTCAGCGTGCTGGGACCAATGGTCAATCCGGTCACCACCGCTCCAGGCGAATCGGTGCATTCGGCGCGGGAACTCACGCTGGACCCCCAAGAGCGGCAGATTCTCAACCTGATCACGACCGAGCCAGTGACTGTCGACTTTGTGCTGCAACAGTCGCCGCTGGAGACCTCACGCGTGCTGGCGACCATCACCATTCTGGAGATGAAGCGTTTCATCCGGCGGCTGCCGGGCGGTCAGTTGAGCCGCCAGTGAGCTGGCGGCAGAATTTGACCATCCCGTACATTTTACCGGGCCGGTTGAGCGGGGTTTAGTGTGCCAAACAGGGCGGTTGATGCGGATTTGCCGACCTTGACGATCCTCACTTTGGATCGGATTGCAGGTCGCATTCCGTCGAGCGGCTCGGCGCGCGTGACCTGCATGGCGGTACATGCATGCTTCTTGATCGGCTCCCGTTGTTCTCCCCGGCGTCTGTGCGCTGGCACGCTGAAAGGCGTTTTTGCCTGTGGCTCACCTTGTTCCTCGTGAGCCTGGGGGGATGCGCTCCGACGGCACCCGATGCCACGGGCATCGCCAGCGCCGTGTACGTTCCAGAAAACGCCCTGATCATCGCGGGGAATCAACCGTGGAGTGACACCGGAATCGACATTCGGGCGGGTGAGCCCCTGACGATCAGTGCCACCGGTCGGCTGGAAATTGGCAAGGTGGAGAAGATTCGCGGGGACGAAGAGCGGGTTGTCGGCCCACAGGGGACATTTCTTTACCGCGATGAATGGCACACTCAGGAATTTCCCCTGCCTGCCGCCGGTCGCGGCCCGGCTCCCTGCTTCTGCCTGATCGGCAGAATTGGCGCAGGTTGCCCCTTCTTTGTCGGAGCGGGACGGAGCTGGGTTCCCGAAGAGATGGGCCGGCTCTATTTGGGCATCAATGACTTTGACGCCTCGGCGAACTGCGGCGAGTTTTACGCCGATATTTCCAAACCCACGAATGTCCAGCCCGCCACCTTCCGAACGGAAGTTCCCTGCGATGTTCCACAGGGTCGGCCTGGCTGCCCGGGCGATGTCGTTGTGATCTATGTCGACGGACTGCGTCCAGACATTGTCGAAGAGATGTCGGCCATGCAGCACATCCCGCACCTGACCGAGCACTTCGTGCAGGGCGGCGTCTACATGCAGAACGCCTTCACCGCCTTCCCGTCCGACACCATCACCTCCAATGGCACGATGTGGACGGGATGCTTCTCCGACCGGCACGGACTCAAGGGACAGACGCGGTTCAGCCGGTTGCGGATGAGTTCGGAGTCGTTCCTGGAACCGATGGGTCCCAACCGCAGCGCGCGGCAGTTGAACCCGCAGGGACTCGACCGGGCGATCCTCAACACCAAGGCTTCCACCGTGGGTGTCTTCCACGGACCAGAAGAGGCCGCTCGTTTCGAAGAATCGAAGACCAGCAACACCCCCGCCCTCTACAACCATTTGCGGGGGCAGGGCAGCGACTGGGCGACAGGCGTGCTGCCCGTGATGACAACGATCCCTCCGCCGCTGTGGATGCGGAGCATGACGCGGCACCTGCCATACCTGCAGGCGCAGGATGCGTGGCAATACATCGACGATGCGAACACGCACTTCGCCGTGCATCATCTGTTGCGCGAAAAGCATCCGGTCACCATTATCTGGCTGCCGGAGACCGACTCGGTGAGCCACAAGCAGTGCCGCGGACAGTTTGGCAGCACGCGGAAGACGATCGCCCGCGCGGACAAACTCGTTGGGGAAATTACGGCCGAACTGCGTTCACAGGGCCGCCTCGAATCGACATACCTGATTCTGGTCAGCGATCACGGCCACCTCGGCGGTCAGTTCGGGCATCTCGCCAAATTTGACCTGACGAATGAGTTCTTGTTTGAGCCACGCCGGATCAATGCGAAGGGCGAGTGGTGCGGCGGCGGCCTGGGGCTGTCGGTCAAACAACACCGCTATGCCAACTGCCATGCGGGCGACAACTCCCGCCAGTTCGTGTTTATCGACGGCGACTCCGACGGCTGCGCCCGGCTGTACTTCCCGCGCGGTGGCTACCCCTCCGGCAACTGGAGTGGTCCGTCCGCCCCAGGCCAGTTGCTCAAGTATCCCCTGGCCGGGCATCTGACGCCGATCAACCTGCCGCTGACCCTCGCTGGGGCCACCAAGGCCGATGACTGCGGTCAACTGCATAACCCCATTGATCTCGTGCTGATGAAGCTCGACGACTGTTCCATCCTGATCACCACGTGTGACCGCGGACAGGCGGTCATCGAGCGCCAGTGCGGCCCGGACGGTCGGTGGCTCTACCGCTACACGCCCGTGCAAAACGTCGCCCCCTGCACCGATGGCAGCGTCTCTTGGGAGCCTGTGCCGCAGGCGGCGACCGATCCGCTGGGACTGCTGGCGGCGACCCGCAAAGGGTTCCTGCCGCAGTTCCATGACGAGACCGAGTGGCTGTGGGTCACGACGGGGACGGACTACCCCGACAGTGTTGTCGCCCTGACACGACACATGCTGTGGCAGCAGAACATCAAAGAGCAGGAACGCAACTACGCTCCGGACCTCGTCGTCACCGCGCGTCACGGCTGGATCATCGCCACGCAAAGCACCCCCGGTACCACCCACGGCTACCCGCTGGCCGAGTCAATGCATGCCACCTGGTACCTGTCGGGTCCCGGCATCCGCCGCGGCGCGCGGGTCGACAGCCCCTGTCGGCTGGCCGACCTGACACCCACCATTCTGGAACTCTCCGGTACCAGCTTCGATGAGACGCAGTTGGACGGCCGGCCGCTGCGGACGATCTACAACACCGTCGCGGCGATTCCCGCGTTGGCCGCGAAATCTCACCGGCTCAAGAGCCCAACGACCAGCGCCAAAGTGTCGGGCGAAATTGAGCCGGCCATCGCGGCCGGCACTCCGTTGGAGCAGCCGCTGTATTGGGACGATGTGGACCTGCACGCCTGGCAGTCCACCACGTACTCGCCCTTGGCCCTTTATGCCAACCTGCCAAAGTCGATCAACCAGCCTCAAAGTGGCTGGGACTTGAACAACGTCACCTACAACGCCATGGCCGTGGGCGAGTGGAGCGTCTTCCGCCTGGCCGACGACGCCCTGTCGGCGACCGTGCCTGGCCGAACGCAGATTCTGCCCACCGTCGAGAATGCCGAAGGCCGCGTGGCTCACGCCCGCCGCCCCGCCGTGGCCGAAGGGGCGACGGTGATCAACCTCCCCGAAGTCTCCATTTCGGACTACAGCGTCTCCTCACAGGGAAACATGCAGCGGATCAGCAAGGCGGTCGACTGGGTGCAAAACCGCTCGACCCGGCTGGATGAGAAGATCGCCCGCCCGACACATCACCGCAGCGTGCTGGGCACGCGCTTCACCAACCCCGTCATCGACGGCGCCCAGGTGGGCTTCTGGGAAGGCTACCGCTTCGCCCAGCGCGTCGTCGCCGAAGTGGTCGACGAGAGAATCATCAACGGCTTCGAGAACACCGTCGATGCCTCGCTCAACATGACGCGAGCCACGCCGGCGGAACTGCCAGCGGAGTGAGCACCACGCCATGGGACCGCTCACGTCCGTCTGCGAACTATTCCATTCATCTCGTTGTTTTCGCACTCGGCCTTGGACGGGTCCTTACCATAGAGATTTCGAGCATTGTGACACTGTAATATTCACAAGTTATCTTTTCTTGGCATTTCTTGCTTCCCCGCGCACGACCGCAAAATCCCCGGCCCGTGAATGCCCGAAGTGCCGGTTCAAGCCCGGCACGGGGCAGACACCGGTGACTCCGATGTGCATCGCGAATCCAGTCGGAGGTGTGCTGCCGATCGAACTCGATGAATTCGAGTTTAGAAACGTCCGCTGGCCCTTCTCCCATATTGACGATTCCGGCATTTCGCCGTAAAAGCCCGCGACTCTCCATCTCCATAGCCACAGCAGACGTTGCGGCCAATCCAAATGACGCCGTGGAACGAACATGGCCTCGGGCAGGCGCGCGCAGACCGCCAACACTGCGGGAGCGGATTCCACATGCGAGCTGTTGTAAGCCTTGTTGCCGGGTCGCGATCTGTTTTGACCCGCGCGATCAATATCCTGATTTTGCTCAGCGTCTGTGGCTGCCAGTCAAACGTCTCGACTTTCGTGGATCGCAGCCCGCACGGGCTGCTCATGCCGCCAATGGGCCAGCATTTGCCAGCGGCCACACCCGCTGCGAAGACAATCGTTGCTCCATCCGCCAAATTCGACAGGAGCGGTATGCCACCTGATTCAGTGGCACGCGACTCGACCGTGCACAAGAATTTCTGCCTCAGTTCGCCGCAACAGGTCTTTCGCGCACAAAGCGAACCCGAGCCAGCCGTGGCCGAGCCGGCAAGTTCAGTGGAGGCGGGGAATCTGCCGCCGAGCCATGGTGTTTACACAGAACCCACCTGGTTCATTGAAGACTCGCGAGACCAGCCGCTGCGTGAGAAGCTGCCGCGGGATGTCTGGTCGCATGTGGTTGAAGACCACCGGAACTTTTACGGACGCGCCAGCCTGACCTATTTGGCGCTGGCCTTTGGCGGCGGTGCGGCCATGGCGAACACCAACTTCGATCAGGAATTTGAGGAAGAATACCAGCGCGACTTTCGCTCTCGCGAAACCGACCGTGCAGCGTCGTTTATCAAGCCGTTTGGGAACGGCCTCTACACCATTCCAGTCCTCGCCGGCGCAGCCGCATGGAACCTTGTGCCGGGTGACATTCCTGGAAAAGAAACGGTTGGAGAGTGGGGAGGCCGCGGGATGCGGACACTCGCGGTGGGCGCCCCGTTTATGCTTGTGATGCAGCAGGCAACTGGTGGTTCCCGACCCAACGAGACGAGCCGCGAGCCTTCGTCGCATTGGAATTTCTTCCAGGACAACAACGGAGTCAGCGGGCACGCCTTTGTCGGTGCCGTCCCATTTCTGACGGCCGCCCGGATGACCGAAAACCCACTGCTGAAAACTGGGCTGTACGCCGCTTCTGCCCTGCCGGGAATCAGCCGCCTCAACGACGACGCCCACTACTTTTCCCAGGTCTGTCTGGGATGGTTCATTGCCTTCGCCGCCAGTGCGGCAATCGACACCACACAGACAGGGAACGAACATTTCTCCCTGGTGCCAATACCCATCGGAAATGGGATTGGACTCGGCATGGAGTTCCGCCGGTAACAACAGGATTGTGCTGCGTTTCAGCGGGCGGCCGGGCAATCCACACGCCGCGTCAGGGGTTGGGACTTTTTTCCTGCATCAACTGCTCGGCCGGCAAGCCAGTGGCTGTGGCTTTTATGAGCAAATGGGAGCCACGATTTCGGAAGTTGTGCGGCTGGCACGGTTGAACGAGGACGCGATTCGCAGGTTGGCGGCTGAGCCACAAGAACGGTGAGCAGCGTCGGTCCCAGAAGGCCTTCAATCGATCAATTCCGCGGAGTTCCCTTGAACTGGCAGTGGCTCAAACATGCGTTCGCGGTGCCGCCGCCAGAGGCCACCGTGATGACTCCCGCGCAGCAGGCGCTGGTCGAACGGTTGTGCCTGGCCATCGAAGCCCGAGGGATGCAGTTGCCAGCAATGATGTTCCTGGAATCGGTGCGGCCGATGAACTACCTCACGGCACAATCCATGCACTTCTTCACCCCATTCGTCGCGGCCCTGGCTGACCCCGCGGCATATCAAGCCATCGCCGAGTTTCTGGAGCAGCCGGGTGCCGTCGAAATTCTGTGCCACCGGTTGGAGCACAAGAAGTTTCCGGAGCATGCGGTAATTAACACGCTGGAAAGTCGCGACACGCCTTGAGGAGTTCGTGGTGTCAGGGCGCAGCCGACGGATGTCGGCGGAGCCCTGGGTCGGAGTCGGAGTTAGAAATACAGCCCCAACGGGGTGAGATTCATTCAACATCCGACAAACTTCACTGGTCACGCCCCGCTTGGGGCTCTGTCGTTCGTTGTCGTTGAACCCAGGGCTCCGTTGGCGTTGCCAACTTCGCCCTGGGCTGTCGAATTTTGCCCCCTTGGGGCTGACGATCGTCCACTCCGGGTTGGGTTCCGGACGAAGCCCGCGCGCTGAGTAGTGTCGAGTCACGGAGTGACTCGGCTACTTTGCGGTCTCTGGCCGGGCAATGTCATGCCTCATGCGGCAGTCGAACGCGGTGCAACAGCGTGACCAGTTCCTGCAGCGTGGTCGGGTCGACGTGGCCGAGTTGGCGGCGGTGACACTCCAGCACCAGCGGGGCGAGTTCTTCGAGGAGGGCCATGCCGGCGGGGGCGATGCCGACCTCCACCACGCGGCGATTTCCCGGCAGCCGCTGCCGCTCGATGAGGTTTCGCTTTTCCAGCTTGTCGAGCAGCCGCGTCATGTCGGGGGCGCGGGAAATGAGCTTCGAGCCCAACTTGAGCGTGGGCAGCGTGCCCGGATGGACCACTTTCAGCAGCCGCAGGGCGTTGTATTGCTGGGCGGTGAGATCGAACCGGTCGAACAGCTCATCTTCAATCGCCCGCAACCGGTCGTAGGTCCGCCACAAGTTGAGGTACGCCTCCTGCTCCAGCGAGTCGAACCTGGGAGAGGAGGCGGACGTGTCAGTCATGCATCAGGGTTCCAGGATTTCGGACAAGGGATCTGCGCCACCCGCGCAAGTTATCTCAGTTTCCGCTGAGATGCACGGCACTTGCGGAATTCGATAGAATGATAATTCATGGGTTTGGCGAACGACTGACCAGCGGGAACCTTCAACAATGGCTGACGAACCGTGGTACAAGGACGGTCTGGCCTTCACTTGCACACAGTGCGGCAACTGCTGCACAGGCGCGGAAGGTGTGGTCTGGGTGACTCAGGAGGAGCAGCAAAAAATTGCCGAGTACATCGGCAAGTCGATTGGCGAAATGAAGCTTGAGCACACGCGGCTGGTGGGCCGGCGCACGAGCCTCAAAGAATTCGCCAACGGCGACTGCACATTTTTTGACGGACAGGGGCGGGGGTGTACGATCTACCCCGTGCGGCCGCGGCAGTGCCGTACCTGGCCGTTCTGGGATTCAAACCTGGAGACGCCTGAAGACTGGGAGGCGATCAAACCTGGTTGCCCCGGCGCGGGACAGGGCAAGCTCCATCAAATTGAGCATATCGAGGCTCAGAAGGCGGTCATCCGCATTTGACCACGCGCGCGGCATTGCTGGAGATCTATGAGGCACTGGCGGCGGATGTTGCGGCGGCGGCACCGGTCTGTGAACTGAGCGGCCGCTGCTGCCGGTTTCGCGAGTATGGGCACACGCTGTTCATCTCGCGGACAGAAGCCGAGTTGCTGCTGGAAGATGGGCTGCCAGCCGGGTCGGTTGTCGATGACGCCACCTGCCCTTTCCAAATCGGAGGCCTGTGCACCGCGCGGGAGCGGAGGCCATTTGGCTGTCGGGTGTATTTTTGTGATCCGAATTACGCCGGCGTGGGCGAGCAGTTGACGGAGAAGTACCTGGCGCAGCTCAAAACGGCGCATGCCACGGCGGAAGCACCGTGGGAATATCGCCCCCTGCACCATTTCCTGAAGGAAATGGCCAAGGAACCAGGAGTTTTCGAGAAATCAACCTGAATTGTCAAAGTTTGCCGAATGTAACGCCGATAACGATTGGCAGGATGCATTCACCCGGTGTTGTGGACCTTCCACCCGCCGGAGGCAGGCTTCCATCGATTTTTTCGCGGGGCGTTGAGTTGGCTTGACACTAAGTCTCACAAGGCATTACAGTTAAAACACTGTGATGCTGACTCAGTGGACGGGCTAGCGGACGACGCCTCTAGGAGAATCGAGTCGTGACAAAGAAAGAAATCGTCAAGGCGATCTCCGACGAAATTGGTCTGACTCAACTCAAGACCAAGGAAATCGTGCAGAAGACTTTCGACGCCATTGTCGAAACGCTGATTGCCGAAAAGCGGATTGAACTCCGCAATTTCGGTGTGTTTGAGGTGAAGAAGCGTGCGGCGAGGAAGGCGCGGAATCCCCGGACGGGCGACAAAGTGTTTGTTCCGGAGAAGTACGTCGTGACTTTCAAGCCCGGCAAAGAGATGGAAGAACGCGTGCGGCTGCTTGAAGAACAAGCCGCGAGAGAGGCGCAGCAGAGCCAGAACGGTCAGGTCTTGGAAGACGTGCCAGCACCGTCGATCGAACCGGTTCCTGTTGTCGCAACTACTGCGGACGAGACGCTTTAGCAGCTCACACCGAATCCCTTCCAAGCCCGCATTCGCGGACTTTCAGCCCCGCAAACGAATCTTCGCTGCATGGAAATCGTGGTTCTGGATGGCAGAGCCACGACGCGATCAAGGACTGGTCATTCTCGGAGGATTCCGATGCGATCTCTGCTGTTGAGCGGATTGCTCGCGCTGAGTGTACTGATCAATGTCGGCTGCATTCTGCCGATTTACAGTTCCAGCCCCGACACCCGGGCCAAAGAACTGATCTACACGTCGGAAGGCCTGCGTCACATCCCGGACATCTGGGAGCGGATCTGGGGCTTGGACGCCCCCGACTTCGCCACCCCCTACCGCACCCATGGCGGCGTGATTTGAACGGCGGGCGGGTCCGTCGGGTGATGGCCTAGGCTGACGCCATCAGTGGCGAAAGACCGCTGCCCGGCTTACGGATCCTGCTTTCCGAAGAGGCCGCCGAACAGGTTGCCCAACGGTGACTTCGGCGGCTGTGGTTCCTGACCAAGCAGTTGTCGGTGGAACCGCCGCAGCGCCTGCAGCAGATCGCCGGCGGTCTGAAACCGCTTCTCGGGTGTCTTATCGGTCGCCTTCAAGAGGATCCTCCCCAACGTGACGGGGAGGTGACGATTGATCGTCCGCGGCGCGCGGGGCGACTGATGCCGCAGCTTGTCCAAGAGTTCAATCCGCGTGGCTCCCTCAAACGCTGGGGTCAGCGTACAGAGTTCATAGAGCGTGATGCCCAAGGCATAAATGTCGCTCCGCTCGTCCGTTCGGCCGTCCAGTTGCTCTGGAGCCAGATAGGGTAGCGTGCCGCCGAAGTGCTCGCCCGACTCGCTCAGCGGGTCTTTTCTAGAGGCGATGCCAAAGTCCGCCAGCCAGATTGCCCCATTGCAGTCCAGAAGCAGGTTGGCAGGCTTGATGTCCCGGTGCAGCGTCCCACGCCCATGTGCGTACCGCAGCGCATCCGCTGCCTGCAGACCGACTTTCGCGATCTGCGCCCACGCATCACGCCGAAAAACACGGCTGTCGGTGTCACCCACCGGCCGGACGGGGGTCAATGGTTTGTGGATGACCTTGGCTGCCTCTGGCCCTGCCGCGAAGATCCGTTCCATCTCCCGCGCCGAAACCGCACCCGGTGGCTCCTTGAGCAGCTTGATGATCCGGTCGAGCGACAGGCCCTCGATCAACTGCATCACGTAATAGCACCAGCCTTCCTGCTCGCCAAACTCATAGACCGGCACGATGTGCCGGTGCCGCAGCCGTGCGGTTGTCCGCGCTTCGCGGTGAAACCGCCGACGCCACAGCGAACTCTCGGCAAACCGCCAGGGCAGTAATTTCACCGCCACGCGGCGTCCCAGCGGTTCTTGCACCGCTTCGAAGACAACGCCCATGCCGCCACGGCCGATCTCACGCAGGATGCGGCAGTTGCCCAAGCGTTCGAACTGGGGCGGAGCGGTGGTGACCGCGCGAGCACCCTGCATCTCGCGGTTTGTCTTCCAGCGCTCCATTGCCGCCACCAGCGGCAGGATTTCCCGAATCTGCGTTGCCTGCTGCGGATACCGCCGGGCAAACTCTTCGATGGAGGGCCGCTCGCCGCGCCGCAAGGCTTCTTGAAACGCCGTCGCCGCCAGTTCGACTTCGTCGCGGGAACTCGCCCCCGTTGTCGGATGCGACACAGGCAGTCCCACGAAAACGGCGTCATACGCGCCTTCGTGCGATCCGCTGGCGTCCTTCGGAGGGTCAGGAAATACGATCGGGTCGATCACGGACAGCAGAATCTCAAATCTCAGATTTCACAGTAACGTGACTTTGTTGTGCGAGATTGCGGGACGGGCCTTGCTGCCTCACCCTTCCAGCAGCTTCTTCATCTTCTGATGCCGATGGAAATAGCCATCTTCCAGATGATCGAGGATGCGGTTCTTCGTTAGCAGCATCCCCACCAGTCCGCCCGGTGGCTCAAACACGATCTTGTCCGTCACGAGCGTTATCCCGTCTGCCCCAGTGGCGAGGGTGTGCTCGTGAATCCACTGTTTGAACAACCCCTTCACCTGCCGTTCGACAATCCGGCTGGGCTCCACGAGTTCGGAGATCTCGTGGAGAAAGACTTGGACTTGTCCCCAGGCTTGAATCTTGAACTCGATCACCGAACCCAGTCGGATCACGTCGGGGGCCTGCACGAACTGCAGCCCGATGTCTGGCGGGCTGACCTTGAGGACATTTTCCGGACGCAGCAGAAAATCGTAAACCTGCTGCTGCGGTGCTTTCAGGCTGACACTCGTAAGAAATTCCGGCATGGGGAGCCCGGGAGAAGTTCGATGGGAAAGACGCAGACCGTGTTTGTCTCTGCATCTTACGTTCCCCCCGTATCCATTGGCTACCAAAGCTTTCGAGGTCACTCCTCGTGGTTGGCTTCCGTCTCGTCAACGACCGGAAGTGACGCCACGGTGCCAGCAGCCTGCAGGAGCTGTTCCAGATCGGCCAGGCAGGACTGCATGGAAATGACGGCCTGCTTGAAGTTCGTGTGGTCTGACGCAAGCGGGGCCTGGATGGCGAATTCGGCCGTGGCCTTCCGCAACTTGCCGATTTTTCGCCGCAGCATTTGGAGGTACGCGACGGGGTCGTTGACACGAGTCTCCAGCGCCCGCGAGATGTCGAACACGCTGCGGACAATTCCCATCAGGTCGGGAAAATCTTCGACTTCTGGAGAATGCTTGATGAATGTCCGCACCATCCAGGCGTGGGCCATCAGCCGTTGGCAACGGGAGACATCAATGATGGGAGAGGCGTCAGGCATGAAGTTGTGGCTGTTCGATGTTTTCCGGTATGTGACCCGTCAACGTTTACGATGATGTTCCCGCCTTGTCTGCCGACTTGTGCTCCCAGAAGCGGGCCGCCTGCAGGAGTTGTTCGCTCCAGATGCGTTCGAGGTCCTCAGGTCGAGGCGCGTTGCCGGCGCAGATTTCGCCGAAGTACCAGCAGCAGGCCTTGCCCATGCCATAGGTATACCCAAAGGCCATCGCGGCACCAGCGGGAATGCCAACCCACGGAATGAACTTGAGTGCCTCCTGCATGGCCAGCCGCATCAGCAGCCTTCCGCCCACCGCGGCGACCATCGTCCGCAGCGTTCCGGCGTGCAGTTCCTGACCGTAAATGCCAGCCAGCCGGTAGAGCAGGTGCGTTTGGATCGCCAGCACGACCGGAATGTCGACCCACGGGATCGGCACGGCCCCTGCCGTGGCTGCCAGCGTGCTGTAGCCGAGGATGTATGGCAAGGCGCGACGCTCGTTCAGATCCGCCAGCGGCCGCAACAATGTGGCATAGTTGACCAGTGCCTCGCGATAAGCGGCCGGAAGCAGCTCCAGCAGCGTTTTTTCGAGCCGCGTGTGTCCAAAATTTGGATCGTTAAACCCTTCCAGTGGCGGGGTGATGTCGATCGCGACAATGCGGTCGACGAGCCCGGCAAAACGCTCCTCCTGCAGACTGATCGAGCGGGCCAGATCCACGAGCCCCGGAGTGAACTCCTGCTCGGCCGACTCTGGCCGCCCAGCGCGCGCCAATGCCTCCTGCACTTCCGCCGGGCTGCCGGCCTCGAAGGGATCAGGGTGCGGATGCTGGCTGCCTGGGTAGGCTTCGTGCAGGCTCGTCAGCACCAGCATGATGGGGCGCTGCGGCCGTGCCTGGCGGATCGCTTTCAGCGGCTCGACGATCTCGGCCAGGGCATGATCCATCGCCCGGACGGTCACCAAGATGATGTGCGCGGCATCGGCAAACTTCTCGATGTCCTCCTTGGGATCGTACCGGCCTTCGCCTAGCCCCCGCGTGTCGAGGAACCGCATGATTGGTTCTTCGGGCGAGGGAAAGTCATACTGCCGGGAGAACATCGTCTGTGGCTTAAAGCCCGTGCCGATGTCGGCATCCTGCGCGCCTGTGAAGTGCCGAATCAGTGTGGTCTTGCCGCTGCCCGTCTTGCCGAAGAGCCACAGGACCGGCACGGGTGCCTTGGCCAGCAGCTCTTTCTGTTTGGCCTGATAGGCCTCGTCCGTCAGCGGCGAGGGTCGGAAAAACGACATCAACTGGTCCCACATTGAGGCTTCCACCCACGGCCGCGCGGCAATCCGGTGATCAATTCAGGGGCAGAATTCGAGTATGACGTAAGGCGTGAGCACACGTCACTGACCCCGCTGTAGGACAACCCTCTTCCATTCCAACCGTGCGCGTTTGAAGTTCAGAATTATTCCTACTTCCCGACCGGTCACCCGCAGATAGTTGAGCATCTCGCCAAGAGTGTTGTCATCAATGCCATCAATGGTTTTCGTGTCAACCACGATCTTGTCGAAGCACAGCAGGTCGGGGATGTATTCCCCGACCTTCACTCCCTTGTAAGCGACTTCGAAGTGAATCTGTGTCTGAAAAGGAATGCCGCGCAGTTCAAACTCGACCATCAACGCATTTTCGTAAGGCTTCTCATTCAATCCGTGCCCCAGAACATTTAATACCTCCATGGCACAGCCCACAATCCGGTGGACTTCATCATAGAGCAACAGGTCCATGCCTTCCCTTCACGAATGAGACATGAAGCAACTACGAGACGACGGAGATTTCAACATCCCATAACCGATCGTGCCTTCTTGCCGTCTTAAACGCAACTTCCACCCCGGGCAACTCCAGCGGTTCGGACAACGACCGATTTTGCCGAACAATCCATTCGCGGTTCCTCTCCTGCGGTCAAAGTCATCTGTTCACAAGTCTGAACCGCGAATGAACGCGAATGGACGCAAATAAATTGATTTTGATTTGGCTTTCTGATCGAGAGGAAAGGAACTGGAGTGGTGGAGAAGATGGCAAGTGGATGTTGGTGAAGACACCCGTGAAGGAATAAATCAGTGTCATCTTGCCGCTGCCCATTCAACTGGCAACAACCGATCGTGTCTCCACACCGAATTGTGAACGCAATTTTCACCCTCCATCCCAAGAAACACCAGCGATTCTACCGCACAATCCATTCGCGTTTATTCGCGTCCATTCGCGGTTCCTCTCCTGCGGTCAAAGTCATCTGTTCACAAGTCTGAACCGCGAATGAACGCGAATGGACGCAAATAAATTGATTTTGATTTGGCGGTCTGATCGAGAGGGAAGGAACTGGCGGTTGGTGGAGTGGTGGAGGCGATGTCACGCCGAACGTTGTTCCGGATACTTGATGCGGCCGTGATAGATCGCGATCAGGGATTTGGTCAGCGTCTCCTCCACCGTGCTCAATTCGGTGATCGTCAGGCCGCTGTCGTCGAACTGGCCGTCGCGCAGACGCTTCATGGCGATGCCATGCACGAGGCGTTCAATTCGCTTCGGCGTCGGCTCGCTCAAGGTTCGGCTGGCTCCTTCAACAGCGTCCGCCAGCATCAGCACGCCCGCCTCCTTCGTCTGTGGCTTGGGGCCCGGGTAGCGGAACTGCGACTCTTCGGCATCGGTTTTGTGATCGGGCTGCTCTTCCACCAGCCGCGCGGCTTCGTGGAAGAAGTATTCCACCAGTGTTGTGCCGTGGTGCTGTTCAATGAAGTCGATCAGGGGGGCGGGCAGATTGTGCTGCTGCCCCAGGTCGATGCCATCCTTCACGTGGCCAATGATGATCAGCGTGCTCATGGCCGGAGCCAGGCTGTCGTGCCGGCTCTCTTCGCCCGCGAGCGTGTTTTCGATGAAGTAGTTTGGCTTGAGCATTTTGCCGATGTCGTGAAAGTAGGCCCCGACACGCACCAGCAGGCCGTTCGCTCCAATCGATTCGGCGGCGGTTTCGGCAATACTCGCCACCGTCATCGAATGGTTGTAGGTGCCGGGCGCACGCCGCACCAGTTCCTGCAGCAACGGGTGCGAAACGTCGCCCAGTTCCAGGAGGCTGATGTCGGTCACCACACCGAACAGCGATTCAATGAACGGCAGACTGCCCGAGACCAGGAACCCGGCGAACAGGCACCACCCAGCGCCCAGCAGGCTCTGGTACCAGATCGACTTTTCCAGCCAGATGGCGGTGTTCGTCTGCTCCTGCAGAATGGCCATCCCCCAGTGCAGCAGGAAGTAGGTCGCGGCCGCCCAGAAACCAACCACCACCAGTGTGGACCGGCTGGGCACGCGCGGCAGCAGGATGACCGATGTCGCCGAGGCACTCATCAACACCACGAACCGGCTTAGGTCACCCATCGTGGACAGCGTGATGATGAGACAGAGCGAAAACGCGGTGACAGTCGCCAGCACCTGATTGTAGGCGATGGCGAAGATCATCACCGTGACCAGCAGCGGCCCGACGGCACCGCGCCAGGGGTCGTAAGACATCACCCGTCCGATCGCCACGGTCAGCACCAGCACCGATAGATAAATCGTGAGCCGCGCGGCGTTCTTCACAAGGTTCGGCTCATTCCGCACCAGGTAATAGCCGTTGAGGATCGCCAGCACGAGCAGCATCAGGAACACGGCCACAACGCGGGTGACGCGCTGGGACAGGGTCACCTGCGACTCCACCTTGAACGCTTCGGCCTGCAGAATGGCCAGCGTGGTTTCCGTGATCTGCTCGCCCGGCGCAACGAGCAATTTGCCGCGCGTGTAAGAGTCCAGCACATCCGGGGTGGTGTCCCGCGCCAACTTGCGCCGGGCCTCAGTCTCGACATCGTCGTAGTGCAAAGTCTCGGGAGCCCGCGCGATCAGCCAGCTTTCCAGTTCCGGCCGGATGGGAATTAGTGACGGAAATTTTTCCCACTGCGCGTGCAGTTTCCCCGTTGGACCCAGCAACTGTCGGATCTGGACCTCTTCCAATTGCACGCGGAAGGGTGGTTTGGAGGGATCGGATGGAGCGACTGCCCTGCCATCGACTGGCAGCGGTGGCTCATCCAAAATCGCCAGACTGTCCGTCACGCGGATGTTGCTGCGTTCCAGTTCCTCCGTTGAAAGCAGCCCCAGCTTTGAAAGCGGCTCCAGAAACTTCGTCAATGCGTTGACGATGCCGGGGAGCGACTGCTCATCGGTG
The DNA here is from genome assembly GCA_021732845.1 of Planctomycetaceae bacterium. Classification (GTDB taxonomy): domain Bacteria; phylum Planctomycetota; class Planctomycetia; order Planctomycetales; family Planctomycetaceae; genus JAKFUF01. Next base: position 42,878 of record JAKFUF010000010.1, on the reverse strand, counting down.
GCAATCTGCTTCAATTGGGTGAACGAAGCCACCTGCTGCGCGGTCGGGGTGGTTGGAGCGGGTTTTGCCGCGGCTGGAGCTGATGGCGGTGGACCGGCCGGCGGACCCGGCGTTGCTTCCAAACCAAACGCCATGCGGGTCTCGCTGGAAACCTCTTCCAACGACCTTGCCTGCGCGAACTGGGAGAGGGCGGTTCGAAACTCTTCGGGAAGCCGCGTCAACGGTGCAGGATCGCTGCGAAAGAGGAATGGCACCTGTTCCGCCGCCCGCGAGCGGGCGCTCATCGTGCGTTGGGCATTGACGAATGTGAAGTCCGTCTTGGCCGCGATTCCGTGAAGCGGCTGCTGTCCCAAACGGAAGCCGACGGGAATCGTCCATGCCTGGACCGAGATGGTCATGGCGACGATCGCCAGCATGCACAGCAGCAGCTTCAGCAAAACCGTGCGACGACGCAGAGCCTGAAAGAACTCATGCGTCTGACCAGACGCCAGCCGGATGCTGGCCCCTCGCGGCCGCCCCCGCCGTGCGGTAAACAATGCCATTTGTCATCTTGTTGAGTCGCTTGCCGGATGCACGGCCGCCGGCAGGCGAAGGATCGGACCAGCGCCGTGGCAGTGGTTGCAGCGCCCGTGGCTCCAGCAACTCCCGCCTGTGCAGATGAGCGTCACACAAAAGTGTAACGTCACAAGCTGGATTTTACGTCAGCCCTTTCGCCGAAGTAAATGCGCAGCCGGATTGTCGTCGTAGGCCTTGACGATTTCACGGACCAGGCGATGTCTGACGATGTCGCGACCCGTCAACTCAATTGCCGTCACCCCTTCGACATGCATCAGGCGATCGACGGCGTCCATCAGCCCGCTGACGACATCCACCGGGAGATCCGACTGTGAGGCATCGCCGTTCACGACGATCTTGGAACCGACGCCCATGCGCGTCAGAAACATCTTCATCTGCGTGACCGTCGTATTCTGCCCCTCGTCCAGAATCACGAACGTGTTGTTGAGGGTCCGGCCGCGCATGAACGCCAGCGGGACAATCTCAATGACATCCCGCTCCATGTAGCGCTTGACCTGCTCATAATCGAGCATGTCCACCAGCGCATCCAGCAGCGGCCGCAGGAACGGGTTGACCTTGGCCAGCATGTCGCCCGGCAGGAAGCCCAGCCGCTCGCCGGCCTCGACAGCGGGACGCACCAGAACAATTTTCTTCACCTGCTCCTGACGCAAGGCGTTCAGCGCCATCGCGACAGCCAGATAGGTCTTGCCACAGCCGGCGGGGCCAAGGCAAAACACCAGATCGTTGTCACGAATGGCCTGAATGTATTCAACCTGGCCGGGGCTGCGGGCAGCCACGCGCCGCGCTTTTTCGAAGAGATCCACGGTTCCTTCGTGCGGGATGGCGGGGGCGGCGATCTTGAGCCCCAGCGCAGCGTGGACATCAGCGTCCGTCAGATAGCCCTTGGCAGCGATGACCGCCCGCAGTTCAGAAAATGTGGCGATGCCGCGACGCAATTGTTCGTCTGAGCCACGCAGCCGCAGTTCGTCGCCGCGGACCGTGACGCTGATCCCGAGGTGTTCGCGCATCTGACGCAGATAGCGGTCCTGAACACCGAACAGGGCCTGAATGTGTTCGGGGTTCGTAAAGGCAATCGAGGCATCAAGCATGCGAATACCAGTCAAGGTTGCGTGCGTGGCATGGCGACCATCACGCGAGGCTTGCGTCACACGCGAACCTCACTGTGCAAGGGCTTGCACCCACAAGAATTATAGGGAGAGTTGCCCGCCAAAGGCGAGTGGCGAAACCACGGAGTTTTTGAAAAATCCAGACCGCCCGTGCGAAATGAACAGGGTGGCGCAGAGAAGACACGACCGGATGACACAGGTTCGCTCGCTGGTCAGTTTTGCTCGCTGCGGAACCCCTGGCGCGGATGGGTGGCTTGCGCCACCTTCCTCATCCGCTATCGGGGTTCCTCGCTCGCGGGTCAGTTTTGCTCGCTGCGGAACCCCTGCCGCGGATGGGTGGCTTGCGCCACCTTCCTCATCCGCTGTCGGGGTTACAGAGCGGAAACTGAGGGTCGAACACAACGAGAAGGATTCGATCGCCCGCGATCCCATGCCGGTTGATGATTCGTGAAATTCGGAAGATTCGTAAAAATTCGTGGTTCAATTAAGACCGTACGATTCCCACACCATTTTGCCAGACCGACCGACTGGACCAACAGCTTCATTCGTTATCCCTAACGGCGTTCACTGCTGGAGATGGACTTCAATGTCACATTGATTGTTGCTGCGATTCGTCCCGGCAGAGAACAACCATTGGATTACTCTTGCCGGGCATGCATTTTGGTCAACGCAATGCGACGGGCGTTACTTTTTCGCCTGCACGGCTTTCGCCGTCTTTTCCACGACCTTCTCCGGGGCGGTTCCGCCGATCAGCAGCCGGCCGCGTTGGCCGGGGCGAAGTTGGAACTCTGGGTTCTCGATCTCGGCATAGACGCGAATCTGTGCGTTGACGGGGTCCAGCTCGGGGCTCACGAACACAATCTTTCCACGGTACTCGGGGCTCCCGGCCGCCGGCACCTGGCCTGGCTGCAGTCCGGCACTGGCGATGAACCGGACCGGGGCACCCACTTCGGTCCGCGGCAGGTCGGCTGGCAGGACATACCCTTCGACCCGCAGCAGGTCGAGGCGGACGAGCCGCACCACCTTGTCGCCGGTCTGCATCCAGTCGCCACGGCGTTTGTGAACCTGGACGACCATCCCGGGCCATGGGGCCAGCACCAGCCGCTGTTCCAAAATCGCACGGGCAGTCTCAACCTCGTCCTGCTTCACCCTGCGGGTGATGCCGGCGATTTCCTGTTCCTCTTCCGCCTGCTGAACCTCCAGCGCAGCCTTCTCGGCCTTGAGCCGCAGGGAGTCGATCTCGGCCTCGGAAACACTCTCTTTGAACTTCTTGCGGGCTTCGACCGACCGGCTCAAGTCCGACTCCGCCACCTCGCGGGACTTGATGGCAGCCTGAATGGCCACCTTGCTTTCCGCCTTGCGCGTGGCGATCTGCAACTCGTGTTCGGTCTTCTGCAGGGCGATTTTCGGCTGTGTATCGTCGATTTTACCGAGCAGCTCGCCCTCTTTGACGATCAGTCCCTCGCGGGCCATCACCCCGACCAGCATGCCGTTGTCCCGTGCCGGCACCTCCACCTGATCGATCAGCCGGATCATGGCCGCGTCAATCGTGACGGCCGGGGAAGAATCGGCACCATCGGCAAAGGCGAGCGCTGGGAGTGCAAGCCACAGAAAGGTCGTTTGAAGCATGGTTCGAACCCAACGGGGCGTTGCGGAATGCCGATACCACTGTTTTCGGAACAGCCGTCTCCATGTTTCCAACAAAACCGCCGGGAAGCAACCTCAAACCCCCGATCGTCAAAACGCCATGCTGGCGGGGACAGATATGCCATGCGATCCGGTGTTGGACTTCAACGCGGGACAGTGCCGGAAGCGTATGATATTTTAGGGCGATCAAAGCGGAGTCAGTTCGGAGAAATTCGGTGCGTGATCGTGAAATCCTGCTGGGGGTGACCGGCGGAATCGCCGCCTATAAGGCGGCAGAACTAACGAGCCGGCTGGTTCAGGGCGGGGCGCGGGTCTCGGTGATCATGACCGAAGCCGCACACCAGTTCATCGGAGCCACGACATTCTCCGCGCTCACCAACCGCCCGGTGCATTCCCGGATGTTCGAACCTCAGGAACATCCGCTGGGTGAACATATCGGTCTGCCACGGCGGGCAGAGCTGTTGGTCATCGCCCCGGCCACCGCCGACTGCCTGGCGAAACTGGCCCACGGCATCGCTGACGACCTGCTTTCCACCGCCTATCTGGCGTTCACCGGCCCGGTCCTCGTGGCTCCCGCCATGAACTGCGACATGTGGGCCAAGCCCAGCGTCCAGCGCAATGTGTCGCAATTGCGGGCCGACGGGGTGTTGTTTGTCGACCCTGGCGTCGGGTGGCTCAGTTGCGGCGAACTCGGTGCCGGGCGCATGGCGGAACCCGCGGAGATTCTTTCGCGTGTGGTCGCGCTGTTCGAATCGCTGCCCGCCGCGAGCAACTCCGGCCCTGCGGGATGAAGGATGGACATGCAATCCGCAGCCACGGCGAACATCCGCGACCAGATTGACGACCTCTACCGTTTCGAGTCGCGTCGGGTGTTTGCCTCGCTGGTCCGCCTGTTGAACGATTTTGACCTGGCGGACGATGCGATGCATGAGGCGTATGCGGCCGCGGTCGAGATCTGGCGGCGCGATGGCGTGCCGGCCAATCCGCGGGCGTGGCTCATTTCCACCGGAAAGTTCAAGGCGATCGATGCCCTTCGTCGACGCGGACGGCTGAAAGACCGGCAGCCAGAACTGGCTTCGCGACTGGAAGATCTGGCGGAAGAAAACGCGACCCGCGCTGCCACGGAAATCGAGGATGACCGGTTGCGGCTGATCTTCACCTGTTGTCACCCCGACATCGACCAGAAGCTGCAGGTCCCACTGACGCTGCGTGAAGTCTGCGGCCTGACCACCGAAGAGATCGCCCGCGCATTTTTGACCTCCAAGGCGACGATGGCCCAGCGGATCGTCCGCGGCAAGGCCAAGATTCGTGATGCCAAAATCCCCTACGTCGTTCCGTCGCTGGCTGACTTGCCGGAACGGCTCGATGCGGTGCTCTCGGCAATTTATCTGGTGTTCAATGAAGGCTATGCGGCGTCTCAGGGAGAATCATTGATCCGGGTGGATCTGACGGCCGAGGCGATTCGGCTGGGTCGGTTGCTGCATGACTTGCTGCCTGATCCGGAGGTCAAAGGGCTGCTGGCGCTGATGCTGCTGCATGAGTCACGGCGGGAATCGCGGGTTTCTGCTGACGGTGAGATCATTCTGCTGATGGACCAGGACCGTTCCCGCTGGAACTCCCCCATGATCGGCGAGGGGACGGCCCTGGTGGAGCAGGCGCTGCGGTCGCGGAGGTTTGGGGCGTACACCCTGCAGGCGGCCATCTCCGCCATCCATGCCGAGGCAGCCACGGCTGCGGCGACCGACTGGAATCAGATCGTCATCCTGTACTCCGTCCTCCAGCGCATCGATTCCTCGCCGGTGGTGGAACTCAACCGGGCCGTGGCGGTGGCCATGCGGGATGGCCCCGAGGCGGGACTGGAAATCATCAATGAGATCCTCGGCCGGGGAGAACTGGATAACTACCTGTTTGCCCACTCGGCCCGTGGCGAACTGCTGCGCCGGGCAGGCAAGCCGTCTGCAGCCCGCGCTGCATTTCAGCGTGCGCTGGAGCTTGCCCGACTGGAGCCTGAGAAGCGGTTTCTGGCGGCCAGGATTGAAGAACTGCGCCGATAGGTTTGCTTTTTGGAAAATTGGGGCAGCCATGTCGATTTGCGCTGGGTCACATTCGACTATTGGAAAAGGGGCCGGCACTGGTCGATGCCGGCGCAACTATCCCGCATGATTCCAGGACACCGCCAGTGGATCTGAAGGAGCGCCAGCGAACAGATCCACGATAGGTGTGCTGGAATCATGCAGTCAGACAAGGGCGAAGCAGATGAAATACGTATGCATGGGGTTCTACGACGAGTCAAAGTTTGCTCAGCTTCCGCCGGAAGAAGGGCAGAGAATGGTGGAAGAGTGCCTGGCGTACGACGATGAGCTTCGACGGGGCGGTCATTTTATCGGAGGAGAAGCGCTCGATTCCGCCCGCAATGCGGTCACGCTGCGGTTCAAGGAGGGCGAGGTCGAAGTCACCGATGGTCCATATGCCGAGACCAAGGAAACGCTCGGCGGCATTCTTCTGTTGGAAGCGCGCGACCTGAACCACGCCATCGCGCTGATGTCGAAACACCCTGGCGTCAAAATGGGGCCGTTTGAAATCCGCCCGGCGAACGAAGCCTTCAACCATATGATCGCCGAACGAATGGCGGCCCTCGCCAACAAGGGATAGGCCCTTGCGGCCCGCCAAGTCGAGCCTCCAAACCCCACCGAGTTCACCTCGGTGGTCAACGGGCCTATGCACTACGCCGCTGGCGTTGGTTTCGCAGCTGATCAGTTTTTCTCCTGTTCGTAACGTCGCAAATCGCCTCTAAATCTGGCCATTTGTTCCTCAAACGATTCGAATTCAATGTTGGAAAACGCATGCTTCGTGATCACGTCACGGAACCGTTGAGAGCAGTAGAACCACGCGGCAAAAGTTCGACCCTGAATGGTCGGGCACCAGAGATCGGGCATGGTGCCGGAGGTTGGCAAATCGTAGGGCGTCACATAGGAGTCCGGGCAGCGGCCCGAGGGGAATTCGGGAACGATGTCGAACCGCCCCGTCACATAGACCGCGTGCAGTGATGGGGGCGCGACTGCAGATGCCTGGTCCTTGGCCTTGAGAATCTGATCTTCGGGCTCCCCCCGAGTCTGCTGCCGGTGGCGTTTGCCCTTTGTTGCGACCTTTGCAATCTCCACGCGGCTGAAGCGTATTCCCGTCAACTTCTCTTGGCGGATGATTTGCTTGACGCGTGACGAGACCAGAAATGGCACATCGACTGCACCGCCGTGCAGGAAGTCTGGAGTTATTGGTGAATGAAGCTCGGCGAGAATCGTCGTCTTGTGCTTTGGTCGCGGATACCCTCGCTTCAAGATGTCGTGGTAGCCTCCCTGCCATTCCTGATACCACATGCCATTAGTGCGAATACGACCATAGTCGCTATCCGGAGTTCCCGCTGGGTGAAAAGCAATCAACCTGTGCTTGGGCATTTTCACCGAACCTCCTCCCTAAAGAATTTCAGTACATCTCGCTGTGATGACAGAATCTTTCCAACGTCAGTTCAGCCACAATGGCCTGGATGCCGCGCTGGTCCAATTCCGATCGTGAAACCCAGCCACCTCGGGTTCCGTTGGGGATACGAACCGTGATACTGAAATGGTCGTCATCGTCCTCATCCGGTTCCAAGATGTACCCGTCGCGGAGCAGCCGCAATTCAAACTCAAGCGTTCCTTTTGTCGTTTCGTGCTTCTCCTTGGCGAATGCGGCCTCCAAATCCGGCACCAACTCAGCGACAAGCAAGCGTCCAGCCCAATCGGCAGCTTTTGTCCGAACTCTGCTGCTTTTGTCGCGAAGCCCCTGTTGAAGCAGACGCAAGGTGAAATCCGGGGGCGTCTCTTTCCTCAAGCACAGAATTGCGTTGAACCGCACGTGGCTCTTCGAGTCCACAGCCATTCTTTCAACACTCTCCCGGGCCAGAGGGGACTCGGCGGTCAGCTTCCCCAGGAATCGTGGCACGTTCTCATAAAGCAGCGCGTGCGAGTCGCAGGCCGCCTCCACAATCGGAGCCAGCAATGCGGCATCCAGCCGATTCTCATCCAGAATGATGTCATAGGCATCGATCGCGGCGAACAGCAGTTTTTCGAGTTCCGCCGACCGCTTCGTCAGGGAACCTTCCAACCAGCGTTCAAAACGGGTGCGTGTTTGTTTCATAGACGCTCGATCCCATGCCGTTTGATGACTCGTGAAAGTCGTAAGATTCGTGGTTCATATTATGACCATGCGATTTCTGGACCGCTTTGCCACGCCGGACGACTTGACCAACAACTTCATTGGTTGTCCTGACGGCGTTCGCTGCTGGATATCGACTTAAGGATCGCGGCAACAATAACATGGTGAAGTTGCTTGGGATGGACGCCGATTGAGGGCAGATTCATCAGCCGGCACGCGTTAGCGCGCGTTAGCGTCCGGTTCGTGGCGTTGGCGTCTTCCGATCATCCTCCAACCGGGGGCTAAGGCCGGCTAAGGCCCTCCGGCTCATTGGCTGTGCGGCTCGTCAAAAATCGACAGTTATTCTTGCCGCGGTCCTAAATGTCACAGTTAGTCACTCCGCGAATTCTTCGTTGGGCAGCCACAGCGCCCCCATACCCGTGGGCCGATAGTGGGATTCAATCCAGTCCTTGACGGGCTCGGGAAGTCGCCGGAGTTCGGCGTCGTACAGGACCGCCTCCGGGGGCAGCTTTTTGAGGGTTTCCAGAATTCCGGTGCGCTCCGCTTCGGACATCATCTGCCACGAGTAGTCATTGATCCACCACCAGTAGAGCGAGTGTTGGCGCAGGGCACCCAGGCCGGTGAAGCCGTCGAGGACCCGGCCATTTGCCTTGACCGATGTCTGGATCGCATGCATCGTTTCCACCTGCAGGTCATTCGGCCAGGCATAGGCATCGGCGAAGCGGAACAGGCTGTAGACCATTCCCAAGAGTGACAGGCAGGTCACCGCGGCGCCGCGCCGGCCCTGGCTGGCGGCGAACACCGCGCCCGCAAACAGCAGCAGGAAGGCCCAGGCGACCGGGTAGGTGGCGGGGCGCATGGTCTGCGAGAGCCACGGCAGGGCACCGTCCTCGCCGAGAAGTTCGGCGCGCAGCCACAGTTGCTCTTGAAGCATCGCCAGCACGAGCGCCGCCGGGGCGACCCACACCAGCAGCCACCGGACAGAGGCACATTCGACGATCTGCATCAGGCGGCGGGCGGCGAGAATCGCGAGCCACGGAAACCAGAGCAGATAGAATTGTGCATACGCCGCTTTGACCCAGACCAGTGAAAAGATGCACCAAGCGGTCGCGACCACGGGGCCGACCCAGCCGAAGGGAGGTCTGCGGCCAGACGATTTGTCACGCTGGAAGAAGGACTGGACCAGAGCCACCGGGAGACAGAGGATCTCCAGCAGCGCCGCCGCCCAGATGGTTAGATCCGCGGCGAGTGTCGGCCGCAGGTGCGACCACTTGTGGCTGCGCAGCGGCCAGGCCCACAACCGGTACACCGTCGAATGCAAGAGGTCATCCGCCGCTCCCCATGTGGCAAACGCGGCGATCGTCAGCAACCACGGCACGGCTCCGCCGACGGCAAACAGGAAGATCTGTTTCAGCAGATGCTCCCGGCGGCTCTCAAGACTGTCGGTCAGCATCCACAGCACCATCCCCGCTGCGGGAACAATGCTCTTCTGCGTGAACAGCGTGGCTAACCCCGCCAGACATCCCGCCAGCAGAACGCGCCAGGTTTTCTGGGGCGCTTCGCGGAGCGCGACCACCTGCAGGGCCGCTGCCATGAGCAGCAGTGTGGCCGGGCCATCAGGCCGGAATTCGAGGGTCTTGAGATGAAAGATCGAGGACCAGGCCAGCAGGGCAACCGCCATCCACGGGACCAGCCGTGCCGCCCGATGGGCTGACCCGCGACTCAAGCACTCGGCACGAGACGATTGGCTAAGGATGGCGCGAGGATCGTGACGGGGTGCCAGCAGGCACGCTGCCAGCCGCAACGTGAGACACAAGGTGCCCATGCCGCAGGCGATCATGATCAGTCGGGCGAGCCACAGCACCTTGATTTCGGCACCGCACACCCAGAACAGCGGCTGCGCGGCATAGTACAGCGCCGGGGTGTGATGCTCAAAAAAATCGCGGTAGGGAACAGCCCCCGTCCACACCATGTACGAGGCGTGCAGGTGTTCCAATTCATCCGGGTCGATGCCCCGCGTGTGGGTCTCCCCCACAAGCACCAGGCCGATGAGGAGGCTCACCGCGAGGAGCCAGGTTGTCGCCCAGGAATCGAGCGGATTGTGGTCGACGCGCTCGGTGCACTGCGACATGCCTCAAGTCTCTCGGAACAGTTCAAATCCAGATCGGGACGTGAATTGTAGCCGATTTGAGGTGTCTGGACCCAGAACTTGGTGATGGTCTAAGCTACGGGATCGAGATCAGGCCGCACGCGACCATCTGCCAAGTGTAAAAGGCCTCATCCGCAGGAATTCGGGCAATCGCGAATGATATTGGAGATGTATTCAATGCCGCCGTGGCCCAGCCGTTCCGCCTCAAACGCGGCAAAACGCCGCCGGTCCTTTTCCGACAGCAACTCATAGAGACTCCGCATCCGCGCCTCAAAGGATAAAGAGGAGTCAGGGGATGGCTTTCGTGTTTCAGAAGCAGTCATCGCCAACCACAACCAATCCTGAAAAATGATACCATAAAGGGACAGTTGGTGTTGCCGCGATCCTTACTTCCGCTTGATCGTCCGCATAATGATCAGAAATGGCCCGTAAAGGAGCAACACGAGTCCGGCCAGGAGAACAAACGGACTGACCAAAAACAATGCCCCCCCCAGCAGTCCGAACCTTGCACCGTCGGGAATTCTTTCATAGATCCGCAATTCCAGCCTTTGAGCCTGTGCGTAGAAGATCTCGTCAGGGGCGACTGCGACCCGCACCTGCACCTGTCCCGAGGTTGGAGAGCGCAGTTTGCAGAGTTCCATGTGGGTAATGACCGTTGTGAAATCCTTGTCGACTGACAAAATCTGGGACAACTGAAGGCCGCTCCAGTCGGCAACAGTGGACGCCTGATCGAGTGTCTCCCCCGCCGCGTCGAAAATCGAGTATTTGACCGGGAAATTGAATTGTCCCCGTGATTGTCCTTGAGTTGGATTTGCTTGTTTGCCGGAGTTCTCGCCCGCGTCGTCGCTTGCACCATTCAGGCCCTCATCAGGTGTGAAGGGGTCGGAACCGTCCATCTCAAAGGATGTCGATCGAATTTGCATGTGCAATACCACTCGGTTAAGCGTTCCGGGTTCCAGTCGAATCAACGGCGTCTGTCCCCCACTTGGTGGCAGGGAGAATGCCAAATTGGGCGGCTTCATTGCCCAGCCGACAGTGTCGATGGAGAAAAAACCGAGGGAGATGACAGCGCCGACGAAGCAAGCGATCCCCGCAGAAAATCCAATCAGCCCACCCGCACTGATCAGGCAACCACTCGCGAGGGGTTTCTGCCTGCTCCAACGTCGGAGACGCCCTACGACCCCGAGGTGACGGGCAAGGATCGGCTCATCGTCGAGAAACCGCTGTAAATCGGCGGCCACGTCGCCTGCCGATCGATAGCGACTGGCGGGATTTTTCTCAAGGCATTTAAGGGTTATAATCTCCAAATCGAGAGGCACGTCTCGATTCAACTTGCGCAACGCCACCGGCTCCTGTTCAATAACTTGCAGCAACGTGTCCAGAGCGTTGGACGCCTGAAAGGGTGGCCTTCCTATAAGCAGGCAGTACAGGAGCGCACCCAATGAATAAACATCCGCGAGCGGACCGATCTGGTCGGTTTTACCGGCAGCCTGTTCGGGCGGCATGTAACTCGGGGTCCCCAGAATCTGCCCGGTCCCAGTCACATCTGAGCCGCACCGCGTGAGCTTCGCGACTCCGAAGTCCGTCACACGGGGTCTCCCATTTCTATCCAACAGGATGTTGCCCGGTTTCAAGTCGCGGTGAATGACACCTTTGACATGGGCGTAATTCACGGCCTGCGACACCTCGATCATGATTTCGGCCGCTTCTCGTGATGGCAGGGGACCCTTCATCACCCGCTTCGCCAGACTTTCACCTTCAACAAAGGCCATTGAGAAGAAGTGTTGGTCTTCGTATTGACCGATCTCAAAAATTGGGACTATTCCCGGATGATCAAGCAGGGCTGCAGCTTCAGCCTCCGTGTGAAATCGCCGAACTTCATCAAGTGAGGCCAATTCTCCAGCCAGGATCATCTTGAGAGCAACGAGCCGGTTAAGGCTGACTTGCCGGGCCTTATAAACCACTCCCATCCCGCCGCGGGCGATCTCACTGAGCAACTCGTAATCGCCGAAGCCACGCAAGCGCAAATTGGTGTCGGATGCCGACGGAGGGGCTCGCGACTCATCACCGATGGATTGCGGATAGTGAATGGTCTCGTCTTGGTCGCCCATTGGTATTCCCGTCCATCAAGGCTAAAAGGCACTTACAGGCCAGTGTATTCCTGGACGCGACAATTTGCGATCAAAGATAGATGCGCGTGTGCATTTCATTCATCTGCAGCGTCACCCGCCGCTGCGATGCAACGCTAGGCGCAGCATGCGCCACACGGAATCGGCCATCAATTGATGACCGGATTGCGAAAGATGGATGGAGTCCAGCGTCGCGTCGCCGCTGGCGAGGACTGACAGGAACACCCGCTTGGGGATGAGCTGGACATGGTGTTTGGCGGCCAGCCTCCGCTGAGCGCGTCCGTACTCGTGGCAGAACGGAGGCAAGGGCAGCTCAAACATCACGACCTGCCGGCCGGGTGCCTGGAGATGCTGGAGCAGCGCGTCCAGGTCGCGCGCGAACTGGGCAGCGGACGTGGAGCCGAGAATGTCGTTGCCGCCTATCTCAACGATGACAATCGGCGCAGAAATCTGCCGAGACTTTGCTCGTTTCAACGCGGAGGCCGCCGTTTCGCCCACGTGCGAAAGATTCTGAACCTGCAGGTGATGTGTGCGGCCCAGGAGGGAGGGCCAGGTTTCGGAGGGGTCATCGGCACCCATGCCCGCGGTCACCGAGTCTCCGAGGATCGCCACATGGCGATCGCTGATGGGAGACAGCGATGGCAGGAAGTGGAAGGGGATTTCGAGGAGCGCGGCAACGAGCCACAGGGTTGCGGTCAGATGCGGAGCCCACCTGCGCCAGGGCCGTTTGTAAAGTGACGCGATCCACACCAGGGTGGACACTGTGGCGATGGCGTAAAACCAGTAGGGAATCGCCGTCGACGAGAGGATGACGGCGATGACTCCAATCAAAAAGCTGACGCCGGCGATCCGGTCGAAGACTGGCCGGGTGCGGGTGGAAGCCACCGCACCGATGATCAGCAGGGCAATGCCCGTGAAGAAGGCGTCTCCACTGACAATGTGGTACACGAGCCAGTTCATGCGCTCACGCCTGCCTTTGCATTCGCCCGCATGCTCAAATCGACTTGATCCGGGGCTACTAATTCTCCTGCTCTGGAGCGGGGGCCGGCTTTTCACGGCTTTCGAACAGACGCAGGCCTCTGGGGACGGTTGTCAAAATCACGACTGCCAAGACGGTGCTCCGCACGGGGCCGACGCGAGCGCCACCAGCATGTGCACCAGCCGCATCGTGAGCCGGGTCACCCCTGCCGCATCGGGCAGGTCGGAGAATTCTGATTGCATGGTCCGCCAGATCTCATCCCACATCGTGTTCCGCCTTCTGGTTCGATACCCCACCTGCGGCGGCCAATGATCATCAGAAGACGGGATTGGACGCTTGCAGGCTGGGTGATCCGCACCGAAAAACTCCGAGCCATGGGCGCGGCTCGGTCACTTCACCGGCACGATGGTGAAGGCATTGGCCTTCATCACCAGGGCCTTGGCCACTTCGCCATCCAGGGCGGCCACCTTCGCCAGCCGTTCCTGAATCATGGCGGTCCGCTTTTTCTCCAGCTCCGGCCGGGGAATGATTTCGTACACCCAGTCTGGAACATTCGTCAAAACGATGCCCCGGAAAATCGCATCGTGATGGATGCGGTTCTTGGTCTCGACCGCCGTCTTGACCGCCTTCACCTGCTCGGCAATCGGACCTGCCGCAAGGGCACTGGCGGCGATGTTGGCTCCAACGGCCAGTTGCTCCGAGGTGAGTTCAGCGACCTTCGTTCCGCCAATCTGGACTTCGTATTTCCCGGCAGCCAGTCCCGTGACCTTTAGCCGGTAGTCATTCAACTCCTCCAGAATCGGGGCGGAGGGCAGAATGCTGGAAGCTTCCGCGGGGAAGAACGGCAGGGCGGCATCCAGGCGGGAGAAGCTCAGGCCACCGTCTTTGGCGACGACCTGTTCCACCTGGCAGTTGGTGGCGGCGACCACCTTGCCCGTGGCTTCCAATTCCACCGACGACACGAGCGACGGGAAGCTCAGCCCCTTCAGAATTGAGGCGGCCATCAGCGCCTGGCCCGGCGGGCCGGGATGGACGGCGTCGCCCGCGGTGATCCGCTGATAATTCGACCCCTTGGCGCGGGCCGCGTCGAGGACGCTCAAATACGGATGAAACTGGTCGACGAACAGTCCGCCGTTCTTGTCGGCAATCGTCTTCACCCCCTCCGAGAATTTCTCCAACGTCTGGTTGTAGCCGGTGAGGGCCGTCTTGCCCGGCGCGCTGTCATCCAGTGGCTGTGGCGTGACCCACGCGACACGGATCTTGGCGGCGGCCGCCTGGTTAGCCATCCCCTGCAATCCGTCCATGTATGGCTTGAAGGTGTCTTCGCCGAAGGCCCGATAGCTGCCGTCGTTCATGCCGAAGTCGACGGTCATTGCCGTCGGCTCGTAGGAAACCACATCCCGCGCGAAGCGGGCATTGCCGCCGACCGAACGGTCACCGCCAATGCCGACGTTGCGAAACGTCAGCTTCCAGGCGGGGAAGCGGGTCACGGTCCACATCTCGACATAGTTCGAATAGAGATGCTGTTCCGTGATGCTGTCGCCGATCATCACGATCCGGTCGCCATCCTTGAAGAAGAAGTCTGCGGCGGCAGCCGGCGTACAACAACTGGCCACGACAACTACCACACACCAGCGGAGCAGGTTTCGCATGAGGATCAGTCCTGTCAGGATGTATTTTCGTCAGGATGCCGCTGCCGCCAGTCGGGTGGATCCTCCGGGGCAGTCAGCAGTGCTGGCTGGATAGTGTGAACCTCACAGACAAACTGCAAGGCTGTGATGCAAAGCTGTCACAACGGAAACGAGGAGTTCAATGAAATAGCAGCTTCCGGCATAAACATTGCAATTCCAGCTTCGCATAGGCATACTTAAGTGTGAACACAGTGGCTCGCATCAGTCGATTGCTACCTGCGATTGCCCAATTAAGCCTCTGTTTTCCACGAAAGCATCTCGCCCACGGTCGTCTTCCGTCTCATAGCGTCTGAATTTGCTGTACGATCTTGAAATTGTGTATCATTTTGCGACGATCAAAATCGCTCAGTGGCTCAAACTGCAGCACAAATTTCAGAGACCGATAAAGAGACGGACAAGCTGCTTGTCGCATCGTTCACCGCATCTCAGTCAGTGACTTCTTGGAGCAATTTACATGATTCCCGTGACCAGGGGTCGGTCAATGGCACTTCGCGTGCTAGGTGTGATGAGCGTGGGATTGATTGGGCTGGCGATGTTTGTGCCGGTCACCGCCGCTGACAAGGACAAGCCGGGCGAAAAAGCCAAACCCGAAGCGAAAGCCGAAGGCAAGGCTGACGCCAAGCCCGAAGCAAAGGCTGCGGAATCTGCTCCGATCAAGCTGCCGGAAAAGATCTATTCGACCGGCTACACCGGTTCGTTTGAGGACCTGATCGGGTTCATCAACACGCAAATTCGCGATGGCTGGACGGCCAACGAAGTGATGCCGTCGGATCCTGCCGACGATGGCGAGTGGCTTCGTCGCGTTCACTTGGACATTGTCGGCCACGTTCCCGATCTCGAAGTCACGGAAGCGTTTCTGGCCGACAAAGACAAGGCCAAGCGGTCGAAGATGATCGAGACGCTGCTGGAAGACCCCAGCTACGTCCGCAACTTCACCACCATCTGGACCAACCTGCTGATCGGTCGCGGGATGCCCCGCGACATCGATCGTCCAGCCCTCGAAAAGTTTCTGCGGGAATCGTTCGCCAAGAACCGTCCCTGGTCGGATATCGTGACCGATCTGCTGACGGCTGAAGGGGATAACACCAAGAACGGAGCTGCGAACTTCCTGCTGTCACACCTGAACGACGGGGCCGTGCCCGCCACCGCGATGAGCGCCAAACTGTTCCTCGGGCAGCAGGTGCAATGCACGCAGTGCCACAACCATCCGTTCAACGAATGGAAGCAGGACCAGTTCTGGGAGTTCAACAGCTTCTTCAAACAGGTTCGCTCGGAACGCATTCAGAAATACGACGAAAAGACCGGCCGGATGGTCACGGACCATCTGGAATTGACGCCGATGAATGCCGAGGAAGGCGTCTTCTTCGAGACCCGTAACGCCCTGATGAAGGTGGCGTATCCGCGCTACAACGGCGTGGATGTCGACCCCGGCCAGAGCACCAACCGCCGCAAAGAGCTGGCCAAACTGGTGACGCAAGGTGAAGAGCCACAATTGGCTCTGTCGATTGTCAACCGGATGTGGGCGCACTTCCTGGGCTACGGCTTCACCAAGCCGGTGGACGACATGGGGCCGCACAATGCTCCGTCGCACCCGGAAGTCATCGCGCGGATGGCTCGCGAACTGGTGAAGAACAACTACGACCTGAAGAACGTGATCCGCTGGATCTGTAACAGCGAGGCGTACAACCTCTCCAGCCGGTTCAACTCCAAGAACCAGAAGGACAACCCGGCGGCGGGCGAGCCTCAGTTGTTCAGCCACGTGTATATGAAGTCGATGACGGCGGAACAGTTGTATGACTCACTCATCATCGCCACCAACGCCCACAAGGCGGGATCGGGCAACTGGGAAGCGGCGGAACGTCAGCGGCGGCAGTGGCTCGGTCAGTTCATCCTCGCCTTCGGCACGGATGAGAACGACGATGCCTCGACCTTCGACGGGACGATTCCCCAAGCCCTGATGATGATGAACGGGGAACTGATGCAAAAAGCACTGAGTGCCGGAAATGGCACGCATCTTGCATCCATCATCAACGGCAAGGGCAATGAAGGCGTCAAGATCCGAACTCTGTACATGGCCACCCTGGCCCGCAACCCCACCCCGGGTGAGGTTGCCAAAGCCAAGAAGGTGCTCAGTGGAGCGAAGAATGCCCTGGAAGCCTATCAGGATCTTTACTGGGCCCTGCTCAACTGCAACGAGTTCATCTTCAACTACTAAGATGTGAAAAAAGACCGCTCCGCCTGCTGCTGAAATGCTGTTGCATGACAGGGCAGGCGGGAGTCGTGGCTGAATCAGACGTTCGCTCAACACCGGTTTCACTCGCTTTTTCGTTCCCTCAAGCATTCAGGTATCACCCCATGAGCACCACCCCATTCGGGATGTCTCGCCGTCACTTCATGACGCACATGGCGACCAGCGCCATGGCCATTCCCGGCCTGCAGTTCATCAATCACCTGGCGGCGAACGCCGACACGCTCAAGAAGAATCAGAAGGCCTGCATCCTGCTGTGGATGAGCGGTGGCCCCCCGACGATCGACATTTGGGACCTGAAGCCCGGCTCCAAGAACGGTGGCGAATTCAAGCCCATCAGCACCACCGGCGACCTGCAGATTTCCGAGCACATGCCGGAAACCGCCAAGGTCATGAAGAACCTGTCGGTCGTCCGCTCGATGAGCACCCGCGAAGCCGACCACGGCCGCGGCCGCTACTTCATGCACACCGGCTACGTGCCGAACCCCACCGTCGTCCATCCGACCTTCGGCTCGGTTGTCAGCTACGAGCTGGGCGCGAAGCGCAAGGAACTGGAAATCCCCTCGTTCGTCTCCATCGGTGGAGCGAGCATGGGTCCCGGCTTCCTGGGCATGATGCACGCCCCGTTCGTCGTCGGCAACAACGGCGAAATTCAGAACGCCTCCATGCGGGAAGGGATGGGCGATGCCCGCCTGAACCAGCGGCTGTCGATGCTGGCCTCGATCGAAGACGGCTTCATCAAGACCAACCGTGGCCAGTCCCCGACCGACCACAAAGATGTCTACCAGAAGGCCGTCAACCTGATGACCTCCAAGCAGATGGAGGCCTTCAAGCTGACCAACGAGAAGCCCGAAACGCTCGCCAAGTATGTCCCCACTGCCGCCCCGATGGGTCGTGGCATGATGGGCATGGGTGGGGCCGGTGGCTTCGGCAACGGCTGCCTCATGGCTCGCCGTCTGGTGGAAGCTGGCGTTCCATTTGTCGAAGTCGATCTGGGTGGCTGGGACCTGCACCAGGACGTCTTCAACACCCTGAAGAACGCCCGCCTGCCGATCCTCGACAAGGCCATTGCCGGCCTGACCAGCGACCTCGAAGAACGCGGTCTGCTGAAAGACACCTGCATCGTGTGGATGGGTGAATTCGCCCGTACGCCACGCATCAATCAGGACACCGGTCGCGATCACTGGGCCGCGAGCTGGTCTGTCATGGTTGGCGGCGGCGGACTCAAGGGTGGCGTCGCTGTCGGAGCCACCGACAAGGACGGCACCGGCATCGTCGACAAGAGCTACCTCCCCGGCGACATTTGGGCGACCGTCGCCCACGCCCTCGGCATTCCACTCGACACGGTCCACACCTCGAAGCGTGGCCGTCCGATGAAGCTCGCCAACGGCGGCACCCCGATCAAAGAACTGATCGGCTAAGCCGAGGGATGCGATTCTGAGCTGAATGAGCCCCGCGCGTTGAAAAACGTGCGGGTCTTTTCATTTTTGGAACGGATTGAGAAGAACGGTTTCGCGGCTATACACTGCTCTGATTCAGAGTGGCTCCCAACGTGGAAGCAGAACATGATCGCGAACCTTCTCGTTGAAAATTATCGTTCATTCCGCCGCTTCGAGATCGCAGCGCTGGGCAGGGTAAACCTGCTTGTTGGAATGAATAATTCGGGCAAAACCTCTTTGCTCGAAGCGATCCAAGTCGTGATGTCGAAGGC
The DNA here is from genome assembly GCA_021732845.1 of Planctomycetaceae bacterium. Taxonomy (GTDB): domain Bacteria; phylum Planctomycetota; class Planctomycetia; order Planctomycetales; family Planctomycetaceae; genus JAKFUF01. The sequence continues at coordinate 24,451 of JAKFUF010000010.1, read as the reverse complement.
TGATTCCAAGATCCTTTGGTCAATCGGTGTGCGTCGGGGAGAGTCATCGCATAATGGCAGCGATGCGCGCAACCTGTTCGATGAAATCGACCTGAACTGCTGGTTTCACGGATTCGAACTGCGGCATGGAAGCACCATGTCATTGTCAGCGACACTCGATACGCATCTTCAAAGTTGTCATCTTGAAGTTGTAAAAGCATCTCCGGTCAACGGTCATGTGACCGGAACCACGACCACCCTCGCCCCCGCATTGACGGAAAATATCGACGAACCGTTCGTGCCATCGGGGTTTACGCTTTCCGTTTCAGCCACTGATCTGCAATCCAAACAAATCTGGACATCGCCGCTTTCACCTCGTGGTGGAGTTCAGGCGGGGAGTGCCTGGCGCGACGCCGCGGACCAGGAATTTCGCACGACTTACGTGCCCACAAGCGGACTTTCTACTCGAGACCTCGTCTCGTTGATTGATGACATTACGCTGACCGACGAGGAAGGCCTGGTTCTTCGGGCATTGCAATCGCTCGACGAAAGAATCGAGCGCTTTGCCCCCAAGGATCGGAACCGCATGCCTCAAATCGTCGTTCGGCTAAAGGGGGTCGCCAAGCCGCTTCCCATTGGGGTGTTAGGAGACGGAGTCAATCGACTGCTGACAATTGCCTTGGCACTCGCCAAATCCGCCAATGGAGTCTTGTTGATTGACGAAATCGACACCGGCTTGCACTACACCACCATGGACAGAATGTGGTCGTTCATCGGGAACGCTGCCGAAGAACTCAATGTGCAGGTGTTCGCCACGACTCACAGTCGGGATTGTTATGAGTCGCTGGCCACGATCTGTCACGAATCTCCTGAAGCGCTTTCCAACGTGTCGATCCAACGAATCGAGCAGGACCGTCAGTCTGCGGTGAGCTACACCGAAGCAGAGATCCTCGCTGTCGCCCGCCGCGGATTGGAGGTGCGCTGAGATGGGGCGTTCGCATTCAAATCGGCTGCTCGTGGAAGGTGCCAAAGACCGGCGGCTCATCCCGTATCTCATGGAGAAAAACGGTGTCTCATGGCAGAAGGGCGATGAGCCCGTCAGTATTCAGGACTTGGGCCAAAACGCATTGACGAAGGTCGACGCCTCGGCTTTTCTGAAAGAGCCGGGGCTGCACGCTTTGGGGATCATTCTCGATGCGGACCAATCTGTCGACACCGTTTGGCAGCGAATGAGGAGCTGGTTCTCCCAGGAATTCAGCGACATGCCTGCAACGATCCCTTCCACGGGCTTCATCTCCGCGGTCAACCCCTACGGAATTCGGCTGGGCGCTTGGATCATGCCGGACAATCTGTCGTCCGGTATGCTGGAAACTTTTTTGAAGTACCTGGTGCGGTCCGAACATCAGCCACTTTGGGATTATGCCAAGGTTGCTCGCGACGAGGCGAAGAGCAAGCATGGCGCTCCATTCAAAAGTGTGCATCTCGACAAGGCCTGGATGCACACCTTCCTCGCCTGGCAGGACGAACCCGGCCCGCAACTGCACGAAGCGGTCGATCATACAATTCTCGATCCGACCTGTCCGTATTCTCAGCCCTTTGTCGCATGGTTCCGCCAGCTCTTTGGAATTTGACAGACCCCGCTCGCAGTCGATTCTTGCGGGATCCAACTGTAAATTTTCACGGCAGCAATTCAAAATTCCGCAGCCCCACTTGGAACCCATCGGCCTGCAGGATGATGGTGTAGGAACCGGGCGTGAGCGGCGTTGTCAGCTCGAAGCCGTCAATGGCATAACCGAAATTCGGCTCGACGGTGTGCGTGTAACGGGCGACTTCGTTGCCGTTGGGGTCAATCAGCAGCCCCTCCAGTTTCAGCTTGGGGTGCTGATTGAATTGCACGACGACATACACGCGCTGGCCGTGCCGGAACTGGTAGGTGTTGCCAAACGCCTGATGTCCGCTGACGCGGCTGCCAAGCCGGACATGGTGCAGGTAGTGGCCATAGGGCGGCAGCCGTTGGGTGAGCATCTGGTCGACGTCCGCGCGGGACAGAAGCTTCAACCCTGGCATCTCGCGGCGGCCAAAGGCCCCGTAGGGATCTTCCAGCACCTGCCACGCCATTCCCAAGCCGATGACGGCGGCAGCGGTCAGGACATACGAAATGATTCGCTTCCACGACGAGTGGCTTCGTGTCAGTGCGCCGCCAGGACCGGCTGCGGTGATGTCTGACAAGCTCGTCGTTCGCGGACGGAATACGAGCCGCAAATCACTGGCCAGCCCTCGTGTCATTCGTCTGGCAAACGGAGCCAGCCAATCCAAATCCTTGTCGGTGAGAAAGACGATCAGGCACGAATACATCAGGGGCGAGAAGATGCCGACGTTGAGGGTGAGCCACACGCCCAGGTGGAGCATCGCCGCGGCGAACAGCATGGGGATCCGCAGGGCCGGCACCCAGACCAAGAACGGAAACAGGAGTTCGATCAGGAGTACCAACAGGCTGGCAAGAACAACCACGTGTGGCTGCGTGGCCAGCCACATTCCGAGCCAGCGCCCGCCCCAGTCGTGGTCCAGGAGTGAGAACTGCAGCAGGTCGCCACTGACGAAGGTGGGGTTTTGCAGCTTGGTCAGGGCCGAACCCAGATAGATGTGGCACACCTGCAACTGCATCAGCCGCCGCGTCCAGGCCGCTCCTGCCATGCCCTCCGCGGTCGATGGGAATCGCAGGCTGTCCAGGGACCAGATACGGTGGCACGGCGACAGAGTCAGAAGCAGCAGGAAATGCAGGGCCAGCACCGAATACTTGGCAAACGTCGTCGAACCATCAAGCAGGCCGAGGTACAGGGTCAGGGTGAAGGTGAGCCACAGGCTGGTGCGCGTGTGCCAGCCGACGGTCACCGCGGCCAGGACGAACAGTTGCAGGGTGGCCAATAGCACGGCCAGCGTTGGGCCGGGAATTGGCGGATGAAAGGTGGTCACAGTCTGCCGGGCCGGCGGTTTCGCTTCCTGTCGTGGCTCAACCGCCTGCCCCAGCGTCACCATCGCCGACGAGTCCGGGCCGGAGAACTTCGGGATGGTGGTCATGGGCGAGCCGTTGCCGGCGGGCAGTGGCTCGTGGCGAATGAAGACCGGCAGGGGGGGACCGTAGGTCGAATACAGTTCGACCGCGTAGGGCCAATGAGCTGCCGCGTCATAAAACAGCACGATGCCCAGGCAGATCCGCACCAGGGCCAGCCGCCGGGGCGATTCCTCCGCGAAGAAGAATTGCCGCATCAGGTTCATTGATGTCCGCCCCGGTCTTGAAGCATGAAATCTGAGTTCGATCCGATCGATCTCATCTTCCCACACCTCGGAAGATCCCACCAGCCGCCAGCGTGATGTCGCAATTCCCGGCGTTGACTGTATTGCAATTTGCAATACACTGTTTTCCAAGGGGATTGGTCATGACCAGAAAAACCACCGAGACGACCGCCGACAAAGTCAGCCCGCTGATGGTTCGGCTGGATGCGGAGAGCAAACAAGCACTGACCCAGGCGGCTGAACTGCGGCGGATCAGTGTCAGTGATTACGTGCGAACGGTCACTGTCGCCCAGGCGCGGCGCGAGGTGGCCAGTGCCCGCGACCATTCGATCCTGCTTAGCGCTGAGGAACAACTGGCCTTCTGGCAGGCGTTGCAGGCTCCCCCAAAGCTCACACCAGCCCAGAAGCGGCTGGGGGCGATCATGCGAGGCCGACGGTGAGCGGCGTGGCCCTCCCCCAGGGGTTCTCGCTCCAACCATTGCAGCGTAGCCACCCGCGCCGCCAGTTTGATTGTGGCCAGGGCGAGGTCAATGATTGGCTGCACACCAAGGCGCTGCAGCATCAGGACAAGCACCTCTCCGCCACGAAAGTCCTGCAGGTTCAGAAAGGCGTGATTGCCGGGTTCTACACGCTGGCGACAGGTCAGGTCGATTTTGGTGACCTGCCCTCCGATCTCGCGCGAAAGCTGCCTCGACGTGCGCTGCCTGTGGCGATCCTCGCCTGGCTGGGAGTGAGCGTGGCTGATCAAGGCCAGAAGCTCGGCAATCTGCTGTTGGCACAGGCATTGCGTGACTGTCACGAGGCAGGCCAGACATTTGCTTTCGTGGCGGTCATTCTGGACTGCATCGATGATCGAGCCAAGGCGTTCTACCAACGCTGGGATTTCGCAGAGTTGCCGGGCAATCCCTATCGCCTCTTTTTGAGTTCGCAGACGCTGGCCATGATGATGGCCGGATCATGAGCACTCTCAGATTTCCATTGCGGAATCCCGGAGGCCAAGGATTCCCTACGTCACCTTCTGCACATCCCGATAAATCTGCACGAACTGTTTGACCATCCGGTCGACGCTGTATTCGGACTCGACCAGCCGCCGGGCGGCGTTGCCGATCGCGCGGGCGCGGTCGGGGTTCTCCAGCAGTTCGATGATGTGCCGGGCGAGTTCTTCGCTGTTGGAGGGTGGCACCATCAATCCCGTCTCGCCATCGCGCACAATGGTGTTCACGCCGCCCACGCCGGTGGCGATGACCGGCCGTCCCAGTGCCATCGCCTCCAGCATGACCGCGCCGAGGCCCTGCTGCAGCGACGGGAGGCAGAAGATGTCCATCGCCGCCAGCGACCGCCCGAACTCCAGCAGATAGGGGACGAAGGTGACCTTGTGAAAGATCCCCAGGCTCTGGGCCAGCCGCCGCAGCCGTTTCTCTTCGGGGCCGGCTCCAGCGATCAAGAACTCAACATCCCTGCCGGTGGCAAGCACCTTGGCAGCCGCTTCGAGAAAGTACGGCAGCCCTTTCACGGTTTCCAGCGGCCCGGCCGTGCCGACGACCGGCACGTGTCCTGTTTCCAGCGGCTGGACTTCCGTCACCACGCCGGTTTCCACCCCGCTGCAGACCACCGTCATCAGCTCTTCTGGCAAGCCGGTCTGGGTGATCAAGTCGGCCTTCACCGCCTCGCTCACGGCCACGATGCGGCGGCAGGTGCTGCGGTCGACGCGGAGGCATTCAGGATGCCGCAGATAGTCGTGAACCGTGAGAATGAGCGGCCGCTTGAGCTGCCGGGCCAGCCAGTTCCCTGCCGCCAGCATCCGCCGGCTTTGGACGTGGATGACATCCGGTGGCTGGGCCTGGAGTTCGGTCAGCAAGTTGCGCAGCAGAAACCGCCCCAGGATCGGGAAGTCGAGGTGGGAAATCTCGCGGATCTGCAACTGGCGACGCCGCTGGACATTGACTTGTTGTGCATCGGGGCAGATGAGCCGCGGGTAGATCAGCCAGCCGGGCAGACGCTCCAGCAGCCGCAGGGTCGTGGCACAACTTCCGCGCACCTGAAAGCGGCTGCTGAGCATCAGCACCGTGACGGGGTCGGATGAACCGAATTCCCCCAATTCCGCGGACGGTTTCAGGGCGACGATGGTGCTGTCGGAAGAAGCCATGGGCTACCGTTTGCGCAGCCCGGGCGGCGGGGAGAGCAGTGTGTTGACGAGGATCGCCTGCTTGATGGCCGCCGGATTTCGCAGGGCCGCGATGATCACCTGGGCGGCTTCCGTCGACTCCCCCGAGGCTTTTCGGGCGGCCGCCTCGCCAGCGGCAAAGGTTCCCAGGTGCTGCGTGACGGAGGCCGCGACAGGTGCCTGGCCCGCCATGGCCGCCACATCCTTGGAGACCTTCTGATCCATTTCCGCGCCGCGGGCACGAATGCCACCACCCAGGTTGGAGCCCTGCATCCCCCGTTGGGACAATTCTTGCCCCGGCCGGGTCGACGCCTCGCGCCGATTTTGATCTTGAAGGCTTTCGCGACGAGGCGGTTTCTGCTGCGGGGTTGGCTTTTGCTGCTGTGGTTTGCGGTTCTGCTTCTGTGGCTGCCGGGAAGGCTGCGGCGAGGTGGCATCCAAAAACATGCTGATCTCTTCCGGCTCCCGCTCTTCGCGGGGCTTCCGCCGTGGCGGAGGAGCCTTGGGCTGGTTCTGATTGGAGATCAGGTTGATGACCCAGCCAATCGCCCCCATCACGATCACAATCAACGAGACGATCGTGCCGAATTCGTCAGCGGCGAACAGCGGGGCGAACATGGCACATTCCTGCGCGTTGAGACTTGATGCCGCACCAACATGCGGCGAAGCGCATTACTTAACCAGCGGCGGCGAAGCGCATTTCTTAATCAGCGGCTAAGTTCGGGTGGCCACGATGCCGTCGCCGGCGATGGTCGTCCGCATCTTGGTGTCCGCCTGCACGTTGTTCAGTTCATAATAATCCATCAGCCCCAGTCTGCCAGAGCGGAATGCCGCGGAAATGGCCTGGGGCACTTCCGCCTCGGCCAGCACCACCTTGGCCCGATTTTCCTGAACTCCCGCGATCATTTCCTGTTCGCGGGCCATCGCCTCGGCTCGTTTCTGCTCGGCCTTGGCCTGGGCGACGCGCATATCGGCCTCGGCCTGGTCGGCCTGCAGCCGTGCGCCAATGTTCTGGCCCACATCAATATCGGCGATGTCGATGGAGACGATGGAGAACGCCGTCTGCTTTTCCAAGCCCAGTGCCAGCACGTTTTCGGAAATCCACTCGGGATGCTCCAGCACGTCCTTGTAGGATGGGGTTTTGCCGATGGCTTGAACAATCCCCTGTCCCACGCGGGCAATGACCGTTTCCTCGGTGGCCCCGCCGATCAACTGCTCCAGGTTCGTCCGCACCGTGACACGCGCCCGGACGCGCAGTTCGATGCCGTCGGCCGCCACCGCACTGAGGGCGGACTGCGCGCCGGACTGTTTCGGATCGGGAGCATCGATCACCTTGGGATAAACACTCGTCTGCACCGCCTCCAGGATATTCCGGCCTGCCAGGTCAATGGCGCTGGCCGAGCGCCAGTCCAGCTTGATGTGCGCCTTGTGGGCGGCAATCAGGGCTTGAATGACCTTTTTCACGTTGCCGCCAGCCAGGAAGTGCGCCTCCAGATGCTGGGTGGTGATGGGGTAGTTCTTGGTCAGTTGTGCCTGGACCGCCATGATCTTGCAGCGGACGATCTCCGAGGCGTTCACCTTCCGGAACGTCATCATGATCAGCGAGAACAGGCTGATGTCCGCGCGGGTCAGTTTGCACTGGATCCAGAGGCTGAAGTACCGGGCAAAGATCGCAAAGAAGATGATCCCGATGAAAAACGCCAGCGCGCCGCCGAGAATGATCCAGATGATCAGTCCATCGGGTGGCGGAGGTTGGGCAAACAGAGGAGCGACCGGCGGAACCGCAATCTCTGCCAGAAGTGCTTGAGTCAGCATGAGGATTCTTGTGACAGCGGTGTGAAACTGGGAGGAACGGCAGAACCGATTGTGCTTTGGTAGCAGTTATTCGAGTTCGAAGTCAAGGAGCGGGTCGCTGGCGCGGGTTGATTCTGAACTCTTCGCGGCATTGAGATTTGCGGGTTCTGGATGCTCGACCGACGGTGTGGACCGGCGCACAACCAACCGCTGCCCCCGCACCGAGACCACGGTCACCGGCGCGCCGGATTCAATGATCATCCCTTCGCTCTGGCAGTGCAGCCGCTGTCCGTCAAGTTTCATCATTCCGGCAGGGTTCAAGATGGTGTCGGTCTTCCCGGATTTGCCGACCAAACTCTGGATTTTGGCGGATTCATCGGGAAACGCCGTCGAATCCGCGGCCAGAGGAGCCTCCAGCATGGCTTTGCGTCCGATCGGAGTGTTCGGCCAGATCCACAAGGCCACACTAATGGTGAGGGGCAGCATGCCGGCTTCAAAGACCACGAACCCCCAAAAGTACAGCGGCAACCGGGCATACCACGCCCACCAGGCGCAGACCAGCGACAACACCAGCGCGATGGCGGCCGCGATCGAAATCAGCCCTCCGGACGGGATGAAAACTTCGGCGATGATCAGCGCCATGCCGGCCATCAGCAGGAGGATCGCCCATCCGTCGGGGGACATGTTTTACGACCACGAGGAAAGATCCGGTCACCGTCACAGAGTCGTCAGTTTACCATCCCAGCCGGTGCACGTGTATCCGCCGCGTGGCTCACAGCAGCGTCAGCGGATGTTTGCGGTTCTCCAAGGGCAGGGCGACCGGCTTTCCCAACCGCTGCGATTCAAACGGGGCGAGAATCATTTCGATGGTGGCCCGCGCATCGTTCGGGCCGCACAACGGGGCACGGTTGCCTTCGATGGCCGCGATCAGGTCGGTCACGGCGGCAACATTGCCGTCATGCAGCCCGCGTCCCTTGACCGGTTCGGGTTTGCCCACCCCCGCCGACGACACCGGCATCCAGGCCTTGCTGCTGCGGCCGGGCGACCAGCCAGGATCGGCCAGAAAATTGACCGCTTCGCCGAAGCCCGGCAGAATCTCCAGAACACCTTTTGATCCGTAAATCTGCAGGCCGAACCGCGAGGGCGCGCCACCCTGCGAACGGCGGGTTCCAAAATACCCCGTCGGCCCGCTCTTGAACTGGTACATCGCCTGCACGGCGTCACCCGTCAGTGGCCCCAGCCCCTCCTTCCCTTCCACAATGTCGGCCTTGGTGATCGGCCGGCCCTGCTGGGTCACCGATCCGAAGCACCAGCTCGGTTCTCCGGCAAAGGTCCGCATCAGGTTCATCACGTGGCTTCCCAAGACCCATAGGTCTTCCGGACCGCCGCGGCCGTCCTCCTTCCCCCGCCCTCGCAGCTCCAGCACCGTCCCCAGCAGCCCGTCGGCAATCACCCGCTGCACGGCGGTGATCGCCGGCGAATACCGCGTCTGGTGGGCGATCGCCAGCTTGGCATGGGTCATTTCCGTGAGCCGCACAATGTCGTCGGCCTCTTCCAGGGTGCGGCAGAACGGCTTCTCCATGTAGACATGGCAGCCCCGCTCGATGCACGCCGTCAGCATGGCATGGTGCTGGTCAATCCAGCGCGGACCGACGGCGACAATGTCCGGCTTTTCCTTGTCCAGCATTTCGCGATAGTCGGCATATGCCTGCTTCGCACCGGTCTTCGCCACGGCGGCCGCCCTACCGGCCTCGTTCGCATCGGCGACAGCCACGACTTCGGCAACTGGAATCTCCTTCCAGACGGTGTCGATGCCGTGCCCATAGTCGCCGCGTCCCGTGCTGCCAATCACCGCCACGCGATACTGCTTCGCCATGACCCGCTCCGCCAAGAGACAAATGGGAACCTGTCCAGATTGTGGAGAGACATCATCGACGGGGCAAGCCTGCGGCAATTGGTGGTGGCGATGAGCGTGGCTGAAAGGAAGTGCGCTAGAAAGATGACTGATTCTTGCCGGTGTCCTGAGTCGCGTTGGTGCGGCCCTTGGCGCACGCATCCGTTGATGCGAATTTGCCAATCTGGCGGGGCAACGCGAACCCGAGGAATCCGTTGGAATGGATGGCGTGCGCGTTCGTGCCGGTGATCCACGGCAATGACTTCAACTTCCCGAGGGCTTTTCATGAGCGAAGCGACCATCCAGCAGTTGTTCGATCTCACCGGCAAGACCGCGCTGATCAGCGGCGGGACGGGGCATCTGGGGTCGGCGATGGCGCGGGCGCTGGCGGAGGCCGGGGCGCGGGTCCTGCTGACCAGCCGCGATGAACACCGGGCGCAGGAGGCCGCCGCCGCCCTGCCCGGCAAGGGGCATGTCGGGGCCGCGTTGGATCACATGCAGCCCGACATCGTCGAGAAACAGTTTCGGGATGCGCTGGCCGCCGTCGGGCAGATTGACGTGCTGGTCAACAATGGCCACGAAGCACTGGGGAACGATTGGACGACCGTGACGGCGGAACAGTTCACGCGGCATCTGGGAAATGCAACGGGGTATTTCGTGCTGTCCCGTCTCCTGCGTGACCATGTGGTGCAGCGGAACGCACCGGGCAGCGTGGTTCTGCTGGGCTCGATGTATGGCCAGGTCGCGTCCTATCCCGATGCCTATGCCGGCGTTTGTCCAGGCAGCCCCGTGGCTTACCACACGCTCAAAGGCGGATTGATTCACATGACCCGGCACCTGGCGGTCTATTGGGGGAAAGACAACGTCCGCGTCAACTGCCTGAGCCCCGGCCCGTTCCCCAGCGAGAAGGCCCCAGCCGCCATGGTCGAACGCCTTTGCACCAAGAGCCCGATGGGCCGCATGGGGCACGCCGAGGAACTCAAGGGGGCGATCGTCTTTCTGGCGAGTGCCGCCAGCAGCTACATGACCGGCCAGAACCTCACGATCGACGGGGGATGGACAGCATGGTAGCGTTGGCTTCAGCCCACCCGGACGGTGTGGATCCCCGGTCAGGTCCACGCCGACGGTTGCCCGAGTTGGCTGAAGCCAACGCTACGGGAGGTCCACGCCGACGGTTCACCGAGTTGGCTGAAGCCAACGCTGCGGGAGGTCCACGCCGACGGTTGCCCGAGTTGGCTGAAGCCAACGCTACGGGAGGTCCACGCCGACGGTTCACCGAGTTGGCTGAAGCCAACGCTACGGGAGGCCCACGCCGACGGTTGCCCGAGTTGGCTGAAGCCAACGCTGCGGGAGGTCCACGCCGACGGTTGCCCGAGTTGGCTGAAGCCGACGCTGCGGGAGGTCCACGCCGACGGTTGCCCGAGTTGGCTGAAGCCAACGCTACGGGAGGTCCACGCCGACGGTTCACCGAGTTGGCTGAAGCCAACGCTACGGGACGACGCTTCGATACACCTCCGCGTAGCGCTCCACCATTTTCGAAACACTGAATTCGGTTTCGATTTTGGAACGGGCTGCCGCACCCAGGCGGGCGGCCAGTTCCGGTTCCAGCATCAGCCGTTGTGTGGCCTTTGTGAACGCGGCGCGGTCGCCCACGGGGACCACGAGACCGGTTTCGTTGTCGGTGATCAGTTCCCGATTGGGGGCGATGTCACTGACAACGGAGGGCAAGCCACAGGCCATTGCTTCCATCAGACTGTTGGATTGTCCCTCGAAGGCACTGCCCAGCCAGAAGGCATCGAACACGGTGAGCCACGCGCTGGCATCCGCCCGGTGGCCGAGAAACCGGACCTGATCCATGAGCTTGATCTGCGCACAAAAACTCTCCAGCCGGGCGCGCTCCGGACCATCGCCAACAATCAGAAACGCGGTTTGCGGTTGGATGATCCGCAGCAGTTCAAAGGCCCAGACGAGGTCTTCCACCCGCTTCTGTGGTGCCAGTCGGCCGACATAGCCGACGACAAAGACGTTCGGATCCAATCCCAGCTTGTTGAGCGCCGCTGTCTTGGCCTGTGGGCGCTCGGCGGACGAAAGGGGGGGCGGCAGAGGCATTCCATTGGGGATCGCCAGTGAACGCTCTGGCGAAAAGCCGAGGGCGCGGTAATAGTCGACGACGGGCGGTGAATTTCCCACGAGCATTGCCGCACGCGGAGCCAGCCAGCGATCGAGCCACAGTTGCCAGCGGCTCTTCCAAGTATCGACGCAGCGTTCCGAGACAATGATCGGGATGGCGGGGCGGCGGCCCAGGGCGAGGCGGACGTAGGCGTTGGCGGCAAAGAGCCACGGGTGGACGACATCAGGTTTCAGGGCGAGGATCGCCCGCTTGAGGCGGCGCAGGACGCCGGGGTCAAACTTGAACCGCTTGCCGAACACCGTCACGGGAATCCCCGCCGCCTGCAAAGTCTCGGCATAGGGGCCGCCGCGGGTCAGGGCGAACACATGCACATCGAACGCCTCGCGCGGCAAGCCTGTTGCCAGCAGCGTCAATTGCTTCTCCGCCCCGGACTGATCGAGCGTGGGGATGACCAGCAACACTTTGAGACGCTGCGACATGGAGGCGGGGTGGTCCGTGTGGAGGGTGGTTTGAAGCAAGGATGGTCGACTCAAAGACGAGGTTTCAAATTTGAGGTGTCCGACAAAAGCCAATTTCAAATCTCAAATATCTCAAATTTCACAGTCTGTTCAGCCACACCGAACTGTCGACTGAGCTTCAATGGCGCGAATGTAACTGTTGCCCCACAGTGTGGATGCTGCGACAAGTATTTTACTGTGAAATTTGAACTCTGAAATTTGAGATTCTTTCGCCCGTACTCACCTGAGCATCGATTGCAGGAGTGATTTGGAAGACGACACCGCAGGCGACAACCCCATCGTCGCACCGCGGATCATAGCACCTGCCGAATCGCTGGCATGCGACGGGCAATGGATCGGGGCCGAAAATTTTCTGCCGCCGTGCGTTTTCGCGATAGACCGAAGACGATGCTGCGAATCCATTCAGAGAGAAAGGGCGGCATGAGTCTTCCACTGACAGAACCGAGCTTGTTGATCCGCCTCCGCGATCCCCGCGACGGGTGGGCGTGGGAACGGTTCTCGGAATTGTATGCGCCTATTGTGTATGGCTTTGCGAAACGCCGGGGCCTGCAGGATGCGGACGCGGCGGACCTGACGCAGGACGTGCTGCGGACCGTGGTGCACGCCGCCCGGTCGCTGGAGTACGACCCCGCCCTGGGGAAGTTTCGCACGTGGCTGTTCAAAATCGTGAACTGCCGCATCGTCGATTTCTGGCGCGGACAGAAAAAGGAATCCACGGGGACAGGGGATTCCGGTTCAATTGAACTCTTGCAGAACCAGCCTGACCGCAATGGGGAAAGCACCGACTGGGACATGAACTATTACCGGCAGGTGTTTCATTATGCCGCCTGGCAGGTGCGGGGTGACTTTCAAGACACCACCTGGCAGGCGTTCTGGCGGACGGCGGTGGACGGCGAGGCGGCCAAAGCGGTCGCGGAGCCGTTGGGAATGTCGGTGGCGGCGGTCTATCTCGCCAAAGCCCGGGTCATGTCGCGGCTCAAAGAACAGATTCACATCCTGCTGGGCGACGAGCCCTTTGGAGACGACTAGATGTCCACGCCACCCGCCAATTCACCAGCGTCTGCGGACAACGGCCCCACGCCGGACGTGCAACTGCTGAAGAAACTGCTTGAGGGGGATCTGACCCCCGCCGAACAGATCGAGGTCATGGGACTGATCGAGTCCCAGCCGGCCTGGCAGAAGGCAATTGAAAAGCTCACGGCGGGGATGCGGTCGTGGCAGCAGGTGGCCGAACACCTGCGCGAGCCACCGGTTCCGGTGGATGCCCGGCTGCGGGAAATCCTGGCCCGGTTCGACACAGCGAACGGCAATGCCATCGACGTGGAGAAGCCACGGCCGCGGGCGGGCACCGGGCTGGAGTTCCTGAACCCCGCTGGCGATGGGCAGCACCTGGGCCAGTTGCGCGAGTACCAGATCCAAGAGATCTTGGGACAGGGCGGCATGGGAATGGTGCTGAAGGCGTTCGATCCGCCGCTGCACCGCGTGGTCGCCCTGAAGGTGATGAACCCGCAGCTTGCCACGGTGGCCGCCGCGCGGCGGCGGTTCGTGCGCGAGGCCCAGGCCGCCGCGGCTGTCGTGCATGAGAACGTCGTCACCATTCACGGAGTCGACGAGTCGGGACCGCTCCCGATGATTGTCATGGCCTGCGTCCCCGGCCAGTCTCTGCAGGAACGGATCGACGATGTCGGCCCGCTGCAACTGCGCGAGATTCTGCGCATCGGCCTGCAGACCGCTTCGGGGCTGGCCGCCGCACATGCGCAGGGGTTGGTGCATCGCGACGTGAAACCGGCCAATATTCTGCTGGAAAACGGCGTCCAGCGCGTGAAGCTCACGGATTTCGGGCTGGCGCGGGCGGTCGATGACGCCTCGATGACCATGACTGGCGTGGTGAGCGGCACGCCCCAGTTCATGTCGCCCGAACAGGCCCGCGGCGATGAGATCGACTTTCGCACCGACCTGTTCAGTCTGGGCAGCGTGATGTACGCGATGTGTACCGGCCGCGCTCCGTTCCGGGCCAGCACGGTGATGGGCGTGCTGCGGCGGGTGTGCGAAGAACCGGCCCGGCCGATCCGCGAGTTGAACCCCGAAGTTCCCGTGTGGCTGGCGGCGGTCATTAACAAACTGATGTCCAAGGTGCGGACCGAACGCTACCAGACTGCCAGCGAGGTGGCGACGGTGCTGGAGCAGTGCCTGGCGCACAACCAACGGCCCGAACTGATGCCGCTGCCGGAAGCAGTGCTTGATCTGGTGCGGGACGAACAGGATGCCAGTGAACAGCCGCAGGCGACTCCTGTGGCCGCATTCATGCCGGCGCGGGCGAAGTCCACTGACGATGTCGCAGGCAAGCCCCAGATCGGCAAGTCGCCAGGCGGAAAGTCGCCAGCTTCAAAGCGGAGCTATCTGCCCGGTCCAGGGATGAGCAACTCCATTCTCTTCATGATTGGTGCCGGTTTGGAAGTTGCCGCGGTCCTGACGTTGCTGTCGGCGCCGCATCCCGCAAACCGGCTTCCCATCGGCGGAGTCAGCATGATCGTGCCAATGATCATGTTCTGCGGAATGGTGCTGGGGCTGTGGAACTTCCTGTTCCGCCGTGTCACGTGGAGCGGCGTCTCAGCCGGCGGCTGGGTGCTGATTACAAAGATTGCAGCCGTGACGGCACTGAGTTTTTGGGACTTCGCAACCACGACCAGCGGTGATCATCAGGTCACGTTCATTCTGTGGCTCAACATCATCGCCGCCGGCGTCGTCTGGAGCGCCGCGGAACTGCTGCGGAAGATGGCGCTGTACTCCCCGTGGCTCCCCGTGGGGGCCGGACTCGTGATGGTCCCGCTCACCTGCATCATGACCGTGCCGCTCACGGTCATCAGTTCCTATCAGCGCGCCAATATCCTGCAGATGCATGCCCGGATGCAGGCGGAGCAGGCGGCACAACTCGCGGTGGCCGAACGCATGCGCGCCGCACAAGAACTCGCCGCGGCGCAACAAGGCGGGGATGCCCAAGTGACATTGACCAAGCCTCTGGATTTGACGGTTGTCTTTCGCAACTTGCAGACCAAACAAGAAAAGAAGATCGACGGATCCGACGGCAAGAACGACGCCGAAATGCCGATGAGCCTGCAGTTCGCCCTGCCGGCCGGCGAATACCTCGTCATGGGCTTCAAGAGCGATGGTGGTGACGAATCCGGCCGCAAACTCATTTATTCCCGTGCCATTCACCTCGTGGCTCATCAGCAACATGAGATGACCGTGGTCGAAAACCCAGTCCTGCAGCGTCTCCAGGCGCGGTGGAAGCCACTGACGGCCAGCCAGAATGGAGCGGAGATCCCACTGGGACAGGCCCCGTGGCTCACGTTTCACGGCGATTCCGCCATCCTCAGCCTGAATGACAAAAAGAGTTCGACCTACCAGTGCCGCTGGAGCCTGGGTGCCGCGGACCAGCCTGCCGCTGGCATCGGTGGAATGCCCGGCTTGGGTATGGCGGTGCCAGCGGCCGGGGGACCGATGTCCGGAATGCCCGGCATGGGCATGGGAGGGGGAGGGTTCGCAGAGGCCCCCGGAAACTCCAGTTTTGATCTGTTTGACCTCGACGGCCGGCTCAAATTTCGGGGTGATTTTGTCCTGATGGGTGAGGCGATGACCGTCACCCTGACGGCCATGAATGGCGAGGTGCCGGCCACAGCGTCGCCGCAGGGCATGGCCACCCCCGCTGCCATGGCCCCGATGCCGCCCGCCATGGGCTCCGGGATGATGATGGGTGGTTTTGGTTCGGGTCCGGTTCCGGCGGGCACCACCCTGGCACTGCTGATGGTGGTGGAGGGCAGCCCGCTCGACCGGATTCAGGGTGAATTTGACCTCGTGGAAGAGAGTGGCGAATTTCCACTGGAAGTCGGGGCCGCAGGCAACTTCGAGCATAAGGCGTGGCTCGTGCAGGGCACACGCGTCACGGTGAGCTACGCCGTTCCCTTCGACCTGGGCGCGCTGGAGAACAACCTGCGGACGCTCGATGCCCGCGACGAACTGGGACGGGCGATTCGGGGAGTTCTGGAAGCCACACCTGAGGGACTCGTGATCCAGTTTGGTGTTCCGGACGGACGCCGTCCCGACAACACCGAACCCAAAGAGGGCGAATACCACGCCCGAATTGCCCGACGGGTTCCTCCGGAGGCTGCCCCGAACATCCCCAGGGCGATCCCTCAGGAGCAGCCGGCCGGTTATAGCTTCGAAGAAACGTACCTGTTCAAGCTGCGTGGCGACATCAAGCTGACCGTCAAGGATCTGACCGACGGCAAGGAATTCTCCTATCCGGCCAGCGTCGAAGATCCCCAAGAGGGAAAGTCCAAGGTTCTCGAACGGAAACTGTCGCTGCCGCGGCGCGAATTCCTGGTGACCGGCTCCGTGGGCGACCGGGTCCTGATCTCCAGTTCGCTGAACTTTCAGGTCATCGATTTCTCAATGGGCTTCCTCGCGAAACTGCGGGGAGAATGGATTCGCACCTCCGCCGAACTGAAAGGCGGCACGCTGCCGGCCAACCAGTTGACGAGTGTCCGCTTCGACGAGAACACGGTGGTGCTGAGCAATTTAATTCCAGTCGCACAGAATGGTGGCGCTGCGGATCAGCCAGCCGCCACGCCTCCGCCAGTGTTGGCCGAGTTCCGTGTGGAATGGGAGCATCGTCAATACCTGGAGGGCCGGCTGTTTGACAAAGAGGACAAGCTGGTCTACCGCATCGCTCTGAAGTGGCAACAGGACAACCTCGATCTGCTGCTCATTCCCGCCGCAGAGACCGTGCCAGACGATCTCTCGACTTCGCCGTTTTCCGAACGCATTCTGCTGAAAATGAAGAAGGCCCGCACAGAGCCAAAACCGGACGAGGCCCAGCCGGAGCCGGCCGTTCCGGCCAAGCCGAATCCCGAGGAGGCGACGCCGGAAGAACCGAAGCCAGCGGAGGCCAAGACACAGGAGCCAAAGCCACAGGAACCAAAGGTTGAGGCCCCGAAGCCGGCAGAGCCAATTCCAGAACAGTCGAACGCTGTCGAGCCGAAGAGCGACCCCGACGCGGCAGAACCGTCTGCACCCAAGCCGTAACACGCCGCTGGGTTATCCGGCAGACTCGCTGGCCGCTTTTCTCAACTCTGTCGACGACAAGTCTTCCCGAAACTCTTCCGCCGGAACTCCCACGAACAAATCTTCGAACTCAGTGGGGATGTGCAGGTCTCCCAATTCCCGGACATGGCCCTCGGCGGCGCGGGCCATGACGAGGAAGCGGCAGTTGTTCTGACGGAGTTCGCCCATCGCCCTGTCGAGGTCCTCCTGGCCGCCCCCGTAGTACTTGGGCAGGATGATCCGCTCGGCGGTGTCGAACCCGACGACGAAGGTGGTGTTCGGCAGCAGCCGGGACTTGGCGTTGAACGTGGCGGCGTTGGTCAGCACCAGCGGTGCCTCGCCGAACTGAGCCACGCGGCGGGCGATGGTGAGAAAATCCAGTGGCGGCTTGTCGGCGTTGCGAATTGACAGTTCGTAAGCCACCGGCCCGCCGAGCTTGCGGGCCGCGAACTCCTGCAAGTGCTTGTGCGCCTGGTGCAGCGGGTTGAATGAGCCACACAGGATGCCGACCGGCGCAGGCGAGACTTTTTCCGTAAGCACCTTCCCCTTCGACCACACCAAGTCGCGAAGTCCCTGGGCCAGGTCGACCATCAGTGGCGCACCGTGGGCCTCGTGGGGCAGAATCGTTTCAGCGTCTCGCAAAGACAATTTCGGAAGCACCGCTGGCTCAAATGCCGCTCCCCAACCCAACGCCAGCAGCACCAGTTGCCCGACGACGGCATCTTCGCCCGCGCGATCGCGAGCCCCCTTCTCCAACTCCAAACTCCAGGCCGCCGTGGCTCGCGACGAATGCACAGCCACATGGCAGCGGTGCGGCCCGCGTTTGGGGCGGTCGCTCACCAGGGAGGCCGTGCAGCCCAGTCCCAGCGCCGTATCGGGATCCTGTTTTTGAGCGACGGCAAGCTGCCGCGCCCGGCGGTGAGCCACGGCCGCCATCATCAGCGCCGTGGCTTCACTGCAGTACTGGTCCGGAGCCTTTCCGAGCCACTGGTCCAGCGCTGGCGGGGCATACGGAACAACCGCCTCCAGCACCGTCCGCGAGGCCCCCGGCACCGACAGCAGCGCGTGCAGTGCCGAGATGCCGCCGCCGGTCATCGCGATGACGCAGGGGGGGCCGTGTTGATGAAAATGGGTGATGAAGGGATCGGGCACCAGATTGTCCTGCGAGTAGAATGGCCTTCCTGGGACGGCTGGCTATTTTCAAAAATCAGCCGGAACGCGTTAGCGTCCGGTTCCCGAATTTGCGTGATCGCCGCTATCTATTTGGCACGGGTAGAACCGGGGCCTAACGGCCTCCGGCTGATTCAGCGTTCGCCATCTTCAAAAACTGGCCTTCCCAGGCCGTTCAAATCGACCCAAAGTGGGCTGAAGCCCACACTACAATACCCGTGGCTAAAACTCCGCGTGCTTGGGCGTTCTGGGGAACGGGATCACGTCGCGAATGTTCGCCATTCCCGTCAGCAGTAACAGCAGGCGTTCCAACCCCAAGCCGAAGCCGGCATGCGGTACGGTGCCGTAGCGCCGCAGGTCGACATACCACCAGTATTCCTCGGGGTTCAGGTGGCACTCGGCCATGCGGCTCAGCAGCACGTCCAGCCGCTCTTCACGCTGGCTGCCGCCGATGATCTCGCCGACGCGCGGGACCAGCACGTCCATCGCCCGCACGGTTTTGCCATCGTCGTTGCACCGCATGTAAAACGGCTTCAGCGTCCGCGGATAGTCGAACAGGATGACCGGCTGCTTGAAGTGCTGCTCGGTCAGATAGCGTTCATGTTCCGACTGCAGGTCGATCCCCCAAGAGACCGGGTAGTCGAACTTCTGGCCGCATTTCTGCAGAATGTCGACCGCCTCGGTGTACGGCAGGCGGATGAAGTCGTGTTCGACGATGTTCCGGAGCGTCTCCAATATGGTGGTGTCGATCCGCTGGTTGAAAAACGCCATGTCCTCCGGGCAGTGTTCCAGCACCTCGCGGATGGTGGTGCGGATAAAACTCTCGGCGAGCTGCATGTTGTCGGTCAGCTCGTAGAACGGCATTTCCGGCTCGACCATCCAGAACTCGGCCAGGTGCCGTGCGGTGTTTGAATTCTCCGCGCGGAACGTGGGGCCGAACGTGTAGCAGTCGCCCACCGAGCAGGCGACCGTTTCGGCCTCCAACTGGCCGCTGACCGTCAGGGAGGCCCGCTTGCCGAAGAAATCCTGAGTGAAATCGACATCCGTCTTCGAGTGCGCCAGCTTCGCCAGGTCGAGCGTGGTGACCTGAAACATCTGCCCCGCGCCTTCGCAGTCGCTGGTGGTGATGATCGGGGCATGCAGATACAGGAAGCCACGGCTCTGGAAGAAATTGTGGATCGAGCTGCTTACCGCGTTGCGGACGCGGGCGATCGCGCCGAACGTGTTGGTTCGCGAGCGCAGATGGGCGATCTCGCGCAGAAATTCGAAACTATGCTGCTTCTTCTGCAGCGGATATTTCTCGGCGTCGGCGGTGCCGTAGACCTGCACCGACTTGGCATGCAGCTCGACGGTCTGCCCCTTGGCGGGCGAGGCCTTCAGTTCGCCGATCGCCCGCAGGCTGGCCCCGGTGGTCAACTGCTGCATCAGTTCGGCGTAGTTGGGGACCGACTGGTCGATCACGACCTGCAGGCTGGCGAAGCAACTGCCGTCGTTGAGTTCGACAAAGGCGAACCCCTGCTTGGATTCGCGCTTGGTCCGGACCCAGCCACGGACATCGAGTTCCGACCCCACCGCACTGTTCTTGAGAACTGCGGCGATTTTCTGTCTCTGCATGATCCGCCCGGTTTCCCGGTCCCTCCGTGAGAGTTTACGGTACACGTCCCTGAAGACCCGGCACCGCCTGCGACATTCTGGAAGCGATTTCAAAGTCCGTCAAGCGGGCTTGAGCGCCGTGCAGGATGCATTTGATCCGCCGCGCCGCGGGCACGACAAAGGTGGAATTTCAGATTTCAAATTTCACAGTAAAATGACCTCTGGCGGTTGGACAGGATTCAATAGGATGTGAAAGGATCGGGAAGGAATTCCTGCCAGCGGCCTCCCGCGACAGCATCCTCACTCGTCCTTTTCTCTCCTGTCACATCCTGTCCAATTCCCCGTGCCGTGCCTGAGAGGCCATCAGATTCCAGCGTTTATCGCCAGCGGCAGATCTGAAAGAATACACCCGCACGCAATTGAGACTCATCCATCCCCGGAATGCCATGTCTGATCCCCTCCCCGCTTCCAGGCTGTCCGAATCGCTCGTCATGCCGACGGAACAGACCGTCGAGCCGTACGACCAGGCGGCGCTGATCGAAGACATTAAACGGTCGGCCGACAAGCTGGCTCGCGACCAGGCGAGCCGCGGCGATGTCAAGCTGTTGGCGCGGGCGCTCAAGGAGCTGCGGTACGCCTTCAAAATCTTCAAGCCGTTTCGCCTCAACCGCAAGATCACCGTGTTCGGTTCGGCGCGCACGCCGCCGCACGAGCCCGTGTTTCAAAGCGCGATCGAGTTCGGCCGCAAGATGGCCGGTGACGGCTGGATGGTGGTCACCGGTGCCGGCGGCGGCATCATGGAGGCCGGCCACATCGGGGCCGGCAAGGCGATGTCGATCGGCGTGAACATCATTCTGCCTTTCGAGCAGGATGCCAACCCGGTCATCCTCAACGACGAAAAGCTGATTCACCTCAAGTACTTCTTCACCCGCAAGCTGCTGTTCGTCAAAGAGGTGCATGCCATCGCCCTCTTCCCCGGTGGCTTCGGCACCCAGGATGAAGGCTTTGAAACGCTGACTCTGGTGCAGACGGGCAAACGCGACCTGATGCCGATTGTGCTGGTGGACGAACCCGGCGGTGGCTACTGGAAGGGCTGGGAAAAGTTCGTCATCGACCAACTGCTGGACCGCCGCCTGATCTCGCCCGCGGACATGTCGCTGTTCAGAATCACCGAAAGCGTGGACGAGGCACACCGCGAGATTCTGCACTTCTACAGTGTGTACCACAGCATGCGGTACGTGAAGCGGGACCTCGTGTTCCGCCTCAACCAGGAGCCGAGCGAAGAACTGCTGGACCGGCTCAACACCGACTTCGCCGACATCATCGAATCCGGCAAGATCGCCCGCTCCGCCGCCCTGCCCCTGGAAGTCGACGACGCCCACCTGCGGGACCTCCCCCGCCTCGTCTTCCGCTTCAACCGCCACGGCTTCGGTCGCCTGCGGCAAATGGTGGATGTCATCAACGGGCCACGGTCCCACCACTGACACGGGTGAAGGGCTCAAAGATCAACGTGGCAACCCATCCCGATAAAACTCTGCCGTCGCCTTCACACCCTCTTCCAGCGTTGTCGCCCGCCAGCTTGGAAACAGGTTGCCGATGTAGTTCGGCTGCGGCGGGACATTGGAGGGGATGGCGGGGCCGTCGACGGTGATCAGCGTGCCGGGGAGGACACGGCGGATGGTGTCGGCGAATTCCTGAGTGGTGGCAAGTTCGCTGGGGAGGTCCACGACGACTGAGCCACGGGGAGTTTCGAGGGCGCCCTGGACGAACGCACGGGCCACGTCTTCGACGTAGTCGTAACCGACGCGGCCGGTGTAGTTGATGGTGCAGGGCTCGCCCAGAACGGCAGCCCGCACGGCCAGCGAGGGGCCGGCGGTCAGGCCCACGGTGCGTTCGGGACCGTAAGCCACATGCGGTCGGATGCCGAGGGAGGCGACGCCGAAGTGCCGCCAGTACTGTTCGGCGATGAGGTCGACGGCCATCTTGAACGCGCCGTAAAGCGCGGGCGGCCGGTTGTCAGCCGCCTTGAGCCCCAGTCCACTGTCGTCGGCCTCGGGGCCATAGACGGCGTAGGAACTGGCGTACGACATCCCCTTGATGCCCGGATGCGTCCGCGCCAACTCAAAGACAGCCACGCTGCCCAGCACATTGACCTCGCAGCCGGCAAAAGGGTCCTGCTGGCACTGTGGCGTCAACAGCGCCGCGAGGTGGATGATGTGCGTCACCTGGTGCTGCTCGGCGGTTTGCTTCAGCAGCGGGCGGTCGAGCAGTCCGCCGGGGACGAACACCACCCGGCGGGCGTCGTCGCCCAGCACCCGCCGCCAACGGTCGTCGTTCTTTTGCTGGTCGAGGACGACGGGCTGCAAGCCACGGTGAAGCAGTTCGCGCAGCACCCAGGTGCCGATGAAACCTCCGCCACCCGTGACGAGGACCGACTCACGCATGATTTCTACCGCTTTCCGCCCGCCACCGTGATGATGACGATGAACGTACGTTTTGGCTTATGGAATTTGCAATTTTATATTGAATTTCAACAACAATATGTCATTTTTAAAAACTGTGCATACAGGACGGAATCATCCTGCACTGAGATGTCGCAGACAGGTCGACGACGCCGTACAGACTGTGAAATCTGAAATTTTCTGACCGTCACGGATTTTTGGGGGG
This sequence comes from Planctomycetaceae bacterium, assembly GCA_021732845.1. Classification (GTDB taxonomy): domain Bacteria; phylum Planctomycetota; class Planctomycetia; order Planctomycetales; family Planctomycetaceae; genus JAKFUF01. The sequence continues at coordinate 2,144 of JAKFUF010000010.1, read as the reverse complement.
CCGGCCGGTTGTCTTGAGTGAGGATTTTGGGACAGGATTGGAAGGATGAGAGAGGATCAGCAAGGATGATTTTATGGAACGCCGACACAAACAGATCCTTTCCTGATCCTCGACCATCCTTTTCATCCTGTCCACCTCCATCCACATGACGGAGCCCGCCCCCAAAATCCGTGACGGTCGGGAAATTTGAAATCCCGGAATTGACTTGCGCCGGACAGGTGATTCCGTGTATCAGATCAGCTCCTTGATCACTCCACGTTCTTCCAGCAGATAGCGCGGGCGTCCCGAATAGTCTTTGAACGCCAGTCCGGCGTCGATGCCCAGGTGTTGATAGACCATGGTGATCACATTCTGCGGCCGATACGGCGCGTGGCTCACCGCGATGCCATGCCGGTCCGTTGCCCCGATGACCTGGCCCATCTGATACCTGCCGCCCGACAGCAGGATGCTGTTGACACCGGGATAGTGGTCGCGGCCACGGTTGGGGTTGATGCGCGGCGTCCGGCCGAACTCTCCCATCGCCACGACGAGCACATTCCGCTGCATGCCGCGCTGATGCAGATCGTCGATGAGCGCCGCGACACCAGTGTCAAACATCGGCCCGCGGACCCGCATCAGCTTCGGCAGTTCGGAATGATCGTCCCAGTCGAACAAGCGGACGGTGACGTAGGGGACCTCCGCCTCCACGAGCCGCCGCGCCAGCAGCAGCCGCTGACCGAAGGCATTTCGCCCGTAGCGGTCACGGAGCCGCGGGTCCTCGTCGCCAATGCGAAACGCGCGGCGGGCCTTCTCGCCCGTAATCAGGTCAAAGGCCTGCTGCGAGAAGGCGTCAATCACCCCTGCCGCGCCATGGCGATCTTCGAGCGTGCTCCTCGCTCCAAATGCCGTCTGCAAGGCACGGCGGTCGCGCAGGCGGTCCACTGTCAGTAAGTTTGAAAGGGCGAGGTTGTCGACGGCGAACGCCGCCGCGTTGGGGTCGCCATCCACGGCAAAGAAATGATGCTGGGCACCCAGCCAGTGGGGATTGGAATACGCGTGGTGCCTGGGCAGCGAAACATACGCCGGAATTCCCGATGATCCTCCGGCGCCGCGCACCCGTGAAACCGCCGAGCCGATGCTCGGCATGTCGCCCTCGCGCGTGCTGCTGAAGTTGGTCAGGTCATACCCGGTCTCCACGATGTGTTCGGCGATGTGGCTCGCCTGCTCGTGATGCACCGACCGCACGATGGCCAGCCGGCCGGACGCTTTGGCCAGTTCCGGCAGCAGTTCGCAAAACTGAAAGCCGGGGAGAGCCGTGGAAATCCCGTCAAACTCGCCGCGGTACTCGGAGGGGGCGTCCGGCTTGGGATCAAACGTCTCGAACTGCGACGCACCGCCACCCATGGTGACGAAGATCACCGAAGTGGAGCGCGAACGGGCCGGCTCTGCCGCCCGGAGACTCAGCACATTGGAAAGAACCGCACCGCCCAAAGTCAGGCTGCCAGAAGCCAGGAGGGTTCTTCGAGTCACACGGGGCATGATCGACCTCGCAACGCGGAAGATGGCGTAACGGCGAACATACCTGCGGTCAGAGCGCGTGGCAAGCGGCTGCCGGCGTCCGTGCAAGGCCGGCCGCTTCTGGAGGCCGCGAAACCCTCTTGTAGTACCCCGGCACGAAGGACTCGCACGGCGAAATCGACCCGGGAGCCATTGACCTGAACTCGGCGTTTTCTCATTCGTTGAGGATTGCGCGACTCGTGGTTCGACCTTTCGTGTTGTTCGTGCCTTTCGTGGTTCAGTGAACCAGGTGAACGAAATCTCGACCATCATTCCGTGAAGGAATAACCACGAAAGGCACATCACGGGCTTGCCCGAAACCCAACACCGCGGAGTGTCGCATCGTCAGCCCCAACGGGGCAGAATTCGATAGCCCAGGGCGAAGTTGGCAACGCCAACGGAGCCCTGGGTGCAATGACGACGAACAACGCAGCCCCAATCGGGGCGTGACCGTGATGTTTGTCGGATGTTCAATGAATCCCACCCCGTTGGGGCTCCCTTTCTCGCACCGACTCCGACCCAGGGCTCCGCCGACATTCGTCGGCTGCGCCCTGGGCTGTCGAATCCTGCCCCGTTGGGGCGGTTGGCCAGCGGCATTAGCGGCACGG
>JAKFUF010000001.1 GCA_021732845.1 Planctomycetaceae bacterium | reverse complement strand
GGTCTGGAGCGCCTGCGATCGGAAAAACTTCCAGTGTTGACTGAACTGAAGAGAATATTGAGGATCCATGCCCGCGGCCTCCGTGCCTTTAGGGTTGTGTGAGAACTTCCCCAATGTGCGCGAGAGGCCGCGTTTTGCCTATGTCATTTCCCCCTGAGTACTTCCTTTCGATTAAGTGCCATTCGACTTCAGTCCACAACCAAGTTGCCGGCTCGTCATGGCCGTGTCGGCTCAAGCCGACGCTACGGAAGCAGCCTGTCGTCGGAATCGTCCTCACACGAAAAGTCGCACCACGACGAGTCACACGCTCCTCGACGAAGCTTGATGGTTCCCAAGTTGATTCCGTCGTGCGTTTCTTTCGTGCCGGGGTAATAACAGATGGAAGGAAACGCTTTAGCTCGCCAGCACCTCGTCGATGCTCTTCTCCAGCACCGCCAGCATTTCGTCGATCTGCTCGGCAGTGACGTTGAGGGCGGGACCGAAGGCGATCCAATGCGGGTCGAAACGACAGAGCAGGCCGTTTTCGAGAGCCCGGCGGCCAATGCGGACGCCGATGCCTGGTGTCGCCGGGAACTGCGCCTTGGTTTTCTTGTCGCTGACGAATTCCATCCCCAGGAACAACCCCTTGCCGCGGATGTCCCCCACGATGCCGGTCTTCTCCGCGATCCGCTCGAAGCCGGCTTTCAACCGCGCGCCCTGCTGACGACAGTTGGCAAGCAGATCCTGTTCGAGGATTTCCCGCAGAACGGCGATACCCACCGCGCAGGAAATCGGGTTGCCCTCGAAGGTGTGTCCCTCGACAAATCCGGGGTTCTTGTCGATCGGACCCCAGAACTGATCGGCGATGGACTGTTTGCAGATCATGGCCGAGAGCGGCGTATAACCGCCGCTGAGCCCCTTGCCGGTGCAGATCACGTCGGGGGTGACGCCGAACGTCTGCGCGGCGAACATCTGCCCGGTGCGGCCGACACCGGTGATGATCTCGTCGAAGATCAGCAGGATGTCGTGCTTGTCGCAGTATTCCCGCAACAATTTGAGATAAATCTCCGGAGGATCGATGATCCCGCCGGTGTGGCCGATCGGCTCGACCATGATCGCGGCCACCGTCGCGGGGTCTTCCATCTCGATCACGCTGTCCACGATCGTGGCGCAGACGGTTCCGCAGTTTTGAGAATCTTTCCCGAACGGGCAGCGGTAGCAGGTGGGGGGGAACACCTTGATGAACCCGGCCGGCAGTGGCTCATTCACCGTCTTGCGGGACTTGAGGCCGGACGCGGCCAGCGAACCCATCGTCGAACCGTGCCACGATTGGTAGCGGCTGATGATCTTATACTTGCCGGCGTTGCCCCGCAGGCGGTGATACTGCCGCGCCAGCTTGATGGCCGCCTCGGTCACTTCCGAGCCGGCGCTTTCAAACTTGACCGTCGAGAGGTCGCCGGGAGCGATCTGGGCGATCAAATTGGCCAGTTGGATCGCGACGGGGTTGGTGCCGTGCATCGGCGGCGAAAAATGCAGGATGTCATACTGGGCCTTGATGGCGTCGATCACCCGGCGGTTGTTGTGCCCGACGGAAACCGTGTAAATCCCGCTGATGCCGTCCAGGTAGCGTTTCCCGTTGACGTCCCAGTAGAGCACCCCGTCGGCCTTCGCCATGATCAAGGGCTGCTTCGACCACTCGGCCATTTGATCGCGGACGAAGATGTGCCGCAGCGCGCCCTCCTGCATGGTGGCGGCGGTGGAAATCAATTCAGGCATCGACATGGACCGAGGTTCCTGTTCGACAATTGGAGTGTCAAAGCGTGCAGCGAGCGTTGGGCGAGCATACATCAAGCGGGGCCGCTCTGTCGCCACCGCCATGCGTCCTACTCGTAGTCGCCCTGGTACAGGTATTCGTTGTCTCCATCTTCTTCCAGCGGCGCATGCTGGTAGCGGGTGTCCACGTCAACACCGGTTGCCGCCAGCAGATCCATCCCGGTTTTGGTCAGGGCATTCCGGGACAAATCGGCGCGTTGCAGATGCTTGAAGTCGGGCGAATCGGCAAGAATCTTCGCGCCGGCGTCGGTCACGCAGCCACTGCGGATGTCCAGAATGTCGAGCCGTTTGAGGATGCCCGATTTGACGATCTCCTTGCAGCCGGCGTCGCCAAAATCGGTCAGCCGCAGCCGCAGGTGCTTCAGATTCTGCAGATTCGGCGAGTTCACGATCGCCTTCAATCCCGCCAGCCGGATGTAGGCATGCTCGTCGTCCATGGCGTGCGGATGGCACAGCAGGGCGGTGAGGTTCTTCATCGATTCGTTTTTTGCCAAGATGGCAAACGGATAGTCATCGCTGTGGTAGAGCTGCAGCACGCGCAGGTTGGGCAACTCCATGCCGAACAGCTTCTTCGCATCCACGCGGTGGGCGAACAAATACGCCTCTTCAAGCTGGGGCATCTGCTTGACGAAGTCGTACGCATGGTCGCCCGAGGTGTGGCAGGTGAACGGGCAGTAGTCATCGTACTCCTCGTCACTGGTCCATCCGAGCTGAAATTTTCGCAGATTTTTGAAGTGCGGCCAGCGGGCGAGGATGAACTGACTGGGGTAGGACTCGGCATCATCGTCGTCTTCGGGCAGCTTCAGTGCCTCGCGGTCGATCGGCTCAAGCCCGGAATCGTCCTCCTCGTCGTCCTCTTCATAGGCGAAGTCGCCGACGAACAAGGACCGCACCAACCGCGTCTGCTCGGACTTTTGAAAGCCCAGCGCACAGCGCAATGACAACTCGTGAAACGTGGCGTCGGCCAGAATGCCCCGTACGAAGCCAAAAGGAGACTCCGCGGTGGCCACCTGCCCGCCGGCCTCCGGCCCAGAATTCCGGGCGAACTTCTGCCACCCGCCCACCCATTCGTCGGTGTGGGCCTTGAGCAGAGCAGTCTCTTTCGTCTTCAGCGATTTGCGCTGATCTGGTGAAAGGGACTCATCCTCAAGGGCCAGTTGGATCTGGATGAACTCTCCGCGCGGGTCACCCTGTTCCGTCAGCCAGTCGGCATAGGCGGCGTGAGCCGCGCGGTTGGTGGGGTCACCGAGAATCGCCGCTTCGAGGACAGTGCCAGGAGACGGCGCGCTGCCGCCCGCCGGGCTTCCCCCTTCTTCGCGGTATCCCTTGCCCGTCTTTTCCTTGATCAGCTTGTCGGCTTCCGCCTGCGCCTTCTTCGCGTCGGCGAAAGTCTTCGTCGTCGACTGCCCGGCCGTGCCGATCTTCCCGTAAGTGGCGGTGAACGAGTTGTCAGTGACTTCGATTTCCCAGAACTTGTGCGACTTGGCATCGCTGTAGGTGAACCGGCGCATGGGATGTTGATTTTCCAAGACGGTTTTTTGGTTGGAATCAGGTCAGATGACACCGCGGGTCGTGGACATGGCATTCATAGAATGCCCACTATCGGCGCGCGTTGCAACAGAACGTCGCGGCGCATTTGCGCCATGGACAAACACCCCACCGTTGACCAACAACTTGGAGAACATACACTTGCAACCTGCCACCCGACCGGCGACGATGCAATCACGCAATCGCGGGTGGGTGGCCGCGAAACTCCAAATTGTAAATCTGGCTTACTTCCGCAACAGTCGAGCGGCCGGAACGATTCGAGGAATTCAAGATGCGCTACGTGCCGAAACCGATGGTCAAAATCGCGCTGGGGTGCCTCCTCGTGGGCGTGGGTTATGTCCTGGGTTCAACCCCGATTCTGCGGCCGGCGGGCTTGCTGGCACAGGACGAGAAGGCGGAAAAGACTCCCGCCATCCCCGGCCTGACCGAAGAGACGGTGAACATCATCAAGGAGGCGGCGGCCAAGCTGGAAGAGGCCCGCAAACGCCTGGAGACCGAAAATCGCTGGAACACGGCGACGCAGGGAATGAATGCCTTCGCCATCCTCTCCGGCGGCAATGACTCCATCAACGACCTCGAAAATGGCCGTGGCGTCGACCCTGAGACGTTCGCGGCACTGTATGCCGGCCTCGCCGTCGAGGGCCTCCAGGAAAAAGTCGGCCGCGATCCCGAAGGCAACATGACGTTCAATGGCAAGAAAATCCGCATGCTGCCGATTTCGCGTCTGAAGAATCTGTACGGCATTCGAGCCACGGTCACTCAGGAAGACCTGCCGGGCCTCGGGCTGAAGCCAGCCGCACCGAAGCCAGAGGCGACCGAATAGGCGACTACATAACATTGGGTGATTCCGCGACACCTGTCGCGGATCCGCTGGCTTGCGCGCACTCCACATCCGCTGGCGGTGTCCCGGAATCACGCAAGGCCATCCAGGGCCTTCCCAGCCGTCCTCCCGCCCCTCGGAAATCGCTGCATGAGCGACACGCAGACCACCACGATGAACACCGTCCTCCCGCGGGTGGGGTTTATCGGTGCGGGAAAAATGGCCACCGCATTGGCCCGGGGCATCTGCCTGGCGGGCCTGACGGTCGCTGAAGATCTGCTTGCCGCCGATGTTCTGGTGGGGGCGCGGCGGGATTTTGAAAAGGTTACGGGTGCCAAGGCGGTTGAGTCCAACATCGCGGTTGCCAACGCTTCAAAGATTCTCGTGATTTCCGTGAAGCCGCAGCATGTCAAGCATGTGCTGCACGAGCTGCGCGGACACATCACGGCCGAACACCTTGTGATCTCGATCGCCGCCGGAGTCACCCTCAAAACACTGGATGAGGCGCTGCGCGACCGGCACCGGCTCGTGAGGGTGATGCCCAACACGCCGTGCCTCATCGGCGAGTCGGCCTCGGCCTTCTGCATCGGCGGCACCGCCACCGCCGATGATGCCAAGCTCGTCGAACTGATGCTGTCTTCGGTTGGCATTGCGTTTCAGCTTCCCGAGATCACGCTGGACGCGGTGACCGGACTCTCAGGCAGCGGTCCGGCTTATGCCTATCTGATGATCGAAGCTCTCAGCGACGGGGGAGTACGGATGGGGCTGCCGCGCGATATCGCCACGCGGCTGGCGGCGCAGACGCTCCTTGGAGCCGCGAAAATGGTGCTGGAGACACGGGAGCATCCCGGTGCCCTCAAGGATGCCGTCGCCAGCCCGGGCGGAACGACCATCGCCGGCCTGCATGCGCTGGAAGTCGGCGGCCTGCGGGGAACACTGATGAATGCCGTTCAGGCTGCCACGCTGCGCAGTCGTGAATTGAGCCAAAGCTGAAAACTGCTTTTTCAGGATCTTCCATGTCGTCCCGGCCCATGGCCCTGATCACCGGTGCCGCACAAGGGATCGGTCTGGCAGTTGCCCAAAACCTGGCCCAGCGGGGCTACGACCTGGCACTGCTGGACATCCAGGCCGAGCCGCTGACTGAAGCAGCAGCCCTCGTGGCTCACTCCGTCAGCGGGCAGTCCCTGCGGATTACAGTCCATCCTGGGGATCTTGCGGACCTGGCCTTTGCCGAAAGTGCGCTCAAGTCCGCCGTCGCCGAGCATGGCCGCCTGGATGTACTGGTGAACAATGCGGCCTGGCGCGAACTGTCGACAATGCGAAGCATCACGGTCGATTCGTGGGAGAAAACCCTGCGCGTCTGCCTGACGACCCCGGCCTTCCTTTCCCGGTGGGCCGCCGAGGTCATGGAACAGCAGCGGCACGGCGTGATCGTGAATGTCTCCAGCATCCGTTCACTGGTGCCCGACGGTCTGGCCGCAGCCTATTCAGCGGCCAAAGGCGGGCTGGACAATCTGACCCGCGATCTGGCGGCACTGTACGGCCGCTGCGGCATCCGGGTGGTCGGGGTGAACCCTGGGGCGGTCGACACCGCACTCAGCCGAGACTATGCCGACGCCGGTGGCTCATCCATCACCGCCGACCTGCGCCGCTCCAGCGAAGACGCGATTCCACTTGGACGCTGGGCCACGGCGGAAGAAATCGCCGCAGCCATCGCGTGGCTCACCAGCGACGAGGCCCGCTATATCACGGGGACCTCGCTCATCATCGACGGGGGCTGGACCCATAACGGCACCCCGCACAGCCTCAAACACCGCATGGCCCCTGAGGCGTTCCGCTGAGTTTGACGCGTCTGGCGGGGTGTGGCGGCACCTAATGAAGATGGCACCCAGCGTTGGGTGCCATTTCAAAGGCTGCCGGCGGAACACGGCGCATCCGTCTACTTCGCTGCAGCGGCATTCGCGGCGGCTTTTTTCGCCAGGGTCTGGGCGATCTTCTTGCGGTTCTTCGCCCGCCAGCGCTTCTTTTCTCCGGCGTGATTGGCACCCATGTCGAATTCCTTCTAACTGTCTGTAAAAGTGTATGTGGTGGGCACGGCGACGCTGCTCGGGGCAGCCGTCAGCCTCCTCCCAATCGAAAATCCAAAATCGAACATCGAAAATGGAGCAGCATTACAGGATACCAGGCCCCTTCACGTCAATGCCCTTCAGCATCATTTTTAGCTGTTCGATGTTGGGGGAGACTTCGAAGGCGGTCGTGCGGTCGATGTACTCGCGGGTGACGAAGTCGTACAGACTGTCGTTAAACATCTGCATCCCTTCGACTTTGCCCATCCGCATGGCGTCGAACAGCTTTTCGTCCTTCTCCTCCAGGATCAGTTTTCGGATCGTGGCGTTCATCAGCATGATTTCGATGATCGGCACGCGTTTCGGCGATTCACGAATCGTCGGCAGCAATTTTTGCGCGACAATCGCCTTCAGGTTGAACCCCATGCTGCTCCGCAGGGCGGTATGCATCGACCGCGGGAACAAGTCGAGAATACGGCCGATGGTCGACGGGGCGCTCGAGGCGTGGATCGTTCCAAACACCAGGTGCCCGGTTTCTGCGGCGTGCATGGCGGTTTCGAATGTTTCCATGTCGCGCATTTCACCCACGAGCATGATGTCGGGGTCCTGCCGCACGGCATGCTTCATGGCGATCTTGAAGTCTTTCACGTCCACGCCGACTTCCCGCTGGTTGATCAGCGCCTTGACCTGGGTGTAGACGAACTCAATCGGGTCTTCAATGGTGAGGATGTGAACCCGTTCCGTCTGGTTGATGAAGTTCAACATCGACGCGATGGTGGTCGACTTGCCGGACCCGGTCACGCCGGCCAGCAGCACCATCCCCTGGTCGTAGCCACATAACTGCTCCATGACCGGTGGCAGATACAATCCCTGGAAGTCCGGGATCGACCGCTCGACCTTGCGCGAGACCATGCCGATGTGGCCCATCTGCACGAACAGGTTCACGCGGAACCGCCAGGGTTCCTTGAGCCCCTGGTCGTTCTCGTACTCAACCACGTGGGCAAAGTCGGCACCGCCCTCTTCCCAGAAGATTTCGGTGTTGCGTTCGTCCATCATCGGCAGGCAGAGCTGTTCCATCACCTCCTGCGACAGCGGGTCCATCTGCAGTTCGCGGAGGGTGCCCTTGATGCGCAGTGTCGGCGGCCGGCCCACCTTGAGGTGCAGGTCCGAGCCACCGAACTTGATGATCTGGCGAAAGATCTTGTTGACTTCCAGATCCTGCTTCGTCTTCATCGGCGGCGCCAGGCCGCGGCCCTTCTTTTCGGGCGTCTCAGAACCAGACATGCGAATCTCCGAGTGTTTTGCCGACCACGAATATGGGGTCGCTCTTTGATGCTTTTTTGGCTCACGAAAGGCACGAAGAAAACTGCGATGCCAACATCTGACCCGCAAATGAATTTCAAATTTCAGATTTCAAATTTCACAGTAAAATGCTTTGGCAACATGACTCTGCCAGGCGAGAGTTGCATCACGCATCGCCAAGACTTTGCCCACAGCGCGACCCGGCGACTCAGACTGTGAAATTTGAAATCTGAAATTTGAAATCTCTTACGTTCTTCGTGCCTTTCGAGGTCAATCAAATCAACGATCGATCTTGATTGTGGTCTTACAGCCGCACGGTCACGCCCCGGTCGGCGAGGTACCGCTTGGTTTCTTGTATTGAATACGTTCCAAAGTGAAAGATGCTGGCGGCGAGGGCGGCGCTGGCCCCGCCGGTGGTGACTGCTTCGAACAGATGCTGCGGCGAACCGGCCCCGCCGGAGGCCACGACAGGGATCCGGACGGCGTCAGCCACCGCGCGGGTGATCTCCAGATCGTACCCGTTTTTGGTTCCATCGGCATCCATGCAGGTCAGCACAATCTCGCCCGCCCCAAGCTCTTCGGCCCGTTTGGCCCACTCAATCGCCTGCAGGCCGGTGGGGACCCGGCCGCCATTGATGAACACCTCCCAGACTTCTCGGCCATCTTTCTGCACACGTTTCGGGTCAATGTTGACCACGATGCACTGGCTGCCAAACCGCAGCGCGGCTTCGCGCACGAAGTTGGGATCCTTGACCGCCGACGAATTCAGCGAGACCTTGTCGCAGCCGGCCTGGGTCAGATTGCGGATGTCCTCCAGCGTGCGGATTCCGCCGCCCACGGTCAGCGGCATGAACACCACCTCCGCGGTTCGCCGCACGACATCCAGCAGAATTTCCCGCTGCTCGTGGCTCGCCGTGATGTCCAGAAACACCAGCTCGTCGGCCCCCTCCTGCTCGTAGCGGCTGGCCACCTGCACGGGGTCGCCGGCGTCGCGCAGATTGAGGAAGTTGGTTCCTTTCACGACTCGGCCGGCATGGACGTCGAGACAGGGAATGATCCGTTTTGCCAGCATTTGGAACCGCAAGCACCCAAAAAATCAAAGGCCACCTTCAGCCGCGTTCAATCCACTGTATTCGCGCGGGAAAGCACCGTCAACGACCTGAGGTTGGCGACCATCGTCGCTGAAACATTCAATCCCGCAGTTGACGGCCAGTCATTTCGATGAACAGGCGGTCGAGGTTGGGCTGGCGCGATTCCACACGGTGCAACTCGGCATTGAACTCCTTGAGCAGGAGCAGCACTTCTTGAAACTGGTCATTCAGGTTGGGTGCGCCGGTGGCGGGTTTTGCGGTCAGAATGATCTTCGCGTCGCCATGCTCCGCCAGCTCAAGCCGCGCCGTCAGCGGGATCCGCTTGTGCAGTTCGGGATTGGGGGCGATAAACAGGCACAGGTCCGAGGACATGCGGCTCAACAACTTGCTGACCGTGTCGCAGGCGAGCAGCGTCCCCTTGTCAACGATCGCCACCCGCGAACAAAGCGACTCCACTTCCTCCATGTAGTGGCTGCAATAGACCACCGTCACCCCCTCCTGGCTCAGGCGGCGGACGCCATCCAGCAGATGCGTCCGGGACTGCGGGTCCACGCCGACGGTGGGCTCGTCCAGAATCAGCAGCCGCGGCGAATGGATGATGGCGATGCCAAAATTGAGCCTCCGCTTCATCCCTCCGGAGAACTCGCCCGCCCGGTCACGCGCCCGATCGGTCAGGCCAATCTCCTCCAGGATGAAATCCACACGCTTCCCGAGTCCTCCTCCGCTCAACCCATACAGGCTGCCGAAGAATTCAAGATTTTCCCGGGCGGAAAGGTCCGGGTAAAAGGCCAGTTCCTGCGGGGCCAGTCCGAGCTGCTTTTGCAGCGTGAAGTCCCCATGCCGCATCGGATGACCGGAAATGGTCACCGTTCCTTCGTCAGGGGTGAGCAGGCCCGAAACGATGGAAATCGTCACCGACTTTCCAGCCCCGTTCGGCCCGAGCAGTCCGAAGACCTCGCCTTCCTCCACCGAGAAACTCAAATCATTGAGCACCGGGCGCCCATGCGCAAAACTCTTACGAAGATGGGCGACCTCCAGCAATGACATCCGTGGAACCTTGTTTGAATCGGTGGAAATCAAGAACGACAGGGGACGATCAACAAGGCAATTGTCATGTCCCGCCAATGGTTGTGCCACCCCGACGGACGGCCAGAGGGGCTTTGCGGGGAAGAATTATGCCTGCGGCTGCCGCTGAACGGGTCCGCCAAAGCGATCCTCGAACTCCAGCACTACTGACCGCAGCCGATCATCCAGGCGGCTCAGCGCCTCGGTTCTGATGAATTCCGGGACCCCACCGTAGAACGCCTCCGCAATTCCGCCCGCGATGCAGGCCATCGTATCGGCATCGCCCCCCAGGGAAATCGCGTTGCGAACCGCATCTTCGTAGTTCTCGGATTCCAGAAACGCGATCAAGGATTGCGGAACGGAACCCTGGCAGGACACGTCGAAGGTGTAGGAATGCCGAAAATCGTCGAGTCTTTCGCTCAGATTGTAGCCAAACTGGCCCTCGATCTGCTGCTTGATGCTGGCTTTGCCGTGTCCGCTGCGCGCCAGGAAAATCGCGGCGGCTGTGGCCTGAGCCCCGCGGATGCCTTCGGGATGATTGTGCGTGACCTCCGCGCTCTGCCGCGCCCGCAACAACACCTCGTCCAGCGAACGTCCGGCAAATCCCACCGGACTCACCCGCATCGCCGAGCCATTGCCCCAACTGTTGTAGGGATCGCGTCGGCGGGCACCTGCCCAATGGATGAAGCTCCCGCCGTATCCGGCCTGCGGATAGGCATGGAAATATTCGTGAAACAGGTCGACGTAGTCTCCACCATGCAGTTGCTGGGAAGCCACGGCGATGGTGAGGATGGTGTCGTCCGTGAAGCAACAATGCTCGCCGAACAACACGAACTGCTTGCACTTCGTCCCGGCCCACTCGTGAATGGAGCCAATGATGTCGCCCGCGATCGCCCCGATCATGATTTGATTCCGTCGAGGGCCGGCCTGGCACGTCAAACCTCAAATCTCACAGCATCCACAGACTGTGAAATTTGAGATCTGAATTTGCAATTCTTTGAGCCTACGGCGCTGCCTTCGCCTGTGGCGGACCAGCCTTTTCAGCCGGCTTGGCGGCTGGCTTGGCATTCAATCCCGCCGGTCCGTCGCGGTGCGCCGTCAGCAGTTCATCGATCGACAATGTCCGTTTCGGGTCGCGTGCCCGGGCTCCTTCGCTCTGCAGCAGCCCCTGGCTGGTGAACGGGTTCTTGTCGTCTTCAGGGATCTCACGCACATGGAAGCGGTGGCACTCGGCACAGTCATGCCGAGCACCTCCGGTGCCTGCACTCGACTCTGCCGCGTGGCATCTCACGCAGACTTCCTTCTGCGGAATCATCACCATATGGCTGGTGTCGCGGATGTCGATCTTATTTTCATCCTTCTCGTCGGCGGTATCCGTCTTGGCTGCAGCTGGATGACAATCCTTGCAGTTCATAGAGCGGTGCGTGGCATGATTAAATCGAGCCGACGGATACCACACCATCTTGACATTCGGCGGCACCACCGGCAGCGGTTTGTCGGTAAAGGCCACGGTTCCCGCCCCATCCTTGAAATGGTGGCATTCACCGCACAGACGCTTGCCCGGATAAATCAGCTTCATGGCTTTATCCAGATCCTTGCGGGCAAACAGCACATCCTCAGCGTTGGCGACCTGCTTGGCCAGCAGGTCGTGAATTTCTGACTCCTGGGCCTGCTCCAACGCCCGCAATTGCCGACCGGGAAACACGCGCTGTGGAGGCTGATCCTTGGCTTTGGCTTCCAACTCTGCGGCGGCTTTGTCATCCACCGGCTTGCCATCAGCCAAGTTGACTTTTTGCCGGCTGGCGAACACCCCGAACAGGAAGGCCTTGGTGTCATCCACATTCAGCCCGTGGGGAATTTCTGGAATTTCTGGCCGAGCATCGAAATTCAAGCGGTGGCAGGCTCGGCAATGGACCTCGAAGACGATGGGCTGCATGAGTTCAGTGCTGCCCCGCGCTTGCAGCGGACCAGATGGGCTGGCGGGGCTCGTCTTGCCAGGAATGCCGTCCTCGATCTTGAAGCCAGTGTCGGCACTGTCCATCTGGTGGCAGGCGCTGCAGTCGAGTTGCACGGCGGCGGTCGCATCCTTTACTCCGGTCATCATCAAATAGCGGCTACGGTCGTTCTCGTCACGAATGTCAGCATACGTGAACGGGTCACGTGACATGCCCTTGTAGGACATGCCCGCCCGCATGTGCGTCCCATGATTGAACTTGAGCTTGCCAAGATCATCCTTGGGAAGTTTAAATTCGGGATGTTCTTCCTTGGCCGGGCCAAACTTTGTGACATTGGCGACACGGTGGAGATTAAAGTCACCGATGTTTGCGTGGCAGTTGGTGCAGTGCATGTCATGCATCCGCGTGAGTTCCGCGTCACGGCCGTTGTGGTCCTGATGGCACGCCGCACAGGATTCGATCCGGTGCTTGTTCTCCGCGCCAATCGCAATTTCATGGTGACCGGCCAGCCCATCACCCTGGTGACAGCCGTTGCACTTGGCATCGCTGGCGTGGCTGTTGGCGTGGAAACCAACCTTGGAGAGCCAGCCGGCATTCCAGGCCGACTCATCGGAGATGGGCGAGAACGGCACGTGGCACGCACCGCACTTGTTCTCCCAGATGGAGTGCACCGTCGCCACATCGGCCCGCGAAACCGGCCGTTGGCCCGCATGGTCGGTCGTTCCGGCCAGCAGCGCGACCACGACAAACGGGAAGGTCAGACCAGCCGCCACCCAAGACAGGACAACCTTCCACCGATCGATGATGCTGCGGTGGCGGTAGTAATCCAGACCAATTCGCTTTGCCCGCTGTTTGGCCGTCAATGTGCCCACATTGCTGGTCTGAGCGGTGGAGACGGTGTTGTTCGCCATGCGAGTTTAAATCCGTTCTGCGTTTCCGATGCGGCGTCGACAACAAACAGGGAGCGGGGCGGAAGGTAGGGTGCTGCAGTGATTTCCGCCAGAGGAACTGGAGCCTTAGAGGTACTTCAGGGCCACGAAGACATGCAGAAACATCAATACGAACAGGGCCCATGACAGCGGCAGGTGCATCAGCAGCCAGTTGTGCAGCCAGAACTGCAGGCGGGCCTGCGAATCCAACTGCCGCCGCTGCTCGCACAGCCCTTCCAACGCCTCCATCGTTTCGTGCGTTGTCGTGGGAATGACCGCCCTGAGCGTTTGAAAATAGTCCCGCGAACGCGACGAGGAAGACAGTGGAGTTCTCAGCCGGTCGCCCTCTTCCAGGAACGGCGAGATCTGCTTGACGTAGCTTTCCAACAGCCGCTCGGCACTGACCGTCGATTTCTTCTCGGGTTCGGCGGACTCTGTTTTGGTATGCGCCCGCACCGAGCCCACCGAGATGTAGGGGGTCTTCGGCTTTTCCGCGACTGCTTTGCCACTCGGCATGGTCAGCCGTGGCGTGGCTTCGTCGCCGTCCAGATCGAAATGCAGGGCCATCATCCGGCGGGCATCGCTGGAGAACTTCCCCACGATGTGCCCGACCTGCGAAGTGATCGCCTCACCGGGCACATCATCGAGCATGATCTTCGGCAGGAACTGCTGCAGGATCAAACCGTAGATGCCGCTAAGCCACACGAGCGCGAGCAGGGCCAGCAACGTGGCACTCAACCATCCGCCCCAGCGAATTCCGCTGTGCAGCAGAAGAATGGGGAAGGTGAGCAGCCCCAGCCAGATGTGGGCCTTCATCCACAACCGCGTCTGGAACATCATCCACAGCTTGGAACGGAGCCGCTTTTTCAGCACCAGCGCCATCTCGAAGGCGATCAACAAACCACCGATCAGCCCCAGTGTAAGGCCGACCGAGCTTCCGCCACCAGGCAACTTGTCGCTGGTCCGCATCGCCATGAGCCACCAGGCGGTGAGCAGCCCCATCAAGACCAGGGATGCGATCAGCCACGTCAGATGCCGCGAAATCCTGCGAGCGATCAGCACAACCAGTGTCCCCCGATATCCGATTCGACTTCCGGCGTGGCTCCGGTGCCGGCGACTGCCGGGCGGATGGAATGCAGTGAGAAGCGCCTCTCCACGCTGAAACGCGGTAAAACTACACGCAGGCTCAGTTTCTCGCAACTGAATCGGGGTCTTCGCTGTCATTTTTTGGTGGTCGCGAAAAGTTCCGAGGACCAGCTTGCCCAGTTTCCACGAAAACCCCTGCAAATTGACGTCAATCTAGATCGCGACCGCGTACCCTCCGCCAACACTCCAGACTCCGGCGCGAACTCGCCACTGCTTTGGTAACATCCACGGTTCGGGTGCCGATGTGCATGCCGACACCATCGACGCCAGTCGCACTCCTGCGCCCCAACACACCGAGCCATGCCAGCCCACATTCTCCTGTACGACGACCATTGCCCGCTGTGCAGTTTTCAAATGCACATGCTGACGTGGCTCGACTGGTTCAATCTGTTGAGCATGCTTCCGCTCAGCCATCCACGGGCGACAGAAGTGGGACAGGGACTCCGCCGCGAGGACCTGCTGGAAGCGATCCACTGCATTCGCCGTGACGGGAAGGTCTACCGCGGAGCCCGGGCACTGCGGTTCATCGGCATGCGGATGCCTGTGCTGGTGCCCATGGCGCTGTTCCTGTGGATCCCCGGCGTCATTTCCGTGGCTGAAGTCTGCTACCAGTTCGTGAGCCGCAACCGGCATGTGCTGAGCCGCATGTTCGGCTGCAAAGGGGCGTGTTCCGTGCTTCCGGCACGGTCACGCGAGCATGACCGGTTGGTGCAGCCAGAAGACCCAGCGCCGTCGAGCGCGGCTGCCGAACCTGGGGTCGTAGAACGGGCTTCCTAGCCCGCTCCCAGGCGATCTGCGTCGCCCGGTGAATGCCTACGGTCAAGCGCGGCCGTGCGACATGACAAAGAATCACAGCCTCAGTGTGAACCCCCCCGCGCGGCGGTCTCCAGCCGCGTCCATTTCGCGTGGACTTGCAGGGACGTATCCGCGCCGGCAACGGGGAGCGCATGCGCGCTAATTTCTGTTAACACTTTGTCCACCGGGCAACCGAGATGCCAATCTCGCGTGGGCGAGAGAAACACCGTGTTTTCCGGCCTGTTTTCAAGGTTTGGAGCGATTGTTTCGATTCTTCAGGATGCGGCATGTGACCTGCGAAGAGGAGGGATGGGCCCCAGACACGGGGTGAACCGTTCGAGAAACACTTCGTCAAGGAACTGAAACATGCTGAACAGATTGTGGAGCGATGATGCCGGCTTCGTGATTTCATCGGAACTGATTCTGATCGCCACCGTGCTGGTGATCGGCCTGCTCGCTGGACTCGTGACGATCCGCGACCAGGTGGTGCAAGAACTGGGCGACGTGGCCGACGCCATCTCGGAAATCAACCAGAGCTATTCGTTCAGCGGCGTCACCGGCCACGCTTCCAGCACCGCGGGCACCTTCTTCGTGGACATCCGCGACTTCTGCGAAGCGGCTGGAACGTCGGATCAGAGCACGGGTGCCGAACCCCAGTGCATCGAAATCAGCGACATCAACGGCGCGGCCGAAAACTAATGGTCGCCTGCCAACGCCCTCTCGGCAGTCTGGCATCTCGTTCACGCGTTTCGACAAACCTCATCCTGAATTGTGCCCTTGGCGGGATCTCCCGGCTTAGTGGCCCATCAAAAAACATTCACCAGGAACGACTCCCATGCAAAGATTCTGGAATGACGAAGCTGGCTTCATTGTCTCGTCCGAGTTGATTCTGATCGCCACCGTGCTGGTCATCGGTCTGTTGGCCGGTCTGGTCACCATCCGCGACCAGGTGGTTCAAGAACTGGGCGACGTGGCTGACGCCATCTCGGAAATCAACCAGAGCTATTCGTTCAGCGGCGTAACGGGCCACGCTTCCAGCACCGCCGGCACGTTCTTCGAAGACATCCGTGACTTCTGCGAAGCGGCTGGAACGTCAGATCAGAGCACGGGTGCCGAGCCACAGTGCATCGAGATCAGCGACATCAACGGAGCCGCGGAGAACTAACCAGTCCGTCGGGCCAGGTCGCATCGCTCTGGATGGCAGAAGCCATGCGATCTGGCTCTGGGTGTTAACATCCGAGCGCCAACTGTAAACGATTGTTGACACTGGGCAGCAATATCTGAACAGTCTGGACCTGTGCCATTCGCTCAGAATTCTCCGCGATTCGCGGAGAATTCCTGGCGACTGTGACGATTATTCCGGATATGCCGATTTTACCGTCGGCGGTACACGGCATGCGAAGTTTCCTGTGAGGCGCTTCATCGTGCGATGAGGCCGGTCTCAATCGACGTACAGGAAACTGAACATGTTGTACACCTTCTGGAATGATCAGACGGGCTTTGTTGTCTCGTCGGAGCTGGTCCTTGTGGCCACGGTGCTGGTGGTGGGCGTGTTGGCGGGGCTCTCGACCGTTCGCGACCAGGTGATTCAGGAACTCGCCGATGTGGCCGACGCAATTTCCGAAGTGAACCAGAGCTACTCGTACAGCGGTGTCATTGCCCACTCAGCCAGCACCGCCGGCGGACTGTTCATCGATCTGAGCGACTACTGTGAAATTATCGGCGGCGGCGCGACTGGCGACCAGAACTCCGGGAATGAGCCACAGTGCGTTGAGATCAATTCGATCAACGGACAGAGTGAGTGACGTGCGGAGTGAATAACGATGCGACGAACGGTTCTGGCAAAATCCTGCCAGGGACTGGCCCGGTCACAAGTTGTGACCGGGCCGTTCGTCGTTTGGGCCGGCCTCTTCTGGCAGTTGTGGTTCGGACTACCTTCCGGCATCAGTCCTTCATCGGCTGATCTGAAATCGAGACATCATCCACATACAGAGTGGCTGATCTGTCCTTCTCGTTGTAGGCACTGATGCCGATCTCGAAGCTGTTGTAGACTGCATTCGCCAGAATCAGGGTCTGTCCCTGCGTCTCGATGATTTTCTGGCCGTCCTGCCACAGTTCGACCTTGCCGTCGTCCTGCTCCGAGAGCGTGAGGTGCGCCTTAAGATGCACCCAGCGCCCCTTGGGTTGGCGATAGTACGGCTGCTCGAAACCCTTGAGTTGAAAGCAGGCATGCTTGCCGTCCGCGATGACGATGCGGATCCCTGGTTGCTGGTGAATCCACGTGGTCTCGAGGTCGAGTACCGTGAACGGCATCCCGCTGCCGACCGGCACTTGGCACCGCAGTGACATCCAGACGCTGTCGCCCTTCACAAAATGCATGAGTTCCGTGGCGAGTGACGATTTGGCGGTCACCATATTTTGGGTCGGCGACATTGAAACGGTCTTCAGCGCCGCCTTGCCGTTGAACACGACCTCATCGCTCGGCTCGATGCGATTGTCGATGAAGCCCGCTTCGCCTTTCAGGATGCGGTTCCGGAGCCTGACATAGTCGTTGACAGTCGGTGCCTTGGGCGACTGCAATTCACAGGATGTCCAGCCACGATTGAGATCAATCAAGTCCGCGAGCTGCCTGGCCCCCTCAAAGTCGTCCGCGAAACTGCGTTTCACTGGCAGGGTTTTTCCGTCACCAATCTTGCGAAAGACGGAGCCATCGCGCTCGATGTAGTTCTTCCGGTAAAATTCAGGATCGTAGACCTGTTGGGCGAATTCCCATTTTCCAGACCGCGCGTTTACCCGGTAAAGTTTGCCTTGATGCAGCTTGTACGTGCTGCCTTTCTCAGTCAAAGTCCGTTCCACTTCGGATTCTGGCAACGGCTCGATGCTCACGGCACGGGGCACCATGACAGACCAGAGCACCCAGGCAAACAGGGCTGCCAGCACCGAGGCGACAAGAATCAGGGTGCGTTTGGTGAGTGACGTGATCTGGCCCCCGATTTGGTTGGGATTGAAGCAAGCCGAACGAGCAGGTTGACCTGTGTTGCCGTCGGCGGGGTCGATCGAATATGAAAAACCCACCGCGGCACGGCGTGGATGTTATCACGGAACTCTTTCGGCAGACACGTAAATAGATCGCCTTTCGCCCTTTCGCCGCGTCAACCTGCATGCGCGAGTTGCGGCAGCCACGACCGGCTTCCGTGAGACGCATAAGGCAATTACCATGGGACGGGGCTGGGCGCGGAATTTCGCAGCATTCACCCGCCTGAGTCTCTTGGTCGAGGTCTCGTCTGTGAGCAGATTGCCCGAACGGTTGCTGTGCGGTCTTGGTTTGAAACCTCTAGCGGTTGCGCAGGACTGTCAGGTTGTCAGATTCTCGCAGCTACACTCTCTTTGCATGCTGGTGGCCGTGGGCTTCCTGTTGGCTGCGACTGCGGCCCCGGCAATGGCAATTGCCGGAGAGGACCGGCAGGCGGAGGTGCAGGCATTGCTCCTCGCGCGGTGCGTCAAGTGCCATGGACCGCTGAAGCCGAAGGCAGAGCTGAACCTCAGCACGTTTCGCGGCATCGCCCGCGGCGGCAAGACGGGTGCGGTGGTCATGGCGGGGAAGGCGGACGAAAGTCTGCTTTGGGAACGCGTCGACGCGGATGAAATGCCGCCGGAAACTCCGCTCTCGGCCGATGAGAAGTCGCTGCTGAAAGCGTGGCTCGAGTCCGGCGCCAAGGGCGTGCCGACGGGTGAGCTGGGTCCAATTGTCGGCGGCGACCACTGGGCGTTTCAGGCGTTGCACAAGCCACCGGTCCCTGATGTGCGCCACGGTGCCCGCATGAGGACCGAACTCGACCGCCACGTGCAGTCGAAGCTGGAGGCTCACGGACTTTCACTGAGTCCCGATGCTGAGCCACGGACGCTCATTCGCCGCGTGAGTCTGGATGTCACCGGCCTCCCGCCGACTCCCGAACAGATTGACCAGTACCTTAAGGATACCGCCGAAGGCGCTTATGAGCGGATGGTCGACCGGTATCTGGCTTCGACGCATTATGGAGAGCGCTGGGGCAAGCATTGGCTGGACGCCGCGGGCTATGCGGACTCGAACGGCTACTTTAGTGCTGACACTGACCGGCCGCTGGCCTATCGATATCGAGACTATGTCATTCGGTCATTGAACCACGACAAGCCGTTTGACCGCTTCGTGCGCGAGCAACTGGCGGGGGACGAACTCGCGCAGTTTCAGCCGGGTCAGCCGACGACACCCGAAGCGATTGAGCTGCTGGAAGCCACGCATTTCCTGCGGAACGGGCAGGACGGGACGGACATCGGCGTGCAGGAGCCCGAGGCGTTCGAGGTCGACCGCCGGGCCGCGCTGGAGGCGGTCGTGCAGGTCACGGCGTCGTCGCTGATGGGCCTCATGCTGCATTGTGCCCGTTGTCATGACCACAAGTTCGAGCCGATCACCCAGCAGGAGTATTACCAGTTCCAGGCGATCCTGTTTCCGGCGTTCAATCCGCAGGACTGGATGAACCCCAAGGACCGCACGATTTACGCGTACCTGCCCGGCGAAAAAGAGACCTGGGAAGAAAGCGAACGGCGGATCAAGGTCGAACTGGCGCAGCTCCGCCAGGGTTATGACACATGGCGGGCGGCCAATCGCGAGCCGGCCGAACTGCTGTTCCATGACTCATTCGGCGATGACTCGTGGAAGTCCCGTTGGAGTGCCACGGCACCCGGCGATGATCACCCCGGTGGTGCGGTGAAAATCGACGACGCCACGGCGAATTCCGCAAAGGTGGTGGATGGGGCACTGCAGATTCTCGCCGGTCCCAGTGAAGCATGGATTTCCACGGCGGCCAGCTTCGACTGGACGCCTGAGTCACAGGGGGCGTGGATCCAGGCGACGTTCGACCTGGTGGCCAACAACATCAACAGTCCTCCGGCGGAACGCATCGGTTATGTCTTCGCGGCTCACGATTTCGATGACAGCGGATCGACAACCGGCGGCAATCACCTCGTCGATGGCAACCCCACCACGGCGACGAACATCTATAGCGACTATCCAGGCCCCGATCAGAAGGTGACGGGGCAGATTGGGGACCAGGGATATGTGCCAGGTCGCAACTATGGGATCCGGGTCACCAATGTCGGGGAGGGCAAGTTCCGGCTCGATCATCTGGTGGATGGGCTGACGGATGGGAGATCGTTTGAACTGACGACGGCCGATCTGCCGGACGGTGGCTTCGCGTTTCTGTTCTGCATCCAGCGCAGCTTCGTTGTGGACGAAGTGCGTGTGGAACGCAGCCTCGCCGCAGCGACCGCAAATGTGGATATCGCGGCGCTCCGACAATCCTTTGAAGCCAAACGCAAAGAGTTTGAACAGGCTCGGAGCAAGCTGGAGTCTCAGCGGACTCCGGAGCCGGGCCGGGCCATTGCGTGGGTGAGTGACAAGTCAGCCAAGCCGCCGGAAGTCCCGCTGTTGACCCGCGGTCAATACCATCTGCGTGGTCCGCTGGTGGAACCGGGTGCGTTGCAGGTGCTCAGCGACCCAGGAAAAGAGTTCCAGGCGATGACCTCTCAGCAGCCGAACTCAACAGGTCGCCGCCTTGGCCTGGCCGAGTGGCTGACACGCAAAGACAGCCGACCGGCGGCACTGATGGCCCGCGTGCATGTGAACCGGCTATGGCGACAGTATTTCGGCCGGGGGATCGTCGCCACGACTGACAACGTGGGGCAGGGCGGCGCAGTGCCTTCGCATCCCGAACTTTTGGAGGACCTGGCAGCAGAGTTCATCGCCAGTGGCTGGAGCCAAAAGCAGGTGCATCGGCGGATTCTGCTCTCGACGGTTTATCGGCAGTCCTCGGCGGCTCGACCCGAAGGTCTGGCAGCCGACCCGGACAACCGCTTCTGGTGGCGCTGGCCGGTCCGCAGGCTGGACGCGGAGATCATTCGCGACGGCATGCTGGCGGTTGCCGGAGAACTGGACCTCACTCAAAACGGCCCGTATGTCCCAACCCAGCAGACGCCGGTGGGCGAGGTGGTCGTGGATGAGAAGACCGAAGGTGCCCGCCGCCGTTCGGTCTACCTGCAACAACGGCGGTCACAAACGCTGAGCCTGCTCAAGGTGTTTGATGCCCCGGCGGTGGCCACCGTCTGCACCGCGCGGCCCTCCTCGACGGTGCCGCTGCAATCGCTGGCATTGCTCAATTCCGACTTCGCGGTGACGCGAGGCGAGGCGTTTGCCAAGCGGCTGCTGGCCGAAACAGATGGTTCGCCTGCGGAGATTATTCGCCGTGGCTGGCTGCTGGCGATCGGTCGCGAGCCGACGGTTGAGGAGCGAGCCACGGTTGTGGAGTTCTTGACGGAACAAAAGGCGAATTACACCGGCGACGATGCGCTGAAGCTGGCGGTCGCCGATTTTTGCCAGATGCTGCTGTCGAGTAATGCGTTTTTGTATGTGGAATAGCGGTGACTGTTACGACCGAGCTTTGAAGCGCGCCTGAACCGGATGCTAATGCATTCCGGCTGATGAAATTATTCGTCCAACAAACATGGACTCACCACCCGCCATGAGTCTCACACAAATCCAACGCCGCGCGTTTCTCGGACACTCCGCCAGCGGGCTGCTGGGTACGGTGGCGCTGACGTGGCTCAATTCCCACGCGTCGCAACCTTTGCGGGCCGACGAAACCGGACCCGTGAAGCGACCGAAGGCCGAACGGATCATCTGCCTGTTTCAGAATGGCGGTCCCAGCCAGATGGATCTGTTTGACCCCAAGCCGGAACTGTCGCGGCTCAGCGGCATGCCGTTTCCCGGCAAACAAAAGGTCGAAACACTGTCGCCGTCAGCCTCTGGCAACCTGCTTGGCTCGCCCTTCAAGTTTGCACCCGCCGGCCAATGTGGCACGCTGCTTTCCGAGATCATCCCGCACACCGCGTCGATTGCGGACGACATCGCCCTCATCCGTTCCATGACCACGGAATCGGTCTGCCACGAAACGGCCTTGAGGATCGCCCATAGCGGCCATCCGCTGGCCACAGACCGGCCCAGCATGGGCTCGTGGCTCAGCTACGGCCTGGGCTCGATGAATCAAAACCTGCCGGCCTTCGTTGTGCTGCCGGATCCCAGCGGCCTGCCGATCAACGGAACGCTCAACTGGTCCGCCGGGTGGCTGCCCGCCCAGCATCAAGGCACCCCCTTCAATGTCGGCGACCTCTCCACCGCACCGGTCCTCAACCTTCGCACTCCGGGACGATTGACCGCCGCCGCCAGAACCCGGCAGCTCGCGCTAATCCGCCGCTTGAATGAACAGCATGCCACCCGGTTCCCAGAGAACACCGAGTTGGAGGCGCGACTCAAGGACTTTGAGACGGCCGCCCGCATGCAAGCCGCGGTTCCCGAGGCCGTGGATCTCACCCACGAAACAGAAGCCACCCGCAAACTGTACGGCCTCGACCAACCAGCCACGCAAACGTATGCCACACGCTGTTTGCTCGCGCGGCGGCTGATCGAACAGGGCGTGCGGTTTGTGGGCGTGTATCTCAAGAGCCAGCCGTGGGACACCCACTCCGACAACGCCAATGCCACGAAGAAGGTGGCCGAGGGAATCGATCAGCCTTCCGCGGCGCTGGTCAAGGATTTGAAGCAGCGGGGTCTGCTGGATTCGACTTTGGTCGTCTGGATGGGTGAGTTTGGTCGGACGCCGGTCTCACAGGGAGCCAACGGCCGCGACCACAGCCGCCGGGGCTACTCCCTGTGGATGGCCGGCGGCGGAATTCGCGGCGGCTACGCCCACGGAAACACGGATGAGTTTGGGTATGAATCGGTGGACAAGGTCGTCACCATGCACGACCTGCACGCGACCCTGCTGCACCTGCTGGGTCTCGACCACCTGCGGCTGACCTTTGACCATGATGGTCGCCGCGAGAGCCTGACTGACTCAGACCTGACGCATGCGCAAGTTGTTCGCGAGGTGCTGGCGAACCCCGGGTGAAACGCGGACAACCTCAGTGCAACCCCTTCGAGCTTGTCTCGATGGAGAAGGGACTTTGCACTACGCCGCACGCATTCGTTTTCGGCGTAGTGCAGAGGCCCGAAACCACTGAGGCAAGCTCAGTGGGGTCAGGGGCGAGTTGGCCTCAGCAAACCCGGCCTGATATCGCTGACTTTCGCACAGCCGGTCGAGACCATCGCATTCAGCAACTCGTCACGCAGCAGTTCGATGATGGTGCGGACGCCGGCTTCGCCGTCTGCCGCCAGGGCCCATGCATAAGGACGACCGATCAGCACGGCGCGCGCTCCCAATGCCAGGGCGATCAGGACGTCCGTGCCACGGCGAATTCCGCTGTCGAGATACACCTCTGCCCGACCATTCACGGCCTCCACGACCTTTTCCAGCCGCTCAATGCTCGCGGGCATGCCGTCCAACCGTCGCCCACCGTGATTGGAAACGATGATCCCATCCAGACCAATCGAGACGGCTTTCGCGGCATCATCCTCGCGCAGCACACCCTTGATCAACAGCGGCAATTTGGTGATGCCCCGCAGCCAGTCGAAGAAGTCCCAGGAGAAACCCAAGTCCCAGGCCTTGGAATTGAAGGCCATGATCTCCTGATAGCTCATCTCGTTCGAGATCTGCGAGAACCCGATATCGCGCAGATGCTTCACGAGGACTTCTTTGGGCAGCGCGAAGCGGTTGCGGCGGTCGGCGTCCTTCCACTCCCCAAGATCGACGGTGACGATGATTGCCTGGAACCCCGCACGGTCGGCCCGCTCCACCAGTTGGCGGGCCACGGCGCGATCGTTGGGGACATAGAGCTGAAACCACTTCGGCCCCGAACTGGCCGCGGCGACCTCTTCGACACTGTGGCCCACGCTGCTGCTCATCCCGTAAATGGTCCCCGCGGACGCGGCGGCACGGGCGGCGGCGAGGGCTCCCTGCGGATGATACATCTGCTGTCCGGCCACCGGCGCGAGCAGAATCGGGAACTTGACCGGCTGCTTGAGGACCGTTGTCGAGGGATCGGCACTGCGCACGCCGCTAAGCACCGGCGGGAGGATCCTGATCCGCTGGAACGCCGCGATGTTCTCGCGCAGCGTGATCTCATCAGCAGAGCCGGTGGTGATGTACTCGTAGGTCGCCTTGGGCAATTTCTTCGCCGCCAACGCCTGAAAATCGCTGACGTTGACCGGCTGGACTGTCTGATCGTCCACAATCGGAGGAACAGGCAAGCCAGCATCCTCACCCTGGCAATGGGCTGCCGCCAGCGGGATCAACCCCGCCGCACCGGCTCCCAGAGCAATCCGCTGCGCAAACGTCCGACGGTCCATCGGCTGCCTCATTAAATCAGTTCGCGGATGGGCTCGCGGCGGTCCAGCAGATACTGCGGACGGCCGTTGTTGTCGGGAATCGTGGCGGTGTTCGCATCAATGCCGAGCTGCCGGTAGAGCGTGGCAAACACATCCTGATAGTGCAGCGGACGGTCCTGGGGAACTTCGCCCAGGCGGTTGGTGGAACCGATCACCTGGCCCATCCGCATCCCACCACCAGCGAGCAGCGCACACGATGCCTGAGGCCAGTGGTCACGTCCACCATCTTTGTTGATGCGCGGCGTTCGTCCGAATTCACCCCACGCCACCACGCTCACATCGTCCTGCAGACCACGCTGGTGCAGGTCTTCGACCAAGGCGGTGATCCCCTGATCGAGCTGCGCCAGTTGTGTCGGCAGCCGCTCAAAATTCTGCCCGTGGCGGTCCCAACTTCCAAACGACAATGTCACGCAGCGGACGCCGGCTTCGACCAGGCGCCGCGCCATCAAGAACTGATCCATCCAGTGCGGGCCGGCATCTTCGCCAAAGGCCGGTGCGGCACTGCCGCGGCCATAACGGTCGCGCAGGGCGGGATCCTCTTTGTCCATGTCGAGGGCTTCCACCAGCTTGCTGGAAGCGAGGACGCCGAAGGCCTTTTGCGTCAGGACATCCGTGGCTCGAAACGCCGGTTGCGTGTCGACTTGCCGCCGGAAGGCATCCAGGCTCGTCAGCAGTTCTCCACGGTTTCGCAGTTGGTCGAGCGTCACCCCGTTGAGCCGCATGTTCTGCATCCCCTCGCCATCCGGCTGGAAGGGGGCATGGGCCATCCCAATGAAACCTGGCAAGCCGGGGTTCGAATAGGGGGTGTGCCCGGTCTTGATCGTGAGCCCCACGAATGGCGGCACGGCAGGATCGACCGGCCCCTGCAGCCGCGACACCGCGGAGCCCAGCGACGGGTGATCATCCTGGCGACCTTTGGTGCCGATGGGGTAGCCACTCAGGCACATGTCCGACGCATGCTGATCGGGGCCGCCGTACAGGGAGCGGATGATGGCAAACTTGTCCATCATCGTTGCCAGCCGGGGCATATGTTCGCAGATGTCGATTCCCGGCACGTTCGTGGCGATGGGCTGAAATGAGCCACGGATCTCGAGGGGGGCCGACATCTTCAGGTCGTACATGTCCTGATGTGACGGTCCGCCGGACAAGTAAATCATGATGATCGCCTTGTGCGACAGGTTTTTGCCGCGTGTCACAGGCGAGGCCTCTTCCGCCTGCAGCAGTTGCGGTAGCGAAAGCCCGCCCAATGCCAGGCCGCCGATCTTCAAGAAATTCCGCCGCGTCTGGCCATCACACAGTTTCGACCGTGGCTTCCCCGAAATGCTCAGCATCCGCTCTATCCCTCAATCGATCCGAATGGGCGACGCCCGAATCGTCTTGGGCACCGGAACCCATACCCAACCGACAAGCGTGATTCGACATCACCCGTCTCTGCAGATCACAGAGGATAGTTGGAGCGGCGACCGACTGCCAGAGGGACATATGTGTCGTCGTTGAAATGATGAGAAGGCCAAGTGGCCGGCACTCTCAATCAAGCCAGCCGGCCTCCACTCAAAATACCCCGCCGAGGAATCGAACCTCGCCCAACTGCTTCGAAGGCAGTCATGCGTCCTCCACACCCGCAGGGCCTCTGGATTGATCTTGCACGATGCAGCACAAGCGTGAGGATTCGAACCCCATCGGGCAGTTTTGGAGGCTGCCTGCTCTCCCAGGAGCACGCTCGTGTAAGGCCGCCGGGCCGGACGTGGCTCGGCGGCGGGCTTCATTCCTCGAGTTCCACGGTCCAGTACGCCTCACTGACGAACTTGGACCAGCTTTCAATCCGCAAATCGTGCCGCGCGTAAATCGGCCGCCAGTTCGGACGAACAGGCGTCTTCCGCAGTGGCATATGCGCTTCGGTCGGCGTACGGTCGGCCTTGCGCTTGTTGCACTCCAGGCATGCCAGCACGCAGTTCTCCCACGTGCTGGTTCCACCCCGGGACCGGGGCTGCACATGGTCGATCGTGAGTTCTTCACTGCCTGGCTGGACTCCGCAGTACTGGCAGGCGTACTGGTCGCGGCGGTAGATATTTCGCCGGCTGAAGGTGACCGCGTTCGTGGGAACCCGGTCATACTCCGTCAGCGTGATGACTTCCGGCACGCGAATCCGCTGAGCCACCGACTGGACGAACAGGTCGTCACTGCGTGGGATCAGGCGGGACCAGTCGTCCCAGGTGTACTGCTGGAAGTCGGCCGGGTCGACGATCCGGGCCCGTTCGGCGGCGACCAGCGTCAGCGAGCGGGCCACGGAAGCCACGCCCACCGGCTGCCAGACTCGATTCAGAACCAGCGTCGGTCTCGTCAACATCGCCACCATGATCGCCTCCTTTTTTCCGACAACACCATGCCTCGACCAGGACTTGAACCCGGAACATCCCGTTAGAAGCGGGAGATGATTTCCATTTCACCATCAAGGCCAGTAACAAACTCGCCTGATGCCGGCCCATCGCCAGCGAATCAGCGAGGCTTGCCGACCGATCCGCGACAGGTGTGCCGGGATCAGGCAGACTCAACATTCAGCGGAAGGCAAGGGGGTCGAACCCCTCATCTCCCCTGCGGGAGAGCCACGTTCGCAGTGCGGTTCGGCCAACCGGATCTGGCTACGTTACAAACGCCGCGAGAGTCGAAGTACCACGCAAGTGCAGACTCATTGAAGTCGCCGGTCTGGGATTCCTCGTTCACTGCTCCACCTGCGGCAGATTCATTTCAGCGGAGTAGAGTGTCCAAAACCGACAGAGGTTCGGTTCGACGTAATTTTTCCACGGCCCTGGACTCGCGAACCGCTTGAAGGGCCACGCGGGCAGATAGGCGGCCGAGCGATCCATCCCAACCTGTGCACCAGTTCGGCTTGGGAGTGAATGACCGTCAGCACTCGCGACATCTTGCCGCGGTCCTAACGCGTGCCGGCTGATGGACTCGTTCACATCGGCCAGCCATCTCGCAAGCAATAACTGTCGACTTTTGACAAGCCGTACAGCCAATGAGCCAGAGGGCCTTAGCCGGCCTTAGCCCCCGGTTGGAGGATAATCGGAAGACGCCAACGCCACGAACCGGACGCTTAGAACCGGACAAAGAATAAAGCACGCTGCAAGGTGCTGACCGAAGGCCGGTCTTAGGCAACGAGAAGGGGGAACCACGAATTTTCACGAATAAGACGAATGTCACGAATAACAACGCGCAGGATTCCATCACCCGCGAAGCCATGCCAGTTGATCATTCGTGATATTCGTAAGATTCGTGAAAATTCGTGGTCAATTTATGACCGTACGATTCCCGCACCGTTTTGCCAGCCCTGTCGACTTCACCACCAACTTCATCCGTTGTCCTTGATGGCGTTCGCTGCTGGATAGGGAGACAAATGTCACAGTTATTGTTGCTGCGATCCTAAGCACCATCGACGGTTTGTCAGCAACATCCAGCGTGCCCAACCCCAATTGGGCGATGAAACCGAACTCCGCGGTGTAGGGTGTTTGACGCCCTACACCAGCGGAGATGTGAATTCACTTCTTGAGCGTGAACTCAGGCAGCCTGACAATCTCGCCGCCCTTCATGGCGGATTCATGGGCGCAGATTCCCACGCAGGTCCAGTTCGCCGATTGGCGGGCGTTGGGGTACGGGTCGCGGCCTTCGACCAGGGCCGAGACAAATTCGTGGACGAGGTGCGGATGTGAGCCACCGTGGCCCCCGCCCTGGGTGAAGGAGAGGTGGGTGTTCTCTTCGATGTCGTACACCCCCTTGGTGGTGAACCGTTGGATCGGTTCGGGCAGTCGTGAGGCGTAATCGGGCACCTTCACCCGCTGCGGAATCTCGTGTTCCGGCAGCTTGGCGGTGTGCAGCACCGGGTCTTCACCCTCGATCAACTGCCACTCAAACGCCTTTTTGGTGCCGTACACATCGAAGCTCTCGCGGTACTGACGGGCGGTGTCGAACAGGGAGCGGTAGATCCGCGCCGTGATGTCCGAATCCTTGAACTTGATGTGGCACGTTTCCACAGCGAAGGGCGAGTTGTACTTGGGAATCAGGTGCGCCTGAATGGTGCCCGATCCAAAACACGAGACGTACTCGGCCTCGGCGTTGGTCAGCGCCAGGCAGGGTCCGACGCAGTGTGTGGCATAGTGCATTGGCGGCAGTCCCGGCCAATAGTTCGGCCAGCCTTCCATCTCCTGCTGGTGGCTCGCCTGCAGGAACTGGACCTTGCCGAGTTCTCCCTTGTCGTACATCTCTTTGACGAACAGATATTCGCGGGCGTAGACGACCGTCTCGGCCATCATGTACTTCAGCCCGGTTTTCTCCACCAGTTCCACGATCTGCCGGCAGTCTTCGATGCTGGTCGCCATTGGCACGGTACACATCACATGCTTGCCCGCCTTGAGCGCGGCGATCGACATCGGCGCGTGGTCGGGAATCGGCGAATTGATGTGGACGAAATCGACTTCGGGATCTTTGAGCACGTCCTCGTACTTCGTGTAGCGTTTTTCGATCTTATAAGCATCGCCGATCTGGTTGAGCTTGGCTGGATCCCGCTGGCAGATGGCGTACATGTTCGCCTGGGGGTGCCGCTGGTAGATGGGGATGAACTCGGCACCAAACCCCAATCCGATGATCGCCACGTTCACTTTGGACTTGCTCATGAGGATCTTTCTCTCGTGTCGTGCGCCTGCCAGAAACCGCCTCCCCGCCGGTCTGTAGGAAATTGGAATGCCCAAGACCTGCCAAACCCGTCGGGATGGCCCAGATTCTAAACAGAATGCTCACCCAGTTCCCGCGCACCGCAGGCGAAATCTGAAGAATTCGAGCGCAGGGGCTGCATGAAGCGGCTTCTCAATCAGCGAGCGGTAGGGACCTGACCCATGCCGACCCTAGACAACGATTCAAGGGAACCACGAATTTTCACGAATACGACGAATGTCACGAATCACAACCTGGTGGACTCCATCACCCGCAATGCCAGGCCGGTTGACGATTCGTGAAATTCGTCAGATTCGTGGTTCAGTTTCTGACCATTGGATTTAAAAGGCGCATTGCTGGGCCAGCCGATGTGACCAACCCTTTCGTTCGTTGTCTCTTGCGGAGATCCATTGCCGGCTCACCTTGACATCACCGGACTGCCGTGCTGAAATCATTATGCCTCTGTACCTTGCGCTTGCCGCAACCCGCCCTGTTTGCCTGCCAACGTGAGACTCACATGGCTCTGAACGATCACCGGCACATGACCGGGTTGTCCCGGCGTGAAGCCCTGCAGATTGGCTATTCGGGCTTGCTGGGTGTGGGATTGCCCAGCGTCCTCGCGGGTCGGGCCGCGGCGGGGGTGGCACAACCAAGTCACTCAAGAAGTCCCAAGACGATCTTGATTGTGTTTCTGACCGGCGCGGCGAGCCACCACGACACGTTCGACATGAAGCCGGATGCGCCACGGGAGATTCGCGGCGAGTTCAACCCCATCGCCACCTCCGCGCCCGGCGTCGAGATCTGCGAACATTTGCCGCATCTGGCGGCGCGGGCGCACAAATACGCGCTGGTCCGCACGCTGTCGCACAGCGACAACAATCACCTGATGTCAACGCACCACGTGTTGACTGGCAACCTGCAGCCCGGTGCGTTCTTCGACAAGGTCGCTTCGCGCGACGACTGGCCCTGTTACTCCTCGGCGCTGTCTTATCTCCGCCCCCGCAACGATGGCATCCCCAGCGGCGTCAACCTCCCGTATTACCTCGTCGAGGGTCCGCTGACCTGGCCCGGCCAGCATGCGGGCTTCCTGGGAGCCAAATACGACCCGTGGCAGATCGTTGGCGATCCGCAGAAGTCCGATTTCCGCGTTGATGCCCTGACGCTGGCCGGGGGAATGACGGCCAGTCGGCTCGGAAACCGTCGCGCTCTGCTCGGGGAACTGGACCGCCAGCGGCGCGGCATGGACGAGACCGCCCAGTCCCGCCGGCTCTCGGACGAACAAGAACTGGCATTTTCCATCCTCACCTCCAGCCGGCTGGCCGAAGCGTTCAAGCTCGACATGGAACCGGCAGCCGTCCGCGACCGCTACGGTCGTCACACCACGGGCCAGTCATTGCTCTTGGGCCGGCGGCTCGTCGAAGTCGGCGTACCCATTGTGCAGGTCAACATCGGCCGCGTGCAGAACTGGGACAGCCACGGTGATATTTTTCCGACATTAAAAGGTCGCCTGCTGCCGCCGCTGGACCAGGGAGTTGCCGCCCTGTTGGACGATCTGGAGGCACTCGGCAAACTCGATGACACCCTCGTCATGATGCTGGGCGAGTTTGGCCGCACGCCAAAACTCAACGCTGGCAACGGGCGCGATCATTGGGGGCCATGCTTCTTTGGACTGTTCGCCGGGGCCGGTGTCCGCGGCGGGCAGGTCATCGGCAAGTCCGACCCCATCGGAGCCTACCCGGTCACCACCGCCTATTCGCCCAACGATGTGGGCGCGACCGTCTATCACCTGCTGGGCATCCCGCCCGAGGCCGAAGTCCGCGACCGCCTCGGCCGCCCCGTGCAGCTCAACCGCGGAACGCCGATCGGCCCGCTGTTCACCGGAGCGCTGGCGTAGGGCCGCGCAAGACGTAGAATGGCCTTCCCAGGCCGTTCGGATGCACGGACAGCGCCGACTGGTCAAGCAGACGGCCTGGGAAGGCCATCTTACGTGCCTAGCGATTCTTCCCCGGAATCCACAGCACATCGTCCTTGCCATTGCTGTTGCACGCGCGGGCGAGGACAAACAGCAGGTCGGACAGGCGGTTCAGGTACATGGTGACCTGGGGGTTGATCACTTCGAACTCGGCGAGCTGCAGCACGTCGATCTCGACGCGGCGGCAGACGGCGCGGGTTTGATGCAAGGCGGCGGAGGCCAGTGAGCCACCGGGCAGCACAAAGCTCGTCAGCGGTTCGAGGGGCTCGTTGGCCGCGTCGATCCACTGTTCAAGTTGCTCGATCTGTGAAGCCACGACGCGCAGTTCGGGGGTCTCCTTCGGTTCTTCCGTTTCGGGGAAACACAGGTCGCTGCCGACATCAAACAGATCGTTCTGAATGTGCTTCATCCAGCCGGCAAATGGCTCCGGCACGCCATGCGCGATCGCCAGCCCGAGGACGGAATTGAGTTCGTCGACACCGCCGTAGGCCTTAATCCGCGGATGCGTCTTGGCGATTCGGGTGCCGTCGCCGAGGCCCGTCTGGCCATCGTCGCCGGTGCGGGTGTAGATCCTGTTGAGATAAACCATCGGTGCATCCTGCAAGAGTTTATGCGCGTCCGGTAGCGCCGCGGAGTGCGCGGCGATACCGGTCATTCCATGTCACGAGTGACAGAGCAATTTGCGATTCTGAAAGCCTGCCCTTCGCTCTCAGCAGACCGCGTGAATCACCTTCTCGTTGAATCCGTCGTGGCTCTCAATACTCGTTGTCTTCCCCTCCCGCGGCCGGCTCCACCACCGGGATGGTGGACTTGGCCACCTGCCGGATGCGGCGGGCCTGGACTTCTTCCTGCAAGCGGGCGATGGCGGCGTCAAGGGAGATGGCTCCCAGGTCGCCTTCCAGCCGGTCGCGGACGGCGACCGTTCCTTCCTGAGCCTCGCGTTCGCCGACGACGAACATGTAGGGGATCAGTTCGAGCTGGGCATCGCGGATGCGGGCGTTGACCTTGCTGCTGCGGATGTCGAGCGTGGCGCGGAAGCCGGCGTCGCGGAGCTTCTTCTCGACCTCGGCACCGAACCCGTAGGTCTTCTCGCTGATTGGCAGCACGCGCACCTGTTCGGGCGCGAGCCACAGCGGGAACGCTCCGGCGAAATGCTCGATCAGCACGCCGCAGAAACGCTCCATGGACCCGAATGGCGCGCGGTGGATCATCACCGGCCGATGCGCCTTGTTGTCGGTGCCGATGTATTCCAGTTGGAACCGCTCGGGCAGGTTGTAGTCGAGCTGCACGGTGCCGAGCTGCCATTCGCGGCCGATGCAGTCGCGGACCATGAAGTCCGCCTTCGGCCCATAAAACGCCGCCTCGCCCTCGCGTGGCTCAAACGGCAGATTCAAGTCGGTCAGCACCTTCCGCAGGCTCGCTTCGGCTTTGGCCCAGTTCTCGTCGCTCCCCACGTACTTGTCGCTTTTGGGATCGCGCAGTGAGAGCTGGACGCGGTAGTCGTTAAGTCCCAGGCTGGTGAGCACGAACTGGGTCAATTCCACGGTCGCCCGGAATTCATCCTCGACCTGCTCCGGGGTACAGAACAGATGCGCGTCGTCCTGGGTTAAGCCACGGACGCGCAGCAGTCCGTTCAGTTCGCCGGACTGTTCGTGACGGTAAACGGTGCCGAACTCGGCCAGCCGCACCGGCAGGTCGCGGTAGCTGCGTGGCTGCGACTTGTAGATCTGGGTGTGGTGCGGACAGTTCATCGGCTTGAGCAGATACCGCTCCTGCGCCCCCTGCCACTCCTTCAGCACCGCCAGTTTTTCGTCCTTGGTGGCGTTGATGTTGTAGTTGGGCAACTGGCACTCGACGAGCTTCACGAAATCGACATATTTTTGTTCATTTTCTGCAGACATCTGCTCTTCGCTGAGCTG
The DNA here is from genome assembly GCA_021732845.1 of Planctomycetaceae bacterium. Taxonomy (GTDB): domain Bacteria; phylum Planctomycetota; class Planctomycetia; order Planctomycetales; family Planctomycetaceae; genus JAKFUF01. Next base: position 191,525 of record JAKFUF010000001.1, on the reverse strand, counting down.
GGTGATCCAGCGGTCGACCAGCGCGCCGGCGGGATGGCTGAAGATCGGGGCGAACTGCGAGTCGCGGTAATAGGGGAAGTGTCCGCTGATTTCGTAGAGTTCCACCCGGCCGATGTGTGGAGTGTAGACCGGTTGGTAGCCACGGCGGATGAGTTCGGCCTTGATGAACTCTTCCAGAGTGGTGCGGATGGTCGCCCCCTTGGGCATCCACAGGGCCAACCCAGGACCCACGTCCGCCGAGATGGTAAACAGCCCGTGCTGTTTTCCCAGCACACGATGGTCGCGGCGTTTCGCCTCTTCGATCAGGACGATGTGTTCGTCCAGATCCTTTTGGTTGAAGAAGGCAGTGCCGTACAGCCTTTGCAATGGCTTGCCATTGGCGTCGCCCTTGAAGTACGCACCGGCCACCGACAGCAGCTTGAACGCCTTGATCCGTCCGGCATCGGGGATGTGCGGGCCGCGGCACAGGTCGACGAATTCGCCCTGGCGATAAAAGCTGAGGGTGGGGTGGTCGCCCAGGCCGGTCCGCATGTGCTCGACCTTGAGTTCCTGCTGCAGATCCGCACAGAACCCGATCGCCTCGTCGCGCGGCAGCTCGAAGCGTTCAAACGCTTCGCCCTCGGCGATGATCTTGGCCATCTCGGCTTCGATCTTGGGAAAATCTTCGTCCCGAATCCGGTCCGGCATGTCGAAGTCGTAGTAGAACCCGGTGGGCAGGGTGGGACCGAACGCCAGGCCGACTTTCGGGTACAGCCGCATCACCGCCCGCGCCATGATGTGCGCCGCCGAGTGCCGCAGCACCCCCAACGCCTGTGGATCCTTGTCGGTCAGCAGCTTCAACTGCACGGTCTCGCCGCTGGTGGGCAGGGGAGCCCGCAGGTCGACCGTCTTGCCGTCGACAACCGCGGCGACACAGGCCTTGGCGAGCCTCGGGCCGATCCCCTCGGCGACCTGCAGGGATGAAGTTCCGTCCGCAAATTCCTTCACAGACCCGTCGGGAAACTGCACTTTGATCATGACGCATTCGATTCCTGAAATTCGACCGCACTGGTTCCTCCGTACAAATGAGGAACCACCCGCGACAGTCTGATCTAGCGGGTACTGTAGCGGATGGAAGGTGTTTGCGAGAACCCGAATTCCGCCGGCCTGGAAGTGTGCTGGGCCGGCATCACGCGCCCTTCGCCGAACGCGCGACCAACCCTTCCAGCACCTTCAACGTGTTCTCCGCCATCACTGGCGGATTAAACTTTTCATGGACGGCCCGGCGGCCGTTGGTCGCGAGCTTCCGCCGCAGTTGCGTGTCATCCAAGAGTTGATCCAGCACGGCAGCCAGATGCTCAGGATCCTGAGGTTTCACCAAGAGGCCGCCGCCCGTAGCTTCAATCAGTTCGGGAAAGCTTCCGTGGAGCGGTTGCACGACGGGGACGCCGTTGGCCAGCGCTTCCAGCACATACAGCCCCTTGGGTTCGCGATAGTCGGTGGGGACCGAAAACAAATCCACGGATTTTAGAAAATCGACCTTTTCCTGATGCGAAGCGGGGCTGCCAATGTACTGGAACGAGTCCCCCAAGTCGGCGGCGTCCTTTTGCAGCGCCTCAAACCACTTTTGGTCGCGCACACCGAGGTAGCCACCGGCGTGCAGACGCAGTGGCAAGTCGGGACGGCGGACTCGCAGCAGGCGAAACGCGGCGACAAGATTGTGCAACCCCTTCTCGGGACAGATGCGGGCGAAATATCCGATCGTCAGCGGCGAACCGGCGTCGGCCCGTGGCTCACCGTCGTGGCCAGTGAGGTCGATCCCCAGCGGTACAACATGCATTTTCTCCAACGGGATTCGCAGATAGTCCGCCATGAAGTCGCGGTAGTAGGCGGTGTGTGTCAGCACGGCGTCGAACCGCTCACATTCACGATACAGAATTGCAAACGCCTGCGACCTCCACGGCTCAATGAGATCCTGCAGAAAAATGTCATCGCCCTGCAGGAGACAGACCACCGGGCCGGCGAACTTCTCCTTCAACCGCCTCAGCGTTCCTACGAGCAGGGCGTTGCTGTACAGGACAACGTCCGGCTTCAGTTCGTTCGCGATGTAATTCGCAAAATCCTCGACCTCCGCCTGCTGCGGGCCATGGTCACCCTTCAGCATGGCGACGGTGATTTTTCCCAGCTTGCGGGCATCGGCGCTCACGCTGATCCGTGTGGCCAGCTTGATGATGCCGGGGGAATCGAGCCACCCCTTCACGATTCGCGGCAGATAGCCCCAACCCGGGACGTGCGTGTCCAGGTACAGGTTGATCCCGCCCAGCAGAACCCGTTCCTGGCTAACGTTCTTTTCATCGACGCGGATCGGTGTGTACGTGGGGATCAGCGTGACCCGCTCGCCCCGCGCGAGCAGTGCCCGCGCCAGAGTGTTGTCGTGCATGCACGAGCCACAGAACATGCCGGCCCCGCCGGCGGTGACAATCGCGATATGCATGGGCTAACGCCGGATCCTCAGTTGGGTGTGAACGAATCTATGCTCTCTTTGGTTTCCAATGAGATGGGTCTGACTTGTGTGAATAGGCAACCGCATGTAGATGCGTCGCATTACCTGTTCCAGTGCTGAATGGTCTTAACCAATTCTGTAATCTTTTGCACCAGATCGAACCGCATTTGAAGCAACTCCTTAGTCAACAGGGGAACCGCTTCCATGGCAAATTCGACCTTATCGAAGGTGGATCGATTCACTACATCTTTGACAAAAGTCCCTTCGCCAACATTCTTGCTGGGAAATCTATCGAACTTCCCGGGATCCCGCGCCAGATCCAATTGATAAACCTTTGCCCATACCGCCCCCGGAATATAATTCTCGACCTCTTTGGCTTCTGTAATCCAAACAAATGCGTGTGGCACCTTTGCTATTTCCGTGAAGACCCTTGCCACGCGATCCTTCAGCTCGCTGCCGGTGACAGTGTCCGCGGTTCGATCACCATCGCAGACCAATGCAATATTTGCATTCAGCCGGAGAAGATTTGCCAATTCGGCATTCTCAGCCTCCGGCTCCGTAAACTGAGAGTTTGCAAGCACTGAACCACCGTAGAATGCGCATTGATAGTGAGTGCCTTCTTGAAGCGAGTCATCAGAGAACAACTCGATAAACCTGTTTAGATAGATGCGATCAGAAGGCCCCTCCAGCCACAGTACACCATTCGCTTGCAGCAAGTCCGACGGCTTGGCGCCGAGTTCAGACAGTATCCCGCATCGATCGAAGTGCGTCGTGATTGTCTGCGCCGTAGCCGAGATTCCGTCGTGCCGCACATGTATGATCTGAGCGTGATCCGACGCTCCGAACATGTCGAGTGCTGCACTCGAATGAGTGGTTAAAAAGAAAGTTGCCTTTTCCTTGGTCGCGTACGAGTCGATGTATCGAAGGAGCCGACGAAGCAGCGACGGATGCAGGTTGTTCTCAAGCTCTTCAAATGCAAATACGTAGGCAGATTTGGGCTGGTTCTCAAGATGCGGGATTACGAGAAGATTAAGCAACACCAGAATCACCGTTTTCAATCCACTGCCTGAGCGACTGAGGGACACTAGGCCTTTTGGTTCTTCCGCCAGGAATATTTCCCAGTAATTGTCTGTATTGCTGTCGTGAACCTTTGTTTCGATTTCTGTAAAACTACCGTCAGACCGGTAGATTTCATTAAGTGCGGTGCGTAATTCGACATTGATGACATCATGGGGATAGGTTGAACTAGTAAGATACCGTCGAACAATATTTGTCGCTCCGCTTCCATCTTCGTTCAGTTGAAGCTCGTTGACTGCTCGTTCCCTCCGAATGTCGCGGTCTGCCAAGAGGTGCCGAAATCGACGACCTCTGAGTGGTGATTGCGCGTGCCTTGCCAGGTCCAAAAGCCGAGTTTCCACGGCTAGTTGAGTTTCCTGACGAACTACGCGGAGTTCATCGGGAAACACGAGGTTTAACACCTTCAAATTCTCACTGACCTGCCACTCAATTCGTCGATTGACGAACCTGGCCCCGTGCTCACTCCAGTGGCTAGAACCAAGGTGGCCCCCGGATCGATTTTCAGGAAACGCATCCCTCAAACTCAGTTCATCTAGAATTCCAGCGCAGTAAGCCTGCCATTTCTGCGTGTAAATCTGGTCACCACAAAGCACTCTCACAAAATCTATCATATGCGACTTGCCCGTATTGTTGCGGCCGATGATGAGATTGACTTGCCTGATCGCATCAAAGCCTGCCCAGTCATTTCTAAAACAACTGTGCCCTTTGTACTTCACTAAGTCTACAATCATTTTTCAGTCTCGCAGCAAACGAGGATCCAGGCACCGATGGTATGTCAACTGTTATCGTGACCTAGGGCTGGTCTCCTGTTGAAAAGCGACTTCCACGAAACAGTGTGTAGGTCGCCGTGCCCCGGCTGGCATCAACGTGGATCTCTCCGCGGTCAGTCCGGCGCAGGACGATAGCCTCGTCGGCGGAGTCCACAATCGCCGAGGCAAACCGTTCGCCGATGCCCCCCGGCGGGAGCATGGGAACGACCGGAGCCGGAGCCTTGCTGTCCGGGGCTCCATAAATATACGCCCCCCACCCGGTGGCCTCATGCTGGTCGATGACCGCGCTCCACCACACATGCGGAAACAGCGTGATCGACTCAGGCTTGATGGAGGTGGTTACCGAGAAAACGCGAAAGGGGAAAGTCTTCCGCAATCGGGCCACTATTTCCGCCTTACTTCGCCAGTCAGCCACGGAAACCGGCTTGTCCTCCATGACGCGGTAGCTTTCCCACAGAAAAATATCATCCTTATTTAATGTCGTCGCCAACCCCTCATGCGGCTCAAACGCATCCTCGGCCTTCCACGCATTGGCAATGACCACCAACCCCAGTGCATGCACAATATCCACCGCCGCGTTCTGCCGTTGCCTGCTGACTTTGTAGTCATAGCCAAACTCATCCAGCAGAATCCCCTTCACCCCCAGCGCCTTCCAACCCTCCGCCCGAGTCTTAATTTCGTCCAGTGGATAGTTGGTCGTGGAAACACCGAGATCGACGTAGCCGTAGAACACGGTGCCAGACTTATCGGCCGCCTTGACGATCGCTTCTGTCTTGGCGCGGTCCTCATGCTTTGCGAATTCAAGGCCCGAGCCGAGTACGACATGGCTGTACCGAGCGAAGGTTTTGGTGGCAGTCGACACATCGCCGTTCGCGCCATTGATCAAGGAGGGGTAGCCGTAATAGATGAGGAGGGCTTCGGGGAGGACGACCTTTTCCGTGACCTGCTTCTCCGGCGCGGCAATTGTCAGTGCCCCGATTGTCAAGGTGACCGCAATTCCGAGCATGAGCAGCTTAGAAGATTGAATCATGGCGCGTTTTCTGAGGCCCGTGGATTCAACGAAGAGCGTCATAAGAGGGGGTTGGCGACCGGTGCCGCAAAATTGGCATCGCAGCCTGTTCCTGGGCGACCTTCATTCGCTTGCTTCAAGACCGTCGATCAAGCCCTCGTCCTGAGGTGCAAAGTCGCTGACTTCCGCTAGCAAGGCCTTGGCCGCCTCAACACTTATTCCAGTCACGAACTCCGAAGAATCTTCGCTCCCCCTGGCGATTACCAGGGTGTTTGTCGCCTCTGCGAGTGCGATCGCTTCTCTCGCTGCCTGAATGAATGCCAAGCGGACCCGGCGACCAACTTCTTCGACGGTCATGTCTTCCATCATGATGCAGGTACCAATGAATCAATTGGTGCGGCGGCGGCTGACTCGCCTTGCCAGATTCATCATGCAAACGATTTACTTGCTTCGATCATTCACCGATCTGCGGTTCATCATCCGCGTCCGATTCCACCACCAGCCGCACGTCTTCGAATTCCACCACATCCCCAAGGTGCAGCGTGCGGCGGCGGCGGGTTTCCACCGCGCCGTTGACGCGCACTTCGCCCGCCTGGATCAGGAATTTTGCCTGTCCGCCCGTTCCAGCCACGCCCTGGAGTTTCAGGAACTGGTCCAGTCGGATGGTTTCTTCTTCAGGGGTTGAAGAGTCGTCAGACATTGCGGGTCAGCCCTGCTGCTCAAAGTCGCGCATGACCTGCACCAGGGCCTCGACGCTCGCCTGCGGCAGGGCGTTGTACATGCTGGCCCGCATGCCGCCGACGCTGCGGTGCCCCTTCAGACCATCAAGGCCCGCCTTCTTGGCGGCGGCGATGAACAGTTCATCCTTGGCACCGTCCCCGGTGACGAACGTCACGTTCATCTGCGACCGGCTGCCGACATCCGCCGTGGCTTTGAACAGCTTGGATTGGTCCAGGTATGTGTAGAGCTTACCGGCCTTTTCCTGATTGTTCTTTTCGATGGCCGTCAGTCCGCCCTGCTTCTTGATCCACTTGCAGACCAAGCCCAGGATGTAGATTCCAAACGTCGGCGGCGTGTTGTACAGCGAATGCTCCGCCGCCTGCGTGCGGTACTGGAGCATCGTCGGGATGTCTTTGGGACCAGACTCGGTCAGGTCCTTCCGCAAGATCGCCAGGGTGACGCCGGAGGGGCCGAGGTTCTTTTGAGCCCCGGCGTAAATCATGGCGTATTTGCTGACATCGATCGGCCGGCTGAAGATGTCGCTGCTGGCATCGCAGATCAGTTTCTGGCCAGCGGGGATCGACGGTTCCGCGGCAAACTGCGTCCCGAAGATGGTGTTGTTCGACGTGAAGTGGATGTAGGCCGGGCTGGCGCTGAACTCGCTCTTCTGCGGGATGTAGCAGAAATTGCGGTCTTCGCTGCTGCTGGCGATGTGAACCTTGCCGAACAGTTTCGCTTCGATGACCGCCTTTTGCGCCCACGCACCGGTGACCAGATAGTCAGCCGTCTGGTCCTTGCGGAGAAAGTTCATGGGGACCATGCCGAACTGCATGGATGCCCCGCCCTGCAGGAACAAGACATCGTAGTCGGCCGGCACGCCACCCAGTTCGCGGACCAGCGCTTCCGCCTCTTCGTGGACGGCCATGTAGGCCTTGCCGCGGTGCGAGTGTTCCAGAATGCCGATTCCCGACTTGCCGAGGCTCAGCAGGTTTTCGCGAGCTTCTTCGAGAACTTCGACTGGCAGCACCGCCGGTCCGGCGGAGAAATTGTGAATCCGTTGAGTCATGGAATGGCCTGAAATTCGATCGACATCGTCTGAAAATTGGGGACCACACCATCCCAGTGGCGTGGCTCTCCCCGGATTTTAGCGGGATCCAGCGCACGACGCGAACCGAGAGCGACACCGCGCCCTCCCTGTTCGAGGTGGAGTCGCGTCGCAGTTGATTGAGACCGGCTGGTGAACTGATCGGGTAAGGTGTGGCACTACGCCGCCGCCATTTCCGGCAGCGACTTGACGCTCGACTCGACCAGCGCGGCGACATCGGTGTTTTCCGCCAGCCCGTCGTAGTTCAAGAGGACACGGTGCTGCAGGACCTCGGCGCAGAAGTGGCGGATGTCGGCGTACGAGACATGCGCCCGGCCGCTGCTGAGGGCGCGGACGCGGGCGGCGCGGATGAGGGCCTGAGCAGCGCGGGGGCTCGCTCCCCACTTCACGAATCGCCGCACCTGTTCGCTGGAAAACTCCGACTGGGGGTGCGTCGCCAACACCATTCGCACGGCATAGTCCCGTAACGGGTCGGCCACGATCACCTTGTCGAGAATCGTCCGCAGGCGCATCAACCGCTCGGCGTCGAGCAGCTTTTCCAGTGTCACGGGCTGCTTGAGAATTGTGCGGCTGACCACTTCGTTCAGCGCGGCCCGTGTGACAAACGGCACCTGGACCTTGAACATGAAGCGGTCGAGTTGCGCTTCAGGCAGCGGATAGGTGCCTTCCTGTTCCAGCGGGTTCTGCGTGGCCAGCACGAAGAACGGCTGCACCAGGTGGTAGACGGTCCCGCCCGTCGTGACCGACCCCTCCTGCATCGTCTCCAACAGTGCCGACTGCGTCTTGGGCGAGGCGCGGTTGATTTCGTCGGCAAGCAGCAGTTGGGTGAAAATCGGCCCGCGTCGGAACTCAAACTGGTACCGCCCGTGTTCATCGGAACTCATGATGTTCGTGCCGATGATGTCGGCCGGCATCAGGTCCGGCGTGAACTGGATCCGGCGAAACTCGAGATCCAGCACCCGCGAGAGCGCCTTCACGAGTTCTGTTTTCCCGAGCCCCGGCACCCCCTCCAGCAGCACGTTGCCGCCGCACATCAGTGCTGTCAGCGTGGCTTCAATCACCCGGTCCTGGCCGACAATGACCTTTCCCACTTCGTCCCGGACGCGGGCAAAGTCCTGGCGAAACTGGTCCGCCTCGCGTTGGAGAGCGTTGGCGTCGTCGAAGTTCAAGGTTTCAGGCATGGGAAAAGCGCGATTCCTGAGAGCGATGTGACAGCAGCAGCCAACACTCGACGACACCTCTTTTATAGCCGCCCGCCTGCCGATGCCAGCCAGCCCTGTCCGGATGTCCGGGTGACGCCCTGACAGGGTCGCCCAGCTTGCCACAGATGTTCGCTTTATTTTAGCCGGAATTTTAGAATTCCCACTTGAAATACTCTCTGACAGGAATAACAATGACACTGTGCACCTTTGTGTTCTTGTTGTTGCCGCAGGCGTGGCCGCAAAGTATGGACTTCTCACTGCCAAAAAATCGCTTGAACGTCGCGGGTCCGCAGACTGCCGGTGTCATTGGCAGTCTCCGCGGTCTTTTGTCGTACATCGCGCTGGTGCTCTGGATGAGCCACGCCTTGATTCTCGACCGAGTTCAGACTGGTCCGCGTCTGTGGAAGATGGGGGGCGAGGTGTTGACTTTCGTCGAGTCCGCTTTGATCGCTGTGCTCGACTGCTTCTCGGTACGGTCGAGTCACTTGACTGGTTGCCGCAGTGCGTTCCACAGACGCTCGTCGGTGCGTTCTCGTTCTCGACACGGCCACGTCTGCATAAGCGAGCAGCACGCAGGGTGGGCGACTTTGAGCCTCCAAGAGCATGTGGCTGAGTCGCGCGATTTCAAGAACACAATCCGTGCCGGTGCCGCCAACGCATGCATTGCCATGACCGGTTGCATCGAGACTGATGCGCCACCGATCCGCCCGCGCCGCCGGTCAGTCCGCGCCGCCGGTCAGTCCGCGCCGCCGATCAGTCCGCGCCGCCGGTCAGTCCGCGCCGCCGGTCAGTCCGCGCCGCAGATCAGTCCGCGCCGCCGATCAGTCCGCGCCGCCGGTCAGTCCGCGCCGCCGGTCAGTCCGCGCCGCCGGTCAGTCCGCGCCGCCGGTCAGTCCGCGCCGCAGATCAGTCCGCGCCGCAGATCAGTCCGCGCCGCAGATCAGTCCGCGCCGCAGATCAGTCCGCGCCGCAGATCAGTCCGCGCCGCAGATCAGTCCGCGCCGCAGATCAGTCCGCGCCGCCGATCAGTCACTTTGCCGCCGGAGCCACGTATTTCACCCAGCGATGTGTGCGGTGTGCATCAACCCCCTCTGCAGTCTGGCGGACGATCAGCACCGCGGCCTCGGGCACGGAATCAATCAGGGCTGAGCCTTTCTCCAATCCCAGGATGCAGGCGGCCGTGGCATAACTGTCGGCAACGATGCAGGTCGGGGCGACGACCGTGGCACTCAGCCGGTCGGTCAGTCCCAGTCCGGTTCTCGGATCGACAATGTGCGAATAGCGCTTGCCCCCCAGTTCCACGAACTGGAAGGCATCGCCGGAGGTGGTGACGGCAGCGTTGGTCAGGAGCAGGTACTGGGTGGGTGCTTTGTCCTGTTCGCTGGGAGCCACGCCGATTTTCCAGCCGGATTCGCCCGGCGGCGGCAGGCTGACGGCGATATCGCCACTGCCGTCCAGCAGGGCACTCGTGACCCCCTTGGTCTTGAGGATCTTCATCGCCTCGTCCACGGCATAACCCACGGCGATGCCGCCGAGGTCAATCCGTTGGCCCTTCCGCAGCATCTCGACCGTTTTGTTCTCTGGGCCGAACTGGAGCTGACGGAAGTCGACAAGCGCCGCCGCGGCCTTGAGATCCGCCTCTTTGGGCATCACCTTGCGGCGGCGGGCCTGCCGCCACAGACGGACTGCGGGGCCGATCGTGACGTCAAAAGCCCCGTCGGATTTTTGCGAAAGCTCCTGGGCCTGCAGGAGAATGGTGCGCAGGTCGTCGCTCAACGGCACTTTCTGGCTGGTACCGGCGGTCGCCGAGAGTCGGTTGACTTCGCTTTCGGGTTCGTAGTCGCTCAGGGTGAGGTTGAGGGCCTCGATGCGGGAAAAGGCGGCCTTGGCCGCGTCGTTGGCGATGGCCGCGGACTCCGCATATAATACGATGCGAAACGGCATTCCCATGTGCTGTTCTTCAAACTCAAAGCGTTCGGGTTCGGCAGCGGTGAGGGTGCAGGCGTCCACACCCAACAGGGTGAGAAGCAGCAGACTCCCTTGAAAGAGCCTGCACCACCGAGTCTCTCGTGCCCAGACAAACATCAACACTCTCCCGCCCGTACAACCGCGGTGCAATCTGCATTGCACCCGCAGTCACCTCAGACTCGCAAACGCGAATCGTCGATTGGAATCTTAAGGAACGACTTCGTCATGTTGAACTTTCTCACCGTGAATTCTGGCCGCCATCTCCGCGTCCTACAAGGGGCGTGTCTCTTGCTGGCACTGTGCGCTCTGTGGCGCGTGAGCGCCGACACAGCGGCACCGGTCCAGGCCCAGGAGACGGCGGTTCCACCTGCGGTGGAAGTTCCCGCAGCCCTGGCTGCGACAGAAAAGGAGATGAAGCCCTACACCGAAATCATGACCGGCACGGACGTGAAATTCGACATGCTGCCGATTCCCGGCGGCAAGTACGCGATGGGAACTCCCGAAGGCGAGGCCGATCGCGAAGACGATGAAGGCCCCATTCACGAAGTCGAAATCGCCCCATTTTGGATGGGCAAATGCGAGGTCACGTGGGAAGAGTATGAACAGTGGTGCTACAGCTTGGAGGTCAAGCGCCGCGATGTCGAGAAGCTCACCGCGACTCCGCGCGACAAGCTGGCCGACGCGGTGACCCGCCCCACCAAGCCCTACACCGACATGTCCTTTGGCATGGGACGCGAAGGCTTCCCCGCCATCAGCATGACCGGCCTGGCCGCCAAGACCTATTGCGAGTGGCTCAGCGTCAAGACTGGTCGCTTCTACCGCCTGCCAACCGAAGCCGAGTGGGAATACGCCTGCCGGGCCGGCACCAAAACCGTCTACTCCTTCGGCGATGACCCGGCCGCTCTCGGCGAGTATGCGTGGTTCGTCGATAACGCCAACGACAAGTACCAACTCGTCGGCAAGAAGAAGCCCAACCCCTGGGGGCTGCATGACATTCACGGCAACGTGATGGAATGGTGCCTGGATCAATACAGCGCCGACCAGTATTCCAAGAGCGCCCCGGCGAACCCCTTCGTGCTGCAGATGAAGGAATACCCGCAGGTCGCCCGCGGTGGTGCCTGGGATTCCGACCCAGCCATGTGCCGCAGCGGCGCGCGGGAATCGTCGAACTCCGAATGGAAGATCAAGGATCCCAACATTCCCAAGAGCAAGTGGTACCTGACCGACGCCCAATTCGTCGGCTTCCGCCTCGTGCGGCCATTGGATCCGGTGGCGGATCAGGAACGGGTGAAGTCGAAGCCACCGGCGAAGTGAACAGCAATTTTAAGGGAACTGCGATGAGTGACGACTCGTCATCTGTTGAGCCACGGCCCAAGTTTGATTTGTGGCTCGCAGGGACGGTCGCCATCTATTTCGCCTGTAATTATGTCGGAGTTCTGATGACGTTTCGTGGTGTGATCCATCCACCATGGAACCTGCTGGCCTTCTTCGCCTTCGTGGGACCATCGATTTTTCTCGTCGTTGTTTCAGCCTTCCAATGGAAGAAGTCGCGCGCATTCAGTTGGGCAGCTTACTGGACCGTCTTCGTCGTGATGTTTCTAGCGGGATGGTGGAACATGTGCCTTCTGGCCGACGGATTGGCGTCTGTGTAGCCACGAAATCCATTAACTCGCTCTTGCCGGTCGATTCCAGATTCTTTGTTTGAGAAGCACTTCTCACACATCCAACAAACTTAGGAATGAACTCCATGTGCGACCTGCGGCATGTGCGAATTTGGATTGTGGCTGGGATGCTCTCTGTGGTTGCCGCGACGGCACAAGCGCAACTGGCTCAATCACCCACCGATCCTCTGAAACCACCCGCGATCGCCGCAGAATCTGTTCCGACAGTGCCTCCCGAGTTGATGGAGCGGCTCCGGCAGTATCAGGAATTGCGGTCCGCGATGTTTCGTGGATGGTCGCCCGATGGCAAGGGGATTCTGATCTCCACCCGCTTTGGCGACACAGCGCAGCTCCACCGGGTTTATGCGCCGGGTGGACGGCGCGAGCAGATCACTTTTCTCCGGGAACCGGTCAGCGGGCGGTTCATTCCCAAGGCGAAGGATGGCGGCCTGCTGCTCTCGATGAGTCAGGGCGGCAGCGAGAATGACCAGGTGCTGTACTTGGATCGGGCGACGGGGCGAGCCACGCAGTTGACCGATGGCAAGTCGCGGAACATTTCTCAGGCGATCAGCAAGGATGGCAGGCAGGTGGTCGTCGGCAGCAACCGCCGCAATGGCCGGGACAGCGACCTGTTTCTGTACGACCCGCGGAAACCGAATCCCGTCAAAACCCTGCTGCAGGAGACCGGCGAATTCTGGAGCGCGCTTGACTGGTCGTTCGACGGCCGGCTCATCGCCCTGGCACGCTACGTTTCGGCCAATGAATCCTACCCGGCGGTCATCAGCGTCGAGACCGGAGTGCGCGAGCCCCTGCCGCTGCCTGGGACGGCACCGATGGCGTTCGGCAGCATGAAATTCTCCCACGATGGCCAGTCGCTGTACGTCACCTGTGACGCGCAGGGCGAATTCTCGCAGCTTGGCCAGTTGAACCTCAAAACCATGAAGTACACGTGGCTCACCTCCGACATCCCCTGGGATGTCGATGAGCTGGAACTACACCCCAAGCAGGAGATGCTGGCGTTCACGATCAACGAGGATGGTGCCGGAGCCCTGCGGCTGCTGGAGAATGGCAAAATTTCCAGCATCGAGCTGCCGTTGGGCATCATCAGTGATCTGGAATTCTCGCCCGATGGCGAGCACCTCGGGTTCACGCTCGGGCGGGCGGATGCGCCGGCCGACGCCTACTCGCTCAAGCTTTCAGATCGCAGCCTCACTCAATGGACTTTCAGCGAAGCCGGTGGCTTGGATGTCAAACAGTTCGTCGCGCCGAAGCGGATTCGCGTCGCCGCGGCGGACAATCTGGAAATTCCCGCCTACTACTTTCAGCCCAAACAGGCGAGCAAGGACAAGCCAGCCCCCGTGCTGATCAGCATTCATGGCGGTCCCGAGAGCCAGTATCGGCCCGGACTGTCGGGCACCGAGCAGTTCTACTTGAACGAACTGGGCATCGCGATTCTCCAACCCAACGTCCGTGGCTCAGCCGGATACGGCAAGACCTACCTGCGGCTCGACAATGCTGACAAGCGGGAAGACAGCGTCAAGGACATCGGCGCATTGCTGGATTGGATCGCCCGCCAGCCGGATCTCGATTCCCGCCGCGTTGCCGTCATCGGCGGCTCTTACGGGGGATACATGGTGCTGGCTTCACTCGTTCACTACGGCGACCGCCTCAAGGCGGGCATCGACATCGTGGGGATCGCCAGCTTCAATTCGTTTTTGAAGAACACCAGCCCCTATCGACAAGATCTGCGACGGGCTGAATACGGCGATGAACGCGACCCGAAAATGCAGGCCTATTTCCAACAGATCGACCCGCTCAACCATGCGGACAAGATCCGCTCGGCCATGCTCGTGGTGCATGGCAAGAACGATCCCCGGGTTCCATTCTCGGAAGCCGAACAGATTGCCGCGAAAGTGCGGGCCAATGGCCGAGAAGTTTGGACAGTATACGCCGACAATGAAGGCCACGGATTTGCCAAGAAGGTCAACCGCGACTACCAGTCGGCCGTCATCACACTATTCCTGATGAAACACCTGGCCGAGTGAAGAGCGGATGGCCGGTTGAAGCGGTTGTTGGGGGGACGTGATCCGCCTTGAGCTGATTCAGCACGAACGCGGCGTGTAGTCGCAGGTTGTAGAACTCTTCCATGTAGGACAGCGGCACTGTCACTTCGCTCAACTCGTCTTCGACTTGCTGAAGCCGGGCGATGTCGGCGGCATAGTCCCCTTTCACGCCATCTCGCTGCCGCTGGTCGATGTCGCGGAGCACAGCGTACCACTTGTAGATTTTGGACCGGATCCGCCAGCGGTAGATCGGCGGAGCGGCACGGAGTGCGGGGAACAGCAAGGTCAGCAATGGCAGCAGCATGACCTTGGTGCGGTCGAGCCACGCGGCGATGCTGAATGGCAGATAGCGATAAAGGATCGACGGTCCAGAATCGAAGTATCGCTTGGCGTCAGAGCCCAGCGGGATCCCGGTGTGCAGGGGTGATGGGAATTCTCCCGGCTCTTCCAGCCACCCGCCCGACCCGTGAACTTCCTTCGCGGCCCGCAACAGCAATGTGACCAGAGCGGGATGCAGATCGCGTCGGGCCACGAGAGTGGCGGTGGGAGCCACGAGATAAGTTTCGGAGGCGGGCAGGTTGCGGCCGGGATCGACCACACCGGCTGGAAGCGTGACCAGAGACAGGAATCGATGCCGCTTGGTCAGTGCCCGCGCCTGGGAAAAATTGACAAGCCCGATCTCTCGGGCCAGCAACAGGTCCTTCACAATGGCGGACTTCGGCGAGATCACAAAGCAGGCGGCATCAATCTCACCGGCCAAGAGGGCCTCTGCGGCCTTCTTGCCACCCAAGGGCGACCAGGTGGCGGCATCTTTGGGGACGCCGCTTTCGTTGAACAGCAGTTCGGCCACCGGCCGCGTTCCGCTGCCCTCAGCATCAATCGCCACACGCTTGTCACGGAGTTGGTTCAGATGATCGACGATGAGCGGCGTTGAAGCACCGGGGTCACCTGCGGGGTTGGGCACGCGGTGAAAGATCCACAGTGGCTCCAGATAAAGGCTGCCCAACGCCTCCAGACGCGTGGCGTCGTCCTCTGTGGCGACTCCGCCCTGAACGATGCCCAGAGTGACTCCCGAGGAGGGATCATTCAGCAGCCGCAGGTTTTCCACCGTGCCCGCCGTGTTCCGCACATCAAGAGTAATGTGGTCGCGGGCCAGGATCTCACGGTAGCGGTTGGCAACCGCAAAGTAATTCCCTTCCTTGCTGCCAGTGGCAACGGTGATGTGCGTGGGACACGCAGGCGGCAGGAGCCACGGAGTGATGACGTAGAAGAGAACCAGCAACACCAGCCCCGGTCCCCACAGGCGAAGCGCGCTGTTCGCCTTGGGAGCGGTGTTTGATTTGGGTGCGGTTGCCATCCGATGTCATCCCTAAATGAGGATGCCGCGCTGGGCATCCCAGACGCGGCTTTCCACATCACACCCTCTATATTTTGCATGAATTCGAGACACCTGTCGTGGATCCGCTCGCTGGCGCTCACTTCAGATCCACTGGCGGTGTCTCGCATTCATGCACGGCCAATTGGGCTCAGTCCGTCGTCGAAACCACGGTGGTGTGTTCATCGGTCCGAAGTGGATCCGTCAGGCGGTCGCTCTGCACGAACGCCTGGAGCCGCGCTTCGCCCACGGTACGGGCTTCGAGGGAGATATCCAGCAAGACTTCCTGCTTGGGTTCCAGCGTGATTGGCGGGAACACCAACTGGCCGCGTTCCTGCTTCGCCCCATCGAGACCTTTGACATCCAGGACGTTCAACGGGGCTGGGATGCCGATGGCGATGCGGACATTGTTGGCTGGCTCCGAGCCACGGTTGATGACGCGAACCTGGGTGGAGATCCGGTCGCCGATGATCAGCGGCGACTCGATTTCAGACATGGTCACCCGCAGGCTCGAAAAGCCCTGGGCGGTGGACATGTTGTCGATTTCCGCCATGGCACCGCTGCCGTCGATGCAGCGGACAACCGACGAGTGTTGTCCACGGCCGACCGAGGCGAGCACGATCGACACCGCCTCCGACTGGTTTGGGGCGATGCGCGGGAAGCGCCAGGTGACGGTGTGGGCCTGTTCGTCATACTGGCCGCTGTTGCTGGCGCTGACGAACTGCAGGCCCTCGGGGATGATCTCCACGATGGAGACATTTTCCAGAGGTCGCGAACCGGTGTTGACCACGCGGTTGTTGAAGGAGCCCGGCTTGCGGAGGTACAGCCGCTTGGGGCCGACACGGGTCAATGTGAAGGTGGCGGCGTAAACCTTGAGACGCGACTCGGCGGAGACCGTGTCGCCGCCATCGGCGGTGGCGATGGCCCGGTTGATGGTTTCGCCTTCCTTGGCGGCGGTCAGCGCCAGTTCGGCTTCCTTGGTTTCGCCCGGTGCCAGGTCACCCACGGCATACTCCAGGTCGACACCATCAGGATGTGACAACCCTTCAGGCAGCGGATTGCGGATGACCACGTTCTTGGCGGCCGTGCGGCCGACATTGGTGATCCGGTAGCGGAACGGCACGGGAGCACCGAGTGTCCCGCGGGGCGGGGCGGTGACTTCGAGCCGCAGCCGTGGCGTCGCCACGATGGTGTCGGCGGGGCCGCTGACAAACGAAACAGTGGCGACGCTTCCCATTCGGCCTTCGTTGAGGGGGATCACGCGGACGCCAATCTTGCGTTCTTCACCCGGTTCCAGGACTCCCAGCTTCCAAATCAGACGGTTTTCGATCGCCTCGGCCTGGGGCCGCGTTCCATTGAGTTCCACATTCCGCGAGAGCCGGTCTTCCACAACAACCCGCGCTGCACGGCAGGTGCCGGTATTGCGCACGAAGATCTCGTAGACCAGCGGCTGTCCAATGACGGCCGAGGGAGGAGTCACCTTTGAGATTTCCACCGATGGCCGGTCACCCGACACTTCGCCGCTGGTGTCCAGGTCGGACAGCGACGGGGCGGAATCGCGTGTGCGGATCACTTCCTCGGCATGCTCGGGAACTCTTGCGGCGTCCGGCAGCGGAGCGCCTGGCAATGGGCCGGTGGCGGCTTCGGGGCGAATCGAGTTGGGCGGACCACGATCTGGACCAATGCTGTCTTCATCGAGACGGTCAGGACCAATCCGCTCGGGATCTGGTTCACGCGGTGCCGCCGGTGGATTGGTGGGCGAGATGGCATCAATGTCTGGTTCGGCTTCCGGCGTCAGGGACTCACCCGGGAAACGGTCGGGGTCAGCGGGGGAATTGTTCCGACGACTGCTGGGCATTGGTCCGGGTTCTTGCAGACCGCCGTCAATTTCCTCCGCCTCACGAACTGCTGGTGTTGTTGGGACCTCGCGGCTCCCGGCGAAAGAATCCTCGTCTTTGTGGATGTCAGGTGCTGGTGTGGCCGGCTTGACCGGAGCGATGGACTCCGGCACTTCTTCCAATTCGTTGGCAATGGGAGCCAGGGGCCTCCGTGTTGGCCCTACCTCTGGCAACTCCGTCTCCACGAGACCAGGGTTCTCGCCGTGGGGATCGGTGGCGGTCGTTCGCGGCGTTGAGCCGGCACCGAACCGATCGTCCTCGTCATTGTGGCGTGCAGCGGTCGCTGGGCCATTGTTGCGCGCCTTCGGTACGTACGGTGCCACGTTCTCGGTGTCAGTTGGCTCATTGGCAGGCGTATCCGGCGGCAGTTGCCGCCGATCGTCCGTCGATTCGGACACAGGCGTGCGACCGATGGGGAGTTCATCAGGGTCCACGCGATTGTGGCCGGTCTCTTCACCGAATGTCGGCTGCGCAGGTTCCGTGTCAACTTCCGCCGGAAAATTGGCTGCGGCCATGTGCAGCGAGTCGCTGCGGGCGTTTCGCTGGTCCTTCCGGCCCGGCAACTGCTTGCTGCCGGGGTGTTCGTCGGCATGCTCTTCGTGCGTCAGCGGCTCTTCGTCAGGATCCGGATGGCGAACCAGCGGCTTGACCGGCGTTGGCGCGGCAGTCCGGGGCTTAAGCGACCGCGGATTATCGTCGAGCCCGTTCTCGGTCTTGTCGTCGAAGGGGTCGTCGCTGGCTGGTGTTGGCTGCCGGGTGGGCAGTCGATCGGGGCCGTTCTTGTCCCCGGCGTTGACCGGTCCGCCAAACTCCTCGGGTCCGCCCAAGGGCGGCTCTTCGTTCTCGGGAAGTTCATCAAGAGCATTACCCGGCTTGTTGTTGGCGGCATTTTTGACAGCCAAGGCGGGAGTTTTACCGGCTTGCTGCTGCAAGCCGCGCTGGGCATTCATGACGACCAGCAGTCCAATCCCCACCACGCCTGCCAGTGTCGTCAACTTCCAGACCGCCTGACTCATGGGCTTCCTTTCCCGAGCGGAACTTCTCAAGATCATCGTCGATCGGAATGGATGTATCAGATCGTCACGAGGTGCGGAAGATGAAACTTGTGACTTTCGCGTGGCCAGGCGGTTTTTGATTCAACTTTGGCTGTCTGACAACCGCAGACGGGTTTTGCACCTTCCGGCATCGTCGCAAGACGCGCGTGGTTCAGAACGACTGGACGATCAGTTGGCGCCACCGCTTCCTCCAACTGATGGAAGCCATGTACACCGGGACGGGACGATTCACTTCTGGTTTCGAGTGCGGGAACTGGCTTGGTGGAGCTGACAAAGCCGGCTACAAACCCCAGCGCCAGGATCCGGCAAAAATGGCCGGCGGCAAGCCCCACAAGCCGCCGGCAGACCACCCGTGAAGACGTCCGATCAACACCGCCAAGCCGAAGCCCTGAGCCACCCCGCCGCGCCGTTTTGGGTGTCAGGCCAAAATGTGACATTTCTATGCATGCCAAAACAGATGACCTTTCTATTGGTCGCTGACAGACATGCCGGCGGACTTCACAGAATAACTGCAAATGATTACTCTTTCACCACCGGAGAGGTGACAGAGTGGCCGATTGTGCTGGTCTCGAAAACCAGTGTGCCGCAAGGTACCCAGGGTTCGAATCCCTGCCTCTCCGCTCGACATTGTCAGCATCCCGCAACTCATTGAACTTCAAGGGGTTGCGGGAGTCGCTTTTGATTGGCACACCTATCTGTGTCAAAACTGTGCCAATCAGCCGCGTCCACGGGCGAGTTTACGCCCATCCGGCAATGCGGCGGAGAGTGTTGGTCGAGTGCTCCTCCCTCTGTTGGCGGTCAGGTCCAGCGGACTTCGCGGTTTCGAACTTCTCCGTGAACTCCACGTTCACGCGCTGGGCTTCGGGACGAAATTCACCTGCTGCATCGCCGTCTGCGACTGCTCGTCATGCAGGTGGTAATAGTGTTTGACCATCAGGCTGCTTCGATGGCCCAGCCACTGCATCAGGGCCTGTTCGCTCACCTTCCCGGAATTGGCACACATCGAGCAGAAAAAATGCCGGAACGAGTGCAGCCGGCCGTCGATGAAGCCGCGGGCCTCGCCCGCAGGTGTCGGGAAGCGGTCTTTGAGCTTCGTCAGCACCTCCCGCTTCAGACAGTTGCGAACAACATCCGGCTTGATCCGGCCTCCCAGCGGCCCGTGGAACACGAGACCGTCGCCGGCGGCCGGGATCGCCTGCAGCACGGGCAGCAATTCTGCATGGATCGGGAACGACCGGCTCCTCTTCCCCTTCAGTTCGCGGGCATGGCCGCGCTTCCGCGCCGCCTGGCTGTGGCGCTCGTCCGTCAGCCGGATGGTGTTCGTGTCGAAATGCAGATCCGCAACGCGGAGCGAGGCCACCTCGGAAATCCGCATCCCTGTATAGGTCAGCGCCGTCAGGATCCGTCCCAACCACGTCAGCCCTTTGTACTTCTTGCAGTATTCGAGCATGGCCGCGACCTCCGTCGGCCGCCAGCAATACACGTCTGTGTCGTGCGGTTTCGAGACGGGGAACTTGAACACCACACTGGCCGGCGCGTGCCCGTCCTCCACCAAGAATTTGAGAAATTGCTTGATGGTCGTGCATTCCAAATACGCGGTCGCGTGGGCATACCCCTCCGCCTCCAGATGCCGCGCATAGGCCTCAAGCAGCCCCTTCGTGACTTGCAGGCATGAGGTCGCGCCGCGTTCGGCAGAAAAGGGCAGAAATTTGTCGAAGACGGCGCGGTAGCGCTTCCAGGTCCGCGCGCTCGCGCCTCCCGTGATCTTGGCTCCCTTTACATGGTCGAGGTACAGATCGCGGCCGGTCTCCAGGGGCATGCCAGTTGCCGGGGAGGTGTTCAGCAATTCCTTGTCGGCCATACCGCGCTCCACGGCCATCACCAGATCGAGGCGTTTCAGGTTCTCCAGGGCTTCGGTGCGATCGCTGGTCCCCAGCGAGTGCCGGCCGAGTTTGTCGGGGTTGGAGCGTCCGTCGGCAAAAAAGACTCCGTTGCGCTGTCCCAGGAGCCAGCGGAAATGCGCGGCCTGGATCGTCTCCTTCTTACGGGGCGTGGGCATGATGCCTCTCTGAGTGTGTGTGAGGATGAGACCGCTCAGCGCTGCTGCCATCCCGGTCGGGGACCGCGGCGTGTGGCGAGCGGTTGTTTCGGGGGCTGGGATGGGGCGACTTCGTTCGTCGCGGGGACGGTCGGCCGGTCCAGCGCGTCGCGCGGAATCAAGACTTTTTTTCCCTTGCCGCCCGGCTGATACGACGCCAGCGAGCGGTCCCGCACGCGACGGCGGACGGTACTTGGAGACAAACCGCTGAGCGCTACGAACTGCGGAATTGACAGAAACTCAGGGGGCGACGGCATCGAAAGCGGCCTTTGGAGAGAAGACAAGCCGCGGGAAGCAACCCCACGGTTGAGTTCGGCTCCGGCATTAGACCGACGCGTTCGCTACCAAAACATTGCAGGTGGTTCGCAGCACATGCACAATAGTGCCGGTGCTCTTCAGACGGCGGGCCAGGGAAATCGGTCCCACCACTGATTGTGGCCCAAACGTTCTTTAATCAGATTGGCGTCGCGTTGGATCGCATCCCCACTGACGTTGAGAAAGCTCGCCAGCGATGCCATCAGTCGCCCCTGACGGCGATGGAGGGCATTCGAATGGCGGAGATGCACCACGCGCCAATAGTGTTGCACTTCGAAAACGCGCGCGTACCTCGCCAACAGATTTTTGCTGGGATTGCTGGCACCTTCGATTGCGAACCATTCGCGGAGATGCTCCGGAGTTGATGCCATGCGAATCTCCTCCAGATGCGATCGCAATTCTTCTGCGGATGGAAGGGATTGGGTGTCCGGGATGGCAGCCAGGCCATAGCCGCTTGAACGCGAATTCTGGATCGAGATCTGAGGTGCCAGCGCCGGAAACTGAGTCCCGATTGGCACTGGCAAGAACGGACCCAATAAATTGATCAGTCGCCACCGTGCACAGTAGCGTTCCAGGAGTGGCTGATCAGCTTCTACCGATTTGGTTTTGCGGGTTGCCTCGCACTCCCCGGACTTCGGTGCGATCGCCGTCCATAGAGCGGCCTGCTCCGTCAGAAAGACGGGGTTTGTCAGGAGCCAGCCAAGATATGCCCGCAGACTTCGCCGTGAATGGTCGAGCCGCTCTTCTGCCAGTTTCAAGGATGCCTTGATTTTGTGTGTCGGAAGGTTTCGCTCAAACGCTTCAACAACTGAAGGAACCCCGAATTCGGACTTCCGCAAGAAAGCGAATGCAATTGGATTGCCGTCGTGAAATCCGACCATGCCTGAATGATCGCCGCAGATAGCAGACAATTCAATTTCGAGATCGACTAACTCGGGATCCAGCAGTTTTTCCTTGAAGAGGAGCTTTAACAGCGAGCCCGGCAGCGTATAGAAGAATCGATGCGCAATCAGCGGATTCCGCTGATAATTTTCGTAGAGCATCCCACCGCCAGTCTTCGGCTCGGTTACATCACCCTGGGACCTTCGCATGGGCTGTCTGCTTATCCCGGTTCAATGCGTCACGCGCCTTCGTCATCGAAATCGACGGTCTCTAGGCCAAAAAACATCTGCTCACTAATGGAGATGTCCATCACCGTCGTCGTCAAAGCAATCGACCGGACCGACGCATTTCCGACGCTGAAGTTGCGTGGCGATTTTCCGGATGCCTCGGGGTGAGATTCAAAAACCAGGACGCTGGGGGCCTCGCCGCAGACGTCGCTAAAATTTTGACAAATATGTGCCTGTAGGATTCGTGGTCCGATTAGCCTGCCCAGGGTCATTTCTCCCGAAGCCATGCCCGTGAGCAGATGAATTGCGGCTGGGGAGCCAGGGGCCATCTCGTAGACGCGCATCAGGGAATGCCTGTATGCCACAACCACGTTTTGTGACAGCAGCCTGTTGGATGAGTCTGCCGATTTCTTCGCAGCAAAAACGTCTGCAGCTTTGACGGCGAATGAATGTTCTTTGATCAAGTCTGTACGATTGAAGGGGTCAGGCATGCCGTCTTTCCATTGAGATTACAGGTCACAGCAAATTATCCCGTTGACGACCCCAAAACTCAATCTCCGGTGGCACCATGGCATGGACCATGGCACCCTTTCGAACCAAGGAGATCTGCCAGAACGGATCGCTGACGAGGCAAAACCGACCGACTGTCTGTCAGCGGAGTCGATGGTCTCGTGATGAAAAGCTGCGTGCTGCCGCAGATTTTCCGATCAGTAGCCGGGCCGCACTTCAGGCAAGCCAGTTGAAAATCCGGAATCGGTTTGCGATCAACCTGTTGTTTTGGCGCATGCAGAAGACAACCGCGAATGCCAAGGCGGTGATGTGCGCACAAAGCATCGCGACGCAGACGAAAAACGATTCCTTGTCCATCAATCGCATCGTGTTCAAGTCGCTGCCCGGAACCAACGCATGCAAAGCCTTGATGCCCCAATATGCCGGGACAATCAGTTTGGCGATCAACAGGCTCATGCCGCGGAGCTTAATGATGACATCCGAGAGGATGATTTGTGGGATCAGGAATACGGGCACGAGCGCAATTGCGGCCTGCTCCGACTTGGCGAGGGCAGAAAGTCCGAGGCCCGAGACGACACCCGTCAGTCCCATGAGCGTCAGCACAAACCACGATGCGACAATTTGGCCCGGCGGACGGCAAAAGAGGAGGATCGTCACATGCAGAAAGATGGTCTGAAGATACGTGCAGCCGAAGAGCAGTATCAGCTTCGACGCAAGGTAGCTGTCGGTTCGCAAATTGACGTCATGTTCCTGCTGAAAGACGGACCGTTCCTTGACCAGTTCCCTGGCGGCATTGTTGCATCCGAACCACAGCGAGGAGAGGCCCGCCAGAAACCAGAGCGTGATTGTGGCCTGTTTCCGCTCAAACACATTCTCGATGCCGGGGATGTTGCCGTAGACCAAAATGAACAGCCAGGCCACGATGGCCGCCTGGCCAGCCATTAACAGCACGTGTTGCCGGTCACCGCCAAGCACCGCGAGATGGCGGACCAAAAGGATGCCGGTCTGTCGCCAAAACTTGGCGCAGTGTTCGTGAAACTTGAGGCGCAACCGTCGCGCTGGCAACCGGCCCGGAGCCTGATTCGGACGGGCTGGCGACACGCATTTCTGAAACAGGGTATGACCACGAAATCGTGCACACCATTCGATCGCAGGACGCGGCCTGAGTGCGTCGAACACTCTGCCCAGGTGGGGAATGGAGAAAAACTCCAGCGCCTCTTCCGGTGAACCGAAGAACGCCAGCCGTCCGCCGTCGGCCAGGACCACCACGCGATCGCAGTTTCCGGGAATGTGGGCCAGCGTGTGGGTGATGCACACGACCGTCTTGCCCTGGTCGGCAAGTTTGCGAAACAGGCCCATGAATTCCTCGTCGGCCTGCTCGTCCAGTCCCGAAGTGACCTCGTCCAGAAACAGTAGGCTGGCACCGGCAATCAACTCGTTGGCGAGACTGGCCCGCTTGCGCTGGCCGCCACTCAGGTGCCGGACCGATGTGAGCCGGTGTTCCAGCAGATTCACGGTCATCAGAACCTCGGAGATCCGCACCTCAATCTCACCAGCGGTGGTTTCTGGCGGCAACCGCAACTGAGCGGTAAATCGCAGCATCTGTTCCGGCGTCAGGGTTTCAAACAGCACGTCCCGTTGTGGAACCACCACGACATCATTCTTCAGCAGCTCAAAATCGGCATGGAAATCCTTGCCGTTGAGCAACACCTGTCCGCCGTTCAGGGCAGCCCGGGCGCTTAGGCAGGAGAGCAGCGTCGACTTCCCGGAGCCGCTTGGGCCGATGACTGCCACGAATTCTTTCGGCCGGACGATGAGCGAGACGTTGTCGAGCAGACATTTGACTCCGCGGGTTGCAGGCACTGGGGCTTCACGGCGGAGTCCCACCGCCACGAGTTCGAGATTGTTTGCCCGCGATTGAGACTCCAGCGAATGACCAGTGAAGAACAGCGAATAGGGACCGATGTCGATCCGGTCATTGGGGTGAATCTTGGTCGGATGTGAGATCCGGCGACCATTGATGAATGTCCCATTCGCGCTGTTCAAATCCGTGATCGTTCCCTGGTTCTCAGCCGCTGTGATCTGCGCATGCAGCCCGGAGACATGCAGATGCGGCAGGTGAATCTGGACCCGGTTCACGTGGCGTCCAATCAACATCGTGCCGGTCACGGGAAAGGAGTTTTCCGGAGACACAAATCCGCTCATCAGAAAATCGTCACGGTTCCCTACCAACGTCTGGTCCACCCGCCTCAGCATGCCCGGCATTGCTGGCCTGACAACTGTATGTCGATCCAGCGCATGTGGCTCCTCGGACAGTGAGACTTCCTCGGGCTGATGTTCCAGAAACCGGAACGTGCTCGATCCGACCTGGATCTCGCTCAGGTGGCGCAGTGGCGTGCGAGTCGTGACCAGTTCGCCATTGCAGAGCGTGGGATTGGACTCAGATTGGGGTTCGAGAAAGAAAGCCTCATTCTCACGGACGATGCAAAACTGCTGCCGCGAACAGCTGACATCCATGACGACAAGATCGGCGTCACGGCTGCGGCCGACATGGAACCGTGTGATCTCGGCGAGCGAATGGAGGGCCGAATCCGCAAGACTGTGGAGGACGGGATAGCGCATGGAGATCGGCTCCGGGTGATATTTTGAGATGATCAGCGTTGCCGGTACCGAGCGCCGAGTTCGGCCAGCCGATCGAACAGATGAAGACGGCAGTCGGCTTCCCGCCGCAGGTCCGGGAACAGTTCGCCAAGCAGGAGAATCCAGACGGACATCACCGCCATGGCGTGAGTTGGAAGAACCATGGCTGCCAGCCCGGCGAGCAGGACCAGCCCGGTGAACGCGAAAATGTTTGAGGAGCGTTCCCAGATTGCGGTGAGAGCAAAAAACAGGGTTCCCGCCATTGCGAACGTCGTCATGCTTCCCCACGTGTTGGTAGTCCACGCACCGGCTATTGCGTTAAAGGCGATGGCCGGCAGGATCCCGAGGAGCACCGATCGGAATCGGCAAATTCCGGTGATGTGGGTCAGGCCAGACAGCGTCAGCAGGAAGCTGGCCATCGACACCTGCTGCGGCTCGTAGTTCATCAACAGCGACATTCCGCTGGTGCCCACCATGCCCAGTACAGTGGGCCATGTCCGATGGAACTTTCGGTCCTTGACCAGTTCATCGGACCAGCGCACCGCCAGATCTGCCGCAACCAGACCCAGGGGCAGCGAGCCAACGAGGAGCAGTCCCAAGCGTCCCGCGAACGGCCCCAGCAGGCCGAGGAACTCCTGCATATCCTGCTGGATCTTGGGAGATGCTCTTGGCAGGGCCGCATCCCGAACCGCAAGCACGGCCAGGATCGGAACTGCGGCGACGGTTACAGCGATCAGGGTCCGCAGCAGCACTCGCGGCAGATGATTTCCTGTCAGCGTTGGCTCTTTCAGCGGCAATTGGAGCAGCGAGAGTGCCGGCACATTGAATGCCAGCAGCGCGGTGCCTGACAAGGCGGTCAACATCTCTGCGTCAGGAACGGCCTTCATTGCGGGGAACACGCCGCGGACAAAATTGGCCAGCGGACCTTGAATCAGGACTGAGGTGAGAGAGCATGTCACGACAACCACACAACTTAGCAGTGCCCACAGTCCAAGGCGGAGGTAGGTGTTCGCCTTCAATACCTGTGCGGTCAGTTGCTGGGCGATGCTTTCCGGTATGCGTCCGCCCAGTCGTCCGCGTTCCATCTTCTTCAAACAGCTTCGAGCGCGGAACCAGCGGCGATTTTTTAGATGCTGCTGAAGCTGGTCCCGCAGAATGGTGGCCTGGCGCTGTCGATCAGTCGAGGTTTCGTGGAGCTGATTGAGGGCGGCGTGATCTGTGACCAGATCCCTTGCCGCATCCATCGCCTGAATCGCCCGTGCGAAGGCCCCTTGGTCAATGGCAGCTCGCGCCGTGTTCAAAAGAGATTCCGCCCGCTGCAGTCGCTGCCGCTGGGTTGCCTCAAAATCCTGCAGCCCTTCCACGGCCACTCCGCTGTGGCGAATTCCCTCCAGGACCTTCAGCAGTTCGACAAGCCGCCGCTCCTGCTGAAGAGCGGGGATCTGCTCGCGGACGATCGATTTCACAGAACTCAGCTTCGCTTCACAGGTGACGCGCAGAGCTTTGATGACGGCGTCCTCCGGGAATTTCTGCTCCAGATTAAGGAGCGTCTTGAGTTCCTGGGAGATCTGTCCGTTGCTACGGAATGCTGCGGCCTTGCTGAGCCACTCTTCCCGCAGATCTGCCAATCGGTCCAGCAAATCGCGGGCGGCCTCGTGAGTCGGCAAGGCAATCAAGATGAGCTGGCAATAGTGACTGGCCAGGCCGCACTGCTGCTGGCGGGCCAGATCCCGTGCAGCCGTCCACAGTGTTGACGCGATGGCGCTCTTGAAGTCGTCTGTAGCGGCCACGAGCGTTGGCAGATCCGCACTCAGGGCGGTCGCCGTCTTCCAAGTCTGCCAGGCGTTCTGGGCCTTCGCCCCGGCGGCAAGAGGGTCAGCGCAGGAAGCCAGCTCATGGCAGATTTTGAGGGCTCGGTCCAGAAAGGACTGGGCACGGACGGCCTTTTGCAGATCACGACCGCACCCCGCGCAGAACCGCGTGGCGACTTGTCCCTTGCGGTCGCAGGCAGGACAGTCCCACACGAGCGGCTGGCTGCAACCGGGACAGTAAATGTCTTCCTCGCCGCAGGCCCGGCCGCAATCTGTGCAGGGATATTTCCGAGGCAGTGGCTCCGGCAGCGTGACGTCCTTCGCCCAGGACAACTTTGGAGTCGGGGGTGCCGATGTGGTTGCTGGAACAACAGGAATCTCCTGCAGTTCTCGGATAAATTCGGCCATTGTTTGAAACCGCTGGTCAGGCTTTGACTGCAGCGACCGCCCCAGGAGCGCATTCCATTCATTGGCCAGGCCCGGCAATTCGTCGGCGGGCATCAGGAACAGACCAACTGGCAGGTGGCCCGTCAGCAGCTCGTACAGCATGACACCCAGAGAGTAGATGTCGCTCCGTGGATCTGCGCCGGCGGGATTCTGACGCTGCTCCGGTGCCATGTACTCCAGAGTGCCCAATGCTGCCGCGGGCCTGGTCAATCGGGAGTCGGAATCAACGACAAGGGCGATCCCAAAGTCGGTAACTTTGACGTGCCCGTGCTGATCCAACAGCACGTTGGACGGTTTGACATCGCGGTGGACAATTCCCTGGGAGTGGGCATGAGCCAGCGCCTGGGCAACTTCGAGAAACAACCGCCTGACTTCGACGGGATCGATCGGAGCCCGTTCCAGATAGTGTTGCAGGGTGACAGGGAAACCACTTGTTCCAGCCACAAACTCCAGAACAATGAACAACTGGCCCGCAGCCTGGCCGCGCTCGACAACCTGCACAATATGGGGATGTGACAAGCGTCCGAGAATCAGGCCCTCCTGTTCAAACCGCTGAATCAGTTCCTTGTCTTGGGAAAGGCTCGGAGAAAGTACCTTGACCGCCACGCGACGGTTGAGTGACAGCTGTACCGCTTCAAAGACGACTCCCATGCCGCCGGCACCGATTTGCCGCCGGATTTCGTAGCCGGGAATCTGAACGGTGATTGGTTGCGCAACTCCCACATTGGAGGTCCGCTGGCCGGGAATGGTCTGTTGACCGAAAAGTGACTGGCTGTCCGGTGGATTCGAAGGTGAGGTGGTCATAGTTTTTGGCAGGAATAAGTCATGGAGGTTTCGGGCTGGCTGACGGGGCTCGAATTGCCGAGCGCATGGTCCTTGGGAATCGAGCGAATGAGGATTTCACCGGAAAGCGTGGCCTGACGAACGAACTGACCGTCGAGATCGAAGAGCAGTGTTCCCTTTGGCGTCAGTCGGCCAAACGCTTTCTGTTGGGAATCTGCAGCGGACAACTGCAGGTCGCTCTTGCTGGAATCGATCTTCAGCAGTGCCATCTGATGGCCGTCCTGCCGCAGATCACTTCCACGCGTGATGGTGAGGTTGCCTTCGACATGCGGATGAAGTTCCGGGTCCAGCAACTGGGCGAAAGCGTAACCGGGCACGACGAATGATTCACCCGGCTTGAGTCCCAGATCCGGCAGGAAGCGCATGTCCGCCAGCGGATCCGCGCGGAAGAACAGTTCGACCTCTTCCTCAGTGAGGCTGCAGTTGACAGGTTCAACGTTCGTGACGCCAATTCCGTTCGTATGCGTCAGCCGAATCTTCTTGCCGGAGAGTTGGTCGACACTGGCAACTACCTTCCAAGTGCCCCGTGTGACATCCGTCCCCGGCTTGAGGACTGCCTGCAGGAGCGTGACGGGATCCGCGACCTCGACCGCCTCGCCGGGTGCCACCTCATCCAGCGCTTTGAGGATTGAGAGATCGGGATCTCCCAGTTCAATGTGAAAATCCTTGGTCGCACACAGAATCTTGATAACTCTTGCCGTTTCAATGGTCCGCACCTCGACCAGCGTCACGCCGTCGTTGCTTTCGATCGTCCGGCTGGCAATCTGTTCCGCCACGAGAGCCAGCTTGACGACTTCATCAGATGTCCAGTCCGGGTCATGGCCCTTCACAACAAGGCTGCCCTTCTGGACCGTTCGGTAGGTACTCCCCGCTCGCAGCACCTCCTGGACCCGCCGGGTGTCGGGAATAAGTTCGGTTTCGCTCACGCGGGCGGATGCCGGAAGTTCGGTCCGGGCCTTTTGCTGACCGAGATTCACCACTTGCTTCTGCTTTGATCCCGGCGATGAATTTGTGGTCGCGGCGCTGCGGGGAATCGCCAGAAGCAGAATCAGAAGTAACAGGGCGGCGAACACCGCCAATAGAAGGATGTGCGTCAAACTCAGCCGGCCGATGACGCGCGGACCGGTGGCGGAACCTGTAGAGTCAGGCATCAGAACACTCCAAAAGGTACGGGGAACTTGGTCCGTCGAAGCGGGCCACAGGACTGTGGACGCTTGGGACTCTGTCAGGCGGAAGGATGCCGCTGATTGCGGAAAACATGGCGGGGCCAAACGAAAGGAGCGCCGAACCGAGGCCGCTCCTCCAGCCCCCGCCAAGGGGCGAACAGAACAGCACTTGGCCGGCGTTATGTGCAGTTCCGGATTATGTGCAGTCGGTTGATCCGAACTGCTTGTTTATCGTGCGCTGCTCAATCTGGTGGTGCGCATAATCACAGACCATTGAGGAACTCCACGATGCGATCGTCGTGGCGGCGCGATGATGTTCCTAGGCGCTGGGGCGGGTCCAGACAGGCCAGTGCCCGCATTTTGGAATCCAGGTCTGCATCGAGGTATTGATGGGTCGTTTGTGTCGACTCATGGCCAAGCCACATGGCGATCACCGAAAGGTCCACGCCCGATTGAAGCAGGTGCATCGCCGTCGTATGACGAATCAGGTGCGGAGAGATTCGTAACGACTGAAGTGATGGCTCGTCGGAGAATGCACGATGCACCGTGTATTGCAAACGTTGGGCAATCCCGTAACGAGTCAGCCGCTGGCCGTGAACATTGGGCAGCAAGGGCGAATCCGGCACGCCATGAAGTTCCTTCAGCCAGGAACGCAACAGTCTGACGGTCTTCTGCCACAGCGGCATGGATCGTTTCTTTCGGCCTTTTCCGTGAATACGCACTGAGCCTCGCGATTCCAAAGAAACATCTTGAACCTGCAGGTCCGCAATCTCCGATGCCCGCGCGCCGGTGTTGTACATCAGCAGAAGCAGAACTCGGTCGCGACGTCCGGAAAAGGTGGCAACATCGGGCGAGTCGAGAATGGCCTGCATCTGCTTTCGTGTCAGGTAGCCCACCGCGGCTCGCTCAAACCGCTTCGTGGGAATGGCCAGCACGCGTTGGGCCACTGACAGCAGTTGCGGCTCGGACGCTGCGGCATAACGAAGGAAGCCGCGCATCGCCGCCCGGCGGGCATTGCGCGAGCGAACGGCGTTGCCGCGCCGTCGCTCCAGATCATCCAGAAATGCGAGCACGTGTGTCGCGTCCAGATCCTCGACGCAGACTCGATCGGGCAAAATGCGGTACCGGAGCTTCAGGAACTCCAGCAGCAGCCGAAACGTGTCGCGGTAACTGGCAATCGTGTTCTGGCTCAGATTGCGCTGGCTGACCAGATACTCGCAGAAGTAACGCTGCAGGATCGGGCCGAGGGGAATGTTCGGTGCGAGCGACACACTTGTTGCTGGCCGGTCCGCTTTCGACTTTGTGGACCTGGTCGCCTTGGACCTGACGGACCTAGTCGTCTTCATGTGTCCTCTCCTTTCCCGGTGCCTGCGAACTGTTCAAAGCGGACGCCTGCAATTGCCAGCAGTTCCGGTGTGCTGGTCAGATACCAATAAGTGTCAGTGACTTTGCCGTGTCCGAGATAAGTCGAGAGCGCGGCGATCAGGTGCTGGACATCCTGGCCCTGGCGATACCAAGAGAGGAGCCGCTGGCAGGCAAACGTGTGACGCAAATCATGAATGCGGGGACGAGGCATGTCGCCGTTGCCCTGCTTCCACTCCAACATTTCGCGCAACCTTTCAAAGTTCCAGCGGATTGCGCAATACGCCAGGCGGTTTCCCCTTTTGTCGACAAAGAAGGGGCTATCGTCACGCACGTCGATGCGGCCATAGCGTGCCTGCGCGTAGCGGCGCAGAGCGTGCGTGGCCGTCGGATGCAGCGGCACCAGACGAGATTTTTTGAACTTCGTTTGTTCAATTCGCAGGATCCCACGTTGCAGATCGACGTGATCCGACTTGAGTTTCAGAGCTTCGGAAACTCGCAAGCCAGTGCATGCCAGTAATCCGAACAATGTGCGGTAAACCAGCCTCTTCAAAGGATATGAAGGCCCGAGCCGCTCGGTCGCAGCCAACAATTGTCCCAGGTCGCTCGGGCTGTAGAGATGCGGCCTTCTTCGAAAGCAGACCTTCGGCGCAAGGTACCGCTCCGGCACTTCCGTCTGCCCGTCTCTCGCTGCCAGATACCGGGCGAAACAGCGGACCGCCGACAGCCGCTTCGCGCGAGAACTCCGCGATAAGTGGGGACGATTGGCCCAGCGCAGTGCCGCTTCAGTCGTCAGTGGACCCCGATGTCCCGCGCCATCCAGATACCTTGCAAATTGCAAAAGCATCTCACCCTGAGATCGCAATTGAAAACCCAGTGCCCGCCTCAACTGCAGGTAATCCTTCACCCGGCGTGCCATCGTCTGGCGTTTCATGGTCGCACCTTCTCTCTTTCTTTCGCAGGCCAGGGCAACGCCACTCGTGAAAGCGTGGTGAGATCGACTTTGGCATAGAGCGTTGTGGTATCGATCGACGTGTGTCCCAGAAAATCGGCAATCTGTTTCAGCGTGGCACCGGTGTTGATCATCCGGCTGGCCAGACTGCGCCGCAGCGCATGGGGGCCACTCACGCGGTGACGCAATCCGGCTTGATCCGCCAGACGCAAAATCACTTGGCAGATGCCGGCGGAAGTGAGCGGCTTGCCCAGCGGAGCATGGTGCCGAACGAAAACGGAAGAAGAAGCACCAGCGGGACGGTATCTCCGAAGATAGGCACGCAATGCCGAACGCAACCGTGGCGTCAGAGGAAAAACGTCAGCCTGTCGCTCCTTCCGCTGGCTCAACCGCAAGACACCGGCGGTGAAATCGACATCGTCGATTTGCAACTTCGCCACATCCGCTCCGCGTAATCCCAATTCGCTCAGGCACAGAACGATGGCACGGTCGCGTTGACCTGATGCTGTCGTCAGGTCCGCTGCCTCGACCAAACGTTCAATTTCAGTTTCGCTCAGCGTCGTCGGCAGTGACGCCAGTCGCCAGCGTGCGACAGTTGGAACGGCGGCGGCGAGGTCTCGATCTATCAGGCCTACCTGCTGGAGAAACCGCAGAAACGATCGAGCACACCATCCAACATTCCGCCCTCGTCCTGGTGCGGAGCGTCCTTCCCGCGCGACATCCTCTTCAATTGCTTCGGGCGTCCAATGTTTGAACTGAGACTCTTGCCGAATACCGAAACGGCAGAGCATGTCTTGGGTGTACTTCAAGTGGCGGCGAATGGTATCCGGTCCCAGTCCTCTCGCATTGACTAGATGCGCTTCGTAGCTCCGCAATAGCTTGACCAGGCCACTTCGATGACAAACGGGCGGTTCATGATCCAGTCCCAGCATCGCCAGCAAGTGATTCAATGCGGCGCGATTCAACCGCCGGTCGCGGCTGACTCCCGGGCACTGACAATCGGCCAGTCCTTGGTTGAGGAATTCCTGAATCAGCGGTCTGTTAATGTGCCTCCGTCCTAACCACCGTCCAAAATGCTCAACGGCCCGGACATAGCGACGGTGACGTCGGGTGGAATATCTCTGGGAACTCAGAAATTCCGAATACCTTTCCAGGAGGCAAGAAATTGATCTGGCACAGGCGTGCTGACAAACACGCTGGCGATGGCGCGTCGACATGACGCTCTCCTTTCCGCCCGGAGGGCAAAAGAAAGCGTCAAAATTATGTGGAGCGATTCCACCAACGGAAAGGTGGCAAATCCCAAGAAAGGCGGGACGCGTCCACTTCAGCTAGCGTCTGGTCCGCATAATCCGGAACTGCACATAACGCCGGTTATGGAAAGCTCTCCATAACCGGCGCCCCCTTTCGGGGGCGCGGCTCAAGCACTGCCTCTGTTCAGATCAAGAGCTTTTCAGCTCAGGTTGGCGGATTTGGAGGAAGCAGAAACTTGACGCACACGCGTCAATCGAATTGTCACATGGCTGGGCGAGCCACACTTCAAGCGCCCGTTGAACTCCGTTGGTGATTCCCAAATCGACCGCGGAATACGCCGCAGTCTGGCCAAAACTCTATCATGACAGCAGGTGAGCGGCCAATCTAACGATGATGGAATGTCTTGCGGAACTCTCTGGAGTCCGCTCGTTCCACAGGGTCAGTTCCTTGATCACCTGGAAACTGATCATCAGGTGATGGATATTGACGCCGCTCATTTATTATGACGCATTTGCATCATAAATTTAGGCACTCTGGCCTCGCCGGATCGATTAACAGGTCAAAAGATGATCTGATTTTCCGCATGAATGCCTTGAATGAGGAAGGCACGTGCGGCTGGTCGCAAACCTGCTTGTTTTAAATTCGCTGCAACAGGAATTTCACCGGCTGAGGCGATGCCGGCTTAGTCCGAATGGCACTTATCTCAGCCACAAGGGTTTCTCACCAAACGTTTTCTTGCCTCCTGCCGTGGTTGCTGGAGGTGGGGGAATGGTTTTGGACGACGATTTCGCTTTCGGGGTTCCACGCGGTCGGGGCGATGACCCACGCGGTGTTGGACGATGGCGTTCAAGAGCGCCGTGGCGATGTGAAGAACCTCGTGAAGTGTCGCCTGTTGCAACTTTGGTTGGAACGCCCGGAGGAGTTGGAGTGAGGCGGCGAAACTCAGCGTGCGTGGCACGCGGCCGTGGGTCATCGCGGCCTGGGCCATCACGCTGCGGATCAGGTTGTAGCTCAACAGATTCGCCCAAAGTTCCTTGCGGACCATCTCCGGCGTCTCGCAGCGGAGCACATCCATTCCCAGAGTGACCTTCAACGATTTCAGATTGAGTTCCGCATGCCACCTTTGGCGGTACAGACCCGTCAGTTCCAGACGCGAATGCATGTCCGGGTCGAGCAGCGAAGTGGCCACGACGAGGGTCTTTCCCCGAAATCCGGAAATGGTGACTCGGAGCCGCGCCTCGCGGATTTCAATGCAGGCCGGCAGGGCGTCATAGTCGCCCCGGCTCATCCACTGCGGTCGCCGTCGCTTCGTCCACTGCACGATGTGGTCGTCCCTGCCCAGACGTCGGCCGCGACGGAAGTCGCACTCGCGGCTGGAGTGCAGCCGCACCACGAAATCCACCTTCCGTGCCATCAGCGCCGTCACGGTGAACCATGTGCAGTGCATGCGGTCGGCCAGCAGCACGTCGCCGGGTTCAAACGTGTCGAGGAGCTGGCGGAACATTGCCAGCTCGCTCTGCCCCTTCCCATTGCAGGGGCAGATGGCCAGCTCCGGCGCCGTCCCCACGGCCAGCGAAAAGATGACCAGAATGCGTGCGATGGAAAACCCAACGCCGGCTTTCTGGTTGGCTCCCTGCAGATACGCCTGCTGATTCTTCACGGTGTCGCGCATGCTCACCGTCGAACCGTCGGCCACCTTGACCCTTCGCCCCTTCCAGAGCCACGCTTCCAAAGCCTTCTTGTGAAGCCTCCGGCCCACCTGCCGGGCCAGCCCCTTGAACAGGTTTTCCGGCAGTCTGGTCCGCGCGACACAGTACCCGCCGGTGGCATAAGAACACGGCTTCTGCTTGACAGCCACGCATTGGGCCACCCGCTTGGCGACCGCCTCGCGGCATGAGGACTTGGCAAGGCACTGCCAGAGAAACAACAGGAGGCCGTCAGCGGCGAATAGAACCGCTCATTCCAACGGATACCAAGCGGAAGCAGCTCCTGCACCATGGACTCGCTGATCAAGTCCTCAAACGGCTGCTCGTCCGCCTGAAGGAACTGCTTTCGGATCACCTTCACTTGCTGACGCGCTGAGGGACAAAGGCGAGATTCCATTCTCGCGGTCCCAGGTCAACACCAATTCGGCCGGAGATCCCGATGGCTGCCTGTTGATCCGCAACTGCAAAGCGCGACACAGAAGGTGGTGATTGTCGGCGTGGTTCCGGGAAATCGATCGCTTCCGTCAAGCAAGACAATTTACAGCCGCGCACCTAAGGCAACATAGCAACTTGGTTCAGATCAGCACTCGTTCGACTTCATCAAGTGTGACAGTGTCTGTCACGCGGTTGTACATGTTTGTGGTCCGGCTCGACGCGTGTCCGGCCATTATGGCCATTATCTGGGCACGTTCCAAAGTCCCACCGTTGCGCATATATTCCGTGATCCCGGTAGCGCGGAACGTGTGACAGCAGATGTGAGGCGAGTCGGTCGCGGCAATCGCCCGGCGCTTGATCATCCGCAATGCGTCGTTGCGGTGCATCCGTGCCTGGGTCAGTTCCCGAAGCCGAGGTTCGCGCCGTTGCCGTTGGATTCCTTCTTCGATTTCGCCATTGTTGCTGACAATCTACCATTGTTCGAGGATTCAAGCTGTTCGCCATTGGGTGAGCCGATGAAATGATCAATCCGTACCGAACAACGTCGGTCCACTGCCCGCGCCGCGCTTCTTTGCCGGCCTGCGGACTGATACGGGACGGAGAAGAGCGGCAACGGTATTCTCGCCTGTGGCTCCGAGTTGATCTTCCGCTGTCCAGAGCGGGATCGCGGACACGCGATACGTTCCCGACGCCTGACCTAAGTCGAGGTGGCACTGGTCATCCACCGGAAGTCCGGTCGATGCGGCACGATAAATTGGGCCGTCGTTCTCGACCGATTTGTCCTTGGGAAGGAAGAGCCCTTCGGCTTTGAAGGATTCGCTCGTGACCGAGTATTCAATTCGAAGCCGGAGTGCCTCGCGCAAGGCGTCTTCCGCACTGATGCCGAAGAGATTGGTCTGGTTCGGATTTC
The DNA here is from genome assembly GCA_021732845.1 of Planctomycetaceae bacterium. Lineage (GTDB taxonomy): Bacteria > Planctomycetota > Planctomycetia > Planctomycetales > Planctomycetaceae > JAKFUF01. The sequence continues at coordinate 155,585 of JAKFUF010000001.1, read as the reverse complement.
CCGCAATCCCCTTCTGCGTGGGCTTCAGTTTCCAGGTGAAAAACACCGCGGCGACCGACTCCGGCGAAGTCTCCGCATACCGGCGGATCGCCGCTTCACGCGAGGCATGATACGTGGATGCGAGAGTGATGATGCCAGTGGCATCAGTGACGACTGCCGCATCGCGGCCGAACCACGGCTGCGGGAACAGTAATTCGGCAGCGCCAATGTCGCACAGCATTTCGAGGAAGTCTTCGGCGTTCGCCCTGTCCCGATAGCGCGCATCAGTGCGGCACCATGCCTTCGACGTATAGTTCGGGAAAAACGTGTGGCTAATTTCATGCGCGACGCTGAACCGCTGCCGTGTCTCGGGACGATCCGCATTCACCCGCATGGTCATACCGCCGTGACCGTCGGGAATGAGTTCCGCATCTGGACTGTGAACGGGCGCTTCGTCGCTCCGGCCGATTCCCTGAAGACTCGCGAGCACGTCGACGCTGATCGGAAGCGACGGCTCACCGAATGATGCGACGTGGAGATCAATCAGTTCCTTTGCCTTGGCACGAATGGCCTCTGGGGCGTCCCGACATCCCGTCGAACGGATAAGTTCGTCGATGAGTGCCTGCGTAGACCGCGTCGGTTGCGTCATGTCGGTCGCCTCCGGGCGGTGTTCATGAGGACGAAATAAAGCTGGTGCCACTCATCGACGGTCTGCGGTTGCGTGCCGCGGAACTTCATCGCTGCGAGTTCCTGGAGATCCTGCGTGGAGAGCTGATCGCCCATCCGGTCCCTGAACTCGCTCAAGGACGGCGGAATCTCAACCGGTCCCTCAGGCGCTTTGACCGTCGCAAGCGCCAGCAACTCAGCGAGAGTGGTCGAAAGGGCCTGGGCGATCCGGAGAAGAACATCGGCAGACGGCTTTTTCGTGCCGGCCGTGTCTCGTTCCAATTCCCACAGGTACGTCTTTGAAATCTTCGCCCGGCCGGCCACTTCGTCGAGCGATAAACCCCTGTCGTCACGGAGTTTGCGCAATCTGGACGCAAGATTGTTTTCCGGTTCATCGGGTCGTTTCGCTGTTTCGCTCATATTCGCCAGTGTATCAGGTCTGTCAGCCAGAGCAAGATTCTTCGTTCGTTATTGTTGACGCATCAGTGACGAACAGATATGTTCGTTATTGCTATACGCCAAACTCCACCCAATCCGAAAACTCGATGCGACTCATCCTCCAATTCTTCGCTCTCAGCGACTGTTACGAACGCAAGGCCCGGCTTCTGCCTGGCTTGTTGATCGCGATCGGACCGGCGCTGACGGCGGGAGCACTGATCCACGAACTTTCGGCATGGTACACGGCGGCAGGGGCAGCAGTCGGCGTCGAGTTTCTCGCCGCCATCGTCCTCGGTCATTATGCCCGCGCACGCGGCCGTGCAATCGAAGAATCCCTGTGGGATTCCTGGGGAGGCTCGCCGACCACGCGGTGGTTACGGCCGAATGACACGAGTTGCTCGGATCAGCAGAAGTCGAAGTGGCGGGGAGCGATCAAGCGCCTCACTGGGATGACGATCCCGGCATCGGTTCCAGAAGGAGCGACGGAGGCGAGCGTTGACCAAACAATTGGTGAGGCGACGCGGCAACTTCGCTATGTACTCCGCAACAAACCGAACGCGGCGATTCTCCAGTCTCACAACGAAGAGTACGGATTCGCCCGAAACTTGTACGCGGTCCGGTTCCTGTGGGTCGCGCTCGCAGGCATCTGTCTTGCTGTCAGCGGTATTGCGTTCCACCTCGGATTGAAACCATACGCGGCCCTTGCGGTGTCGGCGACGGTCCTCGTGGCTTCGATCTTGGTCGCGTCGGAACTCCCGCGATATGTGCGCCGCTGCGCCGACCGATATGCGGAGTCGTTGTTCGGGGTCGCGATGCTCCCCGATTCGCCATCCGTTTCGGGCGACAAGAAGCCGCAACCCGAGTCCGCTGACCAGAAATAACCGTCCATTTCCTTCCCCGGAGACCACGATGCCAAAGCTCACGTTCTATCCTCTCGGCAACGCCGACACCTGTCTCATTGATCTGGCGAATGGCAAGAAACTACTGTTCGACTATTCCGACGAACGGAACCCTAACGATGACGATGACAAGCGGATCGATCTGCCGAAGGCACTTCGAGACGACCTGAATGCGGTCAAGCGAGACTATTATGATCTCCTTGCCATCACCCATCTGGATGACGATCACACGTGCAAGGCCGACGAGTTCTTCTACCTCGACCACGCGAAGAAATACCAGGGGGCCGGCCGGATCAAAATCCGAGAGTTGTGGGTGCCGGCGAACGTCATCACGGAAAGCCGACTTGGCCTGGAACCTGGTGCACAGGCCATTCAGGCCGAAGCCAGACACCGTCTGGAAAAGTGCTACGGCATTCAGGTTTTCTCACGGCCGGCGAAGCTCAAAAAGTGGCTGGAAGACCGGCGGCTGACGCTGGAGTCGCGCTCTGCTTTTATCACCGATGCAGGACAGGTCGCTCCAGACTTCACCCTTGCGGTCGACGGTGCGGAATTCTTCGGGCACTCGCCGTTCGCGTGGCGTCAGGACAAGAACACTGTCATCGACCGAAACGGCGATTCTCTGGTGGTTCAACTGACATTGGAGGTAGCTGGTGTCCAGACCAAGGTCATGCTCGGTTCCGACGTTGATCACACAGCTCTGACTGACATCGTCACGATCACGAAGCTCCACAAGAATGAAGCTCGGCTGGAGGCGGATGTCTGGAAACTCCCGCACCACTCCAGTTACCTCACGCTCGGGCCAGAGCGCGGCGATGACGAGACTGAACCCGTCGATAACGTCGCCTGGTTGTTTGAAGACCAGCTTCAACGGGGCGGCATCATCGTCTCGACGAGCTGGCCAATTCCGACCGAAGGGAGTGATGAAGACGAAAGCCCGCAGCCGCCCCACCGGCAGGCCGCGAACTACTACAAGCGGATCGTGGGTGAGAAGGACGGTGAATACATCGTGACGATGGAATACCCACGAGAGGGTGCTCCTCGTCCGCTCGTCATCGAAGTCGACAACCGGAAGGCGAGGGTCAAAAGGTCGCAGTCGGTCGGTGCCACCGCCCTCACGCCCGTTTCCGCACCCCGAGCAGGCTGAAGCGATGGCTCTCGAATACATCGAACTGCGGGGAGACTCTGTCGAAGCTGATACGCTCGATATCCCGCGTGCGCGCCAAATTGCCTCCGCCGTTACTGGCGGGCGGCTCGACTTCGTGCGTCTTATGGAATGCCGCAAGGTCGCTGGTGCGTCCATCGAAATTCTGGTGGTCGAGGTTGAAGTCGAACGACCGCAGGTCGTGGTGAATCCCATTCGACGGGTCGAACGGCTCGCCGTGGTGCTTGCGGCGGATGATGAAACGTATCCGGAAGTGCTAGCCGTGCGGAAAGGGTTCCCCGTCGTTCCGCACTTGAACATCACCTTCGACGAGGACACTCGAAGCCTTTGTCTCTACGACCAGAGTTGGGACGAAGTGAAGGCACGCTGGACGGCTCCGGCGTTTATCGAACGAATTCGCCGCTGGCTCGCAGACACTGCAATTGGATCGCTCCACCGCGAAGACCAGCCGCTGGAACAGGTGGTGGCAGGTTCAGGCTACAGTCTTGTGGTTCCTTGGTCGGCAATCAAATTGGCCGACGAAGCAGCAGCTCGGTTGGATGTTGTTCTAATTCCGTCAGACGAGCACCTGGGGACGTTGATCGCGATTCCGCTGAGCCCAGAAGTGCGACCGAAGAAATTGCAGTTCACGGCGTCCCTTTTTTTCGCTGGGTCGCGCCATCACGGCGTCATCCGCCGTGCTCCACGGACACTCGAAGAACTGTGCGAATTCGTCCGCACGGAGGAATTCGATCTCCTTGTGGAACTGCGCAAGCGCGTGATGGGATGGAAGGATGACGGGTGCCTCGACGTGTCCCTCATCATAGTCATCGCGTTTCCGCTGCAACGGGGTGACGTTGCCACGGTCGAAGTTACCGATACCTGGGCTTTCTTGACGACGGAAACAGTCTACGAGGTTGGGAAACGGATCGGCGTGTGGGACAAGAGTGACGGCAAAGTTGGTGCGTTCCTCGCGCCGATCGAAATGTTGAAGGGTGCCGACGTTACGCTCGGGGTCGTCCGCCCGCACTTCAGTTTCTCCCGGTCGGCTGCAGCACGAGCAAGCGGTGTCGATGCGGTCGATGCAAAGACGGTCGCCGTGGGTGTCGGTGCGATTGGTTCACAGATCGTGCTCAATCTCGTGCGGGGAGGGTTCGGTCATTGGACGGTCATTGACAATGACGAACTGCTGCCGCACAACTTGGCTCGACATGCACTATTGTCGGACGGAATTGGCTGGCCGAAAGCCGCCGTCCTCGCCGCAACAATCAGTTCGTTTTTCCAGGACGAACAGCCAGCGACGGCGATTCCAGCGAACGTGCTACAGCCAGGTGGAGTAAAAGAAAAGGTGGACGCAGCCTTTAGAGAATCGGAGTTGATTCTGGATTTCTCGGCGTCGGTCCCGGTATCGCGGCATCTTGCGAGAGATGTTCACAGTGACGCACGTCGTGTATCGCTGTTCCTGAATCCGCGCGGTTCGGATCTTGTTTGCGTTCGCGAAGACGCGATTAGAACGATGCCGCTTGATGGACTGGAGGCCCAGTATTATCGGGCGGTGATCCGCCACCCCTCGCTCAGCGGTCACTTGGCCGTGAATGAAGCACGTACTCGCTATGCACGGTCGTGCCGGGACGTGAGTTTCTCGATTCCGACCCACTTGGTGAGCATGCACAGCGCGATAGCGGCGCAGGCCGTTCGGATGAGCTATTCGTCTGAAGGCGCCGCGGTCCGCGTTTGGCACGCCGATCCATCGACATGTGCAGTGTCAATTGTCGATGTGCCGCTCTTCACCTCACACCGCGCGCAGATTGGGGGCTGGACGGTGGTGACAGACCAGTGGCTCATAGATCATCTGCAGCAGTTGCGTGCCGAGCGACTGCCGAATGAGACGGGAGGCGTGCTCATCGGCATGTACGACCTGCCGCGCAGGACCGTGTATGTTGTGGACACAGTCCATTCCCCTGCGGACAGTAAGGAGAAGCCCACTTTGTACATTCGAGGGTGCGAGGGCTTAGAAGAACGCGTTGCTGCCATCGGCACTGAAACGGCCGGCGAATTGGAGTACATCGGCGAATGGCATTCGCATCCAGACGGTTTCGATTGTGCTCCGAGCAATGATGATTTGAATCTGTTTGCAAACATCACGGACCGAATGACTGCCGCAGGCTACCCTGCATTCATGGCGATTGTCGGCCAACACAAACGGTCGGCGTGGTTCCTTGGGATGATGGCATCGGACTGCGGTTGGAACGTCCCTCAGAATTCGTGACATGTACGATTGTTGGGAACTTATCCGACCGCCGTGCGAGGAACGGATCCCTTCTTGAGTTTTTTGCGACCATTCCTGTGTCTCTTGAGCGGCCGGTCGCGCGCCCTTGCGGATTGAGGCACTCGACGAGTTGCGACTCGTTTCAGGCGCTGAATTCCATCCGAAGGATTTGCGGCTGCCGCCTCGGGATGCGTATTGTCTCGTCCCATGGCAGACCAAGACATCACCCCGGCCGTTCTCCTTGCTCACCTGCAGGCGATGGAGGGGCGACTTACCCAACGGATCGACGGCGTGGAAACACGGTACGGAGCGGGTTGGAAGAGTGGAAGCGAAGATGGACCGCATGGAACGGAACCTGACAGCGCAGATCGATGGAATCGACAAGCGCCTCGACGAAATTGAAATCGAGAACATGCCAAAGCGTGTCACGGCCCTTGAAGCGGCGGTCCGTCAATAGGTCGGGATTATCGAGCTCGCAGGCAGACCTGTGGAATGAAAGCTCTTCCGTCCGAACCAAGTAATGGAACATCAGCTTCGCCAAAAGCCCCGCATCCTTCGGATACGGGGCGGCCTGAGCGGCGTCAGGCACAGTGAGTGGGGCGCTCATACTGATCGGGGCATTCTCAAATCGGAACTGCATCGTGACAGCTGTGGAGCATCAGCCGTTTCCCTTTCGCGAGCGACGTTTGCGGGCATCCCGCACCTTCGATTGGGCGGCGTAGCAGATAAATGTCGCCACGGTCCGGTGCCAATTGCGGCCGAGTTCCCTCGGTCCAATGGTAGTCGGCGGGAATCCCCGCTTCTCCATCCACGATCCCACTCACGACAACGCACGGCATCCAGCAGATCTTTCAACGAGGCGTCGGGGTCCATCTCAGAGTTCCTCCCCGAATTCGACCATCGCCTGCGGCCAATTCGTGATTCCACCATCATTGAAGGCGTCAGGCTCCACGGTGTCGCCGTCGCCGCACGCTGTGCATTCGACGTCCATTGTGGCGTCGTCCGCACCCGTGATCTGGAGCTGCCCGCCGCACCTGCGGCAATACCCATCCTGCAATTCGACCAACATAACGTGTCCCCTTTCCGGCCTGATTTGAAAGAACGGTCCGCTCAGGCAAGCGCGCCGCCGACATTGGCGACGTGTAGGGAGCATGCCACAGGGGAGATCTGCGGCGCAATGGCGTATAGGTGACGTTAATCCACCCTGAGGAGATCCGTCGCTAGGTCTTGCAGACGTCTGAGTTGATTGGCCGGGATCCGACTCAGCCGGTTCGGGTTGCGAATCCGGTTCACTGGCTGCTTGTCGTACGGGCGCAGGGCAGCTCTCCAGTGGAATCTCGCGAATCACGCCCTGGAGATTGAATCCGGTATGGTAGACGAGTCGCTTTTCAAGCCCGAGCGAGTTGCCCCAGATCACGTATCCATAGAGATTTCGAAGCGCCAAATTGATCGCCGTCATCCGGACGCACCCCAGATCGACGTCCTGCCCGACAAATTCCCAATGCGGTTTCAGGTCTGCGACCGCGAGCAGCATCCGCCCGGATCCGCCACACGGATCGCAAACGGATTTCTTGCCCGCACCGTCATCCTCTCCGACCGTCATCGTGGCCATCATTTGGCAGATTGGCTCTGGAGTGAGAAATTGCCCCGCCTCACCATAGGTGATCCCTCCTTGGAACATGTCCCCGAGAATATCTTTGCGAGTCTCCTCCATCATGTTCACGAGCGTTCCGAACGCATGCGCTATGGAGTCGCACCCACGCTTTCCCGGCTTGCCTTCGGTGTGCCGTTTCACCGTGTCCATGTATTTGTCTTCCATCTGCCCCCCGGAGAGCGCGCACACGCTCATATGGAGAAAGTCCTCGAACGCTTGCGCGTGGGCGATCTGGCCGAGTGGCTCCGCCAGACGCTGCACGATGTCCTCGATCACCGCCGCGCGCACGTGATCGTCCGACAGCGTCTTAGCTGTAGGGTCGCGGTCCGGGCCTGTGGCGAACGTCAGGTCGAGCTTACCGTTGCTTCCTTCGCCTGGCGGGGCCAGGGGCATACGGTGCACAAATACGTGAATGGGCTGATGAGGAAGCCCATTCCATGTCAGCCAACTCAAGTCCTCGCGAAGCTGATCGACGATGTCTGTGAGGACAGAAACATTCTGCGCCAGCTCATCGACCGCCTGTTGCAGGCGGTCGGCGGGAGTTTCCGCGGGTGCCGTTGAAGCAGCGGGAGTCCGGCTGCGCATCTGCCGGTCAGCATATCGCCGTCTGGCCGCGGTTGTCTCCCCTATCAAAGGCTGCCCATTCCCCGACGCCCCCGAGCCGACCTAGCGGGGCCGGACAGTTCGACCTGTTTCAGGCGAGCCGGCCGCATCGAAATTCCGATTTTGCCAACCTCGTCAACCTGCGCTCCGTCAACAGCCGCCATGACGACCGGGGGGCATCCCTGACGCCTGACGGACTGACGCTGCTGTTCGAATCCGATCGGTCGGGCGGCTCGGGCAAAACCGACATTTGGGTCGGCACGCGAGCCACGCGCGATGTCGAGTTCGGGCCGCCGCATCTGGTGAGCATCAATACGCCCGAAACCGAGTCAGGTCCGTGTCTCTCATTCGACGGCCAGACCCTGTTCTTTCATTCCGACCGGCCCGGGGGCCTGGGAAAAACAGACATCTGGATGATCCGCCGCGTCCTGAAATGAGGACCGCACTTTTCGATCTGCTGAGGATGCTGGCGGACTGGTGTGTCGCTCAGAGTTCGACGTGCGCGACTCGCGTCCGATTCTTGACGTTACCGTTCCAAAATCATGCGCTCCGCAATGTGGGGAAAACTGACTTGGCTGTCCTGTGGCGGGGGAACCAACTTAAGAGCGATACCCAACTCCTCCACCAGCTCGCCTAAAACACCGCAAATATCGATGTTTTTGGCCAACAACGCCATCAAGGTTTTGCAACCGTCTTCTTCCGAGAGCGCGCCTTATTCCTTGATGGCGTTGTCAGTTGCAAGGGCATCGGAGATTTGAGGCGGTGTGCTTAAATCGGGTCGAATCAAGCCTCACTCGCTGTCACCTGACCGTCCGACTGGTGAAGTTTCAGCCACCGTGCCCGCCGCACCCAGTAAAAGCGCACGGGCAGGAACAGGTCCACAACTTCATCGGAGATCAACAGTCCGCCGAGGACGGGCAGCGCCATGGGGGCCAGGACTTCGCCGCCAACGCCCTGGGCGAACACCATTGGGAAAATCGCGATGATCGCCACGCCTTCGGTCAGCAGCTTCGGACGCAGCCGGTGCACCGCCCCTTCAATCACCGCCTGCCGGAGTTCTTCCAGCGAAGCGATCTTTTCGAGCCCGCCGCGCTTGTCGATCGCTTCACGCAGGTAGACCAGCATGATGATTCCGGTTTCGGTCGCCATGCCGAAGCACGCAATGAAGCCGACCCAGACCGCCACGCTGAAGTCCATCGGCGGCGTCTCCCAGCCGTGGCGGATCTTGGGGAACAGGTACATGAAGAATGCCCCGCCTGCCAGGGCTTCCGGGACGGTCAGCATCATCAGGGCGGCGTCGGCGAGGTCGCGGTAGGTCAGATACAGGATCAGGAAAATCAGGGCAATGACGGCGGGGAACACGATCCGCAGCGTCTGTGCGGCCCGCGCCTGATGCTCAAACTCGCCGCTCCATTCAATGTGGACCCCCTCTGGCAGCCGGACCTTTTCGGCAACGACGCGCCGCGCCTCCTCCACGAACCCCACAATGTCGCGGCCGCGGACGTTGAGTGTCACATAGTTCAGCAGCCGTCCGTTCTCGCTCTTGATCATCGCCGGGCCTTCCACGATGCCGACGTGAGCCACGGCGGACAGCGGGATCAGTGTCCGGCCTTGGAGGGCGTGGCCCGGCGATGCAGAATGATCCTCCGTGCCGGTGGTGTCGGCCAGCGTACCCAGCGCACCGCCGGGCGTCTTGTTCATCGTTCCAGGCGCTCCCGCCGACGACATGGCCGGGGCGGACATCCCGCCGGGACTGATCAGCAGGCGGCGAATGCTCTCTTCGTCATCCCGCGCGGCGCGGACATACCGCACGCGCACGGGGAACCGGTCGCGCTTCTCCACCGTGTACGTCACCACCCGCCCGGCCAGGGCGACTTCGATTTCATTCTGAATGTCCTCGACGCTGATGCCATACCGGGCGGCGGCTTCGCGGTCGATGTCGATCTCCAGATAGCCCTTGCCCATGATCGGCGCGGCAACCGCATCGCGGGCTCCGTTGAGGGGCTTGAGGGCCGCTTCAATCTGCTTGCAGACGCCGTCAATCGTATCGAGATCCGGCCCGAAGACCTTGACGCCGATGTCGGTACGGACGCCGGTCGAGAGCATCTCGATGCGGTTGATAATCGGCTGCGTAAAGATGTTGCTCCAGCCGGGAACCTGCAGCACACGCCCCATTTCATCGTCGACCAGATCCCCCTTGGGACCGGTGCGGCGCGGCCAGAGAAACACGCGGTCGGCAAACGGCTTCGTCTCGCGGTCACGAATGGCGGCGAACGGTTCAATGGCCTGTGGATCAACTGGCTTTGCCAACTGGCCGCGGAGGGCGGACTCGGCAAACCGCAGCGTCTGTTCGCCCTGCGGGGCCGCGTCCAGCAGGGAATGTGCCTTGGAGGCGAGGGCGATTTCTTCCAGCGCGTACCAGTTGTAGTTGAGGGTTCCCTGGTCGAACAGTTCGTAGTTTGTTGTCCGCACCTGCTCATGCCATAGGCGCGTCCGCTGCTGTTCGACGTGTTGGAGTAATACGCTGGCCAGCGTGGAGGCCGGTTGTCCGAGGGCGGTGGCCCAGGATTCCTGGACCTGATCCCACGGCCCCGGCTTCAGCTCCGTGGCTCGCACGGCATCCTCCACGGCCCCGATCCGCTCGCCGTGCTGGACGACCTGGCGAATGAGCTGATCGATGTCTTCGAGCGCGGGCTGCGTGGCGAGCCACGGTCCGAGTTCGTGCGTCAGACGCGTTTGGAGAAGGTCCAGACTCTTCTCCGGGTTGACTCCGGCAGGCCACGACCAGCGATTCGCCTGGACCATGCGTCTGACGGACTCCTGCACCCCAGACCGTACCAGTTCGCCTTCGAGGCTGTGCTGAAACTCCACAAACCGCAGCAGGGCCAGTTCTCGCTGGGTTTCGTCGAAGCGCTCCAGTGCCTTTTGTGATGCAAAATTGATGACCGAGGCCCGATCCGCTGTCGCGGCAGGGTGAATGAAGCCACGCTCTTCGAGAAGGGTCAGCAGGTGATCGGTCTGCCGAACTGCGTCGTCGAAGCGGAGGACGCGCTTGGGCCAGAATTCGCGGGGACGGAAATTGACGAAGGTTTCGACCATGTCCAGAGGCGCGGGGTCGGTGGGGGTGTTGGCACGCCCCGCCTTGCCGATCACCGACTCGACTTCGGGGAAGCCGCGCAGCAGCGCATCGCGGGCCTTGAGGTCGTCCGCGGCCTGCGTGATGCTCGCCCGTGGCACAGTAATCGGCATGTCCAGCGTCGTGCCTTCGTCAAGCGCGGGCATGAAGGCCACGCCGATCTTGGGGAAGTGATAGGCCGACATGGCGATCAGCGTGAGGGTGATCAGCGACAGGAACTGCCAGTGCCAGCCCCGCGTCGAGATGACGGTGAGGGCCACGACGGCGGCGAATGTGGCCAGAAACGTGCTGCGCCAGGCCGACTCGGAGGCTCCCTGACCAAAAATCGCCTGCAAAGGAAACATTCCTGCCGCCAGCACCAGCAGCACGGCGAACATCCACATCACCAGGTTCCGCCGGGGCAGGGCCCACGTCAGCAGGGGCTTGTAGATGTTGATGAAGCTTCGCACGATCCAATTTTCTTCTTCGCTGCGGAGCCGCCCGCGGATGAACAGGGGGATCAGCGCCGGCACGAGCGTGATGGAAATCAGCGCCACGCCGATCAGCGCAAAGCTCTTGGTGTAGGCCAGCGGATGAAACAGTTTGCCCTCGCGACCGCTCAGCATCAAGACCGGCACAAACGACAGCAGCATGATTAGCACGGAGAAGAAGATCGGCCGTCCTACCGTGCGGCAGGCCGGGATGACCAGTTCCCGCGTGTCGCCCGTGACCGGTTGGTCGCCAAAGTGCTCCTTGAGAACATGAGTGGCGTTCTCGGTCATGACGATGGCCTGGTCAACAAGGATGCCGATCGAAATCGTGATCCCCGCCAGCGACATGATGTTGGCCTGAATGTCGAGGATGCCCAGCGTCCGCAGCAGCCACATCGAGAGAAAGGAGAACAGCACGGTCAGGGGCAGCGTCAGGCAAATCAAAATAACGCTGCGGACATGCGAGAGAATCAGCAGAATCGCGATCGAGGCGATGAGCATTTCGTGCCACATGACCTCCGTCAGCGTGTGGATCGCTCCGTGAATCAGGCGGGTGCGGTCGTAGGCGGGGACGATGTGCACGCCTTCAGGCAGACCCGGCTGCAGTTCCTGAATCTTTTGCTTGACCGATTCGGTCACCGCCAGAGGGTTCTCGCCGTGCCGCATCAGCACCACGCCGCCCACGACTTCATTGCCGTTCTTCTCATAGACGCTGCGGCGAAACTGCGTTCCAAGCAGAACTGTGGCGACCGTTTCAACGTAAATCGGCGTGCCGTTCACCTGGCGAATGACGGTGCGTTCGATGTCCTGCTTGTCGCGGATCCAGCCGACACCGCGAACGATGTACTCGGCGTTGTTTTTCTGGATCACCCCGCCACCGGCCGGCATGTTGCTTTTGGCCACGGCGGAATACAGGTCGCCGAGGGAGATGTCGTATGCCCGCAGCGTCTCGGGCCGGACGTCTATCTGGTATTCCATGGGCAGCCCGCCCACCGTGGCGACGTCGGCCACGCCCCGCGCGGCGTTGAGTTGCTGTGTGATGTAGAACTTGTTGAGGGCCCACAGCCGCTGGGGATCGACCGGTGTGGCCGTGCTCGATTCGACGGTGTACCAGAAAATCTGCCCGAGAGCGGTGGCGTCGGGGGCCAGATAGGGGACGACGCTCGTCGGCAGGTAGGTTCCCGCTTCAGCCAGTTTTTCGGTGACACGCTGCCGGGCAAAATAGAAGTCGATGTTGTCATCAAAGATGATCGTGATCATCGAGAAGTTGAACTCGGACGAAGACCGCACCGCCTTCACGCCGGCCAGCCCCTGCAGTCTGCGGGTCAGCGGATACGAGATTTGATCTTCGATCTCGCGCGGGCTGCGGCCCATCCAGTCGGTGAAGACGATCACCTGGTTCTCGCTCAGGTCGGGAACCGCATCAACCGGCGTGTGCAGGACCGCATAGACGCCGGCAATGGCTAGCAGCCCGGCCATCAGCAGCACCAAAAACCGGTTGCGGATCGACGCCTCGATCAGGTTCTCGATCATGGCGCGGCCTTTCTATCGCGTGTCGCGGCGGCCTTGATGAGCTGTTGAACACGGGCCGCCGTCTCTTTTGGCTGAGCCCGCGCGGCCTCCTCACAGGCAGCACAACAGACGAAGACCGGCTGACCTTCCAGCATGAGCTTGATCGGCTTGCCCATTGAGCCGAGCCGACTGTCTGCCAGAATGGGACAAAACTTCTGCGCCTCGGCCAGACGCCGGTCGGCTTCGCCCAGTTTCGCCAGCGCCGCCTGGATTTTTTCCTCCTTGGCGGCAGACTTCGGAGCCACGGGAGACGTGCTGGACGAGCCAGCTGGTTCTGCTCCGGTCTTCAGGCGATTGACCTTTTCGATCGTCTGTTCGGGATCCTTTCTGGCTTCGGCTTCGCAGGCGGGACAGCACAAAAACACGCTCTGTCCGTTCAGTGTCAGTTTGACCGGGGTTCCCATGGAACCCAGCCGGCTGTTTTCCAGGATCGGGCAGAACCGCTGCTTCTCGACCAAGGTGCGGTCTGCGGGAGCAAGTTTTTGCAGGGCCGCCTGCCGTTTTCTGTCTTCGTCCTCCGGCGTGGACGGCCGCACCGTGGTGACGGTTGTGTCGTTGCGGGTGCCACCGCTGTCACTGCCGCCAAAGTAGATCGAACCCGCGGCGGGGTTGAGCCGCGTTTCCGCATCCACCAGAAAGGAGCCGGATGACACGATCGTGTCGCCCGGCTGCAGCCCGATCAACAGGGGGTAGAGACGAACATTGTCTGGGCCGATCATCTTCGGACCGAGGCGCACCTGCACCCCTTCAAAGACCCCCGGAGAGGCTTCGCGATAAACAATCGTCTGGCTGCCGGTGTCGATCACGGCGCTGTCGGGAACCACCAGCACCCGTCCCGCCTCCAGCTCAGTGGTTCCGTAGGGCCAGGCGGCCGCCGCCTGGCGCAATTGCGCCAGGTGTGAGGGGGGCACCAGCAGCGTGACCGTGGCCGTCATCCCCGGTCGCAGTTTGTGACCTGGATTTGGCAGCTCGAACCGCACCGTCACCGTCCGCGACTGCTGGTCAACGTGCGGATAAACCAAATCCAGCCGCCCGCGAAACACCTCGCCGGGCAGCGCCTGGGTTGTGGCCGTGACGGCCAGTGCGGCAGGGTCGTCGGCGCTCAAGGAGTGCAACTGGTCGACCGGCAGAAACGCCATGTCATCTTCGTACACCTGCGCCTGAATCCACACCGATGACAAATCCGCCACGTCATAGAGGGGACTGCCTTCCTCGACGTACTGGCCCTCGCGGACGTATTTCTTGATGACGTGTCCGCTGATCGGGGTCGTGATCCGCAGGTGGCTGTTGGCCTTGCCCGATTTCACAATGTCATCAATCTGCTGATCGCTGATACCCAACAGTTGCAGCCGGTGGCGGGAGCTGGCGATCAGTTCGCGGCTGTTCCGCTTCTGCGCATCCAGCAGGTTTTGCACCGTGACATTCAAATCGGGACTATACAGCGAGGCGAGCACATCGTCCGCAGCGACCATCTGCCCCGTCTCGTTGACAAACAGTTCGTCGAGCCGGCCCTTCACGCGCGCGGAAACGGTTTTCAACTTGCGTTCGTTGAACTCCACATAGCCAATGGCATTGATCTCCTTCGTCACCGGCATGGCCGTCACCTGCGAGGTGCGCACCCCCGCCAGAACGAGTCGATACGGCGAAAGCTGGACACGGTTCACCACACCCGCGGGCAGGACCGCCTCCGACTGATTTCCCTTTTTCCGCCGGGACAGCGGCATGAAGCAGATCGGGCATTTCTCTTTGCCATTATCCCGCACCACCGATGGGTGCATGGGACAAAAATACTCGACATCGCTGGCCGCCGCGTGCGCGGAATGGGCCGGCCGAGTCCATTTGTCATGGTAGGCGATCAGCGTGTCCCACTGGGTGATCACGAAGCCAATCGCCACCAGGATCCCAATAAACCGCAGCCGGGCAAGCTTGACCAGGACCAGAAAGTGGAACCACCACCAGGCCCGGCCGAGTGCGCTCAGTCCCGGTGGCGGGCGCAATCCGCCTTCGTCGTTGGTCAGGCCGGGCGACGAGGCTCGGGTTGGCGTGGACATGCGTGGCTCACACATTAAATGGGATGGGGATGGCAGCCACCTGGCGAGCAGCCGGAACACAGGTCAGCATCCACTGGTGCTAACCCGCCGACCCGGAACCGACTGCTCGCCGGATGGCCAACATTTGAATCAACGGGAATGCGTTCGCATCCGGTTTGCGATGCTTTCAACAGTGCTTGCCCGCCGCGAACTCGACGGGCGCAGGCGATCGCATTCGCGTTGTCGCTATGCAGAGAACTGCGGCCAGCAGGCGGCCGCAGGCACGCTCAGATCAGCCAGCGCTGGCACAGCACATGGACGCCGGCGGCGGGATGCGGATCACGATCCACGACGTGTTCAGGCCCCACCGTGACAGGGGCTGGGTGCTGCGGCGCGATCACGGGCACCCAGAGGGTGCAGTCCAGGATCTCAGCCACCGCGACTTCGACAGTCGCGGATTCGCCGGCCAACATCAGCAACGAACACCGACAACCGACCGCACGGACGCTGGGCTCTTCGGATTGGCCGGGCTCCGACTGGCAGCATGACGCGTGACCATCCAAGTTCGAGTCTGCCTGACAGCAATCCTGACCACAGCAGGATTTCGCATTTGCGGACTTCTGTTGGGACAGCTTCGGGCAGGAGAAATGGATCTCGCCGTTCGAGCAGAGGCAGGCCGTCTGCGGAACGCCTGACCAAACCACCAGAGGCAGCAACGCGCCGATCAACAGTTGCCGAAGAACATCCATGGAAGCCACGCAGAAGTCTGGCGTCGAATCTACGATTTCACTGTATCGCGCAGGGAGGGATCTGGGAATCCCGCTTCGCAGAAATGGAGCATCGGTCGCTGTCGAATCGGTTGTGCGCCGCGAAGATTCTTCGGGGTCTTCGCCCAAGGCTTGAAGAGATTCAACACGGGCATTGAACCCAAACTTGTGTGGTTGCCGTCCCGCAATTTCCTGTCATTGTGCCTTTCGTGGTCAATAACGTCCCTGACGACTCGGGCAGGCACAATCAGGGTCGGCTTGTAAGTGACATTAAGGCATGGTTTGTTACTGCTCGTTCACGCTGTTCATTCACCACTGTTTCAACCACGAAAGGCACGAACTTCTTTTCAGGATAAGGCGTCAACTTTGGACATCGACAGATGTCTCAAGTCTTTTTCAGTTCCGGGAAAAGCGCACGCCAAGTCGTTTGTGGTTCTTTTTCTGACCGATTGATGCCCTCCCGATCGGTGTTAAGCTTTAACGCCAAAAACAATTCTTCACGGTTCAGGGGTTGTGCATGGACGATGATCTCTGCGGATTGTAGGACTCGGCGCGGACGTTTCGCAGGGCTGCTAACCCCTCGGCGAAACGACGATGCACGCTCAGGGACGACAATATGCCGTGGATTCGTAGGGTTAGCGGCTGCGCTGCGATTTTTGTCGCGGTGCAGCTCATGGGCTGCCGCGCCCCATCAATGCGGCCCCCGGCAAACACGCCGGTCGCGCGG
The DNA here is from genome assembly GCA_021732845.1 of Planctomycetaceae bacterium. GTDB lineage: Bacteria > Planctomycetota > Planctomycetia > Planctomycetales > Planctomycetaceae > JAKFUF01. The sequence continues at coordinate 139,234 of JAKFUF010000001.1, read as the reverse complement.
GCTCGTCCCCAGCCGACCGCCGCGCGAATCGTGCCCGTGGCCATTGCAGCCAACCGTCCCGCGGCTGGAAAAACTCACCGCGACTCCCCTCCGCGCAGCGGCTTGGCCACCCCAATTGCGCGTGCCGGGTACGAACCCGAGCGCTTGTCCGGGAAGGACGAAAGTCGGCCAGGGGACGACCCGTTTGCCGACCTGGAAGAGCTACCGCTGGAAAAATTGATCGCTGAAGTCCAGGCGCGGAACCCCTCGCTTCAGGCAGCTGTCGCCGCCTGGGCGGCGGCCGCCGAACGGTCGCCACAGGTGGTGGCCCTAGACGATCCCGTGCTGCAGACCATGTTTGCGCCGCCAACATTCGCCTCAAGTTCTTCCGTGCAATCGTCATACACCCTGGGTGTCGCGCAACGCATCCCGTGGAACGGCAAACTCGCACTGCGGGGCCAGATGGCCGAATGGGAGGTGGCGGCCCTCTCCTGGAACACGGCTGAGGTCCAGCTGCGGCTGGCCGTGGCGACGCGGATGGCGTACTTCAATTATTATCTCGCGCAGCGTGAAACGGAACTGACCGAGCGCAACATCAATGTGGTTCAGGACTTTCGCAGCACCGCCAAAGCCAAGTACGAGGCCAATCTGGTCTCGCAGCAGGATCTGTCACTGGCGGACCTGGAATTGGCCAAACTGCAGCAGCAGCGGTTCGAGTTGCAGCAGTCCCGCAGCATCGCGGTTGCCCGCATCAACACTTTGCTGCACCGGCGGCCTGACGTGGCTCTGCCCGCCCCACCCCCGCGGCTGGTGATCGGCGAGGCTCCCTTGGAAGCCACGGCGCTACAGGACCTGGCGCTTCAGCAACGGCCGGAACTGTCGGCGCTGGCGGCAAAGATTCAGGCGGAGCAAAACGCCGTGCTGCTGGCCTGCAAGGAGTACTGCCCGGATTTCGAATTCATGGGCCGCTATGACGCCTTCTGGACCGACCAGGTTCAACGCCCGCAGCTGGGCATGAACATGAATGTTCCGCTGAACCATCGCCGCCGCAGCGCCGCCGTCCGTGAAGCCCAGTTCCGGGTGAGCAGGCTGTCGGCCGAATACGACCAGCAGCGCGACAGCATTGCCGAAGAGGTGCAGGTTGCCCTCTCACGCGTCGAAGCCAATCAGCGGATCGCAAAACTTTTTGAGGACCAGACCCTGCCCGCGGCGGAAGCCAACCTGGAGGCCGCCCGCGCCGGCTATGAGGCGGGCTCGATCGATTTCCTGCGGCTGATGGATGCCAGGAAGCAATTCATCGAACAGCAGATCGGCTATCAGCGCACGCTGACCGAATACCACCGCAACTTGGCCGAACTCGAGCGGGCAGTCGGGAAGCCGATTCCTCCGACTGACCGAGAGCCGGCCCTCGCTGAACCCCCGGGCGATTGACGAAGCTCGCGACCACCATCTCACTGACATATTTTCAGTCGCATTTTGGCGGACTTCCATGCGAACACGAGTTTTCGTCCTTCTGGCACTGGCCCCCCTCGGCGGGTGCCGCAACGTGCCGCACACGGCGACGTGCCATTCGCACGCGGCCGCCTCGATCAGGCAACCGATCCCTGCGGCCCCAGCGCCTGCCGTCGCGCAGACGGCCGCACCCAGAGCCCAGGTTGTGCCAGCCTCGCACGCACAACCGGATTTGACGGAGCCCGCCACCGGGCCGCTTGTAGAGCGGTTGCCGGCACCAGCGGGGGCACCCGCAGAATCGGCCGCCAGCGGCGCGACTTGCGCGGGGATGACGCTGGCCTCCATCGAAGACATGGCGACCACCTACAATCCGACTCTCACCCAGGCCCGGACGCAGGTGGACGGGACGCTCGGCAAGGCGCTGCAGGCGGGTCTGTGGCCCAACCCCGTGCTGGGCTATCAAGCGGAGAAGATCGGTTCCCAGGGGACCGCCGGTGAGTTTCAAGGCGGATTCATCCGGCAGGAGATCATCACCGCCCAGAAGCGCCGCGTGAGCCGCGAGAAATACCTGGCCCGGGCCAAGGCGGCCGAGTTTGGCGCGCTGGCACAGCAGTACCGGGTCGTTAACGACATCCGCCGCCAGTACTGGCGGGCGGCCGGAGCCACGCGGCTGGTCACGATTCATGAGCAGATGGTGAAAAACGCGGAAGACCGTCTGGTCACCGTCGAAGAGATGTTCAATGTTGGGCAGTCGAACACCGTCCAGGTGCGGCAGGCACGCGTCACCCTGCAGCGGACCAAGCTCGACCTGCTGGCGAAAATCAACGACCGGGACCAAGCCCGCCGGGAACTGTCGGCGCTGGTCGGGGTCGAACTCCCAGAAGAGTTGTACGGCGACGAGCTGGACGAGTCCGTGCCGCCGCTCACCTGGGACGCTTCACTGGCGTACACGCTCGGAGAAAGTCCGGAAGTCCGCGAGGCAACCGCCAAACTGGAGTCAGACCGGATTACGGTGGAGCGTGAACTGCGGCAGCCGATCCCCAATGTGTTTGTTCAGGCCGGACCGGGTTATGACTTCACCGACAACCGGACTGTGGTAAACGCCCAGGTCACCGTTCAGCCACCGATCTGGGATCGAAACCAGGGAACCATTCAGCAGGCCCATGCCGATCTCTCTCGGCAGCGGGCGGAGTTGTGCCGGATCGAGCTGCGGCTCAAACGTGACCTGTCCATGCATTTCAAGCAGTACCTCACTGCTCAGCAGCATGTCGAATCGTATCGGGGGGAGGTGCTGCCGGAGGCCGAACAGGCCTACAAGGCGCGGCTGAAGTCCTACAAGCAGCAGCGTGAAACCTGGCCGATGGTGCTCGACGCCCAGTCGGAGCTGTACCAGCGGCAGGCGGAGTACGTGCATAACCTTGTCACATGGCGGGACTCGCAGACCCTGATCGAGGGCTTTCTGCTGACCGGCGGGCTGGACGCTCCGCAAAACCCGACGCCACCGGGTCACATCGACGCCACGCCGCAGCCACGCTGATGGTTGAACGGTCGCCGCCCGGACAAGCCACGGTCGGTGTCTTCCCTGATCCATCCCGTCTCCTTGAACGAGCATTGTCATGCAGCCAGGCAACACACGGCGTGAATTTCTCCTTCTCGGCGGAGCGGCGGTGGCCGGAGCGGCCGGGACAACGTTTGCCGCGTCCGACACGCAACCGCCGGCCAATGTGCCGCCCGCCAATGTGCCACCAGCCGACGCACCTGTGGTGCGTGAGGCCCCGGCAGAGTTCGGTGGCTTCTCGCGGTGGAAGCCGACCTTTGGCGGGCCGCCCACGGCGGACCATTATCTCGGAAAGCTCGTGCCCGGTCTTCGCGGGCTGGGCTTGGCGCCGGTTCCTGTCGAGATTCCAGACCTGCCGAAGCTGCCGTTCAAAATGGTCGGCGGGGTCAAGGAATTCGAGCTGCGCTGCACGCCGGTCAAACGAGAATTCCTCCCCGGCTATCCGATGGACGTGTGGGGGTTCAACGATTCGATGCCCGGTCCCCTGGTCGAGGCCAATCAGGGCGACCGTGTCCGCTTCATCGTGCACAACGAATTGCCGGAACCGACCTCCATGCACTGGCATGGGCTCGAACTGCCGGTCTCGGAAGACGGCGTGCCGGGGCTCACGCAAAACCCGATCATGCCGGGCAAGAGCTACGTGTACGAATTCGACCTGCATCAAGCCGGAACGTTCTTCTACCACTCGCACATGGCGATGCAGGAGGCGTTCGGCATGGTGGGCGGGTTCGTCATTCACCCCAAAGTGGCGTTTGACCCGCCGGTGGACCGCGACTTTTTCCTGATCTTCCAGAACTTCCACATCGCTCCGAACCAGACGATCTCGGACTCGATGGCGATGGACTGGAACTGGCACACCATCAACGGGCGGAGCGGACCTTTCACGACGCCGCTGGTGGTCCGGCACGGCGAGCGGGTGCGGGTGCGGCTGATGAACTTCAGCCCGATGCAGCACCATCCGATTCATCTGCACGGCCACACCTTCTGGATTACCGGCCACGAGGGGGCGAGAATTCCACCATCGGCCTGGGTGCCACGAAACAACACGCTGGTCGGCGTGGCTCAGGCGACCGACTTCGAATTTGTCGCCTTCAACCCCGGCGACTGGATCTTCCACTGCCATATGGTGCATCACATGATGAACCACATGGTGCAGCAGGTCGGCCCGCGAATTCGAGATGACTCCGATGTCAGCGACTACCAGAACCAGTTGGCCACCCGTCCGCGCGTCCGTGCAGACTTCACCACCGACTCCGGCTTCCGCACGCCGGGGTATCCCCAAAACATGCAGCACATGCACATGGGCGAAGAGATGATGATGAAGATCATGCATCGCCGCGAGGTGCAGGGGATGCGGAAAATGTGGCACATGGGTGTCCATGGCCTGATGACCGTCCTGCGCGTACTACCGCCAGAGCTGTATGACCTGGTGATGAACAGCGATGAAATGGTCATGCCCGGAACGGTGTTTGACCGAATCGTGAAGGGCGACTATGCGAAGGACTACCAGCAGTGATACAGGAACCGCGAGAGTGGCGGCGGAAGGGCGCAGTAACCTGCAAAACGCCCTTCCCTCGCCCGCTTGTGGGTGACGGCATGCTGCATGCGAGGCATCGTCAATGAACGATCACGAATGATCCATCCGGCTCGGCATAGGCCCCGGCGAAGCTCCAGACGGGGATTCCGTCGCTAGTCCCCCGGTCCTTGGTTGGTTTCCCGGCGGAATCGAACACCTGCCAGGCCAGCGTGCCGCCTTTCTGCCATCCGGTCCCCTCGTCCCAGACGAGCAGCGTCTCTCCTTTGGTGTTCACTGCCAGGGCGGGATGCTTGCGCCCGCCGGCCGTTCCAGGAGGAGCCACCGGCTTGCGCGGCTTCCCTGGGCCGCTGTACGGGTGCGTGAAGTCGAGACGGGTGAAGTAGACCTGCCCTTTGGTCTCCCACGCGGCCAGCACCGCCTCGCCCGCAGCGGCAAAGGCTTCATTGCTCATCGGACAAATGGGTGTATTCCAAGTGTCGAGCCGCAACCCCGCAAAACTGCCGCCCTGGTCGGAGGAGGTCAGCAGGTAAATGTCGCGGTTCACCTCTTCCTGGGCAGAGCGATAAATGAGATGCAGCCGGCCGCTGGCATCGGCGAACGCCCGCAGTCCGCAACAGCCGCACGCGCCGTTCTTCTGCGCATCCGCGGGAATCTCGGGTGAGAAAGTTCGCCCATCATCGCTGGAACGGGTGACGTAGACCCGGCGGTTCTCCTCGCCGTCCGCCTTCGGATTGCCATGCCAGACAACGTAGACATTTCCCTTTGTGTCGGCAGCGACACTGCCCCCGCCATCAAGACCGTAGGCCTGGGCAATCACGTTGCGCTGTGGCTCGAAGGCGGTTCCCCCGTCGTTGAGCCGCGTGTAGAGCATCGGATTCCCAGACTTCCCCGGCCCTTTCGGCTCGGCCTTCGAAGATCCATTCCAGGCGACATGCACCCGGTTGTCCCGGCCCACCGCCAGTTGCGCGCCACGGATAGTCCCGGTGGCAATGGCGCTGCCGGGCTGGCTGTTGACCCGCAACGGCGGCGAAAAGTCGGCCTGGCCAACGGCTTTTCGGACATGGTAGATGTCACCGGATCCCGGTTCGCCCTTGAAGTAGATCAGATGCAGGGTGCCTGCGGAATCGACAGCGGTTTGAGGTTGGAGGCCGCCTTCCGGCGCACGTACGAGTTTGACCCGGTCGCCCGTCTGGGGCTTTGTGGCGGTGCCTGTCGCCGCACGTTTGACGGGTGCGGCGAGAGCCACGGTGGTCAGGGCCAGCGCCGCGAGGGTGAGCACCAGAAACTGCGTTCGATGACTTCCAGCCATGACAAGCTTTCCAGAGGGAGGAGGAAGACCGTCCAGACGACAAAGCACTTGTACCCGCCGGACGCCCGGTTTTCACGGTCGTCGCCGTGCCGGTGTCCAGCGCACGATTCAATTGAGCGGCATGGTTCTCAGACGCAGGGCGTTGCTGATCACGGACACGGAACTCAAGCTCATCGCCACGGCGGCGAGCATTGGGTTGAGGAGCAGCTGATGGGAAATCGGGTAGAGGATGCCCGCTGCAATCGGCACGCCCAGCGCGTTGTAGATCAGGGCGAAGAACAGGTTCTGGCGGATGTTCTGCATGGTACGGCGGCTGAGTTTGACCGCCTTCACGATGCCCCGCAGGTCGCCTTTGACGAGCGTGACGCCCGCCGATTCGATCGCCACGTCGGTACCCGTGCCCATCGCCACGCCCACATCGGCTTCGGCCAGGGCCGGAGCATCGTTGATGCCGTCACCCGCCATCGCCACGTGGCGACCTTCGGCCCGCAACGACTTGATTCGCGCAAGCTTGTCCTCGGGGCGGACTCCGGCATGAAACTCGTCAATGCCCAGCTTCTCGGCCACGGTCCTGGCGGTCTGCTCGTTGTCACCCGTGAGCATGATGAGCCGCATTCCCAGGTCGTGCAGGGTCTGCACCGCCTCGGCGGTCGACTCCTTGATCGGATCGGAGACGGCAACCAGTCCCGCAAAATCCTGGTCGAAGGCGATGTACATCACCGTGCGGCCCTGCCGTTGCAGCGCCTCAGCCTGTTCATCCAATGCGCCCAGGTTTTGCACATTCTTCTCGGCGAGCAGCGACCGCCGTCCAATCAGCACCTTGCGGCCCTCCACTGTTCCATGCACGCCGCCGCCCGTCACCGAGTCGAAACCTTCCACGGTGGGGACAGACAACTGGCGGTCTTTGGCCCCGGTCACAATGGCTGCGGCCAGCGGATGCTCGCTGTTCTGCTCGACCCCAGCGGCGAGCCGCAGCAGGTCTTCCTCGGAAAAGTTGGCGGCCGGAAGGCATTCGGTCAGCCGGGGTCGGCCCTCGGTCAGCGTGCCGGTCTTGTCCACCACCACCGTGTCGACCTTTTCCAGAGTCTCCAGCACTTCGGCGTTCTTGATGAGCACGCCCTCTTTCGCGCCCCGGCCAATTCCCACCATGATCGACATGGGGGTCGCCAGCCCCAGGGCGCAGGGGCAGGCAATGATCAGCACCGCCACGGAATTGACAAAGGCCCACGCCAGGGCGGGCTGCTCCGGCTGCGCGATGGCCCATACCAAAAACGTGATCACGGCACTGGCCAGAACGGCCGGGACGAAGTACCCGGCCACGGTGTCGGCCACCTTCTGAATCGGCGCGCGGCTCCGCTGCGCCTGGCCCACCATGTTCACGATCTGTGAAAGGACGGTGTCCTGACCGACCTTCTCCGCGACCATCAGAAACGACCCGGTTTGGTTGACCGTTCCGCCGATCACCGCGTCGTCCTTCTGCTTCTCAACCGGCATCGGTTCGCCGGTGATCATCGACTCGTCGATCGTGCTGCGGCCGTCGGTGATCCGGCCGTCCACGGCGATCTTCTCGCCCGGCCGCACGCGCAGGGTGTCCCCCTGGTGGACTTCATCCAGGGGCACCTCGCGCTCCTCGCCGTCCCTGACAATGCGGGCGGTCGGCGGGGACAGCGACAGCAATTCCCGAATCGCGGCACCCGTGCGCCGCCGGGCACGCAATTCGAGCACCTGGCCCAGCAGGACCAGGGTGACAATGACTGCCGCCGCCTCGAAATAGACATGCACCGCCCCGCCGTGCCGGAAGTTGTCCGGAATCAGGCCGGGGAACAGCACGGCCACAAGGCTGTAGAGGTAGGCGGCACCTGTGCCAATGGCGATGAGCGTGAACATGTTGAGGTTCCAGGTCACGACGGACCGCACCCCGCGCTCGAAGAACGGCCAGCCGCCCCAGAGCACGACCGGCGTGCTGAGAAGAAGCTGGAGCCACAGGTGGAGGGTGCTGCCCATCCAGCGGTCCAGGGGAACGCCGATCATGGGCAGCATCGACAGCAGCAGCAGTGGCACGGCCAGACCGGCCGAAATCCAAAACCGCAGCGTCATGTCGCTCAGTTCGGAATCGTCCTCGCCGGCCTCCGCCGAGACGGTTTTCGGCTCCAGGTTCATGCCACACTTCGGGCACGTTCCCGGTCGGTCCTGCTCGATCTCGGGGTGCATGGGACAGGTGTAAATGACCTTCTGCTTTTGAGCGGCGGGCTGCGACGGCTCCAGCGCCATGCCGCATTTCGGGCAGTTCCCCGGTTTGTCGCTCTGAACCTCCGGATGCATCGGGCAGGTGTATTTGCCTGCCGTCTCCGCTTTTGAAGCGGCCTTGTGCGCGTGCCCCTTGTGATCAGGGGGCGACGGTGGCTGCGTTTTGCCGGAGAGGAACTTTTGCCGGCAATGTTCGCTGCAGAAGTAATACATGGTTCCGTCACGCTCGCCGCTGCGGGCGGTTGCCTCGTCGACGGTCATGCCACAGATCGGATCAAGAGCCATCAGGAAACTTCCTTTCGATTGGAGGATTGAACACCGGAACGGCTTGCCCGGCATGTGATTTGCGAGTTTTGTTCCGTGGGCAACAGCCCACTCGTCACGACAATTTCATCAGCATCAGGAGTGAAACATCATGGCTCACGAACAGCACGCCGCCTGCATCAGAGCCTGTGTGGAATGTGCAGAAGCCTGTGAACACTGTGCCACCGCGTGCCTGCAAGAGCAGGACGTCAAGATGATGGCCGAGTGCATCCGCCACGACCGGGACTGCGCCGACGCCTGCTGGGCGGCTGCCGCCTTCATGAGCCGTGGCTCCAAGTTTGCCGCTGCCATGTGCCGCCTCTGCGCCGAAATCTGTGAAGCGTGCGCTGCCGAATGCAAAAAGCATAAGGCCGACCACTGCCGGAAATGTGCTGAATCCTGCCGCCGCTGCGCCGAACAGTGTCGCGCCATGGCGGGGACAGCAGGTTGAGTGACGCAATGGTGGCTCACCCACCGGACTGGTTCCCAAAGTGTCACGGGGACCAGTTCCTGGGATAGGTGCGTCAGCGAATTCCCCACGGTCGGATTTTTTCCGCTGAGTGCGAAGCGCAGCGATTGAAATTCCCGTATTGATTCGTCGGTGGGTCGAGTCATGGCCGTGCTCGTAATTCTCGGGCTCACGTGTTTGATGGATTTGGCGTGTCGTCTCGCTTGAGTTCTGGAACTTCGGTCAACGGATCTGGCAAAGTGGGAACGGCAACCGCGACGGTGTTCCCTGTCGCCGAGTCCGGCGCGCGGGAGTAGACCTTGCGGCCGAACTTGAAGAACAGGGCCGGAGTCACGACCTGGTCGAGAATGGTCGAGGTCAACATCCCGCCAAAGACGACAAGCGCCAGCGGATAGAGGATTTCCTTGCCCGTCTGGCCCGCTCCGAACAGCAGCGGCAGTAGACCGATGAAGCTGGTCATGGCGGTCATCATCACCGGCGCGAGCCGTTCGAGGCTGCCGCGGATGATCATCTGTTCGGAGAAGGTCTCGCCTTCGTGCTGCATCAGGTGAATGTAGTGCGAAATCATCATGATTCCGTTGCGGCTGACCACGCCGATGAGCGTGATGAAGCCGACCCAGTGGGCGACGGACAAACTGGTCGCACTCACCCAGACGCGCGGCCAGTCCCACCAGGGCGCGGCCTGCAGCGCAGACCATTCCGGGCGGTTGACGATCAGCAGGGCCAGCACCGAGCCGAAAGCCGCCAGTGGAATGTTGACCAGCACCTGCAGCGCCCCCCGCCAGGAATCCAACGCCTTGGTCAGCAGCAGGAACACACCCAGAATGCTGAGTGTGCCGAGAATTGCCAGACGGCGATTGGCCTGCTGCTGGGCCTCGAACTGTCCGCTGTATTCGAGGTAATAACTCCCGGGGAGCGTTCTCAGCCGGGTCTCGACAGGCACGAGCGCCTGTTTGATGTCATTGACAACACTGGTCAGGTCGCGGCCCTGCGTATTGCAGAAGACGACAATCCGCCGCTGGACATGTTCGCGATTGAGCGTGTTCGGACCGGTGGTGTCGAGGATCTCCACCACCTGTCCCAGCGGCACCCGTCGACCCGATGGCGTCTCCAAAATCGTCTCGTTGATCGCCGCGGGGTCGCTGCGCGAAGCTTCGTCATACCAGACAACGAGGCCAAAGTAGCGGTCCTCGTCCAGCACCTGCGACACGACCCGCCCCTTGTAGGCTGTCTCCAGCAGTTCGGCGACATCACCGGGCGCAAGTCCGTAGCGCGCCGCTTCCCGGCGCTTCACCTTCAACCGGACCTGCGAAATCTCAACCTGTGGCTCAATCTGCAGGTCGACAATGCCCGGAATGGACTGCATCCGCTCCTGAATGTCGTAGGCCGCCGTCCGCAGTTCCCGCAGATCCTGGCCGAAGACTTTGACCGCGATCTGAGCACGAATGCCGGACATCATGTGATCCAGCCGGTGCGAGATCGGCTGGCCAATGTTCACCGCAGCGCCGGGAATGTTCGAGATGCGGTCGCGAACATCGGCGATGACCGCTTCCCGGGAACGCCCGACGGAATCAAAGCCCCACAGGTGGGCAATGGGGATCAGCCGCAGCGCTGTGTAGCCCCAGCCCGGCTTTTGCGGTTGATGCTCGGCGAGCAGGACATCGATCTCCGACGAGTTGACCCCCTCGGCATGTTCGTCCAGCTCCGCCCGGCCGGTGCGGCGCGAGACGGACAGCACTTCCGGGACATCGAGAATCAGCCGCTCCGCCCGCTCGGCGATGCGCTGGCTCTCGTCCAGGCTGGTGCCCGGCTCCATCCGCATGCTGATGGTCAGCGTGCCTTCATTGAACGGAGGCAGGAACTCCCCCCCCATCCACAGGATGCTGGTGCAGGACACGGTGACCAGAACGGCCACGCCTCCCAAAATCAGCGAGGCATGCCGCAGTGTGAACTTCAGCACGGCCGCATCGACACGTTTCAGCCACCGCAGCAGCAGCGGATCTTCCGCGTCGGCCAGGAACTTCGCCTGCGGCAGCAGCACCGACCCAAACACGGGCGTGAATGTCAGCGACACAACCAGCGAGCACAGCAGGGAAATGATATAGGCCAGCCCCAGCGGGGCGAACATGCGGCCTTCCAGCCCCGCCATGGAGAACAGCGGAAACATCACAAGAATCACGATCAGCGTGGCATACACAATCGAGTTTCGCACTTCGCAGGAGGCGTCGTAGATCACGTCCAGTGCCGGGCGCTGCTGCGCGGCCGGAAGCTGACGGTTTTCCTTGAGGCGGCGGTAGATGTTTTCGATGTCGACAATCGAATCGTCCACGAGGTCGCCAATGGCCACGGCAATGCCGCCGAGAGTCATGGTGTTGATGGTGATGCCCAGCCAGTGGAACACGAGCACGGTCAACAGAATGGACAACGGCATGGAGGTCAGCGAACTGAGGCTCGTGCGGAAATTGCCCATCAGCAGGAAGAGGACGATGATGACCCAGATCGCCCCGTCGCGGACCGCTTCGGTGACGTTCTCGACGGCGGCTTCGATGAAATCCGCCTGCTTGAAAATGCGGCGTTCAATGACGACGTCGGACGGAAGTTCCTGCTGCAGCGACTCCAGGACTTCGTTGATTCTGCCGTCCAGCGCCAGCGTGTCGGCGTTCGGCTGCTTCTGGACAGTCATGATGACCGCCGGGCCGCCGCTGAGCTTGGTGATTGCCTGCCCGGTGCCGTGCTCATGCGTGTGCTTGTGGGAACTGTTCCCGGTCGCTGCCGCCTCCGCATGTTCATGCGGCTGCGACTCGCTGACAGCGGCGTTCACATCGGGTTCGAGCTTGACCCACGCACTGCCATCCCCCCGCTTGACCGGCCCGCCAAACCGGACATCCGCCACGTCCTTGATCCGCACCGGCATCGGCTCCCGCCACAGGACCGGCGTGTTCTCAATCTCCTCCAGGGTGAGGCTTTGTCCACTGATTCGCAGCAGCGATTCTTTGGGAGGGCGAACCATGATGCCGCCCCCCGCGATCACGTTCGCCTTCCGCGCCGCCTCGGTCAACTCCAGCAATGTGACGTTCTGGGCGGCCAGCCGCCCCGGCGACGTGATGATCTGATACTGCTTGAGGATCCCCCCCATCACCGTGACCTGCGACACGCCCCCCACCGCCAGCAGCCGGTTGCGGAGCGTGAATTCGCCCAGCGTCCGCAGTTCCATCGCCTTTGCGGCTCGGGCGTCTTCCGTGTTCAGTTCCGCCGTCGACCGCAGGCCGAGCAGCATGATCTCGCCCATGATCGACGAAATTGGTGCCATCACCGGATTCGTGTCTGCCGGCAGGCGTTCCCGCGCCAGTTGCATTTTTTCCGCGACGATCTGCCGGTCGCGGAAGATGTCTGTGCCCCAGTCGAACTCGACCCAGACGATCGACAGGCCGATACCGGAAGCAGACCGCACGCGCTGGACACCCGTCGCCCCGTTCAGGAGAAACTCGATCGGCCGGGTGACCAGCACCTCGACTTCTTCCGGAGCCAGGCCCGCCGCCTCGGTCATGATGGTGACGGTTGGCCGGTTCAGATCCGGGAAGACATCGACCGGCATCTCGCGAAGCTGGATGGCCCCGTAGACCATGACCACCAGTGACGTGATCAGGACGAGGGCGCGGTTCTTCAGCGAAAACAGGATGATCCAGTTCAACATGAATCGGTTCTCGTTCTACACAGCCGGGCCAGCCTGCGGGTCACGCGGGTGGTTGAGCCCGCGTGGCCGTTGTCATCGCACCGCTGCATATGAAGTTTGAATTTGAGGGACGCCGGCCGTCGCCACTTTTTCACCGCGTGCCAGCCCGCCGGTGACTTCGACAAAGCGGTCGTCGGCCCGCCCCAGGCCGACGCGCCGGCGTTCGAAGACCCCGTCGGCCTTCTGCACAAACAGAAAATTCCGCAGCCCGTCGCTGACGACCGCATCGACCGGCACGGCCAGTGTCGGCGGTGGCCGGCTGGTGGTGAGCGTCACCCGCGCCAGCATGTTGTGCTGCAGAGCCACGGCGGGCATTTTCTGGAACTCGATCCACGCCATCTGGGTCCGGCTTTCCGCTCCGACAACGGGACCGAGGCGGGTCACGACCCCTTCGGCCTCGAAGTCCGGATGCGCCACCAGACGGATGCGGGCCAGCTGGCCGATTTGCACCTGACTCGATTCACGCTCGCCGACGAACGCCTGCACCCACACCTGCGACAGGTCGTGAATTTCAAAGAGCGGCTCGTCGGCCCGGACATGTTGTCCGAGCGTACGGTCAAAATGAACGACGACCCCCTCCATGGGGGCGCGCACCGGCAGAGTGTCGAGGACACGCCTCGATTTGATGACCTCGTCAATCTGCGCCGACGACAGGCCGAGGGTCAGCAGTTTTTGACGCAGGTTGGCGGACTGGGCTTCGAGCGTCTTGACGCGGCTTTCCATTTCCAGCACGCTGCGCCGCGACACGGCATCGCCCGCGGCCCGCAGCCGCTTGAAGGTGGCCCGCCACATGGCTCCGTCGAGGTGCGCCTTGAGCAGTTCCAATTGAATGTCCTGAAGCTCCCGCGTGGAGACCTCCGCGAGGATGTCACCCGCCTTGACCTGTTGCCCGCGGTCCACCCGGATCTCGTGCAGCGCACCTGCCAGCTGGGACGATGCGGATGTGCGGCGCTGCGGCGGAACGTCGAGCGCGCCGTCGAACCGCAGGATCTGTTCCACGCTGTGTTCCGACACCGCCTCGACCTTCAGGCCGATGCTTCGGGCGGTGCCGGGGCTGATCCGCAGGACGCCCAGAAAGAACAGGCTCGACAATTCGTGCCCGCCGCGCGTCACCACCCGGTCTCCGGGAAACAGATCCCCGGCAATGAGTTCCGCCCGGTCGCGCGTCTGCCTGCCGATCACCACGGGCTTCTTGCGGTATTCGGAGCTTTCCCTGGTTGATGACTCCTCGACGAAGACATAGCGTTCGGCCCCATCGCTGAACACGGAAGCGACGGGGACGCTTAAGCCCGTCGCGCGCCCCGGAAGAATGAACTCGGCCTGGCCATTCATGCCCGGCAGCAGCCGCCGGCCCGTGGCGCTGTTTTCGATCTCCGCCCAGGCAAGGCCCTGATGCGTCCGCGGATCGAGCAGCAGCCCAATCTTGTCCACCTTCGCCTCAAAGGTTTTACCAGTCAGCCCATTAAACGTGAGCTTGACGGTCTGGCCCTCCTGGACGCGGTGGAGATCCTGTTCCAGCACGCCAATTTTGACCCACACGCGCGACGTGTCGACAATCTCGAACAGGTGTTCGGTGGGCTCCACGAACTTGCCGACGGCCACATCGGCATGCACGACCACGCCGCCAATCAGGCTGACAAGCGGCAGCCGCAAGGGTGGCGCGTCCCCTTTGACGGCTAGACTGAGGTCCGTTTCGGGCACACCCAGCCCGGCAGCCTTCGCCCGCAGGACATCGAGCGCGTTCTGAGACTGCTCGTGCGTGTTCTCCGCCTCCACAAGCCGTTGTGCCGGCACAGACCCCACCTTCACGGCGGGGGCCAGCGATTCCAGGATCTTGGCCGACAGCTCCAGCTCGTTCAGTGTCTTTTGATAGTCCAGCCGCAGCTCATGCAGGTCGAGGCTGTCGATCTCAGCGAGCACCTGCCCCGCACTGACCGTATCGCCTGGCCGGACATGAAGCTTTGTGATCCGCCCAGACCGCCTCGAGGTGACGTAAGCCCGCTGTGTCCAGGGGGACACGACAGTCGTGTAAGCCTTAACGCCCCCCGCCACCGGCCGGCTCTCGACCTCGGTCGTTTTGACATCCAGCACCTCTCGCGCCGCCCGGCTGAGCGTCAGCTGCCCCGTCTTGAGGTCAATCTGCACACCCTTCGTGGGCAGCGGCTGGTGGCCTTCGTGCCCAAACACCGGGGTCACGGCCGTTGCGAGTACCAGCACACACCACCGCAGGCCGACACCATGAAGTTGCTCACGCATGATCTAATACCGCCGCATTCGTTTTCGAGGCCGGAGTTTCATTCCACTCAACGCAGGCTCGCAGAAATTCACCGCATGAAAATCACCACAGAGATTCACAGAGGAGAAAAGGAGTCTCAGCGCGGCGCGGATTGGCATTCCACCTGTTGCATCTTTCCGCGGATGATCTGCCCCTCAGACTCTGTGAACTCTGTGTCCTCTGTGGCGAAATTCCGCTTTTCGTCACGAACGAGGTTTAGTGGCCTTCCACTTTCACCTTCGCCTTGAGCTGCTCGACCTTGGCGAGGGTATTGTCGGGATTCGAACGGGCCTTGTTCACGCAGCCTTTGCAGCACAAAAAGACTGGCTGATCCTTGAGGGTCAGCTTGAGCGGCGGTCCCATCGAACCCAGTGGGTCAGAGGTCACGGCGCAGTACCCCTGAGCTTCTGCCAGGGAGCGGTCTTCATCGCTGAGCTTTGCGAAATTCGCCTGCCGCTCTGCGGTGCCCTCGTGTTCGGCGTGCTCTTGTGCCGCTGTGGACGGAGCACTGTTCTGGGGCGAGCCACAGCCGGCGAGGCACAGGGCAAACAGGGCGATGGCTGCGGTGGACAGCAATTGAGGACTCATTGGATTCCATTCTGATGGGAGATGAACGGGACTTCGGTCCGGCCCAGGCTATTGGCGTTTGACAAAATCTTCCGGCGGCTTGATCTCGTCCGGCATGGATTTGGCCATCTTGACGAACTCATCCACACAGGGCGGGCAGCAGAACTCGTAGCTCTTCCCGCCGACGATCCAGGTGAAGTCTGGATTGGCCTTGGTTTTTGTGATCGGGCAAATCTTGTCACCCAGTTTCGGGGACATGTCATGTGACGATTTGAGCCCCTTGAACTTGACCGTCGCGGTGACATTGCCATTGGCCTTAATGTCTTCCGCCGTGTACTTCCCGCCGGGTGTCAGGTAGAGCTGGCGTTCTGCATCGTCAGAAACCTTGCCGGGCATCCCCTCGTCGTGCTCCGCCGGCTTGGATTTGAAGCCCAGCCGGAACCGCTCGCCGGAGATCACGATGTTGGGGATGGTCACATCCAGACTCAGGCCCCACAGCCCCTTCGGCAGCGTGCCCACAAACTGCGATGTCCGCCCCTCGGCGTCCCCGTCCTGTGGCTCGGCAGCCAGCGTGAACTGTTGGGCGTCGGTGTCCCCTTCCGCCTTCACGAACCCCTTGAGCGTCTGCTTGTCGACATCAATCACCCGCGATTCGTCCTTGCCGAGCGTGTAGATTCGCAGCAGGCCGCCCTTCTCGAACACGGCCTCCGCGTGGTAGCTGTCGCGTCCCAGTGAAATCATGATGCCGCCGTGAGCCCCGGCTTTGTGACCGTGCTCTTCGGCATTCACCGCCAGTGACGGACTGGCTGCCGGCGGAGGTGGGGCCGTCGAGGCGGCAGATTCGTGGGATGCAGGTATCGAACCGGCACCGCGATCTCCGCAGCCGCCAATGAACGCGACGACGCTCATGGCCATGCCAGCGGCGATCCAAGTCTTGGGAGAATTCATGATTGATCCTTTCCGGCCCGCAAAGCGGTGCCGATTCTCGAAGCATTGTCAGTCACGGAACCCGCGGCGCACGGCGACGCCATGGCGCGAATCAGGAACACTCAGCGGCGAAGCGCGGGTGAGGCAGCGCAGCATCCGCAGGACGGGCAAACCAGGGAGGGCAGGTCAGCCAACCGCAGCGTGACGGCATCTCTTTGGAACGCACAGGATCAGGCGAACGGAGATCGGTTGGAACCGAGACTCACTGCTCAGACCTGACGAGAAACGGCAGTTAGCACTGCCAAGAATTTAGCGCGACGCGGATCTCTCGACCCGAACGTGTCGCGGGCAGCGTCCCATCGGGATGCACCGCCATCTGGGAGGTACAAGGTACCTCTACCAAGAACTCGGTCGCGGCCAGGCTCAGCACCAATTCATCCAGCCACGAACTTTGCGACTGAACGATGGAACTAGGTTCTGGCGACGGCACCGCATTGCATTGGAGTTTTTCACATTTGCAACGCTCTCGCGGCACGGGTGACCGTGAAACCGGCACCACGCCGCCTGCTTCCTGCCCGTCGTTTTGTACCATGTCGATTTGTTGACCGACGACTTGTCGGCTATCGTCGGACCCGTCCGCCAACCGCTCCTGCGAACCTGTGGCCACTGCACCGCTACAGCACAACGGAACATCGTGCTTCACCCCGGTTGTCACCCGCATGACGAATCCCAACCGCGCTGTCTTACAGCAACACGGGTTCATCCCCGTGAGCGACTGCAAGATCATGAAGGCGGTGAGTGCGATCCGGAACATGGCTGTGTCTGAAATCCGGCAGAGTGAGGGATGCAGAGTGAGTGATGTCGCGTGAACGGCGAAATTATACCAGCGATTTCATTTTGGTCAGCCCCAATTCTTAAGGATCTTCAATTTTGGAGACGAAGGATCGGATGCATTCACTTGACGCTCCCTGCAAATGAGCCCCAAGTCTGCGCATGGAAAACGGTCCCGGGGCAAGATCGCCGCAGGACCGTTCGTGCTGCACCGCTTCTATGGTTACCACCCACATCCTCCGCGGTAGTATCCGACGCCATACCCGCCGCCGCCATACCCGCCACCGCCATACCCGCCACCGCCGTATCCGCCACCATAGCTGCCGTAGCCGCCGCCGTAGCTACTCCCGTAACCGCCTCGGTAACCACCGTAGCCACCGTAACTGTTTCCGTAGCCGTGACCCCCGCCGTGTCCATAGCTGCTACCATAACCGCCGCCGTATCCTCCATGATGATGATGACCACCGTACCCCTGAGCGTTCGCGGCCGTCCCGGCCCATGCCAGGCCACTGACAACGGCCATCAACAGTAAGAATCTTCGCATGATTTTGTACCTGTTGGGTTGTCCATG
Organism: Planctomycetaceae bacterium; assembly: GCA_021732845.1. Classification (GTDB taxonomy): domain Bacteria; phylum Planctomycetota; class Planctomycetia; order Planctomycetales; family Planctomycetaceae; genus JAKFUF01. Next base: position 121,476 of record JAKFUF010000001.1, on the reverse strand, counting down.
TTGAGTCGTCCCAGCGATGGCTCGGACAAATTTATAGATATTATAGCAACGACTGTGCCGCGCAATATTACGACGACGAGATACTTCGTAAGAACATGACCCATCGACGTTTGCGACAGATTACAGCTCCTCGCGTCTCAAGTGCGGAAGGCATCCCCGTTGCAGGTTTGACAAATCAAGGATCGATTTGACGGCGCGGCTCAAGTCAATTTCGATCAATATTAATAACCTTGCGATAAACGATGACTGAGTCAGGGGAGTCTGCAGACAAACCGAGCATCTTGATGCCAATGCTGGCCTGTGCGGGTCGAGCAGTAGCGGGGATAGTGAGCCACGCGGATCTCGATTCCGATGTCGTTCACAAGGTCCTGCAGATCCTGCTTGAAAAGATATCTGTTCGCCGCGTTGCTGCCGCCGCAGTCGCACAGCCACAGGATCGAGGTGGCCTTGGGATATGCCTTCCGGCCGATCTCGTTCCAGTACCAGCGGAAACTGTCACAGGCGAACGCCGTCGTGTCGTGGCTCAGACCCAGGTTGATGTGCCCGTGGTTCTCAAAGACATCATAGAGCCCGTGGGAAATCACCACGCCCGTCGCCCGGGTGGAGAATTCATGATCGAACGCCAGCAGCGGCGATTCCGACCGGACACGCCCCGCGCGGTACAGGAACCCGAGGTGTTCCTTGGCCTTCGTGTCGATGGAATACACCGGATTCCCGCCGTTCCAGTAGAGGTTCATCAGCTCCTGGATGCGTTGAAACTGCGCGTCGCGGTCGGGTATTCCCCGCCCGCCATCGCCTTCTGGATCTTGTGCAGACCCATGCCCAGGTCGTCGAGCCACGCCGTGACGGTGTGGGGCGACACCCGCGTGCCCATGTCCGTGACCTTCTCCGCCAGCGTTCGCGGCGACAGGTCCGTGAACAGCGTCTACTCGTCGTCCGGATCGCCGGCGGTGCGCACGCCCGGCAATTCCCACGTCGTCGAGTTCCGCCTGCCGGTGCGGCTGTGCAGCGACCGTTGCCAGGCCGTCGGCCTGGTAGAAGTCCGAGCCGATGAGCACCTTAACCCGGATTGCGCACGGTTTTTTGGAATAAAAGAGCCTCCTGAGCATCTAAGTAGTTGTCAAAAGGATACTTGGATGTCCGCAGGAGGCTCAGATGTCAACGACAGAGTGTATGTCGCAGCAGGCGCTGTTTGAAGTGGAGAAGCAGCAGGTCACGGTGGACTTCGAGGGCGGCCAGGTGGTCACGGATGCGGGGCTGCTGGCGGTCCGCAAACTGGACCTGGAACTGGGTGTGCTGGCGGGCGCGGCGAAATGCTTCCCCGACCCGCGCGACCAGGACCTGATCACGCACACCGTCGAGCAGCTGCTGACCCAACGCGTGTACCAGGCGCTGGGCGGATACTTCGACGGCAATGACGCCCAGTGGCTGCGGAATGATCCGCTGTTCCAGACACTGGCCGGCGTCTCCCCCGATCCGGAGTCGCCCCTGGCCAGCGGATCCACCTGCAACCGCTTTCTGAACGCCTACACGCGGCGTGACGGTGAGCTGCCGCTGGAGGACCGCCCCGTGATCTTCGAGCAGCGTCAGGCGCAGATCGACCGCCTGGTTCAAATGAACAAATATCTGGTTGATTTGTACATCCGCACGCGGCGGGTCCGTCCCGAACAGATCATTCTCGATGTCGACCCCACCGACGACCCCGCACATGGCCGCCAGCAGCTCACGCTGTGGCACGGACACTACGATCAGAACCAGTACTTCCCCGTGCTGGTTTTCGAGGGCCAAAGCGGCATGCCGCTGGCCGCGTGGCTCCGGGCGGGAAACGCCGGCGCAGCGTACGGTGTTGCGGACATCCTGCGGGAGATCGTCGAACACCTGCGGGGCGTCTGGCCGGAGGTCCCGATCCTCGTTCGCGGAGACTGTGGCGTGGGCGGACCGCAGGTGTACGAATACTGCGAGCAGGCCGGCCTCACCTATGCCCTGGGATATTCCGCCAATGAAGTGCTGAAACGCCGCACGAAGGCCGGAATGCACCGCGTCGCCATCGTGACATGGGCCTACGGTGAGCCGTACCGCGATTTTCTGGACTTCAACGACTATCAGGCCGGAACGTGGACCAGGCCACGGCGGGTCATCGCCAAACTGGAAACCACGCAGACCAAGGAGGCCAACCGCCGCTTTGTGGTGACAAACATGACCGAGGATGCGCGCGCCGTGTACGAAGACTTCTACTGCCGCCGTGGCGATGTTCCCGAACGTTCGATTGGGGAGCTGAAACAGGGGCTGGGGATCGACCGGCTCTCCAGCTGCCGGTTCCTGAACAACGCCCAGAAGCTGCTGATTCATGTTCTGGGCTACGCCCTCTGGGTGCTGTTCCGGGAGGCCTGCGCGGCGGTGCCGGAGATTGCGAAGGCCGAACTGCCCACCGCCCCAGGCGCGGCTGTTCAAGGTGGGCGCGCTGGTGGAGACCAGCGTCCGCAGAATCTGGTTTCGCCTCTCGTCGTCCTGGACCTTCCAGGGTGTGTTCCAGCGTGTCTGCGCAGCCGTCAGCCAGTTTGCCTGCGAGGTTCGCGCGGCTCTGCAGCGCGAGTTCCTGCTGGCGGCCCGGGGAACAGCTGATCCGCCGCACGCGCCGGGCCTTTCGCTCAAATAAACGACCACGATTCCGCCCGGCCGCATTCGCGGCGGTCCCTGGCGACGGCCTGCGACGCCAGGGGTCAAAATCGGGAATTTGAGCCACCAGATCCCCATGCGCGGCCATCACCGGCGGCCGGCTTCAGTCCCTGAAGGAAAACCCGCCAATCCGCCCCGATCTCCACACAGACCATAACTTCGGCTAAAACAGCGGTGCGCAATGCGGGTTAATGGCCACCTTGAGATTGAAGTTTGACTCGGCGAAGCGGCGGGCGACATCTTCAATCAGTTTCCGCTGGGCTAAAAATCCGCGTCGCCGCGCCCCGAACAGCGGATCTTCGATGTCGTCCGGGGCTGCAGAACCTTCCGGCCGAAGAGGATGTGGTAGACATGCTCCACCATGGCGGGCGGAAAACGGGGGTCCCGGACTGCGCGTTCGGCCAGCCATTGTGGTGCCCGCCAGCGCTCGGCGGCGGGCATCGTCTCGCCCTCGAAGCCGGCTTCAAACATGTCCGTGTGCCAGCCAGCCTTGCGGGGTCCGACGGCACCTTCGAAGTTGAAATCCTGAAACACACCCGCGACGGGGTCAATCGTCCTGTGGCAGACCACGCAGTCCGCGGCCTCCATCGTGGGGATCCTGTACTTGGCCGCCACCGCGGAGGCGTCGGTTGCCCGAGGTGCGAGCTGCATGACATCGACGCCCAAGAAGTGCTGGTAGAACATTCTCGCCCGCAGCCGGTTCCGATTGGTCTCCGTCGAAGGATAGCGCCGCAGGTAATGAAACATGCTCAAGAACCCGGCGTGGGGATACAGGCCGGTGGCAGACTCCTGCACCTTTCCCTCCCGGCTTTTGAGCGCATGCAGCCGGGCCGGGACATACTCAAACGACTGCGGCGGCAGCAACGCGGCGAACAAGTATCTTTTCAAGCAGGAATTCGGCGACCTCCTGCGCCCAGTCCACCTTCGTCCGTCGCGCGCGGACTGACACTTGCCGCCATCCAGAGAGTGGTTCGCAGAACATGAAAATGCTCGCCGTCCCCGCCCGCTCATACTCATAGTCCACGCGACGTGCATGGCGCTTTGTACCGGCGATCGGTGATCGTGTCTCTTTCAGCAGCTGGATTGGTTGTTCATCCATGCACAGCACGGGGTACAAGGCATCGTATGGCCGTGCGTACACATCGAGAACTTCTTCCATGCGCAGTCCTCGCGCGGGTCGACGCCGGCAATCGTCTTGAACAGCGGGTCGTCCCGCAGCAGCTGCGCGTCATTGCCGTCGGGGTAACCCGCCAGAATCTGGAACACCTGCTGCCGCAGGATCCGCACGACCGAATGCGTGACTAGTTCAACAAATCTCAAACAATCGATCTTGGAGCCGATGTTTCGCCAACTGTGCGTCTGTTACCCGGTTTGGGATGTCGGTGCGGGGGGATGAACTTGGCGCGGTGAGCCTTTTGCAGTGGCTTTCCAGTGTAGGTCCAGTTGAACGGATGCGCCATTGTGCCATTGTAATAGGTGATGAACTGCGAAAGTTTTGACTCCAGATCGGCAACCGAGGTGAAGCTGCCCCCACGCAGGCATTTCTTCTGGACCACGCCGAAAACGATCTCAATCTGGTTGAGCCACGAGCTGTGCTTCGGGACATAAACGAAGCGGATGCGGTGGCTCAGATCCGCCAGGAACTCCATCCGGGTGGCCATGGATTTCAGGATGCCGAATTCACTTTTTTTCCCAGATCCAACTCCAGGCCGCATTGCTTGGCCACCCACATGGCGAGACTCTCCGAGACATGCGTGTTGAGCCTGTCGACGACAAACACCCAGTTCGCCTCGGGGTCTGTGTTCACCGTCCGCTCGATGTGGGCGACGAACTGCTCCTCGGTGCGCGTGCCTTCCAGCGTAGGCGAAACGATCTCGCCGGTCACGATGTCCAGCCCCGCCGTCAGCGTGGTCGTGCCGTGACGCTTGTATTCGTGCTCCTGCTTGGCAACGCTGCCCGGCTGTGTCGGCTTCTCGGGCGCAGTCCGTTCCAGCGCCTGAATGCTGGTCTTTTCATCCACGCTCACCGTGTGGGTTCCATCGGCCGCGGACAGCGCCGGAGCCTCCAGGTAGGTCTGGCACACAGCCTCGACCTCACGCTGGAACTTCTCCGGATCCTTCTCCGTCGTCGTCAGCCAGATCTTGGTGCGGTGCGGCTGCACCGCAGCCTGCCTCAGGTAGCGCCCAATCTGGGCGACGGAGATCGACGGCACGATCTTTCGCTTGATGACTTCATCCCGCAGCTCCCGGTGCGTCCACTTGGTGATCGGACGGCCGGACAGTTCGGGCGATTCGCAGGCCACGGCCACGATCTGGGCCACCTGCTCGGCGGTGAACTTGCCGGGAGACCCCCGTCCCGGTGCATCCTTGAAGATTTCCAGGATCGCCCCGCGCAGCCTCCGGGGCTCGGAGCATTCCCACACGCACAGCGCGTCCCAGGCGTCATGCCACCGCTGCCGCCAGACACCGACCTGCTGCCGGTTGATCCCAACCTGCGGCGCGATCTCCTCGTTCAGCAGCCCCTGAAACGCCAGCAGCACGATCATGGCCCGCTGGACAACCACCCTGGACAACGTCCGCGACCGGCTCAGCTCCTCCAGGACAACCTGCTGCTTTTCAGTGATCGTGACCTTCGATGCCTTCCCTGGCATGGCTCGCCTCCCCCCTCGAAATTGAGGATTCAGGAAGCATAAGATGAGTCACGCCATGATGAAACCCTGTTTGAGATTTGCTGAACTAGCGACTGCGACCGCGGATCAGGCAGCCGCCGCGCTGCTTCGGCGAGGATTCCCAGTTTCTGGTCGAGCTCCGCAATCGACAGCATCCCCGCATCGCTGACAATCGAGCCACCCTCAAAGCTCATCGTCACCTGCTGCGCACCGACTTCAAACAGCTCCAACTGACGTGTACACTCCGTGTTCACCACAGTCCGCCTCCCGTGCGTTGTTAAGTGATGCTCTAACAACCACTTGATACGCACGAGGAGGCGTTCTCGTTGAGACACGGTGCGCAATTCAGGTTAAGACTGCGTTCTCCGGCGCAAGTCCAGAATTGCCCCGGGCGAAGACGAGTGGCGCAATCCCGTGAAGTCGATGCTTTTTGTGACGGGCAGAGGCGTCCGCAGTCCACGGCCTCCCCCGTTCGCGCTGCGGGCAGCAAGTTCTAAATTCAAAAGACAATTTTTAGACAGGATACGAAAGGATGAAAAAGATGCTGCTGAACCAACCCATCCTCTTAAATCCTTTCGCATCCTGTCCAAGAATTTTGAGCTGGCGGCGATTGAGCCGATCCCGCACCGCCGGCACTCCCGGATTGCCGTAAGTATCATTGAGAATTGACTCTACGCTGCATTCATCCGTGTTGGGGCCGGGTTCTGAGCCACGGCTGCCGGTTGGTTTGGCTCGATGCGACAGCGACTTCCCGCCATCACATTGGCAAACTTTGACGGCTGTAGGGATCGTAACGCAGGCGTTGACCACGGCATGCCGTGCGCATTCGCTGCAAGCGGAAACCCGAGTGTTTCCGATACTTCGGGTACGACCAAAGCCCGCCGCGCTCAGGGCTCAGGCGAAGTTTCCCAAACATGTTCGGTAGCCGTGCCGCCAGGGACGCTCCCTGCGGTGTCTCCCACAGAGATTCTGTCGGAACGCGCATTCTGTTTGGGACACATGGTCAGGATGTTCGCCGAAAACATCCCGTGGATCTCTAGCCAATTCAAGGGACTGAATAATGAAAGTGTACAGCAGCGTACGAGCGTGGGCTCAGGCCACCGTCTTGCTGGCGGCAGCAGGATTCTGCTCGGGCGGCGCCAATGCGGAAGACATTTGCCGGCCGGCGGCCATGAGCGCGCCGCGACGGCCGGTGATGCAGACGAGCCACAGTGCCCCGATTGTCTTCCGGGCCGACTATGCGCCTTCGGGAACGTCTTACATTCAACAGACCCAGGCTGCGGAAGAAGCTCCCGCCGAACCAGCCGCTGAAATTGATCCTTGGGAACCCGCCACGGTTTCCGACGAGCCGTTCACGATCAACAACTGGCTGGCCCCCAAGGGGAGCTGGGCCGAGTCCAACAACATTAAGTTTGGCGGTAACTTCATTCAGAGTTACACGTTCAACTTCGACAGCCCGAGTGACCGGTTCAACGGCCCGGTCACCTGGACCGACCGCTCGAATGAGTACCAGCTCAATCAGGCCTACAACTGGATTGAGAAGTCCACCTCCACCGAGACTTCTGACTGGGACATCGGCGGCCGCGCTGACCTGCTCTACGGTACGAACGCCCGGTTCGACACCGCTGGCGGCTTGGAAGACAACATCAACAAGGGCAGCAGCTTCTACGCCCTGGCGATTCCGCAGTTCTATGCGGAAATTGCCTACAAGGACACCAAGACCAAGATCGGTCACTTCATCACGCCCTGTGGTTATTTCACCGTCGATTCCGGGGCCAATTTCTTCAACAGCCTGCCTTACACCTTCCAATACGGCGAGCCGTTCACCCACACTGGCACCCTGACCACCTGGGCCGTCAGCGACAAGCTGAGCTTGGGCGGCGGTGTCATCCGGGGCTGGGACAGCTTCGACCGCAGCAACGCCGGGACCAGCCCCAACCTGGGCTCTCTCGCCGTGGCGAGTTGGACGATCAATGACAAGTCATCGATCGGCTACTCGAACATGTGGAGCAACGAGGCCAACCAGTCCGGAACCTACAGTTCCCGCTACTTGCAGACGTTCGTCTTCTACCACACGCTGTCGGACAAGCTGAAATACGTCTTCCAGTCGGACTTCGGCCACCAAGACAACGCCCTCGCCAACGGCGGCTCGGCCCAGTGGTACGGCGTCAACCAGTACCTGTTCTACCAGTCCAGCGACAAGGTGACCTGGGGTGCCAACTTCGAGTGGTTCCGTGACGACGGGGGATTCCGCGTCGGTGGCTTCCTGCCGACCAACGCGCCTTCGCCAATCCGTGGCCTGAGCACCGCCCGTTCAGGTTTCGATGGAAACTTCTACCAGATCACTGTCGGACCGAAGTGGACACCGATGAACAACGTGATGATCCGGCCGAACCTGCGGTTCGACTGGAGCGACACAACCAACGCCGCCGGCCTCAAACCGTACGACGATGGAAACAAGAGCCACCAGACGATTCTCGGCACCGACCTCGTGATCTCCTACTAGTCTGCGAAGCGACTCAGATTTGAAACCGATGCACTCAGCCCGGTGGCAATTGCCATCGGGCTGATGGCGTTCACAGGTGTGAACCGCGTTCCGCCATGGCCTTTGAGATTCAACATCAGCGTGTTCCGGCCAACGAGGCTGGCGGCCACCGATGGGTCACAGCCGCCGTTCCGAGGGCCGGAGCCACGGCGGCCCAGTGGGTTGTGTACTGTACCAATGACCAGATCGTTGAGCAGTTTTCCGAAAGCCTGCAGGGCTCCTTGCCCGACGCCGACCTGCCGGTCCTAATCGGTGTCCACAGCGCGACGGCGGTGTGCCGAGGAATACCTGCCGAGTGCCGACGCACTCTTCCTGGAGCATGAGCAGTTCTTCGTGGAGCGGGTGCGGTGCTGGGCGGGCGAGAAGTTCGGAACGTCGCCTGACCATGAGAGAAGCTGCGTCTGTGGCTTCTCGAATGGCGGCGCATTCGCGCTGGCCGTGGCTTTCAGGCATCCCCGGCAGTTCGCCGCGGCGATCGCCTTTTCTGTGCCGGCCTTCGGTCCGCTGCCTCTGCCCGCGGCGGACGACCCTCACCCGTCCATTTACATTGCCGGAGGGAACATTGGCCCGGAACGATCGATTCGGAAGAACATGCTCCGGTTGACGCGTGAGCTCAAGCGGGCGCGAACGCCGGTGCAGTTCCATGAACGGGACGCGGTCACACGCTCGATTTCTGGTCGCCTGAGCTTGTCGCGGCGGTTCGCTGGTTCAACTCCATGAGCACCTTGGGTCCGCACCCCGATCCATGACCAACGATGCGTGAAGAAAAAGATCGCCCTCGGTCCGCGAAGCGGACCCTGGTGCGCTTGCAAGTTTGCTGAATCGGGAGGGTGAAAGTCCCTGTCAGGAGGTTTAAGTTTGATCCTGTAGTCGACCGCAACTGCGTCGTCGTGAGGCGGGGTGGGGAGCAGCGGTGGACGATTGGCCAGTCCGTAGGATGACGAACTCGATACGGCCGGTCGACATGGCGAGCCTGCTAGGGAAGGGCGAAGCCGAGAATGCCGCCTTGTCACGCTGGTGATGTATTTGGACCCGCTCCAAGTCCGCGGTTTAAGCCGAGGGCAAAACGCAAACTTGACCCGGAGCATGTCGGCAGGTGGGTGGAGACAGAATGGTTGGAAGGTTCAGCAAATCACGCACGGAGATCTGTCCGGGCAAGGGCGGTATTGCCGCGCCTATTACTGGTGCAAACACTGCGCGGCCGGCTGGTTCCCGACGGATGATGAGCTGGGCCTGCTGGGAAAGCTGACACCTGCGGTGCAGCAGGTGGTCACGATGGCGGGCGGCCTCTCGGCGGCCTTCAAGGAAGGTTCTGAGCAGGTGGTGCACACCCTGTCCGGCGTGCTGCTGTCGGAATCCACAGTGCAGCGCACCACCGAGAAGATCGGACAGGAGATCGACCAGGCGATGTCCGCCGGCGATCCGTGGCTTCCGAAGCGGCGTGGGACTGGCATCAGGACGCGGAAGGCCGGCGGTGCGCGTACCTGAGCATGGATGCCACGGGGGGTCGCCAGCAGGGACCGAATGGCGAAAAGGCGGAGGCCCGCGTGGTGTGGGTGGCGGAGGTCTTCAACCCCGTCCCGCAGCCCGCAAAAGACGATGAACCATAACCAACCGCCACAAAAGCCCCACTGGAAGTGGCGAGGCTGGACGCGGCGGCTGGTTTTGAACCGAAGTCACCGCGGTCACAAGCCCGCTACTGCGCCGGGCTGATGGAGATTGCCGAAGCGGGGCGACGCCTGCGGCAGATGGCCGGGTCCGTGCATCTGGAGACCGCGGAGGTCATCATCGGACTGACGGATGGCGGCAACGGATTGGCCGAAAGTCTGGAGACGCACTGTCTGTCGGGATTCTCCGCCAAAAAGGTGTTGATCCTCGACTTCTATCATCTGACCGAACACCTGGAGGCCTTCAGCCGGGAGTGGCTCAAAGACGAGGAGGAACGAGCCCGGCAGGCCAGCGCGTGGTGCCACATCGCCAAGCATGAGGGCGGGGAGACGCTGCTCAAGACCCTCGACACGCTGGACCTGGGGTCGGCCGGCGCGGCCGCGAAGGAGTCCTTTCGTCTCCTGAGAAACTATGTGGCCGGCAACCTGTACAGCATGGACTACCCGGCCTACGTGAAGGCGGGCTGGCAGATCGGCTCCGGCAACATCGAATCCGCCTGCAAAACCGTGATCAACCACCGCCTGGACGGCGGCGGCATGCGGTGGAGGGAGTACGGCACCAACGCCGTCAGCCACGTCCGCGCCATGATCTGCAGCGAATCCACCGTCTGGCAATCCTTCTGGATGAACCGCGCCAAACGCCACGCCGCCTGATCCGCCCACAGATCACTCACGCCATCCACGGTCAACAGACAAACCGCATTCAACCAAGATTCCAGACGCTCACACCCGCCGCCCGATTCGGACGTCGAACTGAACATTGGGCGTGGCATAGATGAACAGCCCGGTGTCGGCGAAGTGGACGGCTCGGGTGTCCTCGTACTCCGCGACGAGTTCGACCAGAAAGTGTTGGTCCACCGCGAGAACAGCGCCTCCCGCGTCTGCCTGACCGGTGTCTCATAGCTGAGCAGGCCAGGCGGCTCCTGCCGAACCGTGGCACAAGGTCGATGTCGGACCTTCCCAGTGCGGCGACGGGAGCCCCGCCGCTTCGCCCAAACGTCGTTCTCCGCCCCCGTTTTCCAGCAACGCCATCCCCTTGTTGACCGTTGCCCGTTGCCGTAGAGTGGCTGTCGCGATGTCCAAGCGACGGCGGAGATCTCAAATCGCGGTTTTGCTGTGACACTGTTCCCCATGATTGAGGGTGCAATTTGCAATTGAGTGCTTTGACATCCTTGGCTGAACTGCGGTTGCTTGTTGGTTTCTTGGGAGAGAAGGATCAGTTTGCCTGGTGGAAGAGTTCCTTCTTTGGACCAGGTTGCAATGCCTTTTTGGCACCTGTGTTTCCCAGGACTCAGCTCCTGGCGCAGTATGCGGGTCTTTCGCGAGCTGCGGCACTGTTGCATGACGACCACATCGGCGTAGGCGACGTTTGTCACCTGTTTCGACTTCCGGAGGATCTTGAACAGGTGGTGCATCGCCTCGTCGTGGAGCCCTCCATCCGTGAAACGCTGACAGGGAGCGTGAAGAATCGTGAGGTGGCATTGGCGAGCCTGCGGGAAATGGCTGTGCCGACCAAAGAAGCCCCCGACGGGGCAGTGCGTGCCGGTTCGTTGACCGATGTTCGTGGCAGCAGTGCATGGCGAACTGTGGCGGCGCACTACCTTCAGGCATTTGATCGGGGAGTTCAGGCCTATCCATTCTTTTCCGATCAACAATGACCACCGAGCCTTACAATGCAAATCTGCAGGCGGGGCTGGGAGTGATCGCGGAGGCGTGGTCGCTGCTTGATCTCTGGGCACCCGGCATGACGGCACCAGCCTTGAACGCCATCGCCCTGAAGTCAGGGAGATTTCCCAACATGTCCGCGCGGCGGCTGCGGAATTTCGTCATTGAATGCTTCGCCCCACGCTACCTGCGCGATGGCGGCGAGACCGCGGTGCGGTTGAAGGCTTTGTCGCCGGTGCTGTCCAAGCGTGAATTGGATCAACTGCACTTCATTGCCACCTGTCGGGCGAATTCCATCCTGCGCGACTTCGTGCGGGACGTGTATTGGACGGCCTATTCCGCCGGCCGTGTCACGCTCACGAACACGCAGGCGCGGGAGTTTGTTGTTCGTGCAAATCAAGATGGCCGGATGAAACAGACGTGGTCCGACAGCACGATTCGGAGGATGGCCGGATACCTGACGGGATGTTGCAGCGACTTCGGGCTGCTTGAATCCGGCACTCGGCGCGAACGCCGCATCCTGCCGTACCGCATCGAGGCCCGCGTTGCCATCGTGTTGGCGTACGAACTGCATGAGGCTGGTGCCGGCGAGAGTCTCGTCGTGGGGGACTGCGTCTGGAGCCTATTCGGGATGGACCGGGCGGATGTGGTGAACGAACTCAAGCGGCTGGCACTGCAGGGGTATTTCCTGGTGCAAAGCGCCAGCGGCCTGCTGCGGATTGAATGGCGGATCAAGAGCTGGGAGGAGCTGATTCGTGTCTTCGCTCAATAACAACTTCAGCGAGCTGCTGGATCGAATCCGCCGCGGTCGCGATTTGAGCCACGCCAGCTTTGAGCCGATCTATTATCTCGTGTTCCCTCCCAGTGAGATCCTGGAGGCCAAGCGCGCCTTGCCCGCCTGGTCGGCCCGGCTGCGAAACGACGGTTGGGACGTCCGCCGCTTCTCGATTGCCGAAGAAATCGACGAAGTCTTCCGTAAGGCACCACTGAGAAGAATCTGGCTCGCGGAAGATCGCAAGGCACCCACCGCGTGGCTCAAGACCAATCAATCGCTGGCCAACACCCTCGTCACGAACGGCGCCTTGCAGAAGCGTTTGGAGTCGGTGCTGCAGGAACTCGCGACCCGTACGAATGCCATTGTCCTGATCACGGATCTGGAAGCCTTGCATCCGTACATGAGAATCGGGGCGGTGGAAAGCCAGCTGTACGGCCAGACCAAAGTCCCGACCGTTTTCTTTTATCCGGGCGAACGAACCGGAAAAACTCGGCTGAAGTTCCTGGGGTTCTATCCCGAGGACGGCAATTATCGTTCAGTTCACGTCGGCGGCTGACCGCATCCCGAGAGCAATTACACCATGCCCGCCAAACAACCGAATGCAAAGACCATCAAAGATCTCTTTGATCCTGCCAAAAACATTTACCGGTCGATCGAAAAGGTGATCACCTATGGTGCGTCCCAGGAGTTGAGGCTAAAGGCTGAGATCTCCGAGTACATCGCCACGGAAAGCATCGAAGCACAGTTGGAAAAACTGCTGTCCAAGATGCAGTATGCCCTCGACAGCGGCGGTGAGAACGAAATTGGGGTGTGGGTTTCCGGCTTCTATGGTTCGGGCAAGAGTTCGTTCACGAAGTACTTGGGCCTGGCGCTCGACGAGAGTGTGACCATTGACCACAAGCCATTTATAACCCATCTGCAGGACCGCCTGCAGAAGCCCCAGACTCGGGCGCTGCTGGGGACGGTCGCGCGGAAATATCCAGCCGCCGTCGTACTGCTGGACTTGGCCAGCGAAATGCTGGCCGGGGCCACCATGGAGGAGGTCTCCACGGTTATGTATTACAAGGCGCTGCAGTGGGCCGGCTATTCGCGCAATTTGAAAGTCGCCACACTGGAACGCCGTCTGCGGAAGGACGGCCGTTACCAGGAATTCTTAGACCGAATTCAAGCCGACGCGGGGTTGCCCTGGAACGAAGTTCAAAACGATCCGCTGGTCATCGACAGCCTGATTCCCGAGATTGCGCATGTGCTGTATCCCGCGTTGTTCAAAACGCCTACCGCGTTTTCCACCGAATCCGCTGACTTCAAGGTGTTTGAGAATGAACGCGTCAAAGAGATGATCGAAATTGTCCGGGAGAAGACCGGCAAACAGGTCATCATCTTCATCATTGATGAAGTCGGCCAGTACGTCGGCTCGCGTCAAAACCTGATTTTGAATCTGGACGGTTTGGCGAAGAATCTTAAGAATATCGGCCAGGGAAAGGTCTGGATTGTCGGCACCGCCCAGCAGACGCTGACTGCGGACGATCCGCGTGCGGCGTTGAATTCCCCGGAACTGCACCGGCTTAAAGATCGGTTTCCGATTCAGGTCGACTTGGAATCGAGCGACATTCGGGAGATCTGTTATCGCCGCCTGCTTGGCAAATCTCCCGCAGGTGACAAAGCTCTCGCCGAGCGGTTCGAAAAACATGGGCAGGAGCTGCGGCACAACACCAAGCTGCAGGACGCCCGTTTCTACGATGCGGATTTCGACAAGACAACGTTCGTCAATTTGTATCCGTTTCTGCCGGCGCACTTCGACATCCTGCTGCACCTTCTCGGGGCTCTGGCGAAGTCCACCGGCGGTGTCGGCCTGCGGTCGGCCATCAAGGTGATCCAGGACATCCTCGTTGAGGGGGTCGAGGGGCAGGAGCCCGTCGCAAATCAATCCGTGGGGTGGCTGGCCACAACGGCCACGCTGTACGACTCGCTGGAAAAGGACATCCGCCGCGCGTTCCCGTCCGTTCACAAGGCTGTGGGGAAAGCGTTGCTGCGGTTTCCAGATTTGACCCTGCATCAGGATGTCGCCAAGACCGTGGCGGTGCTGCAGATTCTGGGCAACATGCCGGTATTGGCTCAGAACGTGACCAGTCTGATGCACCCCGGTGTCGACGCACCTTCTCGCCGTGACGCCACAGAAGCCGCCATCAAGGAACTGATCAGCGACCCCCTCGTTCCGTTCGGCGAGAAGGATGGCAACCTCTGCTTCTTCAGTGAAAAGCTGAATGACATCGACGTGGAACGGGCTCATCTCTCGATGCGCACGCCGGAAACCCGCCGCATTCTCAGCGAACGATTGCGTGAAGCGTTTGATCCGTTGCCAGCGACGAAACTGCACGGCACGCTGGCAGTCACGTCTGGCCTGAAGCTCGTGACCGGCACCCTGCCCGTTGGCCTGGCGGGTGAGCGTGAAACCATCCAGACCGTTGTGGAGTTCGTCCCCCCGCACGATTTTGACACTGCCCGCTCGCGGCTCTTGGAAGAATCCCGCCAACGCACCAGTCAGAACACCATCTTCCTGCTGGGACGGGCGGTTCCCGACGCTGACGACAAAGTCCTCGAAATCTTTCGCTGCAACGAAATAGTGCAGCGCAACCGGAACGATCCCGACGAAGAGGTGCGGGACTACTGCCACGCCCAGACCGATCGCGCCGCCCGGTTGGGCGGGGAACTGCAGCAGGTGCTCAAAACGTCGCTGGCACAGGGTGGGTTTATCTTTCGTGGGGAATCCACGGCCGCCGAAGTGCTGGACCCGGATTTGTTGGAAGCGGCGAAGAAGTACCTGGCTGGCGTCGCCAAACAGGTGTTCGACCGTTACGGTGAGGCTGAAGTGCGGGCCGACACCGGCCTCGCCGAAAAGTTTTTGCGTCTGAACAATCTCAAGGCGGTGACCGCGGCGCTTGATCCCCTCGGGTTGGTGCAGGTGGTGGGCGGCACCCCGCGGATCAACACCGGCCACAAGGCGCTGGTAAGCATTCGCGACTTCATCGACCGCACCGGCAGCGTCGATGGCAAGCGGCTCCTCGGTCATTTCACCGAGGCTCCGTTTGGCTGGTCGCAAGATACGCTGCGGTACCTGATCGCCGCGATGTTGCTTGCCGGCGAGATCACGCTGAAGGCGTCCGGTCGGGCGATCACCGTCAACGGGCAGCAGGCGATCGACTGCCTCAGCACCAACAACAAGTTCAAAACGGTCGGAGTCGCGCTACGCAACAATCCCCCGGCCATGGACATGTTGGCGCGGGCGACGGAACGGTTGACCGACCTGGTGGGGGATCAGGTCATCCCGCTGGAGAATGAAATCAGCAAGACGGCGGCGAAACACTTCCCGCAGTTTCAGCATCGGTTCGGTCCCCTGGTCGAAAAGCTGGGGACGATGGGGCTGCCGGGGGCAGAAACCGTGAGGGCGCTCAACCAGGAGCTGGCCGACATCATGTTGGCCGATGCCTCCGACGCTCCGCAACGTCTGGGTGCAGCGGATTCGTCGCTGTACACCGATCTGAAATGGGCCGCGGATGTGGAGGCGGCCTTCAAGAACGGGCTCGAAGCCACGATCCAGGACCTGCAACTTCATCGTCAACAGATCGAATCGCTGCCGAACTCGGGGGTGCCAGGGACACTGAAAGGGGAATTGGCCGACGACCTGTTGCAGCTTGGTGAATGCCTTAAACAGCCCGGCTTCCACAAGCACTCGGCCGATTTGAGCACGCTGCTGACCGACATTAAGTCGCAGACCAGCGGGGCGGCGCGGCGGATGGCTGACGCGTTGACCAACAGCCTCAGGAATGCTGAACTCGATCTGCAGCGTCTGCCGGAATGGGCCGAGCTGACTCAGGAGGAGCAGTCCAAATCGCTGTCGTCGCTGGAAGAACTGGTGGCTCCCGCTAGCCCAGACCTCGGCGGCCTGAAGCATCTGTTGAATCAGGAATACGAACTCGCCGGCCGTGTCCGTAGCCTGAAAAAGAGTGTGGAGGCGACGGGTCAGTCTCGGCGGCTGGAGCGGGGGCGTGAGGCGGACGAAAAGCGGCAGCGCGAACTGGAAGACGCGAAGAAGGCTGGCAAAACGACGTTCAAGAAAGAAGTGAAACTGCCGCAGATCGTAACCACTTTGGCCGCCCTCGGTCAGGTGATCGACCTGTTTCAGGAGTTGCAGCAGCAGAGCGCCGGATATGCGCACCTTGAAGTCACCTTGAAGCTACACCAGGACTGATGCCGCATGGCTTTTGACCAACCGACGCGCAATCGTTTGCAGAAATTTGTGGCCGCCTCCCGCGCGCTGCTGACCGAAGAATTCACACGGCAATTGCAGCACGAATACGGCATGAACCCCGTCACGGGCGAAGTGGCCGAGCTGTCGCAGCTTCCGCGGCTCGACGACGGCCGCCGCCAGACCGCGCGTCTGCTGCGGGAGATGTTGGAGCATTACCTGTCCACCAGCCCCGGCAACGACCGCCGAGCCACGGTCGAGCGGATTGTCCGCGAACAGGCGTTTACGGTCCTCAACCGGCTGTGCGCTCTGCGGATGGCCGAGGCCCGCGACCTGCTGATTGGATCGGTCCGCCAGGGGTATCAATCGAAGGGGTTTCAGCTCTATGCCCGCCTGGCGGGCCCGTCACTGGGCGAGACGGGCGACGCCTACCGCTGTTACTTGTTCAGCTTGTTCGACGAATTCGCCATGGACGTTGCGGTGCTGTTCGACCGGTTCAGCCCCAGCGGTCGGTTGTTCCCCCGCGAGTCCGCACTGTTGCTGTTGTTGGAGCAAATTAACCACCCCGACCTCGAGACCCTGTGGGACGAGGACGAGACGATCGGCTGGATCTACCAGTATTTCAATTCCAAGGACGAGCGGAAGAAGATGCGGGACGATTCCGCCGCCCCGCGCAACAGCCGCGAGCTGGCCGTCCGTAATCAGTTTTTTACGCCCCGATACGTCGTCGAATTCCTGACCGACAACACGCTTGGCCGGATCTGGTACGAAATGACGCAGGGGCAGACCAGCCTGAAAGAGTCCTGCCGGTATCTGGTCCGTCGTCCGCACGAGATCTTCCTCAAGGAAGGCGAGCGGCCGCCGGTACCGTCCGAGTCTGCCGCCGACCTGTCGCAGGAAGAGTTGTTGAACCAGCCGGTCCACATTCCGCATCGCGCGCTGAAGGATCCGCGGAAGATCAAGATGATCGACCCCGCCTGTGGCTCAATGCATTTCGGGCTGTACGCCTTCGATCTGTTTGAACGGATCTATGAGGAGGCGTGGCACATTGAGCAACTTGGCGACCAATTGGCGCGCGACTATGGCTGGTGCGACAGCTCCTCGCAGATCGCGGTCCCCGAGAGCGTCCGGCTGCGGCGTGAGGCGACGGTTGCCTGTTCTGCGTCCGGGCGCACGATGCGGGCTGAGGAGGCGGTGGTCGCTTTATTACGCTACCATGACGGGGCGGTTGCCGGACGTCCGCTGATTTATCACCCTTCGCAGGTTGCCACCCGACAGGCCTTCAGCCTCGTTTTGCCCCTGGTCGAGTTCGACTACGTGCGGGCGATGCGTGAGCATTGGTTTGCGGCCTCCACCGGATGCTTGTTCCTGGAACTGGCCGGTTGTTTTGAATTGGAGACGCGGCCCTCGCCGACGCGTGAGGAAGCATATGCCGAATTTCTGCAGGACGTGCCCCGGCTGATCATCGAACACAACATTCACGGCATCGACATTGATCGACGCGCCGTGCAAATCGCGGGTCTGTCGCTGTGGCTCAGAGCGCAGAAGAGTTGGCAGGGCCAGGGGATCAAGCCCCAGGTCCGGCCGCAAATCCGGCGATCGAACATCGCCTGCGCCGAGCCAATGCCGGGCGAAACAGCGTTCCTCGAAGAGTTCATCGCCCAGCACCTCTCGGGCAACTCCGAGCGACAGTTCCTCGCTGGCCTCGTGCGGAGGGTCTTCGAGTCGATGAAGCTCGCCGGAGAGGCTGGGTCGCTGCTCAAGATTGAAGAAGAGATCGCTGACGAGGTCGCCCAAGCCAAGCGGCAGTGGCTCGAACGCCCGGCCGCCCGGCAGCTGTCGCTGTTCGCTTCCGAGCCCAAGGCGGTGCAGCAGACCCTCGACCTGACCCGAGGCATCACCGACGCGTCGTTCTGGGACGATGCTGAGAAACTGCTGTATGACGCACTGCGGGCCTACGCGGAATCCGCCGAACAGGGTGGCGGCTACCAGCGTCGGTTGTTTGCCAACGACGCCGCTCGCGGCTTCGCGTTCGTGGACTTGTGCCGGGAACGGTACGACGTGGCGTTGATGAATCCTCCGTTCGGCGATGGCAGCCTGCCCTCCAAGCCGTATATCGACGAGACGTACGGCGACACCAAGGGCGATGTCTACAAGGCGTTCGTCGAGTGCTTTCATGCCCGGCTCATCCCCGCCGGGTATCTGGGCATCATTAGTTCCCGGACCGGCTTCTTTCTCGGCCAGAGCGAAGACTGGCGGACCCGCGTTGTCCTCCGGCTGTTTCGGCCGATTGCCCTCGCCGACCTTGGCAGCGGCGTGCTGGATGCGATGGTAGAAGTCGCTGCCTACGTTCTCCGCAGCCTCTCCGTGCAGGAAGCCCGCGACCTGACTCTTTCACTCGTTCACGTGCTAGAAAAGGTTAAGCGGGACAAGCAGGGCCGCTTCAGCCTTCCGAAATGGCAGGCCGCCCGTGGCGGACTCAAGCGCCACCAGGCAGTTGCTGAGCTAGAAGACCTCGCAGTCCAAGGATTCGTACAACGCGATTCGGGTCACACAGTCCGATTTGCGCCACGATGGCTCTCTGTGAAAAAAGTCGCCACGCCGGCGGAGCAATTTTTCCCGCCGCTCGTATGTGTCAGGGCACTTGGAGAAACTGATAAAGGCGCGAGTCTCTTAGAGGCGGTTCGCGGGTATAGTACTAAGCAGGTTTTCATTTGCGATCCGAGCCGCTTTAACAAAGTCCCGGGAAGCCCATTTACTTACTGGATTGGGACAACGTTTCATCGTCTCTTCGCTGAGTTGCCGCAGTTCGAGGCAGGTGATCGTGTCGTTCGAGCAGGGGGGCAGACAAGCGACGATTTTCGTTATCTTCGAGCATTTTGGGAATGTAATACGTTCCCACTAAATGGAACTTGGCGGACCTATGTGAAGGGCGGTGCCTATTCGCCGTTTTACAACGACCTGCCGCTAGTGGCGCACTGGCACGACAAGCGAAATACCTTTGCTGGCTTTCTTGGGCGGCCAGGGCGCAGCAGTGAACAGCCGTCAAATTACGAATTGTATTTCCTGCCAGGAATAACGTGGCCGCTCCGTGCCAAAGCCTTCTCACCTCAAGTAATGCCCGCAGGCTCGATCTTCACAGTCCGTGGTTACGCTATTCTTGCTCCTACATCCGACCTCTTGGCGCTCCTTGGCCTGACTGCCGCGTCAGTATTCGACTATCTCTTCAAGATCCTGCTTGGTCGATTCGGCTTTCCTGAATTTGTAGTCGGGGTTCTTCAGAAGTTGCCATTACCAAATATCGCAGTCCAAGAAGGAAAACGACTGGGGGAACTCTCTCATCAGGCTTGGACCGAGAAACGCAGTCTGAAACTATCAGACTCCACTTCTCATGCCTTCGTTTTCCCTGCACTGCTCGCAGCTACAGGCAGCACTCTAGCCGAACGCGTCGCGAGAAGGGCTGTATATGCGCGTGCGTGCGGGGAATCCGTCGCCGCCGTACAGACCGAAATTGACAATCTCGCATTTCGTCTCTATGGCCTCGACGATGCGGACCGCACCGCTTTGATTGCTACGCTCGACACTGAAGCCATTGACCATGTCGAATCCGAAAGCAGTGAAGACGAGGAACAGGAGGTTGCTACAGCCGACGCACCCGCGCTCACCGCCGATTTGTTGGCCTACGCCCTCGGCTGCAGCTTCGGTCGCTGGGACATCCGCTACGCCACCGGTGAGCATTCGGCCCCGCTGGTGCCAGATCCGTTTGATCCGCTGCCCGTCTGCCCGCCGGGGATGCTGCAAAACGAGCAGAATTTGCCACTCACTGAGAGCGATCAGGCACGGCAGAAAGCTACTGGAGACTCTCGTTATCCGCTCGACATACCGTGGGACGGGTTGCTGGTGGATGACGCTGGCCATCAACGCGACATTGAGGGTGGCGTTCAAAAGGTCTTTCAAATCATCTGGCCAGATACTCACGAAACGATTGAACATGAGGCGTGCGAGATTCTGGGCGTGAAGGCGTTGCGAGAGCATTTTCGCAAACCGGCCGACTTCTTCGCCCTTCACTTAAAGCACTATTCCAAAAGTCGCCGCCAAGCCCCGGTCTATTGGCCGCTCTCCACTGGGTCGAACAGCTATACGCTGTGGGTCTACTACCACCGACTCACCGATCAGACGCTGTACATCGCCGTCAACGACTTCGTCGAACCCAAGCTGAAGCAGGTCGCCGCCGACGCGGCACGGTTACGGCAAAAGACGGGGCGGTCGAGCGCCGAGGAAAAGGAGTTCGAACAGCTCACGACTCTGGAACTGGAGCTGAATGAGTTTCGCGCCGAATTGCTGCGGATCGCTCGGTTCTGGAAGCCGAATCTGAATGACGGAGTGCAGATCACCGCCGCGCCGCTCTGGAAACTGTTCCGCCTCGCCAAGTGGCAGAAGACCCTCAAAGAAACGTGGCTCGCCCTGGAAGCCGGCGACTACGACTGGGCGCAACTCGCCTACAGCATCTGGCCCGACCGCGTGGCCGAGGAGTGCAAAACCGACAAGTCCCTGGCCATCGCCCACAACCTGGAACACCTGTACGTCGAAGTGCCCAAGCCCGCCAAGAAACGGGCGACACGGAAGAAGAAGGGGAGTAACGAAATCGACGGAGCGGAAACCGACGCATGAGAAGAACCCCCACCTTCGTTCGCCCTCACCCCGTAGGGTGTGTGCAGCGGAGTCACGTTTTGCTCTGTCTCACGCCGTGGCTCCGCGGAACACACCATGAGGCTGTGGCCACGTCGCTGGTCACGCGGAACCGTTCGTATCTGGCAGGGATGGAATGCTACCCACAGTTGCCGTTCAAGCCACTTTACGGATTTCTCGATTCGTGACGCACTGCGTGTCGAATTGCCTTGAAGCGTTTGACCACATCGCGCGGCATCCCCCGACAGTAAATTCATCATGACCCTCAAAACTTTCATCCAGCAGGAAGTGCTGCTCAAGCGGCTGCAGGGAAACGGCGTCCTGGTGGTCTATGATCCCGATCGCCGCTATCGGGATTTGTGTATGGAACTGGCCAGCTCCGAACGGTGCGTGGTGGATGCCAGCACGAGCAGCATTGAGAGTCGGGAACTGGCACTCGCCACACTCCAGATGTTGGCGCAGCCCCAGTCTGCCGTCACGGCACTGCTGGTCTATGTTCCCGCCCCAGCCCCGCTCACCGATGAAGACAAACAGCGCGACCCCTTTGCGATCTATACGGTCTGCGGTGCCGTCTTTCCGCAGGGTGCGGGGGATGAGTACCTCAGCCTGTGCCTGAAGTCGAAGCCTGATCATGCGACGGAAATTCGCCGCTTGTTTCAGGAGACGCCGAACCCCAGCCTGGAATTGATCGATGCCATTAGCGGCGGCGGGGGATGGCCGACGCTGCAGACGCTGCTCAAAGTCGAGTCGGCCCGCGACATTCTGTTCGCCCTGCTGGCCCCCTCCGACATCCAGTTAGTCGCCCTGAAGGGCCAGGACACGTGGGTGCCAGAAGCCCGGGCGCTGTTCGCCGCCACGCTGCAGCTCAAACTGTTGACCCGCGGCAAGAGCTGGTCGTCGGTCGGCGACGAGTTGTGGAGGTTTGTACTGTTCAGCGAATTTGTGTTCGATCTGCCCTCGGACCTGCCTGGCACCTTGTTGGATGTGCCGCGAGCCACGCCGGAAGCCAGGCCGCTGGTGGAGGACCTGTGCGAGCGGCTGCGAAGCGACCGGCGGACACGGGCGGAGTATATCGAACGGGCCGAGACCATCGAGAAAGAGATGAACCTGACCGCATTCTGTCAGGCCATTGATGATCTGGGCGTGCGTGTCACATTCCCGTTCGAAGAGCGGTCCTTCTTTGCCCAGGGCGTGGCTGCGCTCCACCGCGAAGATTTTGACCGGCTGCGGCAGCTCTTTCATCGGCACACGCACTCGGTTTGGGGAGGCCGGGGTGAAAACCAGATTCAATGGTCGCTGTTGCAGTCGGCCGTTAGCCTGATTGAGGCCTGTGGCGATGCCGACCGCGAGCTGCCCACGCAGTTCACCAGCCAGGACCGGCTGATCGACTTTTATGTCAGCAGACTGCGCGATGTCGACCGCCGCCAGCGCGAGTTTGAACAAGCGGTTGGCGACTTCAACGATGTTCACAACACCCTGGATGGCGTCATCACCCAGGCGCGGGCAGCGTACGCCCGGCTGGTCGGCCAGGTGCAAGAGGCGTTTGTCCGTCATCTGGAGAAGTCCGGCTGGCCGCCGACGGGTCGATTGTCCAATGCCGAGGTCTTTGACCGCCTGGTGGCTCCGAAACTTCAGGAGTCGGGTCGACGCGTGGCGGTCCTGCTGATCGACTCGCTGCGGTTCGAACTGGGTCTGGAACTGCAAAAGCAACTGGCCGACGACGGCCAGGTGGAACTGCAGCCCGCCTTCGCCCAGTTGCCCACCATCACGCCGGTCGGCATGGCCAGCCTTCTGCCGGGGGCCAGCCAGGAATTGCGGCTGGTCAACCGGAATGACGCGATGACCGTGATGTTGGGAGACCAACCGCTGACATCGGTCACGCAGCGGATGGACCTGCTGAAGAGGCGTTACGGACAGCGCTTTGCAGAAATGCCACTGGGCGACTTCCGGCGTTCCAAACAAGGTCCGCCGGCCACGGTGGAGCTGCTGGTCCTGCGCAGCAATACCATCGACAGCCACCTGGAATCGACGCCTGACATGGCGCTGCGGATCATCCTGGATTCGTTGAAGGAGATTCGCTTCGCGGTCCACAAGCTGAAGTCGCTGGGCTTTCAGGAAGCGATCATCGTCACCGATCACGGCTTCTTCTTGAACAGTGCTGCAGGACCGGGTGACGTCTGCCAGAAGCCACCGGGAAGCTGGTTGTCCCTGCATGACCGCTGTCAACTCGGTAATGGTACACCCGATGCCGCGAACTTCGCCCTGGCGGCCAGCCACCTGGGCATCCGCGGCGACTTCAATCAGCTTGCCGGACCACGCGGGATGGTCGCGTACCGCGCAGGGGTGCGGTACTTTCATGGGGGAGCGTCGTTGCAGGAGGCAGTTGTTCCGGTCATCACCGTGCGTTTGACCGAGGTCGAAGAGAATGTCGCCCAATCAGTGGCGGTGGCTTTGAACTACAAACGTGGCAAACTGATCACAACCCGCTTTCCCGTGGTGGAGGTCGTCGCCACTGGCAACCTGTTCTCGTCGGGATCAACGGTTGAAGTGCGGATTGAGGCGCATGACAAGCAGGGGAATGTCGTCGGTGAGGCGAAGCCCGGCGGCCCGGTCAATCCGGCGACAGGGACTGTCAGCATCAAGCCGGGCGAGTCGATCCCCGTCACACTCAAGATGGAAGTCGAATTCGAGGGTAAATTCACCGTCAAAGCCCTCGACCCAACCACGCTGACCGCCTATAGCAAGCTCGAACTGGCAACCGACTATACGGTGTAATTCTATGGACGCGCTGGACGACAAACTGCTGACGACGTTTTCCGGCAAAGTGGTCCGCAAGGACCTGCTGCACCGGATCAAGAAGGGCACGAACGTGCCCACGTTCGTTTTGGAGTTCCTGCTTGCCCGCTACTGCGCCAGTGACGACGCCACGGAGATTCAGACGGGGCTGGAAGCAGTCGTGGAGACACTGCACGACAACTATGTCCGGGCCGACGAGGCGAATGCCGCCCAATCGAAGGTGGCGACGAAGGGCCGGCACAAGTTCATCGACAAGGTGCATGTCAAATATGTGGAGGCGGAGAAGCGCCATTGGGCGGCCCTGGAGAACTTCAACTCGCAGCGGATCGCCATCGCCGACAAGTTCTATCGCGACAACAACCGCCTGCTGGAGGGCGGCATCTGGGCGGAAGTCACCCTCGCCTACAACGAAATCGAACTGGACAACTACGCCTTCTACATTGAGGAATTGCGGCCCATCCAGCTGACCCGGTTTGATTTCGACCAGTATGTGGAGGGCCGAAAACAGTTCACGCGCGACGAATGGCTGAACGCGATCCTGCGTTCGGTGGGCCTGGAGCCGTCGAAGCTCACGCCCCGGCAGAAACTCCACATTATCCTGCGGCTGGCCCCCCTGACCGAACCGAATTTCAACTTCATCGAACTCGGTCCGCGTGGAACTGGAAAGTCCTACTTCTTCAGCGAGTTCTCCCCCTATTCGACGTTGATCAGCGGTGGCCAGGCGACGAAGGCGACCCTCTTCTATAACAACGCCCGAAGCCGGATTGGCCTGGTGGGTTTTTGGGACACCGTGGCTTTCGACGAAGTCGCCGGCATCAAGATCAAGGATCCGGACACGATCCAGATCATGAAGGACTACCTGGCGAACGGCCGCTTCTCCCGCGGCGTTGAAGTCATCGCCGATGCCAGCATGGTGTTCGTGGGGAACATCGATCATTCGATCGACCAGATCGTGAACTCTCCCCGGTTTGACCTGTTCATGCCGCTGCCCAAAGAGTTCGACCTGGCCGTGATGGACCGATTCGCGTGCTACCTGCCAGGCTGGGAGATGCTCAAGAATGGCTCCGAATATCTGACCGATCGGTATGGCTTCATCACCGACTATTTGTGCGAGGCGTTTCACCATCAGTTCTCGAAGACCAACCGCTACGAAGAAGTCAGCCAACGCGTCAAGCTCGGCAGGTCCGTCGAAGGTCGGGATGAAAAGGGGATCAAAAAGACGCTGTGCTCCTTCCTCAAGATCCTGCATCCCGACGGTCCGCCGAGCGATGCTGAGTTCGACGAGTACACCGCCTATGCCATTGAAGGTCGACGGCGGGTCAAAGAGCAGATGAACAAGCGGAAGCCCGACGACGAATTCGCCAGAATCAACCTCTCCTACTTCACCGCCGCCGGTCAGGAAATCGTCGTCTATTGCCCCGAATCCAAGCACGCCGCAGCGACTCAGGAGCCACAACGAACATCGTTGTCTCTCTCTGCCGGCGAGAAGTCAGCCACAGTTTCCGACCCGCCCGCCCGCGTGGTGGCGGATCCCGTGGCAACTCCGATCGTCGCGACCAATCCGACGCCGGACCTCCCGCCACCCGACCCGGCCGTCGAGAAGCATTTCATCATTCATTACGGCGACACCGGCTATAGCTACGAATCGCTGGTCGCGCCCTACCTGCGCGGGGCCAAAGCGATCATCGTCGAAGACCCGTACATCCGCGTCACTCACCAAGTGCAAAACTTCGTCCGCTTCTGTGAGGCGGTGGTCAAGCACTGCGCCGTCAAGAAAATCTTGCTGATCACCAGTTACGACGACAGTATCCAATTGACTGAAGTTGAAGCAAAGTGGAACGAGCTCAAACAGAGCCTGTTGGAGCTTGATGTTGAACTCCACATCGAACTGAATGACAAACTGCACGACCGCGAGATTCAGATCGACAACGGCTGGACCATCAAGATAGGCCGGGGCCTGGACTTCTACCAGAAGCCCGCAGGCCGGTTCGAACTCGGCGTCCACGACCTGTCGCTGAGAAAATGCCTGGAGACAAAAGTGGACATTTTCCGTGCCAGCTGATCGTTGACTTGCGACATCCGGGTCTCGCATTGTCATACGTCGCTGAAGCAAACCCGGCAGCCCACGTCTTTCCGACGCTTGCGCTGACGTAATGTTCGTCGTGCTGATGTTGTTGTTCCCCTCGGTGCGAATTGTGCTGCAAACCTAAACGCCTTGCCGACCGCCTTCATCGGCGGCGCCCTCGCCGACGATCCACAGCACGGCACAAACGGTGGTCGCAAAGGCTCCGAAGATCGGCGAAGATCGGCGGCGACGCTTTTGTAGATATCGGTGGCCAAAGAACTCGCGGGGTTCCTGGCTGGGGATCGGCATGATGCTACGGTGGCTCATGTCGGCTGGCACACATTGCTGGGCACTGCAGTCGCCGACCACTTTATTGACTGCCCGGTTCGATTCCAGTCCAATCGATTGAAGAACTTCTTCCCCAGCGAATGGCACCGCGAGCACCAGATTGTCTACGTGAAGGCCGACCTGCTGAAGGTCGCGGGGCGTGTACCCGGTGCAGTCGCAATATGAGTTCAATGAGGTGCCAAATGTCATGACACACGCGTTCACAGACAGCATTCTCTTTTCGCTTGGATTCCAGGGGCTATAGAATTTCAGAAGCTTACCGACCTCGATCACCGTCACTGGGAACAGTGAGGCCATGAGTACCACGACCCACTTGTGAACCGGGTGGCCCGTGACTTCCAGGAATGGACGAGCCACCGGAATCGTCAAGACACTGAACTGCAGCAACGCAGAAATGGTCACGGCCAAGAATACCGTTGGATTTGTCAAGAAACCCAGTTGCGGCCATGTATAAGTCTGGCTGCGGCAGGCAAATGCGTAGGCCAGTTGGGTATAGGCCATCACGCAAAACGCCGTCGATTGAGCATGGGGCAGATTCTCAGGACGCCCCTGATAGACGATCCAGAACGCTGCGAGGGATGATGAAGCCACCAGGCATCCGTGAAACAAGATCCACAATCCCCCAGACGCGTGATCACGGACTGGTTGGGCGGACGTGGGGGACGTCGCATGATATCAGGTTCGGGTGGCTCCATCGCCAAGGCCAGCGCCGGCAGACCATCAGTAATCAGGTTGATCCACAACAGCTGGATCGGCTGCAAAGGAGCCGGCCAGCCGATCAAAGCGGCAAAAAAACATGAACAGGACTTCCCCGGCATTACACGACAGCAGGAAGTGCACGAACTTCTGAATGTTGTCGAATATGCCGCGTCCCTCTTCGACTGCATTGACGACGGATGCAAAATTGTCATCCATCAGGACCATGTCCGAGGCATCCTTTGTGACATCCGTGCCCGTGAGCCCCATCGCGATGCCGATATCCGCCGCCTTGACCGCCGGCGCGTCGTTCACGCCGTCCCCGGTCATTGCCACAATCTGCCCACGACTTTTCCAGGCTTGAACGACTCGCAACTTGTGCGCTTCGGTAGCCCGCGCATAAACCGAGACACGCGCGACGCGCTGCTGGAGTTCGACCTGCGACATCTGATCCACTTCCTGCCCGGTCAGAACTTCAGGAGCGTCAGCATCAGCGATCCCCAATTCACGGGCGATGGCCAGCGCTGTTGCCGGGTGGTCGCCGGTGATCATGACCGGCCGAATGCCCGCCTGCCGGCAACGCGCCACGGCTACCGCGACCTCTTCTCGCGGTGGGTCGATCATGCCGACCAAGCCACACAGGACGAGATCGCGTTCCTGACTCCCATTATCAACCGATTCGGGATTGTCGCGATAGGCCAAGGTCAGCACCCGCAGGGCGCGCGAAGCCATGCTGCGATTCTGCTCCAGCCAGAATTTTCGACGGCCGATAATGGGATCGCCTTCCCCTCTCTGCGTTCAGAGACACACTTGGCCAGTACCATCTCGGGGGCCCCTTTGGCGAACAGCAGATGGGCACCATCGGACCGTCGCACGGCCACCGACATCACTTTCCGGTCAGAATCGAAGGGGAGTTCGTACAGCGTCTGCAAGTCAGTGTCCGTCACGGTGATCCCTCGTTTGAGGGCCGCAACGACCAGAGCACCTTCCGTTGGGTCACCAATGATCTGCCATGCTTCTGTTCCGTCACCACGAGGAACGACTCGGGCATTGTTGCAGCTTGCCCCCACCGTCATTGCGAAATCGAGATCCGTCGTTTCAGCCTCAGCAGGGTGATGTGCTGGCGTCGTTCCCTCAAGTGCGGTGGGATGGAACTCACCTTTGGGCAGATAGCAGACGCCGGTGATCTCGTAGCGGACATCATTCACGAGAAGTTCACAAACGGTCGTCTCGTTACGTGTCAACGTCCCAGTCTTGTCGGTACAGATGATGGTCACAGAGCCCAGGGTTTCCACGCTGGGCAACTTGCGCACCAGCGCATTGCGGCGTACCATCCGCTGCAACCCCAGGGCCAGGGCCACGGTCACCACGGCTGGCAAACCTTCGGGGACCGCCGCCACTGCCAGACTGATGGCCAGTAGCAGCACTTCCAGGAGAAGTTCCCCCCGGAGCAGCTGCAACACGAAGATGATCGCCACGATTGACAGGCAGGCAACGAGCAGGATCTTGCCCAGTTCGTCCAATCGTCGCTGCAGAGGGGTCGGCTCGGGCGCGCTGTGCGTCAACATGGTTGCAATCTGGCCCAATTCCGTCGACATGCCCGTCGCCGTAATCAACAGGACCGCCCGTCCGGCGGCCACCGTCGTGGCGAGAAAGGCCATGTTCTTTCGGTCGGCCAGCGGGGTGCCTTCGGGAAGAACGACGTCGGCGCGCTTCTCGACCGCGACCGATTCTCCGGTGAGGGCGGATTCTTGAACCGCCAACGCATAAGACTCCAGCAGCCGCCCGTCGGCCGGGACGAAGTCGCCCGCCTCAAGGTGGACAATGTCTCCGGGAACAATGCCGTCGGAGCTCACCAATGTGAGCTGTCCGTCCCGCAGGACACGGGCGCTGGGGGTCGACATGCGTTGCAGTGAATCCAACGCACGTCCCGCGCGACCTTCCTGCACAAAGCCCAACACTCCGTTCAGCAGGACGATGGCGAGAATCGCCATCGTATCGTTCCAGTCACCAAAGACGCCCGACAAGACTGCCGCCGCAATCAAGATCCAGACGACGAGTTCGTTGAACTGAGCCAGGAACGAAAGCCACCACGGTCGTGGCGGTGCTTCGCTCAGACGATTCGGGCCGTGAGAATCGAAACGTCGCTGGGCTTCTTCGGCGGTCAGTCCGCGATGGACGTCACTTCCCCAGGCCGCGACGACAATAGCCAACGAGTCGGATTAGGGCGTCGAATTCAAAGGGGCAGGCGTCGTCATGGTTGGCTACCATCGGGCTCACCAGGTGGTGTGGTCGGGAGCGTCTGCATCGCTGGTGTTGTTTGCTGCGTTGCCAACGCATCGGCAGCGACTCGCAGGCGCTTCCGGAGCTTTCGTTCCTCCACCCAGCAGAAGACACAGGGGACGATAAACATGGTAACGCCCGACATGAGCATCCCTCCCATTGAGGGAATGGCCATCGGCTGCATAATGTCCGAGCCGCGCCCCTCAGTGGTGAAGACCGGGATCAAGCCGATCACGGTCGTCGCGGTCGTCATGAGTGCCGGCCGAATGCGCTTGGAACCGGCCTCGATGACGAGGTCGCGAACCTCAGCGATGGTTCTGGGTTCCTTTTTTTCAAAGAGTTGCGTGAGGTAGGTCGCAATCAGCACACTGTCGTCCTCGGCGACCCCGAACAACGCGATGAAGCCGACCCACACGGCGACGCTCATGTTGTAGCCCCACCAGGCCAGCATCAAGAATCCGCCTGATGCGGAGACGATGATGTCGACGAAAATCATTAGTGCGAGCCACCAGCGGTTGAATCCGAGGTAGAGCAACAACAATTGTACCGCCAGGCAGAGTGGGAGCAGCAACGACAGTCGCTGCATGGCTCGCACCTGGTTTTCGAACTGGCCGGCCCACTTGTAGTAGTACCCCGGAGGAAACTTGATTTCCCCCGAGGCAATCTTGGCCCGGATCAGCCGATCGGCATCCTCGACAACACTGATCTCGTCCCGATCGCGCGTGTTCATCGTCACATAGCCGACGAGGAGCGCGTTCTCGCTCTTGATCTCTTGAGGCCCAATCGTGTAGCGGATGTCAGCGACTTGCGAGATCGGGACGTGTGCGCCGTTGGCGGCCGGCACCAGGATTCGATGGAGGTCTTCCAGGTTGTCGCGGAGTTCGCGGGGATACCGTACGCGAATCGGATAGCGTTCGCGGCCCTCGACCGAGGTGGTCTGGTTTTCGCCGCCGATGGCAATTTCGATCACATCCTGCACATCGCGAATACTCACGCCGTAACGGGCGATCTTTTCGCGGTCGATGGCAAATTCAATGTAGGGCTTGCCGGTGATGCGGTCGGCCACGACGTCGGTGGCCCCGGAGACCTGTTTGAGAATGGGCTCGAGTTGCAGCCCGAGTTTCTCGATCTCGCGCAGATCATTGCCATAGATCTTGATGCCCATCATCGCCCTGAAGCCGCTCTGCAGCATGACGATCCGTGTCTGAATCGGCTGGAGCCAAGTTGGCAGGACGCCGGGGATTTCGGTCTTCTCCTGCAACTCGGCGAGAATCTCCTTCTTCGTCAACGGACGCTCGTCGGGCCACCACCAGCGCACCGGCGGCTTTAGCCAACCCGGCCAGTTGTCATAAAATCTCGCCACGCGGAGTCGCCGCCATTGACTCTGTGGCTTGAGGAGCACGACTGTTTCAATCATGCCCACGGGAGCCGGGTCCAGGGCCGATTCGGCCCTTCCAAGCTTGCCCACCACGATCTCGACTTCCGGGACGGAGCGAATCGCTCGATCCTGCGTGGAGATCACTTCCATCGCAGCCGAGAGCGACCCCGCTGGAACCAGCGACGGCATATACAGCAGCGATCCCTCATCCAGGGCCGGCATGAACTCGCGCCCCAGACCGGGAAAGGCATGCTTGAGGTCGCTCCATACCGTAAACCGGTTGAGGTTGAGGCCGGCACCGTTCGCGAGTTGCTCAATCGGGCTGGCGAGTCGGCTGAATCCCTGCCAGGTGAGCACTCCCAAGCAGAAGATCAGGATGGGAATCGAGAGAAACGTCTTCTTATGGTTCAGCACCCAGCGGAGCGTCGGAATGTAGATCCACAAGATCGCTCGCGACACGAAGTTCTCTTCCATCGGCAGCAGTCGCTCCCGCATCATTCGGTAGGCGATCATGCCGACGCTGATGCCCAGCGCCACCGCGATGAGCCACCCCGACAACGGATTCGCGGACTGTTGGAACCAACCGTATCGAAAGGTGATCCCACTGAGCAGGCAGGCCACCAATCCCAAGGCCGCAGATAAAGTGAAGCAACTCCGGCGCGACCACGATACGGGTCGCAGCACGTAGTAAGTCGCGACAGGGACGACCGTGAGGGCCAGAATGACAGAAGCCGTAATGGCAAAGGTCTTGGTATAAGCCAATGGATGAAACAGCTTGCCTTCCTGGTCCGTCAGAGCGAACACGGGGATGAACGAAATGATCGTGTTCGAGACCGCCGTCATGATTGCGCCGCCGACCTCAAACGCGCCCTCTTCGACGCATTGATAGTAGGTCTTGGTGCCATCGTTTTTGGCGATGTGCCGGTAGATATTTTCGGTCATGATCACGCCCATGTCCGCCACATCACCGATGGCGATGGCGAGGCCCGCCAGCGACATGATGTTCGAGTCGATGTCGAGGGCGTACATGGCCAGAAAGGACAACGCGACCGACAACGGCAGCGTGGTCACGATGGCCAGCGAGCTGCGAATGTGCAGCAGGAAGACGAGCACGACCAGGCCGGCCGCGATGGCTTCTTCGGTCAGCGCCTCCTGCAAAGTCGCCATCGTTTCATAGATGATGTCCGTACGGTCGTAGAACGGCACGAGCTTCACTTTGGAGACCCGTCCGTCCGCCAAGGTTTTTTCTGGGAGGCCTGGTTCGATCTCACGAATCTTGTCTTTCACGCGCTGGATCACCGTCAGCGGGTTCTCGCCGTAACGCATGACAATCACGCCGCCAACTGCTTCCGACCCTTCCTTATCCAGCGCTCCTCTGCGGAAGTCGGGGCCCAGGCTGACATTGGCCACGTTGCGCACGTAGAGCGGCGTCCCCCCTGATGTCCGCAACACCACGTTCTCAAGGTCCTCGACTTTCTTGATAAAGCCGACGCCCCGAATAAAAAACTCCACCTGGTTGATCTCGACAACCTTGGCTCCGACATCGATGTTCGACTTACGGACCGCCTCCGTGATCTCGGGGAGCGTCACGCCGTGCGCCCGCATCTTTACCGGGTCGACGTCGATCTGGTACTGCTTGACGTGGCCACCGATCGACGCCACTTCGGAGACTCCCTCCACCGCATTCAGTTGATAACGCACGTACCAGTCCTGGATCGTGCGGAGTTCCATCAGGTCGAAGCCTTCCCCTTCGACTGTGTACCAGTAAACCTGGCCCAGTGCCGTCGCATCCGGACCCAGCACGGGTTCGACACCGGCGGGCAAGCGACTGCGGGCGACATTCATCCGTTCAAGCACCCGACTCCGCGCCCAGTAGTAGTCAATGTTGTCATGAAAAATCACGAACACCATCGAAAAGCCGAAGCCCGATGCCGAGCGAATCACCTTGACGCCCGGTGTCCCTTCCAGGGCGATGGTCAACGGGTATGTCACCTGGTCATCGACGTCTTGCGGACTGCGGCCGGGCCAGTCGGCAAATACGATCACCTGCTTCTCACCGATGTCGGGGATCGCATCGATGGGGGTATGCTGCAGTGCATACCAGCCACTGCCGAGAGCAACGAGTGTGGCCACGCAGACGAGAAACGGATTCTGCAGGCACCAGCGAATGACGAGATTGATCATGCAGGACGTCTCCGTCGGCCGAGTGCGGCCTCATTTCTGGTGGCCGCCATGTGGCGCGGACGGTTTCGGCAGGGCGAGCTTTTTCAGGATCGCTTGGGGATCCTTCTGAATGACGGCCGTGCAGCCGGCACAGCACACAAAGACGG
The DNA here is from genome assembly GCA_021732845.1 of Planctomycetaceae bacterium. GTDB lineage: Bacteria > Planctomycetota > Planctomycetia > Planctomycetales > Planctomycetaceae > JAKFUF01. The sequence continues at coordinate 88,649 of JAKFUF010000001.1, read as the reverse complement.
GGCGGCCTTCGACGTCGAGCTTGATTGGCACCCCCATCGATCCCAGCGGCTTGTCTGTCACCGGGCAAAGGGCCTGTTGGCGGGCGGCCTCGCGATCCGCCGGCGGCAATTTGCCGAGATTCTGTTCCGTGGCAGACGGCGACGGAGATGACGAACTGACAGGATCTTTTGTGGGCAGCGTCCCGCCGCCGTGATCGTGGCCCGCGCGTCCGCCACCGACCATCCCCTCGGGATACAACAAGCTTGGTTTGCCAGAGATCTGAAACTGCGAATCCAGCAGGAAGTTGCCGCGGTTGACCACCTCATCCCCTGCCGCAAGCCCATGCAGTACTGGGTAATAATCGCCGGCGCGCGGCCCGAGTTGCGGTTCCACCAATTGGTAAAGGCCATCCCCTTTCACCGCATACACCAACTGCCGGCGGCCAGTCGTCAGGACTGCTTCCGCAGGCACAGCCAGGACGAGTGGTGGCTGATCCAGGTCGACTGGCTTACCCGGAATCTTTTCCAAGGACATTTCACAGACCCGGCAAGGAACCTGCGCGTCGCTCACAACATAAGGGTGCATTGGGCAGGCGAATTTGCCTTCCAGCCCGGTGGGAGCCGGTGTTCCGTCAGGCATGACGGGCACCCGAATCACGGCCTGCGCGAACATGCCGGGTCTGAGTTTTCGGTCTTCATTCTTGATGATCACGCGGATGCGGACTGTTCTTGTCTGTTCGTTCAAGACCGGTTCGATAAAGCCGACCTGGCCAACGAAGGAGACGGCTGGATCACCTTCGAGCGTCACTTGCACCGACTGTCCAAACCGAACCCAGGGCAAGTCCGTTTCATAAACGTCAACAATCAGCCAGACGTGGTCCAGGTCGGCAATCGTGTAGAGCATGTCCCCCTGCTTCACGTACTGACCGGTGCGAACCATCTTTTCAACGACGGTTCCGCCGATCGGAGCGTGAATAATCATGTGCGTCTCGGGGTGACCGGTCTTGAGGATTTCCGCAATCTGGTTGTCGGTGACTCCCCACAGCTGCAACCTGCGCCTGGCGCTGGCTGCCAACGACAACGCACTGCCAGTACTCGATTTGAGTTCCTGTTCCCGGCGAGTCGCCACGAGGAACTCCTCCTGGGTCGCGACCAGATCCGGACTATAGAGTTTGACCAGGTGGTCTTGCTTCTTCACCATTGTGCCGGTGAAGTCGGCAAACACTTGATCCACGCGGCCATCGACCCGGCTCGCAATCTGCGCCATGCGGGTCTCGTCGAACTCGATCTTGCCGACCGTGCGAATCTCTCGCTGCAACGGTCGCAGTTCGATCTTGGTCGTCGCCACGCGCGCCATCTGGCGAGCGTGCGCCGAGAGCTGCAAATGATCCGCATGCTCAGTATGGTCGACAGCACCCCCGGTGCTGGTCTTCACCGGGATGAGGTCCATCCCACAGATCGGGCAGCGATCAAAATGATCCATGCGGATCTGCGGGTGCATGGAGCACGTCCAGATCCCCGCACCCGCTACTTGGCGGGGCACGCGGCCAGGCCAAAAAGCGATGGCCGAGAGCACAATCGTGAACACCACCAGCGCACCGATGCCATTGCGGATGACGGTTCGGCTGATGGCCATGAGACAGCCCCTGAGGGTGGAGTATGGACGCACCGCCCGACGACAATCTCCGTCAGGATAGGGCGGACAAAAACTCCCGGCGGTGCAGACAGGGGCTGCCGGTAAGAATTCTATGGGGCCGCACGGTTCAACGCGAGTCCGCTTGAAAACGAAACAGTTTGTCGGCGTGTTTCCGAAGAAGGCCTCATTCGTGCGTAAACGGCGTCTCTACGTCCAGCGGAGCCCCAATCGCCCGTTCGAGCTCGGCCAATTGCCGCTGGTATTCCGCCTGGGCCTCGTTCATGCGCTGGCGAGCATCAATGAGCTGGCGCTGAGCGGAAACCAGCGTCAAGAAGCTGACTGATCCGGCTTCGTAGCCCGCCCGCGCCGAAGCGACGTTCTGCTCAGCGGCCTTTAAAATCTCGGTGGAGTACAGCTCCGTGGTCCGCCGCGATTCCTGCACTCGAGCCGAAGCGGCCTGCACGTCGAACTGGATCTTCGCCACATCGGACTCATACTCCGCTCGCATGCGCGCAATCTTTGCGAGCGCCTCTTCGACCGCGGCGCGGCGGCGATCTCGCTGGATGGGCAAGTTCAACTTGATCCCGACACTGCCTTGTTGTTCTCGATCAAACCAGAACCGATCATAACGGCCGTAGACCTCGATGTCGGGATAGAATTCCCGCAGCGCGAGACAGTAGGCCGCCTGTTCCGCCGCAATTCGGGCGGACCGTGCCGACAGATCGGGACGCTGCTGCAGCGCCCTGGCCGCCAGGTCGTCATCGTCGGGCAGCGACTCCGCGGTGGCATCGGTCTCGGATGGGGGCGGCAAGGGGGAGCGGGGCGGCCTTTGAAGCAAGGTGTTGATCCTCGCCACTGCCACGCGGTGGGCTCGAGTGGCTTCGACGCCACGCCGCCGTGCTTCCGAAAGGTCCACTTCCGCCTGCAGCACATCTTGCTGGGGAGTCTGGTTTGTCTCGTAACGGGTTAACGCCACCGCCTTCAGCTCAGTCAGCAGTTTGATCTCGGTACTGTTCAACTCCTGCGTTCGCTGTGCCAATAAGTAATCTGCAAATGCCACTCGGGAGGCCAGCGTCAGTTGGAGCCGAGTGTCTTCCACATCCAAAGCGGCGGCCTGGGCATTCTGGCTCGCCATGTTGCCGCGAGCTTCTCGCTTTCCCTTCCAAGGAAGCTTCTGCGATCCTTGTAGAGCCCAGGACGACTGGACGTTACTGTTCCCCGCAAAACTTGCGGGAGCCATCATGACGTCCAGCATGGGATCGTCGAGCGCAATCTCCTGCGGGTAGCGGGCCGCCGCTGCCTGCCAGCTGGCATACATCGCCTGGAGCGACGAGTTTCGTTGCTCGACAAGTCTGGCCAGCGTCAAAGCGTCCAGAACGTCAAGCGTTACGAAAAGGTCGTCAGTGGGCAGTTCGGGATTCGGATGTCGTCTTGGAGCCTCTCGGACAGAATCGTCGTCACGAGTTGGCGTCGGAGGAATCGTACTGATGACCTCGGGACGCGCTTCGTCGTCGGTGTGTCCAGCCGGCTGTACCTTAGAGATGTCGGACTGTTGATCGCTACGATTAATTTTGCCTTGCGACGGGCGGGCAGGGACGGAGGTCATTGTCTTTCGACGAGCCGTCTGGCATCCACTGCTACTCAAAACCACGGCGGCCAGGAGCAGCGGAATCGGCAGGCGACCGAGGGATTGAGCCGTGACCTGCATTTTCAGACCCGTGGATGATTCCGGAGAGACTCATTTTGCGCGCCGCATTACAGTTGGACTTATCTGCTTTCGGCAGATGCGATCAGCAGAACCAGAACAATCACGGCAACAGTTAAGATCGGTACAACTGACAAGGATTTTGCCCGAGTTCCCTGCCGAGTCGTTACATCGCGTACAATCGCTACAGTCTGCCACTCGCCGGGCAGCGACCCAGATCGCCTGACGAAATTGGAACGATCTTCACATCGAACATTGAAATCGGAATGATTTTGGAAGTCTCAGAACGTGGCTTCGCAATTGCCCGGTGCTCCACCCGGAACGGAACATCCCGTGGGGTGTCGTGGCACTGGGCATCGTCAGTTTTCTCACAGATCTCAGCTCAGAAACTGTTTTCGCCGTCTTGCCGATTTATTTTGTCAGTGTGATCGGCGGGTCCGCCGTTTTACTGGGCATCATGGAGGGTTTGGCAGACTTCGCCGCGTCTTTGCTCGACTTGGCGTCGGGATACGTCTCGGACCGCACTGGTCGGCGCAAGGGAATCGCGCTCTCGGGATACACGCTGTCCGCGATGTCCAAGTCTCTACTGGTCCTGTCCGTATCGGTCGGTGGCGTCATCGCCTTCCGGGTGATCGATCGGCTTGGAAAGTCGATTCGCGGAGCGCCACGGGACGCGATGCTGGTGACGATGGCCCACGGGGGCGGCGTGGATTCTCGTTCGGACTGCACAAGGCCTTTGACAAGGCTGGCGCAGTGCTCGGTCCATTCGTTGCCTACGTCATGCTGGCACGAGGGGGAGCGACGCAGGCGACGTTTCAGGTCCTGTTTCTGACAGCCCTGATTCCCGCAATCCTCGCGGTGGTCGTGCTCTGGATTTTTGTCAAGGACCGCCCGGCGGCCGCCACCCCGCAGCGACAAACGATTCGCGATGCGTGGAATCGGCTGGGACGACCTTATCGCCACTACCTCTTCTCGTCAGCCGTCTTCTCTCTCGGGTACTTCAGTTTTGCCTTTTGGGTTCTGAAGGCGAAGTCTGTGGGGGTCACGGCACAGGATCAGGCATTGCTCTATGGCCTGTTCAATCTCGTATTCACGATCTCATCAGTGCCGATCGGGTGGTTGGCCGATCGCGTGGGGCAAAAGATGATCGTGGTCGCATCGTATCTGACTTATGCCGGAATGGCGGCCGGGTTCATGCTGGCGGGAACGCCAATCGCAGTCGGCGCGATGTTCGTTGTGTACGGTGTGTTCTACGCGATGAACGAAGGGCAAGCAAAAGCGCACCTGTCCGATCTGGCGGACGACGAGACTCGGGCCACGGCGATCGGCATCTACGGATTCGTGACAGGGTTGGTGTACCTCCCCGCTTCACTGATTGCCGGTGCATTGTGGCCGCTGGGACCGGCATGGGCATTTGCGTTCGCAATTGGCACATCCGTCGCGGCCTTGGCATTGTTTCTGTGGAAGCCGGACACGAAGCAATCCGGCCAGAGTATTGTGCCGCCAGCCTGACATCTCGTAGCTCCGGGGCGCACGAAACGAGCCTGTTCCCGGTGGATGGAACCGCATCCACATTCAGGGACATTCAGGGGAGGATCTCGCTGCTGAGGTCAAGCGGCTCCGGGATAGACGCCGCCATCCAGAGCCCGAGCCTGCTGCAGCATGGCTGGTGAACTATCCAGTCCCGTGACTTCGTACTTCAGATCCCGCATCCAGCGTGTGAAATGTCCCGTGCCGCAACCGATCTCCAAGATCGTTCGGATGTCACCGAGCCGGTGCAACATCTTTTGCAACAGGCCCTTTTCAAGTTGGTCTGCCTGACATCCCGGACCGCAGTACCACTGCTCATAGCGTGCTGCCAACTCCGGTTAGAGGAAGGGATTGACGTGCGGGGCCGGGTTGGAATCGAGTAAGAGGGTCATGGTGGATCTTTCGGAGTCGAACCGGCCGATAGTTGTTCCGATTCCTTCTCGCTTCCTATCGAATAGGTTCCGGCTGGAGACCGAAAAGGGATGATCAACATCCTTGGCAACCGGTCGACTTCCAACTCATCGCGGAGGTGGGAGACGCCGATCGTCATCGCTTCGTGCCCCTCGCGCGGCTGCCCGCGGTAAGTTCCAAGCAGGAAGTCCCACCACGGCAGGTTAAAGCCGAAGTTGCTGTTGGCCTCGCGTCGGATCACCGAATGGTGGACGCGGTGCATGTCGGGGGTGACCACCAGCCAGCGCAGCGCTGCGTCGAGCCAGGCTGGCATCCGGACGTTGCTGTGATTGAACATCGCGGTGGCGTTCAGGAGTACTTCGAAGATCACGACCGCCACCGCAGATGGCCCGATCACCACCACGACCGCCAGTTTGACCAGTGCCGATAGCAGAATCTCCAGGGTGTGGAAGCGCAGCCCCGTCGTGACGTCGAAGTCAAGGTCCGCGTGGTGGACCAGGTGCAGCCGCCACAGCAGGGGGACGGCATGGAACATCACATGTTGCAGGTAGATCGCGAGATCGAAAGCCAGGACCGCGAGAGCCAACTCAACCCACGATGGCCAGTCAATCAGATGCAATACACCCCAGCCGCGAGATTGGGCGAAGATGGCCGCAGCCACTGCCGTGATCGGGACGAGTAACCGGGACAGGACGACATTCAGAACCACCAGTCCGAGGTTGCTGGCCCAGCGGGGTGCCTTGCGGACCGTCAGCGGACGGCGGGGCGCGAACAACTCCCAGAGCGTCATGACGAGCAGAACGCCCCCGAAGAACCCCAGCCGTACGGCGATCTCCACCTCGTTGGACATGCGCGGGTTACTCCGCCGGTTTCCGGCTGCGATTTCCGGGGAGCGGCACCAGCATGCGGACCTGCCGTTGATACTCGGAATACGTTTCTCCGTGGTACGCGCGCAGATCCCGCTCTTCGAGTTGCAGGGCCACCAGCACGTAGGCGGTCACAACTGCCGCGAAGAGCAAATGCCCCTGCGTCATCGTGGGCGTGGCCCAAAACGCAATCAGGAACCCGACCATGATGGGATGCCGGACGACGCGGTAAAGCCAGGGCGTCTGAAACGGAATCGGTGTGTAGGTCCGTCCCGTGAAATGCAAGAACACCTGACGGAGCCCGAACAGGTCAAAATGATTGATGAGGAACGTCGAGACCAGCACGATTAACCAGCCGATTCCGAAGACCGCCCACAGCACGCCGGCCAAGGCGGGCTGCGTGACATTCCAGACCACGCCGGGAAGTGGTCGCCACTGCCAGTACAACAAGAACAGGAGTAGGCTGCTCGCCAGCACGTAAGTACTCCGTTCGGCTGCCGGTGGAATGACTTGCGTCCACCAGCGTTTGAAGAACGGCCGCGCCATGACACTGTGCTGAACGGCGAACAGGCTGAGCACGGCGACGTTGATCAGAATGGCCGTCGTTGTTGCAGCTTCCGGTCCGGAGTCGATGGTCTTCGGAACGACCAACCCGCCAGCGAAACCGACGGCGTACAGGAACGAGGCCAGGAAGGTCACATAGGCGACTGCACCGTAGAGCAGGATTAGCCAGCGCATCATTTCAAAACTCCACGGAATGGGGGACGGCACATGTCGAACGGCTGCTTGGCCGGGTCGTAGGGTTGAGCTGGAGTTGGTGGTAAGGGAGGCGCACTCGCGATGCAGGCCCAGCTCGCGCCCACACCCATGAGCACGGCGGCCATGATGACAGGGAATCCGCCACGCTGTTCCGACAGGCGTACCGACCACGCCCCAGCAAAACTGACCATTGTCAACGCGGCAAAGATGGCCAGACTCTGCATCGGCCCATCTCCCCAGCCGAATAACGCCGGCGGACATTCCAGCTTCCCAACCTGCACCAGGTAGACATGAAACACCGCTACTCCCAATCCGCACGCTGACAGGGGCAAGGCGACGAGGCATGCACGAGATGAACGGAGGCCATCCAGCCAGAGCAGCATCGCCAACACGAGGACCGCCGCGATGGCGAACGAACGCTGGTAGAAACAGAGCGGGCAGGCTTTGAGACCAAGCCCGAGGCTCAAGTACACGCTGCCGCCAGCGGCGACTGCGGCCAGCGCGAGCACGGCGAGATTCCACATTGCCAGGCGTTGGCGACCGGAGGACGCGATTGGAACGAGCTCGATGTTGCTCATGGTTGCTTCTCCGCGCGAATGACGGCGCACAACGACAGTTCGTGCCCAGTCCGAGCATTGCGGCCGACCCACAGCACGCGGGGACGACTCAAGCCGTTCCGTTCGAGGCGCGCCAGAAAGTCTTCCTGAACCAACGCCCCGCCGATGCAGCGGAACCAGTCGTCAATCTCCCGCCGCACTTCGCACGGCAGTTCGCTCTTAAGCACGATCTCCGCAAAAACCGTGCGGCCCCCCGGCTTCAGCACGCGAGTCACCTCGCGCATGACGGCTTCCTTGTCGGGCGACAGGTTGTAGATGCCGTTGGCGGTCACGAGATCGACGGAACCGTCAGGGAGCGGAATGGCATCGGCCGGCGCATGCAGCCACTCGACGTTGGCAATCCCCGCCTCGGCGAGATTATGGCGGGCCTTGTCGAGCATCGCTGACGACAAATCAAGGCCGACCACTTTCCCAGTCGGCCCCACCCTCTGCGCGTACAAACACAGATCCAGTCCGGCTCCGCAGCCCAGATCGAGGACTGTCTCACCGGGCTGCGCGTCCACGAATGCCTGAGGATTCCCCGCGCCCGTGAACGACTCCCACAAGCCCTGCGGCAGGCGATCCAGGAGTGCGGCGTCGTAGCCGACGCTTTCGGCGAATCGCCGCCCGACGGGGAAGTTGAACTTATCGCCGGGCGCTGTCGCGACGCGTCCATAGCGATCTGCAACTGCGGCCTTGATCTCCTCGGGGGCAAATGCCTGCAAGGACTTTGTCGTCGGCAGTCCCGCCGCTTTCCAACCCGCGATTCCACCCTCAACAATGGCGACGTTTCGGTTTCCCGACGCATTCAATTGCAGGGCGGCGGTGCAGGAACGCTTTCCGGCTCCGCAGTAGAGAATGGCCATCTTCCCGTTCGGCAACTGCTCGGAAGTTAGCTCCGCGAGCGGCAGCGACAAGGCCCCCGCGATATGTTCGCGGTGGTACTCGTGCGGCTCACGCACATCGATGATCACGGCATTCTGCTGCCGCATCTGCGTCACGGCCGACTCCGGCGTGATCGATACCGTCGGGTTGTCTTGCGTATCCGTCATGAAAAGTCCCCTCTCGAGTTCCACCCCGTACCCAATCGCTGCATCCGCGTCAGCGTGCGTCAGAACACGAGCACCTTGTCCGCCCACAACGTCCAGTTCGTGAGTTCCTCCATGCTGCTGCGGTGGCAGCCCTCAGCGAGTTCCGCGTCAGTCATTCCGCGGGCGTCCATGCACGACCCACAAACGCCAATCCGCCCTTGGTGCCGCAGGATCGGGTGCAACATCAACTCGATGTTGTAGAACCCGTGCGGCACCGTCTGGCCGCGCTTGGCACAGGCCGCAGCGTCACCAATCAGGAAGACCTGGACATCGTTGCCCTCGTGTCGAACAAGACTGTCCGCCAGACGCAGACCGTTGAACGAGTGTTCGTTGCCATACGGCGCGCTATTGAGGATGAACAAAAACTTGGCCATCGGAAGATCCCTTCTGGAATGCGAATGAAATTGTCATCGCTGCAGATTCTGACGCCCATCGAGAAACCGCCGGGCTCCTCGGCAGACGGCCTGCAGCAGTCGGTAGTCGGTGTCGCCGCCGCCTTTGTCGAAGTTCTGGTTTTCGTCACCCCCGTTTGTGACGTGCGCGACGAGGCCAACGGGAAACTCCTGCCGCTGCCCAAACGCGAAGAGCGAAGCCGCCTGCATTTCGACCGCCAGGATTCCTTCGCGGCTGTGGCGTTGCAGTTGTTCTGCAGTTTCCCGGTAGGGGGCATCCGTCGTCCAAACGGTTCCACGGACAAGCGGCAATGATTCCGTGGCGAGACTCTTCACGAGGGCATCCGCCAGTTGCCGGTCGGCTTCGACGGTGCGACTGGGTGGCAGGTAATGCATTGACGTCCCTTCATCGCGAAGCGCACTGTCCGCAACGACAATACCGGGGACGGGTGTGAAGTCGGAGACACGCCCCGCCGACGTAATGCCGATGACCACTTGAGCGCCGCACACCAGTAATTGCTCGGCCACAAGTACGGCAAACGGTCCACCGATCGTTCGCGCCACGACCCCACAGGACAGATCACCTGATTCCCAGAGCCACATCGCCGTGTGGAAGCAAGGCCACTCTGGGAAGGGGCGGGCTTCGCCACGTGCAATCAGTGCATCGGTCAGGTCGCCGTCGAATTCCAGAATGCAGATCTCCGGAACAGGAGTGCCGTCTAGGTGCCTGATCCGCCGCACCGACGCCACGAGTTCCTCCGCCCGAAACTGACTGGTCGCATTCAGCGGGTGGTCGAATAGCGGGTGTCCATTCACTCCATCTCCCGGTCTGTGTGTTTCCATGAAGCTCAGCTCACAATTCTCTGAATTCCGCAGTGCCCAAGCATCAACAGTTGAACCACTACAACAGCTTGGCCGTCTCGACAGACCACCGAGTGCGGCGCGACGCCGTCCTCGTCGATAAGCGCCGTCAAGTCCTAGCGGCTTTCCTTGGTCTTGGGGCGTTCATTGAGCGTCCAGTCCCATTCGATGAACTCCAACCGGTACTCGCCGGATTCCAGCAGCTTTCGCGTCTCGTCATCGAGCCACTGGAGCAAGTAAAGTTCCGGCCGGCTGCCCGCAACAGGCCGCTTTTCATCCTTGAGGAACTTCTGTCCGTACCAGTCAAAAATCTTCGAGACATAGACCACCTTCTTCTCGTGGTCGACCCGAAAGTGCTGGCGGCTGTTCACGAATTTGGTGGCTGCACCTTCAAGTTCCAGGTCGAGGGCCTTACCGGTGTACGCGCCTGGTTTCAACGGGAGGCAAGACCGATCAGAGCACACAACCGCGAAGTGCGCGCGCATGTCTTGATATCTCGCGATCAATCGGTCGTATTCGATTTCGTTGATTGTCAGGCTTTCGCCCGCAACTACGAATTTGAGCTGATCGAAGAAGCCCGGAATGTCTTTGGGTGTCTTAACGGGGTAGTGATCTAGAATGGCCTTGATGCAGCAAGCGTTATAGGCGTTGATGTAGAACGCGATCTGGTCGTCCCGCGACATTTTCGAGACATCGGCTTTGGCCTGCCAACTGAGGAACGAGTCGAATCGTCTCGAGTCGTCTGGACTCGCCTTCAGTCCGGCGTAGTCGAAATAGTCACCATCGACATACTTCTTCAGAATCGCGTCAAAGTCGCCAGCGCTCCCGACCGGCGTCCCGGTATCTTGTGACTTCGCGTGATCGGTTGGCGGAATCGCCACGGCGGCGTGCGCATTCCCCTTCGCGTTTGCGACAGTGTCTTCGCGTGAACAACCAGTGGTGGACAGTGCCATCATGACCGTCGCGCCAAGGATCGCCATCTTGGGCATCCACTGCCCGATCTGAATCATTGACATGAGGTTTTCCTTCGAGAGACGAGTTTGAAACATGGATCAATCATCCTTTCACTCTCAGGGCATCAGCTCAGAATGTCGTGAATCACATGGCCATGCACGTCGGTAAGCCTGCGATCGATTCCGTTGTGGTGGTAAGTCAGCTTCGTATGGTCGATGCCGAGCAGGTGCAGCGCCGTCGCGTGCAGGTCGTAGCAGTAGACGGGATCGGTGACGGTCTTGTAGGCGAACTCATCGCTCTTCCCGTGAGCGGTGCCTCCCTTGATTCCGCCGCCGGCAAGCCAGGACGTGAACGCGAAGGGGTTGTGGTCGCGACCTTTTCCGCCCTGTGAACAACACATCCGCCCAAACTCTGACGTGCAGATCACGAGAGTCTCGTCGAGCATTCCCTGGGCCTTGAGATCCTTGAGCAACGCGGCGACCGGTTGATCGAACCGTTTCGCCTCGCGCCCGTGGTTGTTGACCATGTCTTCATGACCGTCCCAGTTCTGACGCGGGAACCCGGCGTTCAGCGCGCCGGACCAGACCTGGACGAACCGGACGCCGCGTTCGACCAGCCTCCGGGCCATCAGGCATTGGCGACCTGTCGGCGCAGTGGCGGGATCGTCGATTCCATAGAGTCGATGGACCGCCGCGCTCTCCTGAGAAATGTCGACCGCTTCGGGTGCGGAAAGCTGGAGGCGAGCCGCCAGTTCGTAGGCGTTGATCCGTGCTTCCAGGTCGCTGTCGCCAGGACGCTGGCTGGCATGCTCCGCATTCAGAGTTCGCAGGAATTCAAGCGTGCGGCGTTCCGCGTCCGGGGACATGCGCGGATCAGTGGGCGGAAACAGATTGTGAATCGGCGGCATGGAGTCGCGCGTGGCCAACGCCGTCCCCTGGTAGGTCGCTGGCAGAAAACCCGTTCCCCAGTTGATCGGTCCGTTCATCGGAAAACCGCGCGGATCAGGCAATACGACAAACGCCGGCAGGTTCTTGTTCTCCGTACCCAGGCCGTACGTCACCCAGGAGCCCATCGACGGGAAGCCGGGCAGGACGAATCCAGAGTTCATCATGAACAACGCGGGACCGTGGACGTTGCTCTTGGAGACCATCGAGTGGATGAAGCACATCTCATCCACGCAGGTTCCCAGGTGTGGGAAGAGCGACGAGACCCACCGGCCGCACTCGCCGTGCTGCTGGAACGGCCAATAGCTCGGCTGCATCTTCCCAGGAATGCTCTCGAACAGTTCCACCTTTCCGCCCGGCTCGAACGCCTTGCCCTCCCACTTGGCGAGTTCCGGCTTGTAGTCGAAGGTGTCGATCTGGCTCATCGCTCCACTGACGAAGATCTGGATGACCTGCTTCGCCTTGGGAGTGAAGTTGGGAAACGCACCTGCCGGGCGGGTCCGATCCAGATCGCCAGCATTCGCGCGTTGCTCCCCGGCCAGCAAGGCGGAAAGCGCCATCCCTCCAAATCCGCCGCCGATGGTCGACAGGAAATTGCGTCGGTCGACCAGTCGCGGCTGATGATCACAGAGTCGAAAGTCTGGCATGGAGTGCTCCTTGCGTAAGTTGACGGCCCGCGTCGCGACGGCGTCAGTCGACGTACAGGAATTCGTTGGCGTTGAAGATGGCCCGGCAGAACTGGAACAACTGCCGTTCGGCGATGAACTCCGAGGCGCGATCGATCTCGGTCGGAGACGGCACGCGGCCGAACGCCAGCCGGTACGCGGACTTCACCTGCCCACGCACATCGTCGGAATGAGCCTTGGCAAGCCGCGCGGCGAAATGGTCCGCCTGCTGGATCACGAAGGGATCATTGAGCAACGACAGCGACTGCAGGGGGGTGTTCGTCGTATTGCGGGCCGGCGTGCAACTCGACGGCGTTGGAAAGTCCAGCACGTCCATGAACGGGTTGGGCGTGCTGCGGACGATAAAGTTGTAGACGGAGCGCCGCTGCCGGTTCGGGCGATTGGTGCTGTCGAAATAGTCGTAGACGGGCGACTTGCGGAACTGGTAGCGGAACGCCATGTCGGCGGGGCCACCCATCGTCAGGTCCAGCGTGCCGCTGACGACCAGAACGGAGTCACGTACTTCCTCGGCCGACAACCGTCGACGATTCATCCGCCACAACAGTCGGTTGGCGGCATCGACGGCGGCCGCATCCCGATGATGGCGGACTGACTGCTGATACGTGCTGCTGAGCATGATGAGACGGTGCATCTCCTTGGTCGACCATTTCCGCTGTTGAAACTCGGTCGCCAGCCAGTCGAGCAACTCGGGATGTGAAGGGCGTTCGCCGTTGAAGCCAAAATCACCCGGTGTGCCTACGAGGCCGCGCCCGAAGTGGTGATGCCACAGTCGATTGACCATCACGCGGGCCGTCAACGGGTTGGCTGGATCGGTGAGCCAGTGGGCCAGCGCCAGGCGGCGCGCCCCTTCGGGTGTATTTGACGCAGTCAGTTCGGCAGGCAGGCCCCGAACCGCACTCAATGCGGCGGGAGCCACCTCATCCCGTGGAGCTTCCGTATCCCCCCGGTGCAGGACGTGGGTCGGCGACGGAGACTCCGGGATGACGGCATACGTCAACTCGACCTCAGGCAGTTTCGCGTACTCGGCCTCCAGGGCCGCGATCTCCGCGCACAGCTTGACCCGATTCTGCACCTTTTCGTCGGTGAGGGATGTGGAATCCAGCGCGTCGATCTCCGCAACCCCGATGCGCTTCTTGTGGACGTCGAGCCGGATCTGTTCCATCCGCCGAGCCTGCTCTTCCGTCGCGTCCCCACGACTGATCCGGTCTCCGCGACGAACTCCTGCAAAGACAGCCTGCAGGCTGTAATAGTCCTTCTGAGGAATCGGATCGAACTTGTGGTCGTGACATTTCGCACACCCGACGGTCAGGCCGACGGACGTCGTCATGACCGTCGTGAGCATGTTGTCGAGGTCCTGCAGCCGCGTCCCTCGGCTGGCGGCTGTTCCCTGAATCGCCGTCACATAGCCGGAATAGTCCCACGGACCGGCGGCCAGAAAGCCCGTGGCGATCACCGCGTCCGGGTTGGCTGGAACGAGCACGTCCCCGGCCAGTTGTTCGCGCAGGAATTGATCGTAGGGCTTGTCGCCATTGAAGGACTGAATGACGTAGTCGCGGTAATGCCACGCATGGGGCCGCGCGTAGTCCAGTTCGAAGCCATGCGAGTCGGCGTAGTTCGCCAGGTCGAGCCAGTGCCGACCCCAGCGTTCGCCATAGCGGGGCGACTTAAGCAGCCGGTCGATGAGGTGGGCATAGGCGTCGGGAGACGAGTCTGCCAGGAAGGCGTCGACCTCGTCAGGCGTCGGAGGCAACCCGTGCAGGTCGAACGTCGCACGGCGGATCAGCGTAATTCCGTCGGCACGCGGAGCCGGTTTCAAGGACGACTCTTCCAGCCGTTGCAGGACAAAGGCATCGACCGGTGTGGCAACCCATTCCGAGTGTTCCACATGCGGGACTTCCGGCCTGGCAACGGGTCGCAAGGACCAAAGTTCGGCAGTCACGCGAACTCCGGCCGGCCATTCGGCTCCGGCTTCGATCCAGGCGCGCAGGTCGGCCAGTTGACCTGCCGTCAGCGGCTTAGAGTTCTTCGGCATCTCCGGCTCGTCGCCACTCACCATTTCCAGCAGTGAAGACTTCTTCAGATTTCCGGGTGCAATGGCCGCGCCGCTGTCGCCTCCCTTCAGCAGCGAAGTGCGGCTCGTCACGTCCAAGCCACCGCTGCGTTTGTCGGGGTTGTGGCAGGCGGCACAGCGCTCCGAAAGAATCGGAGCCACGCGGCGCGTAAACAGCTCCTCGGAGGCGTGCGCGTTTGCGACGCAAACCGCCAATATCGTGAGTGCCGTGTGGATGCTCAACCGGGACATCAGACGTTCTCCTTAACGGTTGGGATCGGCAAACAGTGCGTGTCTCGGAGGCAGCCAGCGACCATTTCCACCACCGCTTCGATTTCATTTGGCGTGCTGGTGCGCCCGAGGCTGAATCGCACAGCCCCGAGGCCAACGTTGTGAGGTGTATTCATCGCCTCCAACACCGGACTGATGTGCGTGCTCCCAGCGTGGCACGCCGAACCCGTAGATGCCGCGAGGTTCGGCAGGCGGGCCAGGATCTCGTAACCGTGATGGCCGAGAAAACTCACATTGAGCGTGTTGGGCAATCGGAGTTCGGGATGGCCGTTCAGGACGACGCGATCACCGAACTGGTCTTGAAGCCGCTTCCACAACTCGTCTCGCAGCACCCGCACTTGATCGTCGTCGATCCAGTCTTGAGCGAGTTCGCAGGCGGCCCCGAGGCCGACGATGGCGAGAACGTTCTCCGTTCCCGCACGACGCCCGGCTTCGTGGCCGGCCCCATGCAACAGCGGCTCCAACTCCACGCCTTCGCGGATGAACAGCGCCCCGACCCCTTTGGGGCCATACAGTTTGTGCCCTGCGACCGAGAGCAGATCGACCCCGAGGGCTTCGACCTCCGTGGCGATCTTGCCGACCGTCTGGGCGGCGTCCGTATGGCACAAGATGCCATGCTCGTGAGCAATCTGTGAAATCTCCAAGATGGGCTGCAGCGTCCCCACCTCGTTGTTGGCGTGCATAATCGAGATCAGTGCGGTGTGCGGATGGATCGAGGCCGCGATGTCAGCGGGATCAACTCGGCCGCTCCCATCAACGGGCAACCGCGTGACCTCGGCACCCAGTCCCTCGATGAACCGGCACGGCTCCAGCACGGCCGGATGCTCGATCTGGCTGGTAATGACGTGAACGGGCTTTCCCGCGGCGCGGCGGGAAAAGAACAACCCCTTGATCACCTGGTTGTTGGCTTCGGTCCCACTCGACGTGAAGACGATCTCCGTGGCGTCGCAGCACAACAGGGCGGCCACCTGCGAGCGGGCAATTTCCACGGCATCCCGCGCTGGCAGGCCCGCCCAATGCAGACTCGAAGGATTGCCATACGCCTCGTCGAGGTATGGCAACATCGCCGCGACAACCTCAGGCGCGAGGGGAGTTGTGGCGTTGTAGTCGAGATAAACCCGCTCGGTCATGGTGCGACCTTCCTCCGGCGAGCGGTCGGCTTTGTCTTGGTGTCGGTCGCGCATGCCTTGGCCTTGGCCAACCGCTCCTTGTCCGCTTGGATTTCCGCTGGCGTCCGCTTCACCACCGGATCGCCGCGACCGACCAGCGCCAACATGTCCTCAACCAACTTGGGGCGACTCAGGTAGTAGCACCGCAACGATCCGTCCTGGGCGTAGTCCACCAATTGGGCGTGACGCAGCACGGCCAGATGCTGCGAGATGTTGGCTTGCCGCGCGGGGAGCAACTCCTCCATGTCCGTGACGCACTTGGGACCAGCCAACAATTCCTGCAGGATGGCCAGACGCGTCGGATGAGAAAACGCTTTCAGCAATTCCGCCGTGGATCGGGAATCGGCCCCGGTTGTCATGTCGAGCCTCCTGATTCGAATATTCGATATTCCGAATATCTAATCGACATTGGAGACATCGTCAACTTCAGTCATCGCGAATTACAGGCAGCGGTTGCTGCGCTTTCTGACAATTTCGCTCGGGCGGAGTGTGCGACGAACCTGAGTCCTATGTGGTTGTTTCTATGGTATACGTCGACTGGAACGTGCCATTGGCAAACCACTTCGACCAACGGGGTCCGACGATCAAGTCGTCATTCCCACCCAAAAACTTCCAGACGAAACCCGACCATTGCGATCTCAAGTGCGGACGTGCCGGCTGTTCAATCGGCAAGCTAGTCCTGAACCAAGCATATCCCACGCAACAAAATTTCGCGAATCTGGCCAAAAACGAAATCCTTCCGCGATTTCCGGGGTACTGATGGGTAGTTGCTAACATCCATCCCGGTCATCGAAAAAGGATTTCGAGTGAATCCAAAGTCGCATGGACAGCCGCAAGCGTGAAATTCTGGGGCGGCTCGACAAGGGGAACTATCCCGACGACATGTCGCAGCCGGTGATTGGCGGTCCCACGCCGCATTACGAACTGGCGGGGCGGGCGACGGCCACCGCCTATGGCGGGATTGGACTGGTGCATCAGTTGGTGCAGGAGCTGGGCCTGGCGGAAGCCATCAATTCGCGGCTGAAGCTGTTCAAGATGCATCTGCCGTACCACGAGTCGGACCATGTGCTGAGCCTGGCCTACAACGCCTTCTGCCAGGGGCAGTGCCTGCAGGATCTGGAAATCCGGCGGCGGGATCTGGCGTACCTCAACATGCTGGGGGCGGAACGGATTCCAGACCCGACCACGGCGGGAGATTTCTGCCGAAGGTTCCAGACGCACCACCTGGAGAGCCTGCAGGCCGCCTTCGATGTGTGCCGCCGCCGGATCTGGGCCATGCAGCCGGAGGCGTTCTTTCACGAGGCCCGCATCGAGGCCGACGGGACGATGGTGGAGACCGGAGCCGAGTGCAAGCAGGGAATCGACATCTCGTACAAGGGGGTGTGGGGGTATCACCCGCTGGTGCTGACGCTGGCCAATACCGGCGAGGTGCTGCGGCTTGTGAACCGTTCGGGGAA
Source organism: Planctomycetaceae bacterium (assembly GCA_021732845.1). Taxonomy (GTDB): domain Bacteria; phylum Planctomycetota; class Planctomycetia; order Planctomycetales; family Planctomycetaceae; genus JAKFUF01. Next base: position 71,272 of record JAKFUF010000001.1, on the reverse strand, counting down.
CCGGCCCAGCCACGAGGGGGCCGCCGCACAGTTTGACCAGTGCATCGACATGTGCCGGGCCGCGGGCTTCCGCCGCATCGTCCTCCGCGGCGACACCGACTTCTCCCAGACCACGCACCTGGACCGGTGGCACGCGCAGGGCGACGTGTTCTTCGTGTTCGGCTATGACCGGAACAAGAGCGTAAACGCCATGGCCGAAGACCTGCCGGAATCCGCGTGGCACAAGCTGAAGCGGCCGGCGAAGTACCAGGTGAAGACGGAGCCACGCGCGAAGCCGGCCGAGGTCAAGCAGCCGATCGTGGAGGCTCGGGGGTTCGAGGACATCCGGCTGCTGGAGGAGTGGGTGGCCGAGATGGACTACCGGCCCGTGGCGTGCCGCCACACCTACCGGATGGTGATTGTCCGCAAGAAGCTCCTTGTCAGCGACCCACGGCAGGGGAAGCTGTTCGAGCGGTATGAATACTTCTTTTACATCACCAACGACACCAGCCTGACGGCGGAGCAGGTCGTGTTCTCCGCCAACGACCGCTGCAACCAGGAAAACCTGGTGGCCCAGCTCAAGACGTGCCGCGCGCTGCACGCCCCGGTGGACAACCTGACGTCCAACGCCGCCTACATGCTGATCACGTCGCTGGCCTGGAACCTCAAGGCCTGGATGGCGCTGCGGCTGCCGGAGACCGGCCGCTGGAAGGAAAGGCACCAGGAACAGAAGCGGACCCTGCTGAACATGGAGTTCCGCACCTTCATCAACACATGGCTCCTGATCCCCTGCCAGGTGCTGACGACCGGCCGCAAACTGGTGCTGCGGTTCCTGGCCTGGAACGACTGGCAGCCGGTCTTCTTCCGCCTAGCCGCCGCCCTCTCCCGCCCGCTGCTCCGCTGACGCCGTGGCTCATCCGGATCGTGCGGCCGACAACCTGATGAGCCAGCCCTGACTACGACAACCGCCAACCAACCCCTTTGCCGCCAACGCCAAACCAAGAACGGAACCTCTGTCCATAACAATCCACCGCAGACCGTCACTTCGACGCCATGGCGACAGGCCACGGGTCTGCCATCGTTTTGGTGGCAGAATCGTCGGGGAATACGCTTATTTTAGGGCTAGTCGCCGCACCACCTGTCAACGAGCTCCTTGTCTCCAGCGGGGTCAACTCGTAGACTTGACACTGTGGAGTACTGCGATGCGAGTTGTCTTTGTGAATCTGCTGACCATTCAACTTTTGTTGCAGGGAGTTGTGGTGCCGCATTTTCATTCTCGCGACATCCACCTGGATCAAGCAAAGCACGCAACTCGGCCGCATGTGCATCTCTCTGGTCATGGGCATCCACATTCGCTCAGTCCTGACCATCACAGTTCGCCATCGGGATCGCCTGCAATCCCACCACAGACTCCGCCTACACACGATGAAGACGCGGTCTACGTGAGCAATGAAATTCTGATGGCATCCGTCGAACGAGAGCAATTCCCCGAACTTGCGCGATTGGGCTCGATCTGCGCATCGGTCGGGCTGCTCGGGACGCCGGTGATCTCAATCGCCGTGAGCGGAATGAACTCGGGTCCGCCCGTCGAACAAGCGCGGTCTGCGCTGAAACTCCTGCCGCACCTGCTGCGTATCTGACAGGCAGCAGACGCTCACTCGGTTCATCCTGCGCCGGCTTCGCCCGCAGTGGTGATTTCTGCTTCGAGTGCAGCCGCAGCCCTCCGCCTGTGCATGAATCGCACGCGACCGGGGTCTGCCGTGGCTGGCATGCCCTTCCACATTCAGGTCTCCCATGACGCAACCCCGCGTTCGCGTTGGTCCATGGATCTTCGCGCTGTTCATCGTCGCCGGAATGATGGCCGGTGCTGTGCGCTATCGGGGGCAGCTTTTGGCGCTGTTTCAGCCAGCGGCAGCTCCCCAACTCGCCAAAAACGCACCGGCACCGCAGCAGGAGGTCAAAGTCCTGCAACTCAGCGCCCAGGCCAGGCAGAATCTGGAGTTGATCTCGCACCCGGTGAAGCTGCAAACCTACTGGCGATCCATCTTGATTCCGGGGGAGATTGTGGATCGTCCGGGGTTCTCAGATCGTGGGGTGACAGCGCCCGCCGTGGGCGTTGTCACCCAGGTGCATGCCTTCCCCGGCGACACAGTCCGCTCAGGCGACAGGCTGTTCACGTTCCGGCTCGCCAGCGAGTACATTCAAAACACGCAACTGGAACTGTTCAAGGCGAGCCGCGAAACAGAACTGATCAGGGAGCAGCAGCAGCGTTTGACCAAGGTCGCCGAAGGAGGGGCAATTCCACAGGCGCGGCTCATCGATCTCGACCAGCAATTGCGCCGGCAACAGGCCGCGATGCAGGGCTACCGCCAGGATTTGCTGACGCGGGGGCTCAACCCCGCGCAGATTGCCGAGGTGACGGAAGGACGGTTCGTCGCCTCTGTCGATATCGTGGCTCCGCCGGCGCTGAGGCTGACTGCCACGGTGGAAGCCAAAAATGGGGATCTGGTGGATGAAGGAGAGAAATCGCTGGCTTACGAAGTCCAGGATCTAAAGGTCGACCTGGGAACGCAGGTTCAAGCGGGCCAGCTTCTGGGCGTGCTCGCCAATCATCATTCGCTCTACCTCTGCGGACATGCCTTCAAGCGAGAAGCCCCCGCACTCGAAAAGGCGGCTCAACAGGCTTGGCCGATCGAGGTCGAATTCGCCGAAGATGACACCCAGCACTGGCCCCCATTCCATCAAAAATTCGAGATCCGACACCTCGCAAATTCCGTCGACTCGGCGAGCCGGACGTTCAGCTTTTTCATCCCCCTGACCAACCAATCGCGGTCGTACCAGAAGGAGGGGCAGACTTTCATTGTCTGGCGCTACCGGCCCGGTCAGCGGGTGCGGCTCCAAATCCCCGTCGAAGAGTTCAAGAATGTGATCGTGCTGCCAGCACTGGCAGTGGTCAGAGAGGGCCCGGAAGCCTACGTCTTCCGCCAGAACGGCGATCTGTTTGACCGCCGCCCGGTGCGGATCCTGCATGAAGACCGGCTGCACATTGTGCTGGCAAACGACGGCAGCGTCTCTCCCGGCTGGTTTCTGGCGCAGAGCGGAGCGGCCTCGCTCAACCGCGTGCTGAAGGCCCAGGCAAGCGGGGTTCCCGCCGGCATTCACGTCCATGCGGACGGCACCACCCACGCCGCTCACTGAGAGGAAGTCCCATGCTTACCGCCGTGATTCGGTTTGCCCTGCGTTACCGCATGCTGGTGGTAGTCATCAGCCTGGCCCTGCTGTTTTATGGCAGCTACCTCGCCACGGAGATGCCGATCGATGTGTTTCCCGATCTGGATCGTCCGCGGGTGGTGATCATCACCGAATGCCCGGGCCTGGCGACCGAAGAGGTGGAAACGCTCGTCACCCAGCCGATTGAAATCTCGCTGCTGGGGGCAAATGGCGTGGAAGCGGTCCGCAGTCAGACCACCGCGGGGCTGAACGTCATTTACATCGAATTCAACTGGGCCACCGATGTCCGTGCCGCACGGCAGACCGTGCAGGAACGGCTCACCACTGTGGCCAACGTGCTGCCGGAGGGGATCCGGCCGCAGATGACGCCAACCGCTTCGATCATGGGTCAGATTGTAATTGCCGGCATCTACCGGCAGCAGGGACCGCATGGCGGCGAACTGGTGCCGATCGCCAAAACGGGCTGGCTGGCGGAACTGACAACCAGCGCAGCGGGGCCGAAGGTTGGCGTGTGGAAAGTCGCGGACCGCCATCGCCCGCAAAGCTGGGAATCCATTCCGGTACACAAAGTCGACTGGCACGAACCGGCGCTGACGGGCGATTCAGCGCCGATGCCCGGAGAGACACCCGAACGCATCGCGACGCTCACAGTGGCGGGGGAAAAGCACGAGGTCAGCTTTCCCAGCGGGGAAGAGCAGCACATGGCGCTCCGCACCACGGCGGACTGGATCATTCGTCCCCGGCTGCTCAAGATCCCCGGCATCGCCGAAGTCTTCATTCAGGGTGGAGCCCGCAAACAGTACCAAATCCTGATCGATCCCGCGGCTCTGCTCGAATATGGCGTGACGCTGCAACAGGTCGAACAGGCGCTCAAGGACAGCAACGTCAACACCAGCGGGGGCTTTGCCGTCCAGGGCGAAACCGAGCGCCCGATCCGCATTCTCGGGCGGCTGGGACCGGACCCGGCACGCGTCATTGATGATCTTCGCAAGGTGCCGATTCGGGTGCACCCACAGCGGACAATTCTCCTGAGGCAGGTGGCAACGGTTGTCCAAGGGCCGCAATTCAAGCGTGGGGATGGCAGCGTGAACGGGCGGCCGGGCGTGGTCTTCACCATCGCCAAGCAGCCGCACGTTGATACCCGCACTTTGACCGACAAGATTGACGCCGCATTTCGGGAGGTGGAGTCGGCCCTGCCGGCGGATGTCGTCGTGAACTCCGAGCTTTTCCGGCTGAAGAATTTCATCGACCGTGGCATCTTCAATGTGGGCGAAGCGCTGGCGATCGGGGCCGGGCTCGTCATGGTCATCCTCTTCCTGTTCCTCCTGAATTTTCGCACGACATTCATCACCTTGACGGCCATCCCACTGTCGCTGGTCATCACGACGCTGGTGTTCCGGATGATCGGCATGGTGACCGGAACCAATCTGTCGATCAACGTGATGACGCTGGGGGGCATCGCGGTTGCCATGGGCGAACTGGTCGACGACGCCATCGTGGATGTCGAGAATATTTTTCGGCGGCTCAAGGAAAACAACGCGCTTCCAAACCCCAAGCCAGCGCTAAGGGTCGTCTATGAGGCGAGCAATGAAATTCGCAGCGCCATCGTGTTTGGCACGGTGGTCGTGATCCTGGTGTTCCTCCCGCTGTTTGCCCTGTCGGGTGTTGAAGGCCGGCTGTTCGCGCCACTCGGCGTGGCGTACATCGTTTCGATTCTGGCCTCGCTGATCGTGTCGCTGACCGTCACACCGGTTCTTTCGTACTATTTGCTTCCGCAATCGCGAGCCACGCATCACGAGCAGGATGGCTGGCTGTTGCGAATGTTGAAGTCGCTCGTCAGCCCCCTGATCCGGTTGAGCATGGCGCACCCGGTGTGGCTGCTGGCCATCACCTGGTTGGGTGTGGCATTTGCCGGCTGGGAGCTGGCGCATCTCGGCCGCGACTTTCTGCCGCAATTTGATGAAGGCAGCGTCCTGGTCAATGTGACGCTTCCGCCGGGCTCATCACTCGACGCTTCCAATCAGGCTTCGGGGCTGATCGACGCCAAGTTCCGCCAGATGCAGAAATCGGAGCAGCGGCCCAAGGGCGAAATCCTGCATTTCGTCCGCCGTACGGGACGGGCCGAGATGGATGAGCATGCCGCGCCGGTCAATGCCGGGGAATACATTCTCAGCATCAACCCTGCCAGCGGCCGGCACCGTGAGGAAATCCTTCAGCAACTGCTCAAGGAACTGCGGAGCGAAGTGCCCGGCGTGGACATCGAAGTCGAGCAACCGCTGGCGCACATGATCAGCCACATGGTCTCGGGGGTGTATGCCCAGATCGCCATCAAGGTTCACGGCGACGACCTGGATGTGCTGCTGCAACTGGCGGAGCGGATCAAGACCGCCATGCAGGATGTTCCGGGGGTCACCCCCCCGGTCATCGAGCCGATACGGCAGACGGAAGAACTCCACATCCGCCTGCGGGCGGATGACCTGGCGTTTTACGGAGTGACGCGGGCTTACGTGGGACGCGTCCTGCAGACGGCCCTGCAGGGAGAAGTGGTCTCACAGGTTTTGGAGGGACAGCGGCGGTTTGACCTGCTGGTGCGGTTGGAGGAGAGCTACCGCACAGATTATGCAAATCTGGGAAGACTGCGGATCGACCTCCCTGACGACCGCGGTCAGATTGAGCTGCGGGAACTGGCGGACATCGGCGAAGGGGTTGGCCCGAACTCGGTCAACCGCGAAAACGCCCGCCGCCGAATCGTGGTCCGCTGCAACACACAGGACCGCGACCTGGCGAGCGCCGTTGCCGAGATCCAGAACCGCGTCGGCCGGCAGGTCACGCTTCCTGAAGGATATTTCATCGAGTATGGCGGGCAGTTTGAAAGCCAGCGGCGCGCGACGACGCTCATCGTCGTGCTGGCCGCCATCTCGGTGGTTGGGATGTTTGTCGTGCTGATGATTCTCTATCCGTCCGTCCGCATCGTCCTGCAAATCCTCAACGCCCTGCCCACCGCCTTCATCGGGGGCGTGCTGGCGCTCGTGATCACGCAGCAGTCGCTCACCGTTGCCAGCCTCGTCGGCTTTATCTCCCTGGGCGGGATCGCCGTTCGCAACGGAATTCTGCTCGTCACTCACTACTTCCATTTGATGAAAGAGGAAGGCGAGGAATTTTCGGAGAACATGGTGCTGCGCGGCAGCCTGGAGCGGCTCGCTCCCGTGTTGATGACTGCTCTGACCGCAGGAATCGGGTTGATTCCGCTGGTGGTCGGCGGACAGGAACCCGGACGGGAGATCCTGTATCCGGTGGCCACGGTGATTCTTGGCGGCCTGATCACCTCCACATTCTGTGAGTTCCTGATCCATCCCGGCCTGTTCTGGAAGTTCAGCGGTCGGGATGCCGTGAAGCTGTCCCAAATTGAGAACTCGCCGGACAACCCGAATCGAGGACTCGAATGATGGATGAAAAACTTGGTTCCGGGGAGTACCGGAACCCTTCAAATCCGTTCTTGCCTGTGGGCAGAACAAGACCTGCTTCTGGAGATTCACCCGTGATTCCCAACTGTCGACAACACTTCATCGCCACTGTGGTTCTGGTTGTAATTTCCGCCGGGTGTCAGCCGTCTGCGCCACCAGCCACGACCGCACCTGCGTCACCGGCAGCAACCGCTTCCAAGGTGGGGCAGGCTGGTCATGGACACGGAGCGGGTCCGCACGAAGGCACGCTCGCCGACTGGGGCGGCGGGAAGTACCACGTCGAGTTCACAGTCGATCACGAACTGCAGACGACGACGGTCTACGTCATTGGGAGCGACGAAAAGACGCCCGCGCCGATCAAGACTGCCGATGGAAAGCTGCTGCTGACCATCAGTGAGCCTGCGTTTCAAATCGAATTGACCGCGAAGCCACTCGCAGGGGAAACGGAAGGCACGTCTTCACGCTTCGTCGGCAAGAACGAAAAGTTGGGCGTGGTCCAGGAATTCGCCGGCACCATCAGTGGCGATGTCAATGGCACGCCATACGCGGGAGATTTCAAAGAAGAGCCTCACACCGACCCGAAGAGCAATTAGACCCTGGTCTGAAACCGTCCGCGTCCACACCGCGCAAATTCGTTGACGCGGCGTGGGAACGGGCGTATTGGTCGCCGCTGTGATTGTTCGCAACACGTCTCTCAGCAGGGGATGACATGGTCTTGATGATTCTCAGAGTTGTCATTTCGGTCATCCTCATTCTGGCGGTGTCGGAAGTTTCCCGGCGCTCGCCGCGCTTGGGAGCATTCCTTTTGACGCTGCCCTTGGTCAGCATTCTGGCATTCGGCGCGGCATGGTTTCGCGATCATGATCTCAAGAGCCTTTCGAGCATGGCGCGAGAGACGCTGATCCTTGTACCGCTTGGGCTGCCTTTCTTTATCCCACTGGCCTTTGCTGAACGGCTCGGTTTGGGATTTTGGGCGGCAATGGCTGCGGGTGCGATGCTGGCTGGCGTTTCGATTGGCTGCTGGATCCTGCTGAGTCCACGCGGTTAAAGATGTACGGATAATCCGCGGAACCGGAAAATTGCGAAAAATTCCCGAATTGCAGCGGGTCTAACTGACCGATACAATTACGAGACGTTGATTCAGGTTGGGATCGTAATGTTCAAACTGTCGTTCATTTTGATGCTGGTAGCCACACAGCTTCTCGGAAGCAGTAGGGCTGTTTACCTTTGCATCAAGGTCGACGGCGAAATGTGCTGTCTGGATGCCGGGCCTGAAGCCTGCGTCTGCTGTCACCTCGACGATCACCCCCCGTCGCCCCATCCAGATTGTGGGCATGGTCCAGAGAAGTGCGGATCGCACTCATGCGGCCATGAAGGTGATGACGGGGACGGTGACTCGCAATCTCCGGTACCGGACGAAGCCCCGACAATCGCCTCCATTTCCAGTGAATGCACGCATCAACTTGTGGCAACCGGTCAAACGGCCTCCGTTGGACGGTCGACGGTCAGCCACGATCTGTTGTCTGCCCTGCAATTCTGGGGGTCTGTCCCAGCACTGCTGGCGACAGATGACCAAGTGTGCCATGCAGCTCAAAGTGAGTGGCCGAGGTCACCATTGATGCGAAGCGCTGCGCTCATGGTGCTGTCGACGGTCAATATCCGCTGCTGATGCAGCCTTCTTCTCGGCGTTCCCGGCCAAGTTCGACGGTCTTCCATTGATCGTCGTTGCCCGCGTTCTCTCGCCCGACTCTCCGTAGCGTCGCTGTCGCCATTCGACGCCACGCTTCAAGCGTCCTTCCCAACTGATTTGCCGGAGACAACTCCATGTCCTCTGCCGTTTCTGCGCCTGCGCGCTCGGCCGCCCCCTCCCATTCACCCGATTCTCGATTGGCAATGGGGACTTCCGGGCGGTGGCTCAACAAGATGCTGAACGCCTTGCCCAATCTAGTGGTCTTCTCGCTGCTCGGCGGCGTGATGTACCTCGGCCATCACACCGGCTGGAAACTGCCCAAGCTTTCGGAGTTGACGGGCACCGCGGTCGTACCAGCCGACGATTGGTGCGAGGAACACGGCGTTCCAGAGTCAAAATGCATCGAGTGCGTCAAGGATCTGCTGCCGAAACGCAAGCCGATTGGGTTCTGCCGCGAACACGGCGTGGCCGAATGCGTGATCCACCATCCAGAACTGGCGCAGGTCAAGGATGCTCCGCAGCTTCCGAAATATGACACCACGCAGGCCATCGCACTGATTGCCCGCCCGGAGAACAACAGCCGCAACACGATGCACACGAGCCGGGTGCAGTTCTCATCCGCGGAAAGCGTGGAGAAGTCTGGGATTGATGTGGATGTGGTGCAGGAACGTCCCATGCTGGACGCCATCTCCGCCAATGGCGAATTGATGTTCGATCCCTCGCGGGTGGCTCATCTCACGACGCGTGTTCCCGGCACGGTCGCCTTCGTTTTCAAAGGATTGGGTGCTGATGTTAAGGCCGGCGAAATGCTCGCCCTGATTGATGCGGCCCAGGTGGGTCAGGCGAAGGCTCAATTGCTGGAATCGCTGGTCCAGTTGCAGTTGAGGAAGAAAACGGTGCAGCGGCTGCAAACCGCATCCGCGGGCGGCGCGATCGCTGCGAAGTCATTGATCGAGGCCGAGGCCGCCCTTCAGGAAGTCGAAATCCGCTTCATTTCTGCTCAGCAGGCCATCGCCAATCTGGGATTTCCGGTGCCGGCGGATCTTGATGCCGTTAATCCGACGCAGGTGGCGGACAGTTTGCGGTTCCTGGGCATTCCACCGGCGGTGGTCGAGGCTCTGCCGGCCGGAACTCGGACTGCGAACCTGATTCCGATTCGCGCTCCGCATACGGGATCCATCGTTGCCTCGTCCATCGTTGCCGGGGAAGTTGTCGAATCTTCCCGCGCCCTGTTCACCATCGCTGACGCTACAAAGATGTGGCTCGTCCTGAACATTCGTCAGGAAGACGCCCGGAACGTCCACCGCGGCCTGCCTGTGCGATTCCAGACAGATGAGGGCGGCAAGGCCGTCACCGGCGAAGTATCGTGGATCAGTCCGGCGGTGGATGAGCAGACCCGCACGCTGAAGGTCCGTGTTTTGATCGCCAACGCCGATGGCAAATTGCGTGACAAGACTTTCGGAACCGGCAGGATTATCCTCCGTGAAGAGGCCAACGCGATTGTCGTGCCGGTTGATGCCGTACAGTCGACTCCCGATGCCCACTTCGTGTTTGTGCGGGACAAAAACTACTTCGACAAGTCCTCCCCGAAATTCTTCCATGTCCGGCAGGTCCGCATCGGGGCGAAAGACGGCGAATTTGTGGAACTTTTGGCAGGTGTGCTTCCAGGAGAAGTGATCGCCACCAAGGGCAGTTCCGTCCTTCTGGCCCAACTCCTTCGCAGCAACCTCGGCGCGGGCTGTGGTTGTCACGAACACTAAACCGCGAATGGAGTGAGCAGAAATGGACTTTCTCAATCGGGTGATCGATTTCTCGCTGCACAACCGTGTGCTGGTTCTGCTGGGAGTCTTCGCGGCCGCTGTCGGTGGCGTCTTTGCACTGCAAAACCTTGATGTCGACGCGTTTCCCGACACAACACCGGTGCAGGTGCAGATCAACACCACCGCGCCGGCGCTGGGTCCGGAGGAGGTCGAGCGGCAGATTACTTATCCGATCGAGCAGGCGATCAGTGGTCTGCCCGGACTCGAACAGATGCGTTCGATCTCCAAATTCGGGCTGTCGCAGGTCGTCGTCGTGTTCAAGGATGGCATCGACATCTATTTCGCCCGGCAACTGATCAACGAACGGCTGGGATCGGTGGAAGTGGCGCGTGGCATCGAACGACCGAAGATGGGGCCCGTCGCCACGGGATTGGGCGAGGTGTTCCACTACATCGTGACCGGCCAGGGGAACGATCCCACCGAACTGCGGACGATCCATGACTGGGTCGTCAAGCCCCCGATGCGAACTGTTCGTGGAGCTGCCGAGATCAACAGTTGGGGCGGATACGTCAAACAGTACCAGATCCGCATTGACCCGGACAAACTCATCAAGTTCGGGCTCACATTCGACCAGGTGGTGCAGGCGGTCGAGAAGAACAATTTCAACGTCGGTGGCGGCAATATCCGCCAGAATGGCGGGATGCTGCTCGTTCAGGGGTTGGGGCGGACCACAAACATCGACCAACTGCGGCAGATCGTCGTCGCGGCGACCGACGGTGTGCCGACGCGCGTCGCCGACATCGGCGACGTTGTCATCGGGCACGAGATCCGGCGCGGTGCGGTGACCGCCAACGGCCAGGGCGAAGTCGTCCTCGGGCTGGGCTTCATGCTGATGGGTGAAAACAGCCACGTCGTCACCTGGGCCATGAAGGACAAGCTCAAGTCGCTGGAGGCGAGCCTGCCGCCCAATGTGCAGGTGAAACCGGTCTACGACCGCACGCAGTTGGTCAATGTGGTGATCGACACTGTCCAAAGGAACTTGTTTGAAGGCGGTCTGTTGGTCATCGCGGTTCTCTTCGCATTCCTGGGAAACCTGCGGGCGGCGGCGATCGTCGCCGTGGCGATTCCCCTGTCGATGCTGTTTGCCTTTACCGGCATGTACCGCTTCGGGATCGCCGCCAGTCTCCTCAGCCTTGGGGCGATCGACTTCGGTCTGGTGGTCGACAGTTCGGTCGTCATGATCGAGAACTGCGTGCGCCATCTCGCCCATGATTCCAACAGCGGCAAGACCCGCCTGGAGATCATCCGCGATGCCGCGGTCGAGGTCCGCAAGCCGACGATGTTCGGCGAACTGATCATCATGATTGTCTATTTGCCGATTCTCACGCTGGAGGGGATCGAAGGCAAAATGTTCCGCCCCATGGCGCTCACGGTCATCTTCGCCCTGATGGGCTCCATGGTGCTCTCGCTCACGCTGATGCCGGTGCTGGCCAGTCTGTTGTTGCCCAAAAAAGTCGAGGAGCATGAGCCGTTTCTCATGCGAATCGCGCATGCGATCCACTATCCAGTGCTGCAATTTGCCATGCACCACAAGGTGGCAGTGATGGGCTTTGCCGCCAGCGTGTTGATTCTCGCCTTCGGAATGATCGCCCCCAACCTGGGCTCGGAATTTGTCCCCCGGTTGTCGGAAGGGGCAATTGCGATTGGCGTGGTGCGGCTGGCAGGCACCGATCTGGAAGAGTCGGTACGGTTCAACACGGAAATGGAACGCGTCATTCTCGCGACCTTTCCCGACGAGGTGGAAAATGTCTGGAGCCGGGTCGGGACGGCCGAAATTGCGACCGACCCGATGGGAGTGGAACTGACGGACACGTTCATTACGCTCAAGCCACGGGAAAGATGGAAGAAAGCCAAGACGCAGGCGGAACTCACCGAGAGGATCGACAAAGCGCTGCGGGACATGCCTGGCCAGCGGCTCGCCTACTCGCAGCCGATCGAGATGCGAATCAACGAAATGGTCTCGGGCGTCCGCGCCGATCTCGGCGTGAAACTGTTTGGCGACGATTTTGACGTTCTGGTCAAGAAAGGCCAGGAGATCGAGGCGATTCTCAATTCGGTGGCCGGAGCGGCGGATGTCGCCGTCGAGCAGGTGACCGGCCAGCCGATGCTCCAGATCAAGGTCAAGCAGGACCAAGTCGCCCGCTACGGTGTCTCGGCGCAGAGCGTGCTGGATCTGGTGGAATCCCTAGGCAGCAAGCCGCTCGGCGAAGTGGTGGAGGGCCAGCTTCGCTTTCCACTCATCATTCGATTACCGGAAAAGTTCCGGGAAAGCCCGGAGACGATCGGCGCAATGCTGATTTCAACAGCTGGAGGTGAGCGGATTCCACTGTCGCGGCTGGCGTCCGTGCAGATTGTGGAAGGGCCGTCGACCATCACCCGCGAGTGGGGCCAGCGGCGAATCACCATCACCGCTAATGTGCGCGGCCGTGACTTGGGGAGTTTTGTGGCCGAAGCCCAGCAAAAGATTGCCGCGGTGTCCCTCCCGTCCGCCCGCTACCGCGTCGAATATGGCGGACAGTTTGAAAACCTCCAGCGGGCGCAGACCCGCCTGTTGATCGTCGTGCCGCTCGCGCTCCTGGCGATCTTCATTCTGCTGTACATGACCTATCACAACGTGATCGATTCACTGCGTGTCTTCACAGGTGTGCCCTTTGCCTGGGTCGGCGGAATCTTCGCCCTGTGGCTCAGAGACATGCCGTTCTCCATCTCCGCGGGCATCGGTTTCATTGCCATGTCCGGGGTGGCCGTATTGGATGACATGATCCTCGTCTCCTACATCCGCCAGCTTCGCCAGCAGGGGCTTCCGCTGGACGAGGCGGTGACGCAGGCCGCGATCACGCGGTTGCGCCCTGTGCTGATGACCACCCTTGTTGCCAGCCTCGGGTTCCTGCCGATGGCGTTCAGCGACGGCATGGGGGCCGAGGTGCAACGACCGCTGGCGACCGTGGTCATCGGCGGCGTGATCGGGGCGATGATCATGTCGCTGCTCGTGCTGCGCGTGCTGTACATGATTTTCAATGCAGCCTTTGAGGGCGATGGGGCCAATCACACAACCGAGGCGACTGCCAGCCGCCCGCTGCCAGCCGAACCAGAAGAAGAGCCGGAACTGACTTCCGTCTCCTGACCAGACCACGCGGCATCTGTTTGCCGCGAACAGCGGAATGACTCTCATGAAAGGATTCGTCATGCAAAAGTTGACTCGACTGGCATTTTGCGGAATGCTCGCCGGTATTCTGGGCATCGGCACGCTCGCGTCGGCCCAAGGGCCGGCAACTCGGACACCCGAGCTGAGCAAAGCCCAGGCGGCACTCGCCGGAGCGGCTGAGAGCGGAAAGTTCGCCTTCATCATCTTCTACAAGGAGGACGCCGCTGCGTTTCGGACGATGGCCGGCAACGTCAAGCAAGGCGTGGAGACTCTGGACGGCAAGGCTGGCATAGTGTTCGTGCAGGTTACCAACCCTGCCGAACGCGCCCTTGTCGAGCGTTTTGACGTGAGCCGCTCGCCGATGCCCCTGACCATTGCGGTCGCACCCAACGGCGCGGTGACGGGGATCTTCCCCAAGGAAATCACCGCCGAACAGATCGATCAATCGATCGTCACCCCCACCATGACACGCTGCATGAAATCGCTGCAAGAAAACAAGATGGTCTTTGTCTGCGTTCAGACTTCGGACAAGAATTTCATTCCGGTGGCGGTGAAGGAAATGCAGGCCGATCCGCAATTCAAGGACCGGGTGACGGTGGTGTCGATGCGGCTGCGCGATCCCGAGGAAACGCGGTTTGTGGCCCAGATGCAGATCAACCCGCAGACCACGACAGGCACGACAGCGGTGCTGCTCGCTCCGCCGGGAGTGCTGATCGGCAAATACCCCGCCACGGCCACATCGGCCCAGATCGCCGCCGCACTGCATGACGCCGGCAAGTGCTGCAATGACCCGAACTGCAAGCATGGCCAGGGTGCGGCCGCGCAATCCAACACTTCAAGGAGGAAGTAATCATGCGTTTGACCTCTCTCGTCTGGAAGGAACTCCGCGAACGTCCCAGCGCGATGCTGACCAGCGGACTGACGATCTTGCTTGGTGTCGCCGCCATTGTGGCGATCCGTCATGTGACGGTGCATGCGGAAGGCGAAGTCTCCCGACAACTCGCCACGCTCGGTGCCAACATCCTGATCCTGCCGCGGGATGCGTCCTTGCAGGACTACTATGCGGCCGACCAAAGCGGCAAAACGTTGCCGGAAGAGCATGTGTCCGAAGTGTTTTTCGCCGGCCTGACCGGCGTCGAGAAAGTTTCGCCCAAGTTGAGCGTTCCGGCAAAGCTCTCCGGACAGGCCGTCACGCTGACCGGCATTCTGCCCCAGAGTGAATTCAAGACCAAGGTGGCGTGGCAGTCGGTTTCCCTGTTTGCTCCCAAGAAGCACGACGGCTGTCAGCGGGTGAAGTCAGCCGCCGATGAGGACCAGTCTCCCGAATCGCTGGTGAAGAACCGCAGCATCGAGCAACTTCAAAAAAGCGAGGTCGTCATCGGAGCCGACATCGCCCAGCGGACCGGCCTCAAGCCAGGGGGGAAGGCTTCGCTGCTGGGTGAGATGTTCAGTGTCCTGGCGGTCTTGCCGGCCACCGGTACCGTCGATGACGGACGTGTCTTTGCGCATCTGCACACGGTGCAGAGGCTCGCCAAGACGGGAGAAGTCGTCAACGCCATCGAGATCGTCGGCTGCTGCGAAGACGCCGCCGGCGATCTTGTCCCGCAATTGGGCAAGTTGCTGCCGGGAGCGAAAATCGTCACCATCTCACAGGTGGTCCAAACCCAGGTGGGAGTCAATCGCCTGATTGGAAAAACTTCCTGGTTCGTGCTCGCGGTGCTGGTCACGATCGGCTGTGCCACGGTGGCAGGTGCGATCGCGGCCAATGTCCGCGAGCGCCGCCGCGAGATCGGCACACTCATGGCACTGGGAGCCACACCGCGATTCGTGTCCCGGATGTTCCTGCTGAAGGCGCTGTGGCTCGGACTGGGATGCGGAACCGCCGGTTCCCTGATTGGGATCGGACTGGCCCTGTGTCTCGGACCGCTCTGGGCGGGAGTCGCCATCCAACCACTGCCGGGGCTCAGCATTCTGGCCGTCGTGGCGGCCTCCGGCCTGGCCATCGCGGCCGCGTACTGGCCGGCCCGGCAGGCGGCAAAACTCGATCCCTGCGTCTGTTTCCAGGAGGTATAGCGCATGTTCCGTCTCGAAAATGTTCAAAAGATTTACTCGCGCCACGGCACGGCCGTCACGGCGTTCCAATGCTCAAGCCTCAGCGTGGCCACGGGTGCCTACGTGGCAATCCTGGGGCCGAGCGGCAGTGGCAAAACCACCCTGCTTTCCCTCCTGGGCGGGATGCTGTCGCCAACTCAGGGCAGGATCTGGCTGGGGGAGCAATCGGTCTATGATCTGTCTGTGGAACAGCGTGCCAAGCTCCGGCAGGAATGGCTGGGGTTTGTGTTTCAAACCTTCAACCTGGTGCCCTATTTGACGGCCTTGGAAAATGTCCAGGTGCCGTTGTGCCTGGCGGGTGAAGCGGCGGAAGTGCAGCGCGACAAGGCCACGGCCATGCTCCGCCGGTTTGGCATGGAAGAGCGGCTGCTGCACAAGCCACGGGAGTTGAGTGTCGGCCAGCAACAGCGTGTGGCACTCGCCCGCACCCTCGTCAGCAATCCACCGGTGATCCTCGCCGATGAACCCACAGGAAATCTCGATCCCGAGAGCCGGGAACTGGTCCTCAACTCCCTGAGCGAATGCCATCACGAGGGAAAGACGATCGTGATGGTCACACACGATCCGGTCGCCGCGGAACGTGCCGAACGCACGGTCCAGTTAATCGCCGGAGAACTGCGTGATGGTGGCGAAACTACTGCCATGCGGTCTGTCGCCTGACGGCGGAGCAAGCACTCTGACTGCGGAAATGCCGCGAACTTTTTCACCTGGAGAATTCTGATGCAACGAACGACGCAACTGCTGTCCTGTGTCTTCTTCTCCGCCCTGCTCATGACAGGATGCGGTGGGACGACCACCCCAAAACCAGAGACGACCACCGAGGTCCATGCGGATCATGCTGGTCATAAAGACGGCGATGAACACGAGCATGACACGGCCGCAAAAACGAGCGCCGGCCATGACCATTCGGGCTGGTGGTGCAATGAACACGGCGTCCCCGAGGGCGTCTGTGCCCAGTGCGACAGCAAAGTCGCCGCCGAGTTCCAGAAGAAAGGCGACTGGTGCAAGGAGCATGAACGACCCGACTCACAGTGCTTCAAGTGCCATCCCGAACTGGAAGCGAAGTTTGCGGCGCAGTATGCGGCGAAATACGGAAAGCAGCCTCCGAAACCGGAATGATTCCGCGGGTCACAGGAATCATAAACGGCAGCTGTATGGATGCGAACGGCAACCTTGCCGGGTCGTTTATGGTTCCGACTCCAAAACAGGAGACCTCATGATGGCGAGAATGGTTCAAGCCACGATCGTGGCTGCGATGCTGGGGACTCTCGTTGCAGGCTGCGCGCAGTCCAGGCTCCGCCAAGTGGCCGATATTTCCAAAGTGCCTGCGCGTGCATCCACTGCCGAGAAGACATTCGGAACCGGGATCACTCCTAAATTGGTCAAACGAAACGAATCGGAGCTGAACGCTGTCGGGCCAAAGGTTCGCTTGGCAAGCAGCGAGAGGGGGCAGGTAGCTTCCACGGACGAATCCGTCGTACAGAATGCAATCTCCGATGACAAGGAGATCGTCAGCACGGCTCACGATTCTCTCACGTTGGCGGACCTCGAAGCCATCGCCATGCAGAATAACCCCACACTCTCTCAAGCCAGCGCGGCGGTGGATCAGGAACGCGGCGCTTACCGGCAGTCTGGACTCTACCCGAATCCGCAACTTGGTTATCTCAATTCCACCGCGAATCAGTCCGCCCCAAAGCAATCGAATGGCGTATTCCTGAGCCAGGAGTTTGTCACCGCCAAGAAGCTGGCACTCGCCCAGGACTCGTCGTCGCAGGAGATAAACCGGCTGCAATGGGATCAGGAGGCGCAGCGCATCCGCGTGCTGAACGATCTTAAGATCCGCTATTACGAAGTGCTGGGCGCGCAGAAGGCGGTTGCGGTCTCCAATGAACTTGAACAACTGGCCGGAGAGAGCCTGTCCGCGGCGCAGAAGCTATTTGACGCGAAGAATGTTGCCCGAGCGGACGTGTTGCAGGCAAAAATATTGCTGGAAACATTGCGAATCAACCAGGCCGAGGCCGCCCACCGCTATGAGGCTGCCTGGGAACAATTGGCGACAATGGTCGGCACTCCGTCCATGCAGCCTGTACCGCTTGCGGGGCAGCTGGACAGCGACATTCCCCAACTCGACCTGGAGACTTGCAGGCAAAAATTACTGGCTGAAAGTCCCCAATTGCGGGCATCAGAAGCGGAGCTGGATCATGGATGGGCAGAGCTTCGCTCCGCTCAAGCCCAGGCGGTCCCCAATTTCACCATACAAACAGTGGCAGACTATGACCGCCTTTCCCAGTCGACCACGGTCAGCACACTAGTCGCCCTGCCCGTTCCGCTCTTCAACCGCAACCAGGGCAACATCGAAAAATCGACGGCTGATATCCGGGCCGATCAGGCGGAGATCTGCCGTGTGCAACTGGTCTTGAGTGACCAACTGGCCGAATCCTTTCGGCGCTACAAAACGAGCCGTGTCCAGGTGGAGCGATTGGGCTCACGGATCCTTCCTGATGCGGAGGAAAACCTGAAACTCTCGAAGCAGTCCTATGGGGCTGGAGAAGTGGCCTTTCGCGAAGTGCTGATCGCGCAGCAAGACTATGCGCAAAGTCGAGTTGCCTACATCGAGGCACTGACTGAACTTCGCAAAGTCATCACCGAAATCGAAGGATTACAGTTGACCGGTGGACTGAACCCGGCCGCCATCGGCTCTGCCATTCAGTCACAACCCGGCGGATCTACGCAACGCCAGCGGGCGCTGCTTAACGAGGTCAGGGACCGAGCGTCCAAACAACTGCTGCCCGCCGCCCAAATCGGCCAGTAAACGATACTCACGGCGTCAGGAAACTTCGAGACTCTAGCGAAGCGATAATGCAAGAGCACGACCGCGACTGTACGCCATGTTCTAGAGAAAGTTAATAGGTACTAAAACGATAAAACGATTATCAGTTCCGCTCGACTACTGAGAAGGTGAGCAGTTTCCGTTTGCGTTCCCTCTCCGCCACTGATTATGTGGGGAATCCATGAAACAGTGCCAACAAGCGCCCTTGTCCTTCAAAATCCACGGGATGGACTGTGCCGAAGAAGTCAACTTATTGAAAAGTCGACTCGGCCCGATCGTAGGCGGAGAACACCGACTGGACTTCGACATTCTCAACGGCAAGATGATCGTCGAACTGGTAGATGGAAATCTGTCCTCGGAGATGATCGTTCATGCCGTCGCAAAAGCCGGGCTGCGTGCATCGCCCTGGCGCGATACGTCGGACTCGGCGGACGAAGGCGTGGGATTCTGGCAGTTGCATGGGCGGACTATACTGACCGTGGCGAGCGGAATACTTGCGCTCGCGGGGTTGCTCCTTCATGTAACTCTCGCCGGAGGAATCCAAGGGGCGCTCGGCTCCGAAGGATTGGGCGTCGCACATGAAGTTCCCTGGGGAGTCCGGGTGCTCTACGGCTTAAGCATCCTTTCCGGTGTGTGGTTCGTGCTGCCGAAAGCCGGCCGATCAGCGTTGAATCTTCGGCCGGACATGAATTTGCTCATGACCATCGCCGTTGTCGGAGCCGTCTCAATCGGCGAGTGGTTCGAGGCGGCAACTGTGTCCTTTCTCTTTGCCCTTTCGCTGGCGCTGGAATCGTGGAGCGTGGGTCGCGCGCGTCGTGCCATTGCTGCTCTGATGGAATTGACGCCCCCATCTGCCAGCGTGAAGCAGGCTGATGGGAGCGAACGCGAGGTTCATCCCGATCTGGTTGAGATCGGTGCGATTTTCATTGTTAAACCTGGAGAGAAGGTCCCATTGGACGGTCGTGTCGTAGGTGGGACGAGCTATGTGAACCAGGCTCCGATCACTGGTGAAAGCGTGCCGGTTGTTAAAAATGTGGGCGATATCGTCTATGCGGGAACAATCAATGGCGACGGCGCGTTGCAAATCGAATGCACCAAGTTGTCACAAAACACCACTCTTGCCCAAATCGTTCGGATGGTAGGAGCGGCCCAGTCACGACGTGCCCCCTCGGAGCAATGGGTCGAGCGGTTTGCCCGTATCTACACGCCCGCAGTCATGGGTTTGGCGGCGGCAGTTCTCCTGGTTCCACCGTTTTTGTTTGGGGGATCTTGGGATCATTGGCTGTACAACGCCCTGGTTCTTCTTGTCATCGCCTGCCCATGCGCTCTCGTCATATCTACACCGGTGACTATTGTTGCGGCATTGGCCGCAGCATCACGCGGTGGAGTCTTGATAAAAGGCGGGGTCTTTATCGAAGCACTCGCTTCGCTGAAAGCGATTGCCTTCGATAAGACAGGGACGCTCACCAAGGGGGAACCGGCCGTATCCGAAGTTGTGCCTCTAAGTGGGCATGATGAAAATGAGCTTCTGGAACGCGCGGCTTCACTGGAAACACGGAGCGATCACCCGTTGGCCCGAGCAATCGTTGCCTTTGCCAAAAGTCGAGGTGTTGAAGCGGTTCCGGCCGACGACTTTCAGATCGTCCAAGGCAAAGGAGCTAAGGGCACCTTCACTGGTCGGGAATACTGGCTCGGATCTCCTCGTTATCTTCAAGAACTAGGTCGGGAGACTGCCGAGATTCGTCTTCGACTGGAAGCCTTGTCGGCAACTGGCCACACCGTCGTGATCATCGGCAATGAGAGCCATGTTTGCGGCTTCATCGCCCTAACCGATGAGGTCCGCCCTGCCGCCAAGCTTGCGCTTCAGCAATTGCGCGAGGCGGGGATTAAGCATCTTGTCATGTTGACGGGGGACAATGAGGGCACCGCCCAAAGAATCGCACAACAAGTCGGCATAGACGCGATCCACGCCGGACTGCTTCCTGCCGATAAGGTAGCTGCTGTCGAAAATCTGACCGACATCTACGTCAGCGTCGCCATGATCGGCGACGGCGTCAACGATGCACCCGCAATGGGTAGGGCGACATTGGGAATTGCGATGGGAGCCGCTGGCAGTGATGCGGCCATCGAAACGGCCGACATTGCCCTGATGTCCGATGACCTTTCCAAATTGCCTTGGCTAATCCGGCATTCGCGGGCCGCCCTGTCAATCATTCGCCAAAACATTGGCTTCTCTCTTTTCATGAAGGCGATCTTTGTCGTTCTTACCTTAACCGGTCATGCGACGCTCTGGGCGGCAATCGGTGCCGACATGGGTACATCGCTTCTGGTCATCGCCAACGGCTTGCGGCTTTTGCGAGCATGATCAAAACCGTTCGAGGCCATTGGATGAATCCACCTTCAACAACTGCCACATGTTTGCGACGGCAATGAACGCCTTCAGGGCGCTACGGTCATCGAACCCCATGAAGTGGAAAGCATCACTGGTCGCGGGATCAAAGCCACGGTTGACAGTCAGGCCGTCTATATCGGAAAGGACAGCCTGTTTGCGGAAATCAAAGGCCCGCCGTTGCCGCAGGTGTTTCGCCAATCGGTCGACAAACTGAAAGCGGAGGGACGCACGACCATGATCGTGCGCCGGGGCGACGCGTATCTCGGCGTGCTGGGATTGATGGATACCCCGCGTGCGGCGGCAAAGGTCACGATCACACGTTTGCGGGAGCTTGGCATCAAGCGAATGATCATGCTCTCCGGCGACAGCCAGGAAGTGGCGGACGCCGTCGCGAGGGAGGCGGGAATTGGCGAGGCATTGGGAAATTTGATGCCTGACGACAAAGTCGGAGCCATCCAGAAATTTAGCCAGCAGGGTGGCGTCGCAATGGTGGGCGATGGTGTGAATCATGCTCCGGCGATGGACAATGCGACCGTGGGGATCGCGATGGGGGCCGCGGGTTCCGACGTCGCCCTCGAAACGGCAGATGTGGCGCTGATGGCGGACGATCTGAGCCAATTGCCATTTGCGGTGGGATTGAGCCGCCAGACGCGGCTCATCATCCGTCAAAACCTGTGGTGCAGTCTCGGAATGATCGCGTTTCTCGTCCCTGCGACGGTCCTTGGATTGCGGATGGGAGGCGCGGTTCTACTTCACGAAGGATCGACGCTGCTCGTCGTATTCAATGCACTTCGCCTGCTCGCATACCCGTCCTCAGAAAAATCGTCGCGGTCTTAATCCGAAGACCTGCCGCCGCGGAAGCGAGTAATTTCAATCCGATTGATCTGTGTTGTCAAAAGCGCAGCAACGGCATCGCTGATTAGCCGATCAACGCCAGTAATTTTTAAACTCAAGCCATTACAGTCAAAAATGATATGTCATTTCACATCGCCATGTCGCATTTGTGGAACGTTAGTTGCCCTATCGTCGGTCCGTCGCAGTCATGTAACAACAACCACAGACGAGAGGATGGCTTAATCATGCGCACCTTAGCAATACTGATGCTGGTACTCGGCGGACTGACATTCGGCGGCACAACCGCGAATGCACAATCCTATGGCGGCCATTACCACCGGGGGCACGGTGGGTACGGCAACGGTGGGTACGGCAACGGTGGGTACGGACATGGCGGGTATGGCCACGGTGGATATGGACATGGCGGCTACGGTGGATACGGCAACGGGGGCTACGGACATGGCGGGTATGGCCACGGTGGATCCGGGTATGGAGGCGGCTACGGCCACCACCATCATCATCGCGGCGGATATGGATGGTAGTTGACGTTTTCCGTGGACCGCAGTCCCGCACTCTTGCAGGGCTGCGGTTCGTCGTAGAAGCGGTAGCGATTTAAAGCCGGTTGACGGAGAGCGAATCGCCCGAATCACTGGTTCGCGCTAATATTTCCAGGACAGGCCGATGCCATTGAATGCCAGATCGTCTGCGGCTTCATTGAGCCCCACGGCCGCATGCAAGTCAACTTGCAGGTTCGGCCGGACGAAGTAATGGACGCCGTAGTGGAAATAATGGGTGAACTGCACATCCCCGGACCTGGCTGAAGACGGGACGAATGCGAGATATTCGGTGAACGCCATCCAGCGGTCCCCCAGGTCGTACTCGATGTTCGCAGTCTGCAGTGTTTCAAGGTAGAAGTGCCCGAGATCGTCTCGCTTCCTGTTGAATACGGTGTTGCATTCGATTTCGACGAGCCGGGTGACGGCCCAGCTATAGGCAATGTTGACGCCCGGAAGAGCCTGGTCGGCCGAGTACACATCCGAACCTGTCGGCAGCCGCATTTGCGGGAATACGGTAAGATCGGGCAGCCATCCTCGCTGCTTGACCAGCGCGACTTTCGCAGCGAGCAGCATATCGTCGCTGCCCGATTGGTGGATCGTCGTTCCAGCCGCCTTCTCAGTGTCGGCGAGGTAATTGTATCCCAAGCGGAGTTCAAACCATTCGGCGAAAATGCCCCAGCGCAGCAGCGGTTCGGGGAATGAGTGAGTTTGCGTCCGGATGCCGCCAGACTGATCCGTGAAGAATGTGTACCCGGTCTCCAGCTGCAACCGGCCCAGCCCAACCGTGCTGGTGGCCTCGCTGATATGCGGCCGGTCCGTGACGATTCGATCACGTTCGACGGCTGGAGAGGTCCAGTCTGAATTGCCAATGTTCCATTCAAAGAGGCTTTCAACAGCCTTCGCCGGTTCGAATGCTGGCTCTTCCGCTCGGACCACACCGAAGGGAATAAAACAGGCGAACAAAATGACCATGCACCGCGAAAAGGTCATGACATCTCCGACGGAAGGGAACGCGGCATTTCTGAATGTACCGGCTGTGACTTCTGGCGACGTTGTAATTATCGACTGGGGGGCGCGTTTTGATTATGGGCGATCGATATTTTTGATCGATCAAAAACGCCGGTACTGGGGTGCCTGAATGGGCATATCACGCCGAGCAGGTCGCCAGACCGAGCGGTCGCGAGTCGTTGCGGCTGACGAAATTCCTTCATCCCTTGTCAAACATGATGCCCTCCACGGGTTTGCGGAGCTGCCAGGCTCAACAATCCGTTAGACTTCTCACACTGCGGAGTGTATTCTCATTTCACCCACTCTCCACCAGTCAAGCGGTACCCACTTTGTCAAGCCGGCGCGACTATCACCGCTCTCCATGCGACTTTCGACAGTGGCAGTTCATTGACCGCTGTCGGTAAGGCGTTGATTCTTCAGGGTAATGGCATGATCCTTCATTGCGGGTGTCTTGTTCTTTGGACTCTCGTCGCTGGCCAGGTGGCTGACGCTCCACGAGATGGATCGGTGCCCGTCCTCCTTGTCCAGTCGCCGGCACCGCTCAACCGGGAAACGCTGGAAGGGCTGAAGGCGTTGAAGGTCGCCACCAATGAATTTTGCTGGGCGATGCACGATCTGCACGGCGACAAGCCGGACTACCAGGAGGCGTACCAGGAAGCCTACGAGCTGCTGCAACTCGCCAATACCATGATGAAAGCAGATCCCTCGGGCGTGATGCGGGCGAAGATTGAGGAATCGCTCAAGGAATTCGACAGCGAGATCCATCACGTCGAAAACCATGTTGTGGAGTTTGCCGGCCCCAAGGGGGACAAAAGCAGCCGCAAGTTGGAGGAGGTCGAAGCCGCGCTTCACCGCGTGATGAAAATCATGGGCCTTCCGGTCAAGCATGCGGAGGACGGGGACGATGGTCATGACCACAAGCATGGCACGGGCGAGCATCCTGTCGACGAAAAGGAGCGGGCAGCGGTGGCTGCAGAAGTCGCGAATCTGGATCCGGCGCAACTGGCGGAGAAGCTAGAGGACGCCACGAACCAAATGTGCTGGTCGATGCACAAGCGGTTTCAGGACAAAGCCGATTTTACCGAAGCCTATCAGGAGGCGTACGAACTGCTGCAACTGTCAAAGCAGATCCGCAAAGCGCTGGGCACTGATCAAAAGGAGGCCATCGAACAACTGAAGGGGTTTGCCAGCGAGATTCACCACGTCGAACACCATGTGGTGGAATTTGTCGGGGAGGCCGATGAGCAGAAACGGGCCAGTGACGTGACGATCAAGACTTTCGAAGGCGTTGAGCACGCGCTGCTGCGGATGCTGGTGAAACTGGACATCAGCCTGCCTGCCGCAGCAGATCATGAGCACGAGGCTCCCGCCGACCCCGTGGCTCAGCAGGCGCTGGAGGCCCTGAAGACGCTGTCCAAAACAGTGTACTCCTTCTGCAAAGCAATGAAGCACAATTACACCAAAAATCCAGGCTATGATAAGGCCTATGCAGATTCTTATGCTCTGCTGACGCGTTCCAACGAACTGCAGGCCACGATTTTGGCGAGCGGAATCTCAGAGGTATCGCGCAACGAACTGGCTGCACTCGTCCAGGCAGCCGCAGAGGTGAAGGAGTCGATCAAGACCTTTTCTGCCGATGATGACCCGCGGAAGTTGGGTCCCGCCCGCTTGGGAAGAAAATTCACGGAAATTCAACAGGCAATCGGCGCAATTGTGGAGCTGACGAAGGACAAGCAGAAGCCGGCTGAAGAGTCAAAAGCGCCGAAGGCGGAGTGAGCCGGACAACGGCGATATCCGCATTGACGGTTCTCACTCTGTGGGGGCCGGTTGAATCCGGCGGCCTCGCGTGCAATTCGTACAGACAGGCGATGCAACATGACGGGAGATCTGCCAGCGGGCATGGTGCTCGGCGCCTGCCGCATCGTCGGATTGATCGGCCGCGGCGGGATGGGCGATGTCTATCTCGCCGAGCACCAGGTGCTGCAGAAATCCGTGGTGGTCAAAACCGCGCGGATCGGACTTCAGCATGAACCGCACGACCGCGACCGCTTCCTGAAGGAAGCCCGGCTGGCGGCACGGGTCGAGCATCCAAATGTCATTCCGATTTATGACGCGGGCGACCTGCACGGCCTGCTCTACATCGTGATGCAGTTTGTCAAAGGGCACGACCTGTCGCAGGTGTTGAAGGGTTCAACCGAGCCTCTGGACTGGCGACAGGTGCTGACTTGGATCCGTGACGCGGCGAATGGACTTGCCGAAGTGCATGCGCACGGGCTGATCCACCGCGACATCAAGCCCCATAACCTGATGCTGACGGCATCTGGCCGCGTTCTGCTGATGGACTTTGGACTGGTCCGGGAGGAGAACTCGGAGATCAGTTCGGTCAGCGGGGTTGTCGGCTCGCCGGCGTACATGTCCCCCGAGCAGTGCCGTTGCGACCGCCTGGATCATCGCACGGATATTTATTCGCTCGGAGCCACAGCGTACTGCCTGTTGAGCGGGAATCCGCCGTTTCAGGACAAGAGTGTCCATCTGATGATCATGAAGCTGGCCCACAACGCGATGGCAGACCGGCTGGATTCGATCCGCTCCGACATTCCCCCTGAAGTTTCGGATTTGATCGCCACGGCGATGGAGCCGACACGCGAGCGGCGAACGCCAGATGCGCGCACGTTGGCCTTGCAAATCGAAGACACGCTGGCCCGCACCGCGGCACCAGCAGTCTCGTTTGGGACACTGAATCATTACGCGATCTCGCAGGAAAATGCAGCGCGCCCGCCGAAGCTGGATCGGCCGTATTCTCCCACAGACACTTCGGCGCTTTACGGAAAACGGCCCACGGCCGCCGAGACCATTGATGCCAGCAGTCGGGGCACGCATCAATTGAAACCGAGTGCCGTCGCGGAACCCCGTTCTCGACGCGGGCAGTTATGGAGCCTGATGGCTTCGATCGCCTTGATGGTGCTAGTTGTTGCCGGAGCGTTTGCTGCCGTTCAGTTCAAGAATTGGAAGGACCGCAAAGCCGACCCGATTGCCGCCCTGCCGACGAATCCCCCGAGCGTTCCCGAAGAAAAGGGCTCAAGCGTTTCGGACACTGAGTCGCATCCCAAGACCGAAGATCCAGATTCCGGCCTCACCGTTGTCGATCCCGGTTCTACGACAGGCGCCGCCGGCACCCCGATGCCGGAAAAGCCGGAAGGCGCTACGGACCCGGAGCGTGTCGAAAGCACGACTCCCGAACCAATGCCGATGGTCACACCCGTCCCATCGGTCGCGCCACCCGCACCTGCTGTTGTTCCCAAGCCAGTTCCACCAGTAACCCTTCCGGAGAAGCCCCCTGTCCCTGCAGAGCCCGTCAGCAAATTGCCGGTGGCGGGAATGAATCCCGGCGACGAATGGACGCTGGACAGTCTCGCGATTACCTTTCATTGGTGCCCGGCGGGTGAATTCATCATGGGCAGTCCCACCACGGAAAAAGGCGGAAAGAACGAGAAGCCCGTCAGTGTCACACTGACGCGTGGCTTCTGGATGTCGCAGACAGAGGTCACGCAGGCGCAGTGGACGACGCTGATGCAGACCAGCCCGTGGATGGGGAAACCGTCCGTGAGCAGCGGCGAAAAATTCCCAGCCGTCAGTGTCTGCCATAGCGGTGAGCCCGACAGCGCGGTGGAATTCTGCGAGAAACTGACGCAGCAGGAGCAAAAAGAGGGACGACTGCCCGCAGAAGGCGCTTATCGCCTTCCCACCGAAGCGGAATGGGAATATGCCTGCCGCGCCGGTACGTCGACGGCGTATGGATTCGGGCCCAATGCTGCGGAACTGCCTGAACATGGCTGGTTCAGTAAAAACGCCGATGGCGTTGTGCATCCCGTGGGCGTGCTGCGGCCCAATCGGTGGGGATTGAAGGACATGCACGGAAATGTCTACGAATGGTGTCTGGACGGATTTAACGATCGGTTGCCAGGCGGGAAGGATCCGCGGGGAATTGCCGACATCCGACGAGTATCCCGAGGCGGAGGCTGCAAAAGCGATTCTCCCAGTTGTCGTTCCGCAAAGCGTATGGGAGAAATGCCCTCGCGGCGGCATTTCGACGTGGGCTTCAGAATCGTGTTGATTGTGCCCTGAATTCATTCTCGGTCAAGGCGGCGACCTTGGGAGTCCGGACCTTGTGTCGGGCAAGCTGCTCACGGCACAGTTCGAGCGGGTAACGGAAACTGCATTCTTGGCGGCTGATCGTGAAGCTCCGCCATTCGTCGCTGTCGTCGATGGGCTTAACCCCAGTCTCGTCATCGGTGGCAACATTTGTCCCTGGGTGTCGGCGCGGCGCTGTCCCTGTGTGTGATCGCCGCGCGATGGCTGGCATACCGCGTCTCCCGCACCGAGCTGGAGCTGGGTCCTGGTCAGCCTCGCCGGCATCATGCTGCCAGTCGCCGGCTCCTCGATCCTGATCATCACCCTGGTGGACCGCCGCTGGTCGCACTGCCGTGACGCAATGCTCGTCGAGTAACATCCAACTTGACCAGGTATTTGTCAGAGCATTACATGATCCTCTGGAATCCAGGAGGTCGTTCATGACAGGCAAGTGTCATGCTTTTGCAAATTCCGTTGACAGCCATTCAATTTAATTTGGAAAAAAGTGATGGCTCGGCCCCTCGGCCCCCTGATAGGTAAAAAAGAGGGACATGTCCATGTGGCACTCTGCACAGGCCATATCGACTTGGAGCGGCGAAGCGCTCCGCATGAGATTTTGCGTGATGCAATTCAGCCGCTCTCATCGCCTTCTGTTCCCCCTGGTTGTCGCTCGCATAGCCATCGCGCCGACGCCGATGGCCAGCAAAACGGGAATCCACTGCATCACTTCGCCAGTGAGCACCGTCATGACCGCGGCTGCAATCACGACACAGACCATGATGTTCACTGCCGAACTTGTCGTGCTTTTCGAATTCATTGTTTTTCTCTCCGGTTTGGATTTCGTCGACAGGCGTCCTGTGAGGACCGAGATCTGCACTGAGACGCGAAAATGGGACGACCGACCAAGACGGACAAGCTGGTGTCCGTCTTGGGTGTTCAACGCCTGGCAATCACGCACCCAGATTCCTTGGCGGGCAGCGCCAATCGTTACTTTGAGGCTTGATTCCGAGAGTCGTCTCGGCTGATGGCTCTGCCGACCTGGGCGGCGATTGACCAAAGCACTCGCGCAATCGCCACTGCGAGCAAACACAGCCCAGTAATGACACCGCCGGTGAACTTCGCCGCGGCGTCATAGAGGACGGCCAGGCAGTTGAACACGAAGTCTTCGTGAGGGTCATCCGACCAGGCTCGACGCTTGCGAAAGGCATGGCGGTTTGCCCGAACTCTTCGTCTCGAATGGTTCATGGATTTGCAGTTCTCCGATAGGTTTGGTCGTCGCGAGAAAATTGACGCATTGCCTGTGGCTGTACTGTCAACCCGCGATCCGGGGCCGCGGCTGTCCCGAAACCCGCGCATTCAGTTCGTCAATCAAACTGGAGGCATCGCGGACGCTGAGTTCTTCCGCCTGGGCCACAAAACGCAGTCTCAGCAGTTCCGCAAGATCCACCTGCTGCTGATTGGCAATCACGTGAATCGCCCGGACCTGGTTCTCGGTGGCCGGACGGATCCGACCCTGGGGCCGGTTGGCGTAAGGGCCGGGCGCGCGGCCGGCGAAGGGAGAGCCTATCTGACCAGATTCCACCCGTCCGGAATCGCCAGGTGTCGATTCATGGCGGGACAGCTCTTCCTGGACTGCCTGCTGGCACGCACCATAGGCGTTGCGGACTTGCCATTGAAAGGCTTCACGATCGGTTTGCAGGAGCGCACTGTCGAGTTCGAGTTCGACATGGCAGGAGGCTCCCAGACTGCTGTAGTTCGGCAGTCCGATTTTCCGGCTGAGGCCAACGTTGAGTTTCAGTGGCATCACAGATTCCTGAGAGGGATGAAACGAACCGAGCCGCCGGTTCAGGGACGGGCGGCTCACGAGATTCAGTTTTTCGCCTGGCTGACCCAGCACTTCAGCGACGGACTGCCTGGATCTTGCGAGTGCGGTCGGGAACAGGCACTGGCTCAGAGGATCGGCCGTTGCGCTTCGTCTGTGTAGGGTGTGTAGATCGTGGTAGCGGGCTGTTTCGGGGCTCCGGAAAGACCAGCATCAGTATTCCCGTGAAGCACACTGTGGCGCCGATGACGCCACACCAGTTGATTCCACGATTCATGTGGATCTGACGATTCATGAAGACTCCCGAAGAGGTTGTCAGAGTAGATGGATTGGACCCGGACGCGCACGAATCCATCGCAGCCGCAGTGGCGTGAAGCGATCCAGGCAGCCTGTCAGGCGACTTCCCGCATCGGCATCCGCGAGAGTAGCGTCCGCACGAACCGCTGCTGGCGTTTCTGCCGCTTCAGGCCGGTGATGACCCGGTTGATCTGCCCCAGGGATTCCCGCAGCTTGTCGCGCAGGGCCTCCGCTTCTGCCAGAGGGTCGATCGCTGGATTCTCGGTGGTCCCTTCCTTGGGGACCGGTTCAGCGATGCGGGGTGGAGCAGGCATCGCTGTGGCGGCGATCACCCCGGGCTTGCTCAATTCCTGAGATTTGGCGACGGTCGCCACCGGGGAGCGGATGGTGACAGCCTCCGGATCCGGCCCGATGGCGAGGTCCGGGCAGAGCGGCTGCCAGACGTACTGGTGCCGGTCATCGGCGGCGAGGACGGGGGCGCTGTTCTTCCAAACCCCCATCTGCGACAGGCCCAACTGGGCCGCGCGGAGCAGGAACCCACGGTCCATGTTGACCCGCACCTCCTCGCCCTGGACCGATGAGTTGCTGAGCACCAGTTCGGTGACAGGGCCGGTCTCTCCGCGGCCGCGGACCGCCACGTGCCCGTTGCAGTGGACCGTGACGGCATGCTCCGTGCCTTCGATTTGAGGCAGCTTGCCGATCGTCTGCCGCAGGAACTGCCTGTCATCCGTGGTGAAGCTCACCTTTGTCGGCGCGTAGGCCATGTCCGGAATGATCGACTCGTATTCCGGGAACCTAAGTTCCTTTTCAATCGGCAGCCACAGCGTCCACGGCCCGGCCGCGAACACCACATGGTCCTCTGTGCGGCCCGCGCGGACGGGGCCGAGATTTGCCAGTTCGCTGCTGGCAAAGAGGGCCGTCTTGGGGATCAGCAGGTTATCCTGCCAGGGCCAGGGAAAGCCGCTGGTCACCAGGAGATGCCGCGTGTCGGTGGCGGCAGCCAAGCCCTGCCGACCGCGCAGCTGGAGGCAGTCGAGTCCGTACTTCAGACGGTCGTCTGCACAGCATTTGGCAACCTCCGCCAGTTCGGCGAAGGCGTCCGCGCCCAGCGGGACCATGTCCGGGGGCAGGACCGGTGCCGACAGCCCGGTGCAGTCGATGGCGTCGAAGGTCCGGTGCTGGGGGATCCCGGCCTCGACCCATTCGGCAATGACGGAATCACCGTCGCCGCGGAGAGTCACCGGCTGGTCGCGTCCGCCTTCGAACTCCGCCATGTCGCGGAGCGCCACAGCGAGCCGGGCGTCAGGATGCGGACCGGGCAGCTGATGGGAGACCACGGTCCGGCCCGAATGGCACTGAACTGTCAGGCCGCTGGCATTGGCTTCAAACAGAACCGGAGGCTGAACATGGCGGCTGCCGTCGCCGGCCCGGCGGAACATGGACCGCAGGGTGCGAACCAGCTTGCGTGAAAGGGTGATCATCAGAGTGCCTTTGATGTGGGGGATGAGGGAGCCCGGTGAGCCACTGGGCTGAACACGACCAGCCCCGATGCCCGGCCCGCAGGCCGGACATCGGAGCTGTAAATGTCGGTGGACAGATGAGGGTTCAGGCGGCAAGACGCTCACTGCGGCGCAGCGGGAGCACCGAGACGCCACGCTCTCCGTCGAGTTCGTCCCAGTCGATCGCTTCATCGAATTCAGTGGGCTCCGGGTCGAAGCCGATCACGGCCGGATCAGCGATGCTGAAGCCACGGCGGCTGATTTCGGAGAGGTCTTCGCCGGTGGCGCGGGCAACAGCTCGGTTGATTTCACGTTGGTTCATGGCGTTGGCTCTGGGAGAGGGAGAGAACGCCGCCCCACAGTCGGGGCGGCTGAAGAGGGAAAGCCGCCCACAAGGGGCACGATTGAGATTCCTAACCGCCTGCGGATCAGGCGGGTGTCAGCCAGTGCGTTTCCAGCCACTCGCGTTCGGCCGCCAAAGCTTCCGTGCGGCTGGCGAATGGCCCCAGCAGCGGTCCCTGCACCGGCGAGAGGTCGGCCGTCCATTGGCCGTCGTCAGTGGGTTCGACATGCGAGCCCCGCTGGATGGAGAGCCGTCCCAGGCTCTGCAGATCCAGCTGTTCGTCATACACGCAGCGGATCGCTCCGCCGGGTTCGATCAAAAGCTGCATGGCGTCTCCTGAGGGTTACTTGGGCCGCCGCAGGATCGCCCGCCGCGGCCGATCGACGAGGACACCGTCCAAGACGGACTGGGTGCCAGCCAATTGCGTCACCACCTGCTGTCGCAGGGCGGCATTGTCCCGCAGCTGCTGGGGCTGCACGCCGCTCACGATGCTCTGGGCCTGACCCACCAGATCATCGAGCTGGCCATTGGAGCGGATGTTGAGCTTGCGGAAGCGGTCGAAGAACTCGGTCAGGTTCTCGATGGCGCTGTCGCGGAACACCTTGGGCCTGCCGTCCTCCGTGCCCGACAGCCGTTCGGTGAGGTGCGAGATCAGTTTGGACAGTTCGTCCAGGAACGCCTGCTCGGCAAGCTGCACCGCCTCGTCGAACCGGGACTGGACCCGCGCGCACTCTTCGCGGTACAGGTCGGGGGAGAGTTGCCGCAGATATTCCGGTGGCTCGACCGAGGGCCAGTCCCAGGTGAGGTCGAACAGGCCGGTCAGCGACTGCGGGTAGTCGCTGGGGTTGAACAGCCGGCCCAGCCGGGACTGGGCGGCGGCCTTGAGGTCATCGAAGTGGTTGTCCAGCGTGGCGACAGCGCTGTCGAGTTCGTCCTTGAACCGCGCCATGCGGGTGTTGATTTCATCCAGTTCGCCCTGTGGCACCAGACGGATGCCGGGCTCGGGATAAGGCAGGCTCACCCCCTTGAAATAGGAAACCGCATGGCTGCGGACGGAGGTGACTGCCCGGAAGTCGGCATCGCGGGTGTCGATGAGCTTCTTGCCGGCAGAGAGGAACTCGCCCTCGGCCCCAAAGGCGTCGGCCGCGCGGGCCTTCTGCTCGGGGGAGAGCGTCTTGCGGACGCCGAACCAGGTGAACGACAGCCGCATCGCGGCCATCACGGACCGCAGCCTTTGCGCGGGGTTGTGCTGGGTGCGGGCAGGGGCATCAAGCAGTGAATTCATGGAGTGGCTCGCAGAGGGAAATGGGAGTGAAGAAAAACAGGTCAGTCGGTGCGGGATCTGATGATCACGGTTGAGTGGCAGGGTCAGGAATGTGTCCCAGGATCGTGACACTGAACTCGATCTGGGGATTCAGCCGGATCACCGCCTTCATCCCCTCGTAGTTCGCATACACCGGCTCTGTGACGCATTTCTTGGCAGTCATCAGCAGAGGTGTCAGATTGCCCTGTCGTGTGAAGGAGGCCAGGGCCAGACGCGGCTCGGGCTGCTTGCGACTTCGGCTCATAAGTGGCTCAGGGGTTGAGGGTCAGCGATTTCGTTGTGGGAGGCACAACATACTTCTCCAATTGGAGGAATTGCCGCGTCACAGCCGGGCGAACAGTTTTTGAAAGCGGAGGAGAGGGATGGACGGCAATGCAGCACATCCTTGGCGGATGCCGGCATCGCCTGACGTTTCGACGGGCGCTACCAGTCGTCGGGGTGCTCGGCCTCGTGCTCTGCCGCGCATTCATGGTGCATTGAGCCGTGCGGTGTGCTGGTGCCATCCGCTTCGCCGGCAATCACTTCATCGCAGTGGCAGCATTCGCAGCCGGCATGCCGCGGCGCGGTCACCCACACCCAGCCGAGCACAAAGGCTCCGTCATCGTCGGTTTCGCTGACGGTGGCATCGTCGTCGAACTCGATGTCTTCGGCTTCGTATTCCTGGCGGGCCCATCTCAGCCATCCCAGCCGGCTGGCATTGGCATCTGGATCCAGATAGTGCCGGGATGCCTCGGTGGCCTGCTGAGCCGCTTCAACCTGGCCGGCCTTGCGCAGTGCCGACAGCACCACAGGCAGGCAATTTACCGGCACGTTGATGAATGCTGACTCGGACATGGAGACTCCTGGATGAAGTGGATTGCAAATGGGCGCAACCGGTCTTCCGTCAGGCTGTGACGGCGAAATTCTGCTGAATTAATGAGTGCCGGTCGGGGTAGAGGCGGTTGAGTTCGCGTTGTGTGTAGTGCGTCTGGAAGGCATCCCATTCGTCGTTGAGCCACAGGCTCCGGGTGTTGAGCATGGCCTGGGCGCCGGCGCGGATCCAGCGCATTCCGGTCCGTTCCAGCCGGTCCTTCACCAGGTGCCGGCAGGCACCCTCGATCACCCCGCTGGCGATCGGGTAGCCCTTCTTCAAATATTCGTCATAGCGCATCCCGTCGGCGTGACGGGAGAAGTAGCCACAGACCGCGGACACCGTCTGCAGGGCGGGGCCGCGAAGTTCCCGACGCGTGGCCAGGGCCCGCAGGCCCTTGATCACGTTGTGGACCTCGCCGTTCAGGACCTGCTCCAGCCTGCCGCGCAGGAAGGCCTCCTGTGCCTGCCGACCCTGCGCCAGAACCCCGGCGGCCTTCCACAAATACTGCGAGACATGCAGGATGTCGAGAACATCCGCGTCGTCGGGATGCCGCCCCAGCGGCAGGTAGATGTCCGCCGTGGCCCACAGGCGGGCTTCGCCGTCCATCACCCGCACCAGCGGGCGGGTTCGCAGCGGATCCCGCCGCAGGTGCTCTTCCGCCAGCTGGTTGAACGTCGCATCGACTGCCGGAAAAGTCAGCGGAGTGCCGTCATGATGGCAGACTTCCGTCACTGGCAGTTCCTCGTCCAGTGCCGCCCAGACATGCTTGCCCACAGGCTCTGGACGGGCTTTTTTCTG
Source organism: Planctomycetaceae bacterium (assembly GCA_021732845.1). GTDB lineage: Bacteria > Planctomycetota > Planctomycetia > Planctomycetales > Planctomycetaceae > JAKFUF01. The sequence goes on along the minus strand of JAKFUF010000001.1, from coordinate 37,143 downwards.
CTCCCCCTCCGCGGGGGTCTCCCGCAACAACGCCTGCAGGATCTCTTCAGGCGTGCGTTCAAAGCGGTCGACGCTGTAGATCGCCCCCACCACCGACATCTGCTTACGCCCCGGCAGCGGGCCGCGCTGCGCCGACGGCAGGATGTGGATCGACACCGGCTCACGCTCCGGTTTATGGTCCGAGTCCGCCGCCTCCTCGGCAGGCTTCTCCGGCTTCTCCCGCCGCATGGGGATCCCCTTGCCATCGGCAGTGATCACGAACAGCCCGCCCTCCTCACCCGCCGCGGGAAGCGGCCGCTGCGCCTGGTAGTCCGCCGTGGCTTCAGCCATGTGGCGGTTCATCCGCTCCAGGCTGTCCACCGGAATGTCCCATCCCAGCAAACGCTTCAGCACCCGGCGGCCTTTCTCCCACGCCAGATCCGTGCCCAGCATCTGGGCCACATCCTGCACGTAGTACGAGAACTTCCCCTCGGGCAGGCCCAGAATGGCGTCCAACGGCGCGAATTCCTGCTGCTTGCAGCCACGCGTGTAGACCGTGCGTTCGATTTCCAGAGTCCCAAAGATCGATTGGTACTCCCGCCGCCTGGTCTGTGGCTGGCGATACTGCTCGGGTTCCCCGCCAGGCGTGTAGGTCGGCCCCACATCCCCGGTGCCGTGCAGTTCGATCAGCTTCTTCAATGCCGCCAGGCCGATCTGCATCACTTTGCGGAAAAGGCCACCCTCCACCAAATGCAGCGGCTCCTTGCCTTCGAAGGCCTTGAGGACCATTCCCCGGAGTTCGCCAACCGCCGCGTCCAGTTCCGCAAACTGCACCTCAACCTTGCCTTCATCCTGTTTCTGACACATGATGGCAACGACCTCCTTGGCGTACCGAATGGGGTTTTTGACACCTCTCATTCAACGCTCTGGAGGTCATTTTGCCAACCCCCGCCACTTGCCCCAGTTCGCCACGGAAGACCGGTTGCGCCCATTGCAAATCGGTCAGTTGCTGGACGCATCCCGGTTGACGCGACGGCGGGCACCTGATGCCGGCTGCACATCGCGGCTGTAGATTCCCGGCTGGTCAGCCGAGAGGCAGCGGCCGCTGGCCCAGGTCCGCAGGCGTTCCACAGTCTCGGCCGCCGTCACCGCCACGGGCACCACGTTCTGGGCCGCCTGCTGCAGCGGCACATCCAGCAGCGCGGACAGGCGGCAGCAGGCCCGGATCTCCGCCCCCGTCCACTGGGCGTCGTCCGGCAGCCGCTGGGTGCGGTCGATCTGGAACTGGTCGAGATACAGGTTCCAGATTGCCTCCCTCTCTTTGGCACCCGGCAGATCAAGAAAGAAGATTCCGTCAAACCGTTCTGCCCGCCCGAACTCCGGCGGCAGCTTGGAGACATCGTTCGCCGTGCAGACGACGAACACATCCGATTCGTGGTCGTTGAGCCACGACAGGAAGGTTCCGAACATCCGGGCCGAGACACCGCTGTCATTGGCGTTGCCGACACCGGCGAAGGCCTTTTCCACCTCGTCGATCATTGCCACGCAGGGGGCCATCGCGTCGATGATCCGCAACGCCTGCCTTGTTCGCTCCTCGCTTTGTCCCACAAGGGAGCCCATCAACTGGCCGACATCCAGCATCAGCACCGGACGTCCGACCTCGTTGCCGAGGGTCTTGCAGAACTGTGATTTGCCGCAGCCCGGCGGCGAGAGCAGCAGGACTCCGCGGGGCCGTTTCAAGGGATTGCCCCGGCTGGGCTGCAGCAGCGCCCGCTTGGTGAACGCCTTCAACGCTGTCATCCCGCCGAGGCTGCTGAAGGATTCCCGACCGCGATGCAGCGACAGCAGGCCGCTTTTCTTGAGCGTCTGGCACTTCAGCTCCCAGACGGCATCGGGCGTAATCCTTTCGTGGCGGATGAGCGACAGGCTGAAGGCCGCCTCCGCTTCATGGCGTGTCAGTCCTGATGCGGCATCCAAAAGCATCTGCAGATCGGCCCCGGTCGGCAGATCGCCCTCCTCGGTGCCGATGCCACGGGCGATCTCGGCGAGCTGTTCGCGGCCGGGAAGCTCATGCTCCAGAACCACGAACAGTTTTTCGAGCTCGATCGGAATCTGCACCACGGGTGCCAGAATGATCACGAAGGTGCGGGTCTGCTTGCCGGTGGTGAGCTGCCGGACCAGGGCCTGCACGATCTCTGCGGACTGAAGGAAGCGGTGGAAATTCTGCAGGACCAGAACCGCGGTCCCGTCCGGGGTGGCCATCGACTCCAGCGAGCGGATGGCGGCCAGCGGATCCTGTCCGCCCGCCTGGGCGGTGTCAGTCTGCCCGACAATCGCCAGGCCGCGGTCGATGTCCCAGGTGGCCAGCCGCCAGCCTTCGCTGTGGCACAGCATGGTGATTTCACCCAGGGCGTCCTGATGTTCATGGGATTCGATCCACAGGCCGGAGAAGCAGGCGCGAATCAGTTCGGAAAGGCGCTCGATGAGCGTCATGGATGGATCTCCGTGAGAGTGTTTTGGAGAGGCCGGCGGGATGAGGCAGTCAGAGCTGACCGCCAGCCGGCAGAGAAGCGAACGTCAAGGGTGACGTTTATGGGCGGTCACAGCCGCGATGGAGCACTTCAATCCATGCGGCGGGCCAACATCCTCAGTTGTTACAGCGGCTGGACTCAGGCGTCACGTGCCCTGCTGGACATTCTGCGTTTGCGATACCGTCTGGTGGAATTCGCTGGTCAGCTGCTCTCCGGTCCGCTGTCCGAGGGCCAGTTCGATGAACTCGCTGGCCTGGCGGCAGCTGCCGCCTGTAAACCCCTTGGTCTCGACCTGCGTCTTTCCGCTGGGTGAGACAATGATCTCGATCGTCTTCATGGAGAAATGACTCCGCTCGTGTTTGAAGGTTGGAACTCAGAACAGCCACGTTTCTGCCTGTGTGAAATCAGCCACCCACCTGTACGACGAGCTTGATGGATCCGTCCGCCAGCGCCTGTTCAGTGACGGTGTGTCCCCGTCGCCTGGCTTCAATGCGAGTTTTTTCCACTGAATACATTTGGAGGAAACCGTCCAGCTGCTGCTGCGGTCCCCAGTGCCCGTTGTAGTTGTCGTAGGCCACGGTGCCGGCGGTGGTGTCACAGACGACCGGATACTTCCAGCCCGCCAGCTGGACGCCCAGTCCGGTGGCCGACTGGCTGTAGAGTCTGAAGGTGCCCCGCATCGGCAGCGGCAGCCTGAGCCGCTCACAGGCGGAACGGACTGCGGCGGGATCACGGACTTCGGTCTGGATCTGCACAATGTGCGACATGCGGTTCTCCAACGAGAGTGAAGAGAATGGGTAGGAAGGCGATGCGCTCGGCAGACGGGCTCAACGGACGGACGCCATCTCGGCAATCGTCTGCAGCCATGTCTGGATGTCACCGGCGGGATCGCTGTGGCTGAGAAGTTCCGGCGTCATCTGCTCGACCGCCACGGTATTGAGCCAGCGCTTTGTCCGCTGCGAGAAGCGGGTGCGAACGCGGCCGGGCAGCTCGCACCAGTTGCGGCCCGGCCCGTACCAGGCGCGGGCCAGAACGGATGTGACGCAGTCGTCGTTGCCGAAAGTGATCTCACCGCCGCCGGCCGCGGCGATGGCCTGCGGGTGCAGGTAGTTTTCCAGGGCCCGCTTGCCCGTCATGAACGCCCGGCAGCCGGGACGGGAGGCGACGTACGCGACCGCCGCCTGCCGCCGCTCGGTTTCCGGCAGCGTCTCGCGGTCGTAGAGGTGAAACTCGGGACACCCGAGCGGTTCAAAGCGGTCGGTCCAGGTCGTGAGGTTGCCGCCGCCAATGGGGACGAACACGATTCGTCCGGAGTTCTTCAGGGGCTGGAGGCCGGGGATCGAGTCGTCGGCCTGGGACAGCCGCCGGGACAGGCGGACCAGGAATTCGACATCGTTGGCGCCTTCGACCACGACCAGCAGCGGTCGGGGAATCGCCGGATCGTTCGTCCGGCAGCGGACTGTGGTTTGGATCAATCAGGTTGGCTCCTTTCCGGGTGTCTGCGTGAGGGAAAAGCTTTGAAGGCAGGTCGGCCGTTTCCTCGGGGTCGGTGACCTGCAGGGTCTCTCAGTGGTGATGATCCTGTGAATCATGCCGTGCTCGTCCTCAAGGTCCATGTTGCGGAAGGTGCTGTTGAGAATCCGTCGTGGGAGGTGGTGCGACCCAGACGACCTGCCCTTGAGAGTCGACGACGGTTCGGCCCTCAGAGACTGAAGTCACAGGCCCCAGGTGCTGCCTGAGGGCCTTCATCGCCGTCTCGTCCCCGGCCGCCGCCTGTTTTCGGACGAACTCCAGAGCCTCCGCGTCGTCCCTGAAGACTTCCGTCTCGTCGATCCGCTCGATGCTGAGCTGGTCGCCCTCGTCGAACAGATCCGAGCCTTGGCCCTGGGCTGCCTCGGCGTCTTCGCGAGACCAGGCGGTGGTCCCCGGAGCAGCCACGTTTGGTTGTTCCGCTCCCCGTTTGGCACCGTTCAGACTGACGATCCGCGGTTCGTCGCTGGCGAAGTCGCCGTAACGCACCACCCTGAGATCCCCACCGGAAAGTTCGAGGGACGCGATCACGTCGTTGTCGTCGACGCCATACCCGGCAGCGGTGATGCTGATGGAGTCATTGCCGGGAATGAGCGACACGTCGAGCCAGCCGGGAGTCTCCTGCTGCGGGCACTCCACGTCCCTCAGGCGTGTCCGCAGTTCCACGATCGGCGAGGCGCCGTGGTTGTCGGTGCCGACCGCGATGACGCGGGAGTGTTTCCGTTTGAACGCCGGAGGCGTGGCAATGCCCCGCATCTCCGAGCACTTCGACGCCACGGCATCGGCGAAGTCTTCGCCGGCCTGCCGGTAGGCTTCCTCGTCGTCTCCGCCTTCGTCGGTGAGTTCCTGAATGACGCTGACCGCCGTTTCTCCGACTGCCCGTTCGTAGGCTGTTTCTGTCTTTGAATGCGAGTTCACTTGCATTGCTCCTCTGTTTTTTCTGAGCATCGTGACTCTGCTGATGGTCCTCGGCGACATCGCCATTCCGAGCCACCTGTCGTGGCTTGAACATCGGCAGCATGGAATTGGGCAAGCAGTTCGGCCCTGTCTTCGGGGTCAACAAGTTCGTAGATCTCCCAGGTTGTGATCACCCTGTGCAGCGCGCCATGCTCATCCTCGAAAACCATGTTGCCAAAGATGCTGTCGGCATCGGCGGCAACATTGCCCAGGGACATCAGCAGTTCACGGCCACTGGCGGCTTCCGTTTCGCAGTCATCCACGATCCAGCGAGCGATGCCCAGATCTTCGAAGGCGGGCAAAACTTCGTTGACGGTGACTTTGCCGCCGGCGAGTTCCACCTGCCGAACAAACTGTTGGCGGAGTTCCAGCAGTTTGTCGGCAGTGTCGGTGCCTTCCGGCAGATGGACCTTGAATGTCAGGTAATTGTTCGCCATGGAGTCTCCGGTGAATTCCGAACGGTTGAGTGTGTCACGGGCAGGACCGGCCTTCGGTCGGTGACTTCTGCGCGGCGTCATTGAAAAAGGTGGTCGTCGCACATGATCGAGGTCGGTTTCGTCATACCGAATCCCCGGCAACAACGGCTGCAAGGCGTTGAGGTTGGTTGAATGGATTCAGAGGACGAGCGATCCAGGTCAGGCTTGCGCGACGACGCACCCGTGTGCGACTCAGGTTCGTGCAGGCCGGATGAATTTGTGTCCGCAGCTGCCACAGGTGGCGAGTTCGGCAGCCACCTCGGGAATCTGCAACTGGTGCCCGCACCGCTCACAGAGGCAGAGGGGTTCCGATGGCGGCAGGTCTGCCGCTGTGTTTTTCGGTATCTGCGGTCGCGCGTGTTGGCGAATTATATGGGAAGCAATATTGTCAGCCAGCAACTGCAGCAGACGAAGAAGGCGTTTCCGCTGCGTTTCGACCGGCGATGACGGTGAGGCATTTGGATCCATTTCGTGTCCACTTAAAGGGCAATGGGCCATTTAGCAAATGAAAAATGCCTTCCACGAACGGGCGTGGAAGGCATCGAATCGATTCAGCTGTCAGATTGTCAGAACTTCAGGACAGTGGAAACCCCGGGAGCGGCTCGAAGCAAAAGCGAGGATGCAGGTGCCTGGTGAATTTCGACTTTTCTGGAACTTCGTGCAGTCGAAGGTAGGGGTCCGTCAGGCCGTCTTCTTGCATTTTTCGGTGCAGTCGCATCGCATGCTGTGCTGCTGTTTTCGTGATTCCCAGTTGGTCCGCTGCGGCGCGCTCTGTCAGACCCGATTCGCGAAGGGTCAGCACACGTTCACGAAAGGCGATCCGCTGTGGCGGGTCGAACAGGTCGACGATGAGCGGCCGGATGAGGATCTCATCGGTTTCTGGCTGTCGTGCCTCTGCTGGCAACAGGCTGCAGAGATGGAGTGTCAGATGTGCCCGTGAGACGATGGCACCATCGTCACAGGTTCGACATGGCACGACAAAGAAGTCTGGGATCAGTTGCCTCAGCAGGCGACCGGCTTCTTGGTCTTCGGTCGCGACGCGTTCAAAAAGGCTCGTGGTGGTGCTCAGCAGTTCCTCTTGGGATGGCACGATGATATTGGTGGCCGGTCGTTTGCGCAGTTGCTGGAGTTTGTACTCCAATTCGGACTGCTCAGATTCCAGCTGACCCAGTCGTTCGAGAAGCGAGCGACTCCCCGACTGCGTCTCGACAGCATCGACAATCGACCTGAGCTTCCTTGTGACCGCATTCAACTGCTGCTCCGTAGCTTCGATGTGACTTCCTCTTTCATTTCCCGCCGACTGAATCCGCTCCTGCACTTGCCGCAAGATCACAGGATCAAAGCCAGGCAAAGTTTGGAAGGACGCGAGGATTGCAGTGACGAGTTTGGACATGTACCGGTCGCCAGGAATGATCTGGGAGTTCCAACAGCGATAATCCTGGGCTCCAGAGCAGATCATGGCCGGAGCCTTGCCATCCCTGGTCCAATACATCAGCCGCCCACAGATTCCGCAGCGCGCATGTTGACCAGGCCAGCGGGTCTGCTTTCGCGGGGTTCCCTTGCGCGAATCTACGGCACCCGGCTTCGCGCGAACGAACATTGCATTCCGTTCGTCGAGTTGCCGGATGATGTGGTCGTAGTACGCCGGATCGAAGAAGGCGAGATGCGGACATTCTCGCTTGCGCAACTGATCGGGAGTTCCCTTGACCGAGCGGTGGCGTCCCGTTTTGTTCACCCGCTTGGTGACCATGCGATTCCGCACGCGGACGCCTTTGAGGATCGGATTGTGAACCAGCCGCGACACCATTTTGCACTTCCAGATATCGGAGCGACAGTTCGGACCCGGGGGCACCTTGGCCTCCTTCAACCAGTCGGCGATTTCAGAATAGTTGGCACCGCCCTCCAGGCGTCGGAAAATCTCTTTCAGGACCGGTTCCGCGGCGGGATCCTTTTCGATATCCGAGTCGGTTTTTGCATTCGCGGGCTTGAGGTATCCGTAGGGCAGTGACTGGATTAGCTCTCCCCGGTCGAAACGCGAGTTGAGCGATCTTTTGATCCGACTGGATGTATCACGATTCGATCTTTCGTGGTGCCAGGTGGCGAGAAACGCACTGTCCTGCCAGTTTTCGACGCTCGTGTCGATACGATCGTTGATTGCGATCAGCCGCACCCCATGGTCCAAACACATCTCACAGAAGTCATAGGCCCGCTGTCGGCGACAGATACGAGCTAGATCTTCTGCCAGCACCAGATCGATCTTGCCGGCTTCGATGAGAGATTCGAGTTGATTCAGTTCCTCACGGTCCAGATGCTCACCGCTTCCCTGGCTGGACAAGAGGATTACCTCGACATTTTCCCCGTAGTGCAGTCGAAGATACTCACGACACTTCGCTTCCTGATCGGCCAGACTCCGCAGATCCTGGTGGACGGTGCTGATGCGGACGATGATCACCACCAACAACATCAGACCGAATTTCGGCCGGAGCGGCGGCTGCAAGTTTACTGACATCTTCGGTACCTCCAACCGAAGTTGCCAGATCTGATCATTGGCACAGTGTGCCAATCCACGATCGAAAGGCTGAGAATCCCTGACCAACTCTGACCAAGGATGAATACTTGCAATGCCAATTAGCGAAACCGGTTAAGCGCATAACCTGTTGCGCCTCATTGGATTGGAAACATGCATCCCAAGAGTCCCTGCCTCTCCGCCTTCACCACAAGCCGCCATCAGAACCTGATGGCGGCTTTGGTTTTGCGCGAGCGCGATAAGCGCGGTACACCGAAGTGTGCTGAAAACTGTGCTGAAGAAATCCTGACAGCAGGGTGAGCTGGATCGCACTGCGGGGCTGGCACGAACACGCATCCGCCCGCGCGACGGTTTCACAGCGCTTTTGTAACCCGTATCGTCATCGCTCTTCTCGATCGTCTGAATCGGGCGTTCTAGTCGGCAGTTTGGGAACCGTCCCGACTCGATCGAATTTGGGCTCGACTGGGGCACCAGTTCCGACACCGAGATGGCGATTGGCGTCAGCAGCGCTGCCAGGTTGCCACGGTCGCCAGCCCAACCAGACCGCTGACAGCCCAGCAATGGGGGTGAACAATGGGGGGCGGTAGGGACAGGGTCGAATCAAAGATTCGTGGAGGACCAACGCGGTTCGCACTTCTTTGACAAGTTGGACGCCGAGTCAGGCGGCTATCATTTCATTTTTTTGCCAGCACGCCGAACTGCGGATTGAGGTGAAGCCGGTTGCCGAAGGTTCCGTCCGACACATCCTCAATCCATCTACGCAGCAGTGCTGTATGGGGAATGTGAACTGCCGCCGCTCCCAGCGCGGAAACACCTTAGAAATTTCCGCTGCCGCCCATCTCCAAGCCAGCACCACGGTGACATTCCATGGCTGGATCGTAACTTCCGGACGCAACAGTCACGTCGAGGCGCAGCGCTGTTGATGGCATTCGTACATGGCGATCATCGGGCTTGGCCCCAATAGCTAAAAAAAGACTGTGAGGCCGCCAAAAGCGGCGGCCTCACAGTCCTTCCGAATCCATGGTCTTGGTTGTGCCATAGCGTCCCAGGCAGGCGGTTGATTTGTCGCCGATGCGACATCTCCGGTGCATGCTCCGTTCAAAATATCGTCCCACCTTCATCAAGCGACTTGTGGAGGTCGAGCAGTCGTCGAAACCGCGGTGCCACACTCCGCTGGCCAGTTTCTCATGGGTCAATGAGGATGACATTCACCGTCATCAGGTGGCTGACCGTCCACTTGTCCGGTGCTGCCATTGAAGTGTCTCTGTTTCAGGGCGAGTCTTTTCCGACGCGTTCGCCCGTCGAGGACTGAAACGGCATGGTCCTGATACCAGATGTTGATGGCGTTTTTGGCGGTCGCCCGGTCAAAATGCAACTGGTCGGCGATTTGAACAATCAGATGTCCCTCGTTCCAGAGTCGCATGGCCTCATCTTGGATCTGCGACCTGAGGCAGGGCATTATGGCTTTCTTCCTAAGCGTCGATCGGCGCGCGGCCATCCACACGGCGTTCACCTCGTTCACTGGCGGCTGCATTCAGGATCGCTGTGGCCCGGCTCTTGGAGACGCCGAGGCGATCGGCAACCTGGCAGATCATCAGTCCGTCCAGGAGCAGGTTCCAGGCGATTTCACCCTGTGAAATTGTTTTCAGTTCCGAACGGACATATATTTAAATTGTGTCCACTGTGTCAATCAATGTCGTGCCACATTCAGAGTCAATGTCTGAAACCGCTTCCAGGACTTCAGCCAGCCGAAGACTGAGTACGAGCCGTGGAAAACAGCGCAGTTTCCCTTGGATTGGTTTGCTGACGCTTTTTGGCAGATTTGTTGGAGAGGGAATTGTGCGGTCTACTTCTTCTCTTCCTTCTTCAATTCACCGTGGAAGCCGGCCTTGTTGAGGGCGGCGATCAGGTCTTCAACGCTGATGTCCTTGCCCGTGGCGACGGCAGTCTGAGCCTCTTGATCGATCTCCAGTTTGTCGACTGCAGCAACCTTGGAGAGGGCTTCCTTCACGCCGGTCTTGCAGGCCCCGCAGCACAGGTGCAGGCCGGTCAGGGTGATCGTGTTGGCTTTTTCGCCCTTCTTCACCTTCACAGTCGGGAAGTTGACTGCTTTCTTATCGGCGGTCGCCGTGCCGTGGAAGCCACCATCGGCCAGGGCCTTGAGACCCTTCTCGACGCTCTTCTCGTCCTTCGCCTTGAAGCTGATCGCCTTGGTGTTCTGGTCGGCGGCGACGTCGCTCACCCCGTCGACATCCTTCAGGGCTTCCTCGACGCCTGAGACGCATGAGCCACAACAGAGGTGGACGCCCTTGACGCTCACATCGACAGCCATCGCCTGGGCTGAGAGGGTACACAGGACGGCGACGGAGAGGCAGAATGTGCGCATGAGAATGTCTCGCGAAAGGTGGACAATGCGGTCTCGACCGGATGCAGGTTCAACAGATCACACAATTTCGCGAATCGGGTCGCGAACGTCAACGAGAAACTGCGGGCGTCCCGTCGGGTCGGGGATCGCCGTCGACATGGTGTCGATGCCCAGGTTGTGGTAGATCGTGGAGGTGACTTCCTGGAAGTGGACCGGCCGTTTGAGGGCATACTCGCCCAGGCGGTTGGTTTCGCCAATCGCCTGCCCAGTGCGCATCCCGCCGCCGGCCATCAGCGCACAACTGACTTGCGGCCAGTGGTCGCGGCCCGCGCCGTTGTTGACGCGCGGCGTGCGGCCGAACTCGCCCCAGACACAGACGGTCACATCGTTCAGCATGCCACGTTCGTCCAGATCCTGAACGAGCGCGCTCACGCACTGATCGAGTTTCGCACCGTGATCGCGGACCAAACCGAAATTGTCTCCGTGGCTATCCCAGCGGCCGTAAGACAACGAGACCGAGCGGACCCCAGCCTCGACCAGCCGCCGAGCCATCAGCACATGTTCGTTGCAGGTTGGGGCACCGTCATACTGAAATTTGTATGGTTTGCCGTCGCCATACCGCGCCCGGACCGAGGGATCCTCTTTGCTGAGATCGAGGGCATCGACCAGCTTGGACGAAGTCAACACGCCGAACGCAGCCTCACTGAAGGCGTCCATTCCGTGAATCGATCCATTGGCGTCCGCCTCTCGCTTCAAATTGTCGAGACCCTTGAGCAGCGCCTGACGATCCTGCAGGCGGTCGAAAGTCACGTTTTGCAGCTTGAGATCCGCCATCCCTTCGCCCTGAGGCTTGAAGGGGGTGTACGCCGCGCCGAGAAAACCAGGTCCGCCCGGTTCCGACCAGGGCACATGCTGGGTCTTCTCCGCCAAGGCGACCGTGGGAGGCACCCCCCGATTAACGGGTCCGCGAAGCTTCGAAAGCACAGAGCCGATACTGGGCCGGCCGCCCACTGACTGCAGATTGCCGCGTTCCCAGCCACTGAGGCACTGGTGGGCGTCATGTCCGCCAGAATTGCCGACGACCGTGCGGATGACAACGAATTTGCTCATCATCGCGGCGATGTTCTTGAACACCTCGCAAATCTGAATGCCAGGAACCTGCGTGTCGATCGGGTTGAATTCGCCCCGGATCTCCTTCGGTGCTTCCGTCTTGATTTCCCACATATCCTGATGCGGCGGTCCGCCACCCAGGAAGATGTTGATGATCGCCTTGTGGGACGGCGTCTTGCCGGCAAGGGCTTCAGCACGAAGCAGTTGCGGCAGTCCGATGCCACCGGCGGCACCCATTGCCAAGCCGCCAATCTTCAGGAAACTGCGGCGGGAAACGCCATCACAAAGCCGCTGCGCGGAGCCGTAGATGGAGAGCATGCCCAACCTCCCGTCAAAACGAACAGTTCAACGATTGTGAATATGTTATTCTAGTTATCGTCCCCGGGTGGGTCAAGGTTGTGTCACCCGGCGCGGATGTGGGTTGGCGCGGTGCGTGCGCTTCAGCCAATGTCCAGATGTAGCGGTCGTCGTTGCGAGCGTGCTTGGGAAAGTTGGCGGGAGTCATTAGACTTTCCCGCATCGGCACCAACGGAACTGGTTTCGATCACCGTACCTTGGATTCAAGAGCCACATGATCAAATGTCCGGCCTGTGAGAGTGCGGTCACACCCGATGATATGAGCTGTCCGCGCTGTGGAATCAGCCTGCACCATGAATCCGGTGGGACGGGAGGCAGCGGGTCCGTTTCGACGGGGACGCTCATCGCGATTGGCCTGCTGGCAGTTGGCGGTGCCGGGTTGCTGTTGCTTGGATTTGTGGGGTTCAGGATTTTTTGGGTGTTTTTTTGATGTTGAGTGCCTGGCGCAGAGTCCTTTAGCATGCCGGGGCTGATCCGGACTGACACAATCCCCTTTCCGTGGCTGAACCACATGAGCACTCCCATCATCCGCCGCCTCCCCGATCCCGAGAGCGTGAGCCAGGCTGCCGCCGAAGAGTTCATCCGGCTGGCCGCCGAATGCATCAGTGCCCGCGGGAAATTCACCGTGGCCCTGGCCGGTGGCTCGACGCCAAAGCGGATGTACCAGTTGCTGGGCAGCGCTGGTTACAAGGAGCGGGTCAACTGGGCACGCGTCGAGTTCTTCTGGGGCGACGAGCGCTGTGTGCCCTCGACGCATGCCGATTCGAATTTCCGCATGGCCAACGAGGCCTTTCTGCAATCGCTGCCGATCTGCAGCCCGCAAATCCACCGGATGCAGGCGGAACGGGAGGATCGCGATCAGGCGGCCGAGGACTACCAGGCGGAGATCGCCCGCGTGTTTGGGGTCTATTCCAATGGGCAGCCACCAGCTTTCGACCTGATTCTGGTCGGGATGGGCGGCGATGGCCATACGCTGTCGCTGTTCCCGCACACGGCCGCCCTGTCGGAATCCACCCGCTGGGTCGTGGCCAACCGTGTCGAGAAACTGCAAACCTTCCGCCTGACCTTCACCGTGCCGATGCTCAACCGGGCCTCGAACGTCCTGTTCTGCGTCGCCGGAGCCGACAAAGCCATCCCGCTCGTGGAAGTTCTGGAAGGTCCCGCCGATGGCAACCGCCTGCCCAGCCAGCGCTCGCTCGCCGGACAGGGCGTCCTCACGTGGCTCGTGGACGAAGCGGCAGCACGGGAGTTGAAGGCGAAGTAGCCGCAGGCGAGAACCATCAAGCCGCGACTGCAAGCCCCGATCCTTGGCAGGGCAGATGCAGGCGGCAGAAATTTGGACAGGATGAAAAGGATCGAAAGGATGAAATGAGATGTTTTTGCTGGTAGGCGGCCGGAACAAATCCTTCCTCCCTTTTTTCCATCTTCATTAAAACCACTCCACATCGAACTGGTATGTTCTCCGCACGTGAAGACCATGAAAGACATGTTACTGTCAAATTTTAAATATGAAATTTGAGATTCCATCGAGAAGACAATTCTCTCATCCCCCCGGAGCTTGTGTCATCTTGAACTGGCCCGAACTTCGACAGACGTACAACCGCGATGGATTCGTCGTCATCCGCGGGTTCCTCCCGCCCGACGAACTGCGGCTGCTGCAGGACAATCTCGACCGCTACATCCGCGAGGTCGTTCCCGGACTGCCAGACGGGGACGCGTTTTACGACGACAAGTCGCGGCCCGAGACGCTCAAGCAGTTGAATCGGATCGCGCAGGATCCATTTTTCGCCGAGTACATCCGCCATCCGCTGTGGAACACCGCCGCGGAAAAGCTGCTCGGCGAACCGGCCCAGGCCGAGGGGGGCGAGTGGTTCAACAAGCCACCGCGGACCAATCACCCCACGCCGCCGCATCAGGACAACTACTACTTCTGCCTGAACCCGCCACAGGTGCTCACCATGTGGCTCGCGCTGGATGTCGTTGACGAGGAAAACGGCTGTCTCCGCTACGTGCGTGGCTCACATCTCGTCCCCCTGCGGCCGCACAATCGGACGAAGACCCTCGGCTTTTCGCAGGGGATTTCAGACTACAGCGACAGCGACCGGGAACGTGAACTTCCCATCCCCGCACAGCCGGGCGACGTGCTGATTCACCACGGCAACACCATCCACCGGGCCGACCCCAACCGCTCCGCCACCCGCCACCGCCGCAGTTTCGGCATGGTGTTCAAGGGCGAGAGCTGCACCCGCGACGAAGCCGCCTTCCAGCGATACTCGGCCTCCTCGAAGGCCCAGCATCAGGAAATGGGCCTCAAAACGTAGGGTGTTTAGCGCAGCGCAACACACCACGGGCGGTTAAGCGCCACGGATTTTGGGGAGCGAGTGTCAGGTTGACGGGAGATTTGCCGGAAGTTTGGACAGGATCTGTTTCGGCCAGCTTTCAATGGCAACATCCTTTCTCATCCTCTTTCATCCTTTCAATCCTGTCTGAATTCCACTGAAACAAAAGCAGCTTTTTTCGGACAGGGCGTCGTAGCGCATTGCCTATTCATCGAGCCACCATGTCGAGCAAGCCGTCCAAACCCACCCGTGTTCCCAAGTCCATGGCCCTGTACGAGCGGGCCATGGAACTCATTCCGGGAGCCACGCAGCTCATCAGCCGGCGTCCCAACCGGGTCGCCTATGGTGTCTCGCCCGTGTATGCCCAGCGGGCGAAGGGGGCGCGGTTCTGGGATGTGGACGGGTTCGAGTACATCGACTGGATCAGCGGCATCGGCTCGATCATCCTGGGTTATGCCGACCCGGTCGTTGATGACGCGGTGCGGGAACAGATGGCTTTGGGGACGGTCTATGCCGTCAACCACGAACTCGAAATCGAACTCGCCGAGGAGCTGTGCTCGGCCATTCCCTGCGCGGAGATGGTCCGCTATGCCAAGTGCGGCGGTGAAGCCTGTGCCATTGCCGTAAGGATCGCGCGGGGCACGACCGGACGCGACAAAGTCCTGTTTTGTGGCTACCACGGCTGGCATGACTGGTACCTCGCCGCCAACCTGGCCGAGGAAGCCAGCCTGAACGGACACCTGTTTCCGGGAATTGAGCCGATCGGCGTGCCCCGCGCCTTGGCGGGCACCGCGCTGCCGTTTCCCTACGGCGACCTTGCTGCGCTCGGCGAGCTGCTGGACAAGCACAAGGGCGAGGTGGCAGCCGTCATCATGGAGCCACTGCGCTCCGAGATCCCGCCGGCAGGTTACCTGACAGACGTGGGCAAGCTGGCACGCGAGCACGGTGCGGTGTTCATTCTCGACGAAGTGTCGGCGGGCCTGCGGTTCAGCACTGGTGGCTCGCAGCAATACCTGGGGGTGACGCCCGACATGGCGGTGTTCGCCAAGTCGATGTCCAACGGCTACGCCATGGGGGCCGTGGTGGGCACGCGGGCCGTCATGGAGCCCGCCGCCCAGATGTTTATCTCGAGTACCTACTGGAGCGACACCATTGGCCTGCGCGCGGCACTCACGACACTGCGAGAGGTCCGTCGCCGTGATGTGCCCGCCCAACTGTGGAAGACCGGCGCTCAACTCAAAAGCAGCCTGAACGCCGTGGCTCAGGAAGTCGGCCTTGGCGTGCAGTGTGCCGGGATCGACGTCCATCCGCACCTGCAGTTTGCCGTTTCCGACCCCGCCCTCAAAAGCCAGGTCAGCACGCTGTACATCCAGGAAATGGCCAAGCGTGGCTGCCACGGCTATGCGTCCTTTTACCTGAACGCCGCGCAGGGGCCGGCCGAACTCCAGCAGACGGTGGACGCCGCTCGCGAGACCTTCACCATTATTCGCGATGCCCTGGAAACGCACACCGTCGAACAACGATTGGAATGCGCGGTCCAGCAGGATGCCTTCCGTCGGCTTGTGCGTTAGCCTCGCGGAACAGCGGGGTGGGGGGCCAATCATCACAGCCTCTTCGCAAAAGAAAGCGAAAATGCCCGCGGTCACCCGATGGGCGAATGTGACCTGGGCACGCGGCTGCGTTTCTTCGAGACGGGCCGGCCGCGCCGTTTTCGGGTGCGGTCGTTCTTCCGCCGTCGGGAAAGCGTGATCAGAGACAGGCGGCGCAGCATTCTTTTGACTCTTTTCCGTCATTTGGCGGAGTTCCTCATCAAAGATTGCAGAGGCCTGAATCCACGCCGACAAGCGACCACAACCTCACCCGAAAATGGTACGAGGAAGCAGCGCCAACCGGTCACCGTGGCTCAGCAGGAGCTTCGCCCTCCCGCGAGGTCTCCTTGCTGTTCGGCACGTTGAGGTTCCGCGTCGATCTGTGACCGTTCCACATCCGGATCGAGCGATTTGGCGACCTCATTCCCCGCCCATTCCAGCCGCAGCGGGGCGCGGTGCGGGCCGGTTGGGTCTGAGCCACGGGGGTTGTTGTCGGCGACCGACTGGTCGTCTTCGACAACGGCGGTTTGATGCATCGCACCGCGCCGGTCGTTCCGGTTCGATTCTCGCTGACTTTGCGCCCCCCTCGAAGCCAAACTTTGCGCCCCCTTCGATGTGGTTTTCTGTGCAGTCAGCGGTTGCACATCCTTGATGACGCGGATCTCCACCTCCGCCGATCCGTTCTTCGCCCGGCCCAAACTTTGCGCCCCCTCCACCACCTGACTTTGCGCCCCCTCTACCTCCTTGTAACCATTCATCGCCTGCGACAGTTCACTTCCAAGCGAGGCACCGGCTGCGTGCGCTTCAACGGTCTGCGGATCGACGGCGCTCGCTGCGGGTTGATCAACGGTCGCCTCTTCACCCGCCGATCGATCAACCGCGTAGGGGTACTCGATCTGCATCACCAGATCGCCCAGAGTACTGTCATCAATGGTCCGACCATCCCCGGCCACCCACAGTTCGTTGTACTCCGTGACGTCGTAATAGGTGGTCGTCTCCGGTGTCCGCAGAATCGGATCCAGCATGAGTTCCTTGGGGAAGGTCGGAGTACCAGCATGCTCCTTGGGCGGCGCATACCCTTTGGACTTGCCAAACGTCTTCAGACAGTACTTGATCGCCCAGGGCGCGCCGTCTTCCAAGGCGTCCAGGAAGCTGCGGTGCCCACCGTCCAGCCGCCGGCCACAGTCCTCATCGAGTTCGACCGGAGCCACGGCTTGTTTTTTCCGTTTGGCCTTCGCCGTCCCCGTGGCTCCGCCCGTTCCACCTTGCGCCTCCTGACCGCCAGAGCATTCACCGGTAAGTTTTGCTCGCTCCAGAACCCCTGGCGCGGATGGGCGGCTTGCGCCGCCTTCTCCATCCGCTATCGGGGTTCCTCGCTCACCGGTAAGTTTTGCTCGCTCCGGAACCCCTGGCGCGGATGGGCGGCTTGCGCCGCCTTCTCCATCCGCTATCGGGGTTCCTCGCTCACCGGCCGCCCCCATCCCATGCGGTGCCACACCCTCCACCACCGGTGGCTCAACCGGCCACGGCTCCGGGTCAAACAGCCCATCCGTCCGCCCCAACGTCTGCAGGACAAACAGAATGGCCCAGGGCTTCTTTTCTGCCAGCGCGTCGTCCAGCCCCGCCTCGGCGTAGCCCATGCACATCCGCCGGGACGAGTCGCGAATGTACTGCAACTGCGGATTCTTCTTGATCCGATCGAACACCAGCACCCGGGTGACCCCCAGCCTGTCCGCCGCCTCCTTCACGATCCCGCGGCACTTCCAGAGCGCATCGCCAATCTCCGTATCCGTCACCTTCAACCGCCGCGCCTTGACCTGCCGAATCATGATGCACCCTCCAAACCGCCCCCGACATGATACACACGTACACATCTCATTTGACGTGCGAGGAGGTGTCGATCCAAGAGAAAATCTCTGTTTATTCTTATTTTTGTTCAAAATATTGCGGATACCACGATCCGGCCGTGGCTTTGGCTTCAGCCGAAGCGCGTCATAAGTGCCGGGAGTGAAGTTGCGCGTCATAAAAAATCGCCGCAGCCGAGCCCGGCGGCGTGAGCCCCGGGATTCGTGGCTTCCCATCCGACGCCGAACTGTCGGCAACGGATCGGGGGACGTCACCCCGCTCGCCTGGTTGGATTCCGGACTTATATGGGTCTTCGGCCTGCAGCCCAGGCCAGAGGTGGCATCGCCGCCGATGGCCTGGGAAACGGTCGCCCGGTGAACCCCCGGCCCTGTCGGGGCCGTTCAGCGACGGCATGCCCTGTGGGCGACCGGATCTCCGGTGATTGGAACGTTGAACGACCCCTACAGGGTCGATGCCGGGCATCTCCCCCCAGACCCAGGGCGTCGCCGGCAAAGCCGGCTTTGCCCTGGGCTGGCAGAATGAGCCTTACAGGCTCAAGCCGATGCCACGTGGCTTTCGCCGGGTGTGGCATTGGCAAAAAGGGCTGTCGGAGTGGTGTGCCACTGGTCAGCTTGGCTGCCAGTGGGAACGGGGACCGACTTCGCCAATCTGACGATGGATTTTCTGAATGGGGCATCGCCAGAGTTTCGCCCTGGGCAGCTTTGCTCGCTCTGGAACCCCTGGCGCGGATGGGTGGCTTGCGCCACCTTCCTCATCCGCTGTCGGGGTTCCTCGCTCGCGGGTCAGTCGTGCTCGCTCCGGAACCCCTGGCGCGGATGGGCGGCTTGCGCCGCCTGCTTCATCCGCTGTCGGGGTTCCTCTGGTAAGTCTTGCTCGCTGCGGAACCCCTGGCGCGGATGGGTGGCTTGCGCCGCCTTCTTCATCCGCTGTCGGGGTTACGCGCTCGCGGGTCAGTCTTGCTCGCTCCGGAACCCCTGGCGCGGATGGGCGGCTTGCGCCACCTTCCTCATCCGCTGTCGGGGTTACGCGCTCGCGGGCAGCAGGCTGGCCAGTGGCACCCCGCTCTGGCCTGTCCGTCCTTGTCCGCGAGTGCCACACGCCCGACCTGACAACTAGAAGTTCTAGGAGACGCACGTCGGCAGACCCTCGCACTGGCAAAGCCGGCAAAGCCCGTGGCACACAACTGCGTGGTCGATCTCTCCAGTGCCACACGCGCCGCATCGGCTGAAGCCGATGCCACGTGGCTTTGGCTTTAGCCGAAGCGGCGGCGGTCGTGGTGGCACACCCGCCGAAGAGCAACGACGGCGAGCTGACAGGGGTCTCCGGCCTGAAGGGCCGTTTCTGTCAGCCCAGGCCAGAGGTGGCATCGCCGCCGATGGCCTGGGAAACGGTCGCCCGGTGAACCGCCGGCCCTGTCGGGGCCGTTCACCGACGGTATGCTCTGTGAGCAACCGGATGTCCGGTGATTGGAACATTGAACGACCCCTACAGGGTCAATGCCGGGCATCTCCCCCAGACCCAGGGCGTCGCCGGCACTGCCGGCTTTGCCCTGGGCTGACAGAATGAGCCTTACAGGCTCAAGCCGATGCCACGTGGCTTTCGCCGGGTGTGGCATTGGCAAAAAGGGCTGTCGGAGTGGTGTGCCACTGGTCAGCTTGGCTGCCAGTGGGAACGGGGACCGACTTCGCCAATCTGAGGATGGATTTTTCCGAATGGGGCATCGCCAGAGGTTCGCACTGGTCAGTCGTACTCGCTGCGGAACCCCTGGCGCGGATGGGTGGCTTGCGCCGCCTTCCTCATCCTCTGTCGGGGTTCCTCGCCCGCGGGTCAGTCTTGCTCGCTGCGGAACCCCTGGCGCGGATGGGTGGCTTGCGCCGCCTTCCTCATCCGCTGTCGGGGTTACTCGCTCGCGGGTCAGTCTTGCTCGCTCCGGAACCCCTGGCGCGGATGGGCGGCTTGCGCCACCTTCCTCATCCGCTGTCGGGGTTCCTCGCTCGCGGGTCAGTCTTGCTCGCTGCGGAACCCCTGGCGCGGATGGGTGGCTTGCGCCGCCTTCTTCATCCGCTGTCGGGGTTACGCGCTCGCGGGCAGCAGGCTGGCCAGTGGCACCCCGCTCTGGCCTGTCCGTCCTTGTCCGCGAGTGCCACACGCCCGACCTGACAACTAGAAGTTCTAGGAGACGCACGTCGGCAGACCCTCGCACTGGCAAAGCCGGCAAAGCCCGTGGCACACAACTGCGTGGTCGATCTCTCCAGTGCCACACGCGCCGCATCGGCTGAAGCCGATGCCACGTGGCTTTGGCTTTAGCCGAAGCGGCGGCGGTCGTGGTGGCACACCCGCCGAAGAGCAACGACGGCGAGTTGACAGGGGGCCGTTGGTGCGCAGGTAGATCCACCCTCACGATCGCGGGGCTGCCGTAGGCGTCCTCCCCAAAGTCCGCCTTGCCGAGCCACCGTCCAGCATTGCCGGGCGACTTCCCGCCCGCCATCGTCAATGGTGGCGTGGCTGATCCCAAACTCAACCGCTAGACCCCACATTGGCGGTCTTGTGCGGGCCTGCGTTAGAATCCCCGCGAAGCGCTCGTCTCGGTGCGGATCAATTGTGCCCGCTCCCTTTGGGTTCGGAGGGAGAGCCGAATGGTCAACTGGAACAGTTCACAGCCGTCATCAGCCAACAAATTGGAATCCGGTGATGAAGCATCTCAAGCAAGGTTTGATCTGTCTGTGTTTCCTGGTCGCCCTCGTTGTTCGAGCAGAGGCACAGGAGCATCCGGATCGCGTTGTGCAGGCCGGCGTGCCGCAGGGGAAAGTGACCTCAGGGCAGTTCAGCGACAGCCAGGCCTTTCCTGGGACGAAGCGCGATTACAGCGTCTATGTGCCGGCTCAATACAAGGACGACGAACCGGCCGCATTGATGGTGTTCATGGATGGGGGCGGTTACTCGAATGTGACGGGCGGGTTTCGCGTACCTGTCGTGTTCGACAACCTCATTCATCAGAAGAAAATGCCGGTCACAGTCGCGGTGTTCGTAAATCCGGGCAACGTCGCGCCGACGGTAACGGGAGCGAAGGATCGCAGCAATCGGTCGTTCGAATACGACTCCATGGGAGATCGCTACGCCAGCTTCATGATCGACGAATTCCTGCCGGTCGCGCTGAAGGGGCTGAATGTTTCGAGCGACCCTGCCAAACGGGCGGTCTGTGGGATTTCTTCCAGCGGCATCTGCGCCTTCACGGTGGCCTGGGAAAAGCCGGAGCACTTCGGCAAGGTTCTGAGCCACATCGGCAGCTTCACCAACATTCGCGGTGGCTGGGCCTATCCGGGGCTGGTCCGCAAGACGAAAGACAAGCCGAAAGCGATCAAGGTCTACCTTCAAGATGGCCGCGAAGACCTCAACAACTTGCATGGAAACTGGCCACTGGGGAATCAGGAACTCGCCGCGGCGCTGCAATTCGCGGGCTACAAGTACAAGCTGGAAATGACCGACGGGGGACACAGCGGCAAATGGGGCGGTGAGGGGTTGCCCGAAGCCTTGAAGTGGCTGTGGGATGACAATGCCGAAAGCACGAACCTCCCGATCGTCGAAACGAAACCCGCCTGGGAACCGCACCCGGATGCTGTCGCGCAGGACGGCGTCCCCAAGGGGACGGTCGAGCAAATGCCCGCTTGGGAATCAAAAGTCTTCGCCAACACAATCCGCGATTGGTCGGTGTATGTGCCGGCACAATACCAGGCCGACAAGCCCGCGGCGTTGATGGTGTTTCAAGATGGCGAGGGCATGAAAAACGTCAACGGGCGCTGGCGTGTGACGACGGTGTTCGACAACTTGATCGCGCGCGGCGACATGCCCACCACGATCGCGATCTTTGTCAATCCGGGTCACGAGAAAGACAAGCCACGCCAACAGGGCCGGCACTCGAATCGCAGCCTGGAGTACGACGGTCTCGGCGATCGCTACGTCCGGTTCCTGCTGGAAGAGATCATCCCCGAGGTGCGCAAGAAGTATTCCATTTCGGACGATCCGGAAATGCACGCGATTGGTGGCTCCAGTTCCGGCGCGATCTGCGCCTTTACCGCCGCCTGGGAGCGAACCGACTTTTTCCGCAAGGTCTATTCGAGCGTTGGCAGCTTCACGAATCTGCGGGGCGGTGACGTCTATCCCTCACTGGTTCGCAAGACCGAACCGAAACCAATCCGCGTGTACATGGCTGACACGAGCGGAGATGTCGACAACGCCTTTGGAAGCTGGCCGTGGGCCAATCAGCAGATGGCGTCGGCTTTGAAATACATGGGTTACGACATTCGGTTCGACTGGGCCGAAGGCTATGCACACAACGCCGATTTCGGTGGCGCGAAATTCCCGGAGGCGATGAAGTGGCTCTGGCGGAAGGAGTCTCACACTCCGGTGCTGGACACCCGCGGCGATCTCGGCGGTGACCTGACGCTGCTCAACCTGCTGATTCAGGGCGAGACGTGGGAATTGGTCGCGGATGGGCTTGGCTTCGCGGATGCTCTGTGCACGGACAAAGCCGGCAACCTCTACTTCTGCGATATGAAGGCTCCGTCCATCATCCGCATCGCAACCGATGGGACTCGCCAGGAAATCTGCAGGGAGTCCGTGAGTGGCCTCGAATTCAATCCCGATGGCTCGCTGCTTTATGGCTGTCAGGGAACAAAGAACCGCGTGATTTCCATCAACCCAAGCACAGGCGAAGTGAAGGCCGTCGCGGAAGGCGTGAAACCAAACGACCTCGCGGTCACCAACGACGGCTTCATTCTCATCACGGAGACTGGAGCGCAACAGGTCACTCGGATCAATCCCAACACTGGTGAAGTCACGGCCGCCGACAAGGGCATCAACAAACCGAATGGCATCGCGCTCTCGCCCGACGGCGGCACACTCACGGTCTCGGATTACGGCGGGACTCACACATGGACGTTTCGAGTCAATGCGGGCGGAGTGCTCGACGCCAAGATGCCGACGATGCCCATGCGTCTGCCAATCGACCCCAACGGCGAGTTCAAATTCAACGAGCCACCGCCATACATCCAAAACTCAAAAGGTGACGGCATGGCGGTCGACAAGGTGGGCCGCTTTTACGTGACAAGCGAACTCGGCGTGCAAGTTTTCGACCCAACCGGCCGCCCGTGCGGAGTCCTTCCCAAGCCCGACAAGGATCAGCCCCTCACCACCTGCATCCTCGCCGGTCCCGATTTCAGCACTCTCTACATCGCTCATGGCACGAAGATCCACCGCCGCAAACTGACTGTGGAAAAACCAAAATCGTAGATGAGATAAACCAGGGGACGTGACGGCGGCCTGGGAGGAATCAACCTTCCCATGAACGCCATCGTGATCTGCCTGATTCGCAGCTTCGGCCCAGCCACCAAATGTCTGTGGATCGTACGGAATTTGTTTCCCGCTCCAAGCGTCGAGAATTGGCGGGAGCAGTAGTGACAGTCCTGACGGACTGTCGGAAGCATCAACCACGAAACACACGAAAGAACCGTTCCATTGGCTGCCTTCGGCGTTTTGAGAGCGCCGTCGCTATCCGAGTTGCCAGATCTGAAACCCTTCGTGTCCCGCCGTGAAGAGGCGGCGGCTGTCGGAGTCCAGGCAGAAACTCTGCACGTGTCCCTTCGGGTTGGCCAGATGTTGCGGCATGGGGGACGACTGGTTCCAGAACGCGATGACTCCGCCACCGTCACCACCACCCGCCGCGATCATCCATGGGGCAGTCTGGCAGAACACAACGTGGTTGAGCACGGCCTGATGCTTGTCGTTCCCCGCGAAGATTGGCTTGCCCCCTTGCCAGTCCCAAACTTCGACGCGGCAGGGGCCGACGAATCCGTCGACGTTGGTCACCTGCCCGATGCCGGAGATGGCAAGGCGCGCCCCGTCAGCCGAGAACGCCAGGCCGCGAATGCCGCCAATCGCCCGGGCGCGTTTCTGCGCGTCGAACGTATAAAACTCGCTGACGCGAAACGACGCCGCTGGCTTGCCCGCCTCTACGTCCCAGACGCGGACTTCCCCAGCCCGGTCTCCGCTGGCGATGTGCCTGCCGTTCGGGCTGACGGCAACGGCGTACAGGGCCGAGGCGTAGCCTTCGGGGGTCTGCGAGGCATGCCCAGACAGAGTCGAAAGCGCTTCGCCGGACTGGGCGTTCCAGACTTTCACCTGCATGTCGTCGCCGACGGTGACGACTCGCTGGCCGTCTGCGGACATGACCAGCTCGCGGATCCAGCCAGCATGCGCGGGGACGCGGCGGATGAGCACGCCCGTTTCGGCGTCCGTCCACGCCAGCGTGCGGTCGTAGCTGCTCGAGATGAACACCGCCTCGCGCTTCACCAACCCCGTGACATAGTTCTCATGCAACGGCCATTTCTTCGTGGCCGCTTCCGTCACGGCCGAGAGGTCGACGACATGCAATGCCCCGTCGGAACCCGCGCCGTAGAGTTTGTTGCCAGCTTCGTCGAACCACTGGCAATACAACGTGCCCGGCGCTTTGCAGCTTGAAACGAGCTTCGCCTGCGTGGGATCGAAGGCGGATGGATTGACCTTCGCAGGTTCAACCTTGGACGGGTCGACGGCAGCGGGATCAGCGTTCATGCGAGGATCCCCTCGATCGGCTGGGCATCTTCCTTCGCCAGCGGCACCGGTCGCAGGCCAGCCTGATATTCCTTGTGCAGATCGAGGCCCGCGGCCTTGTAGATCGTCGCGGCCAGGTCGCTGGCGTTTGCCTGACCTTCAACCACCGTCTTGCCGTCCGGGTCGGTCTTGCCGTACACGGTTCCGCCGCGGACGCCGCTGCCGGCCAGGGCGACCGACCAGGCCGTGGCGTAGTGATCGCGCCCGACGTCCTGGTTGATCACCGGGGTGCGCCCGAACTCCGACAGCACAATCACCAGCGTCGACTTCAAGAGGCCGCGCTCGTGGAGATCGGCGAGCAACGTGCTGTAGACGTGATCGAAGTCGGGGACCAGTTCGCGGTGGCTTTCAAAATTGTCGTGGTGGCTGTCCCAGAACCCACGCGCGACTTTGACCACCCCCACCCCCGCTTCGATCAGCCGACGCGCCAGAAGACACTGCTCGCCGAAGGGAGTCTTGCCATATCGCAGCCGAACGGCTTCAGGTTCCTTCTCGAGGTTGAACAGCGTGTCCGACTGCATCAGCCCGCGCACCTTCGCGAAGGCACTGTTGTAACCGTTCGCCAGCTCGGCCCCGGCTCGCCGCGCGGCGAACCGGGAACTGAGCTGCTCCCGCAGTCTTTCACGCGATGTGTGCTGCGACTCGTTCAAACCCGCCGGCAGGTCCAGGTGCTCTGGCCGTAGAGATTTCTCCAGGAGCAGCGGCGAGTGTTTCGCGTTCAGGAAGCCGACGCGCGGACGGCGACGGCCTTCGGTCGTGGTGAAGCACGACACATAGTCGGGCAGCAGCGTCTCGCGGACGGTCAGTTCCTTCGCCAGCAGGACGCCGATCTCCGGGTACTCCAGCCCCGCTTCCGCAGGTCGGCCGGAACTTATCAGGTCGGCCGCCTGCTCGTGTTCGCTGATCTCGGTATTGAGCGACCGCACTACCGCCACGTGTTGCAGCATCGCGGCTGTCTTGGGCATCAGTTCGCCAATGTGATAGCCGGGAATACTGGTCTGAATCGTCCGAAACGGCCCACCAGTTTCGCGCCCCGGCTTGGGATCCCACATCTCAAACTGGCTGGCCCCACCCGCCAGCCAGATGAACAACACATTCTTCGTCGGCCCAGCCAACGGTTTGGCAGCGGGTTCGTCGAAGGCAACACTCACCCCCGCCGACCCCAGGGCCGCCGCGCCTGCCAGCGTTCCGCGAAGGAACGCCCTGCGTCTCAGCAATGGATCTAATGCGTTCGACCACATGGAAAACTCCCGATCAACAACCTCCCCCCTTTTAGAAGGGGGGCAGGGGTATGAGAAGAAACGTTTGATTCCTGGCAAAACTGCTCGATCCATCAAGCCAATTGCCAATCTTAAAGTTTGCTCGCTCAAAATCACCACCACGGCAATCGTTTTGAAAACGAGTTACGAGTTCTATCGAACCGTTGGGGGCCGTCAGTGGTTGAAGCGGAATTCGGCGGAGGTCGCGAGAGACCAGACGAGCTGTTTACAGGCCTGCTTGCGGTCCGCCCCCTGTTCGGCCAGCCAGGTGGTGGTGATGGTGATCTCCTCCGCCGTCGGCGGACGACTCAGCACCGCCTGGAATGCGGCCTCGATCAACGGTGCGGGTTCGCTGATCTTGGACAATCGCCCCGCCAGGTTTGCTTCCGTGGCTGTTGCCAGCCGGTTTAAGTTCGGCGCGTTTGAGACGAACAGCGCTTCACGCACGCTGGTCTGGAAATCGGACGTCCGGGGATCGAGTTCCGGAATCAGCTCGGCCGATTGCTGTTCGAGCGCCAGGTACCACTCAATGCGGGCGATGCCGCTGACGCCCAGAACCCGTTCGACGCGTGTCTGCTCACCCGCAGCGCGATCGGGTGTTTCGTCCCCCAGCGCGATGAGCAGCGAGAACGCCAACTGCCGCGGCGATAGCGGCCGCAACCGGGCCACGGCGAACTGTTCCGGTGGCGGGGCGGGGGACTCACTCGGCCATTCGCTGGCGAGGCGATACTCCCGGCTCAAGACGAGTACAGTCACCAGCCGGCGGATGTCGTAGCCGTGTTCGCCGAAGTCTTGCGCCAGAAAATCGAGCAACTCAGGAACGGCCGCGGGATTGGCCGAATGCATCTGGTCCACGGGATGCACCAGGCCCCTGCCGAACAAATACTCCCAGACGCGGTTGACGAACGACTTTCGGAAAAACGCCTTCTGTTCGAGAGCGACCTGAACGAGTTGGCCGCGCCGGCTGAACGGAGACGCCGGGGCGGGCTTTGATTTGTCGAGCGCCGGTTCATCAACCTTCTGACCGGAAAGGAACATCATCGGGGCGGTGCGCTCTTTGCCGTCGCGCGCCAGAAACTTGACCTCGCCATCCGATTTCTCGCCAACCTTGCCATCGCCGCTGGTGGTGCGATTGAGGAACGCCACCATCCCGTAGAAATGGTCCTGCGTCCAATCGGGAGCCAGGGGATGGTCGTGGCACTTCGCGCAGGAAATATCGACGCCGAAAAACGCCCGCGACGTATCGACCGCCAGGACGTCGAGCTGCTTGGCCCGCTGACTGAGAAACCGGCTGGCGACCTTCCGCTCGGCCCCGTCCCAGGGTCCCACCAGCAACTCGCGAAACAGCGCGTCCCACGAAGTCCGCTGCCGGAGGGAGCGCCGCAGATAATCGACGAACTCCGCGTGGCCCGCGTGCCGGCCCTGCACCGCTTCATCCAGCACCGTGGCGAAGTGCAGATCGAACTCCGGCTCCTCGGCCAGTTGCTGAACGACGCGGGCGAACTTTTCAGGAGACTTGTCGGCGGCGAACGCGCGGGCAGAGCGAACCGTGGGAATCCGCCCCGCCAGATCGAGCATCACCCGACGCAACAGCGTGGCATCATCAGCCGGTGCCGCAGGGGTTACCTTCTGCCCCTGCCAGTGCGCCTCCAGCAACCGGTCCACAGCTTGAACAACCGGTGCAAGGTCCTCGACAGGAGCCCCGTCCGCGGCATGGAGACTGTTTGAACAAATCAGAGAGTGCAGACAACCAAGAATCAGCGGGACAAGGACCGCAAATCCGTTTCTGAGTTGTCCCGCACACATCTCGCACCGATGCCGAATGAACCAAAGGTGATATTGCATATTAGGATCGCAGCAACAATAACTGTGACATTTGTCTCCCTATCCAGCAGCGAACGCCATCAAGGACAACGAATGAAGTTGGTGGTGTAGTCGACAGACCTGGCAAGACGGTGCGGGAATCGTACGGTCATAAATTAACCACGAATTCTCACGAATCTTACGAATTTCACGAATGATCAACCGGCATGGCTTCGCGGGTGACGGAATCCTGCTCGTTGTTATTCGTGACATTCGTCTTATTCGTGAAAATTCGTGGTTCCCCCTTCTCGTTGCCTAAGACCGGCCTTCGGTTAGCACCTTGAAGCGTGCTTTATTCCTTGTCCGGTACTTAGTGTTCATTAGCATTTATTGGCGGCCACAAAAAAGATGACTGAAGGACCGCATCTGAACGCCAATAGATTTCTGGTCGACGCGAGGCGTCTCAGGTTACGAAGGTGTCATTGCTGTCATTCTTGAGACATCAATCGGTTCTCCGAGTTCCCAGACCTGGATCAGGCCGGAGATGTCGCTGGTGGCGAGCCAGTGCTCATCGGGCGACAGGGTGAGGCTGCTGGTCCAGTCGCTGAACTGGCCGCCACGCGATTTGCCGATCTTGGCGATCTCCTTACCGTCTTCGACCTTTGTGACGCGAATGAGCGTGTCTCGGCCCGACGAAAACAGACAGGTGCCGTCGCGCGAGTACGCCAGATCGGTCACGCCGTTCTGATGCCCAGGGACAGTTCGAATGACCTTGCCCGTCTCAACCTCCAGGAAGTGCAGCTTGCCTTCGCCCGATTCTCCCCCCTGACCGAGCGCCAGCGTCTTGCCATCGGGCGAGAACGCCGCGGCGATCAAACCGGCGGCCACGAACTGGTGATATTCATACTGGTACTGGTATTTGGGGTTCTTTTCCTTGGGATACAGCGTCTTCAGGATGTCGAGCTTCACCGAACCATCGGCCACGTTGTAGAGCCTCAAGCCCGCCGGGTAGTTGTTGTATTCGCCACCGTGATTGCGATACTGCGACACGAGTGCCGTTTCACCGTCGGGCGAAAGTGCCGCGGCCACAATCCACGCGATCCCTTCACACTGCCAGCGGTTGATCTCCTTGCGCTCGGTCAGATCCCACACAATCGCCAAACCGGAATCGTCCCCGCTGATGAACCGCTTGCCGTCCGCGCTTTGTCCAAGGGCATTAATCCAATCGCGATGGGGCAGCGTGGCCAGTGCGGGTTGCGTCTCGACAGGCACGCCGGGAGCATTCAAAAGCGTGTCGCGCTTCTCCTTCTCGACCCGCCGGGACTCATTCTCGCGCCGGCGTTGATCCAGCACGATCTCGCCCTTGCCGGCCGCTGCCGCAGTGAGGTCCCAAATGCGGACGGTGCGGTCGAGGCTGGCCGAGACCAGCGTCTTGCCATCGGCCGAGGCGAGCATGCGGGTGACGGCGTTCGAATGGCCTTCCAGCTTCCGCACCGGACCGGGGGCTTCAATGCCGTCGATCTCTTTTCCTTGATCGTCCTTGATCTTTCCGGCCACCGGCTTTTCCGGAAGATCCCAGATCAAGATCGTGCCGTCCTGGTTCGCCCCGGCCAGCCGGCGGTGTGAACCGAGGAACACCGCCGACATCGGCCACGCCCCCTGAAACAGCAACTGCCACGCGGGATGAACGCTTTCAGGCTTAATCTCGGCCATGTTAAACCTTTAGGACCGGACAAAGAATAAAGCACGCTTCAAGTTGCTGACCGAAGGCCGGTCTTACGCAACGAGAACGGGGACCCACGAATCTTCCCGAATAAGACGAATGTCACGAATAACAACGCGCAGGATCCCATCACCCGCGAAGCCATGCCGGTTGATCATTCGTGAAATTCGTAAGATTCGTGAAAATTCGTGGTTAAGTTATGACCGTACGACTCCCGCGCCGTTTTGCCAGGCCTGTCGACTTCACCAACAACTTCATTCGTTATCCTTGACGGCGTTCGCGGCTGGAGAGGGAGACAAATGTCACAGTGATTGTTGCGGCGATCCTTGTCGGTCGACTCATCGAAAGGCAGGGCATTAGTGCAGATTGGCGACGCTGAGTACTCCCCAGATTAACGAACACTAATCCACGCTGATCGGCACTCATCTCAATTGCGTTTGTTGTTTGCGTTGATTCGACCGGCAACTCCGCACATCGCCCAGTTCAAACGAGCAACTCTCTGACCACTTTCGAGCCGAAGGGCGCGAGCGGGACGGGACGGGAGCCGGCGAAGTTCTCTTTCTTCGGGTCGATCCCCAGGGCGGCATAGATCGTGGCGAAAAAGTCTCCTTCGGTGACTTCGCCGGAGACGACGTCGTGGCCGTCGATGTCGGTGGCGCCGTGGACGTAGCCGCCTCTCACGCCGCAGCCAGCCAGGGCGGTGCTCCAGGCGCGGACGTAGTGATCTCGGCCCGCGCGGTTGTTGATCTGCGGCGTCCGGCCGATTTCGCCCATCCAGACGACCAGCGTGTTCTCCAGAAGGCCGCGCTCCGCGAGATCGTTGAGGAGGGCCGACCAGGCTTGGTCCATCGGCGCGGTCAGCGACTTGTGACCAGTGAAGTTGTCGCCGTGGGTGTCGTAGCTGCCGTGGCCGACCTCGACGAACGGCACGTCCGCTTCGATCAGCCGCCGGGCCAATAGGCAGTTGCGACCAAACCAACTGTCGCCGTAGAGCGGCCCGTACTTGATCCACTCGGAGTCGATCTTGAACGTTTCCAGCACGTTTTGCAGGCGGCGCGCGGCGGCGTACGACTCGCGGTGCATGCGGGCGGTTTCAACCTTGTGAATCCGGGCGTTGTGGTTCTCCATGAAGTCGCGCAGCTCGTGCCGCCGGTTCTCGGCTTGAGGGTCGATGTACGACTTGGAGAATGGCGGCAGGTTGCCGTCGTGGCCCATGTTGAACGGCGCGAACCTCGGCCCAAGAAACCCGGAGCCGGAGTGGCCGTTCGTGGCGATCTTGATGAACTGCGGCAGGGCCGACTGCTCTCGGCCGATGTACTTCGCGATGACCGCGCCCAGTTCCGGAAACCGGATGTTCGCCGCTTCGGAGTAAGCGGTGTGCATCAAGTGAATGCCGCCAGGGTGGTCGATCTGCGAAGTGTGCATCGACCGGACGACCGCCAGCTTGTCCATCAATTTCGCCATGTTGGGCAGCAGTTCGCACACCTGCGTCCCGGCCACGTTCGTGCTGATCGGGCGGAACAATCCGCCGGCCGGTCGGCCCACCTTCATGTCGAAGGTTTCAAACTGGCTGGCCCCGCCGTTCATCCAGAGGAGGATGCACCGCTTCTGCTTTTTGGAGGCCGCTTCCGCCGCGTGTGCCGACGAGACCAGCGAACCCCAGTTCATCACCATGCCGCCGGCGGCGGTGCCGACGCAGCCTTTCAGCAGGGCGCGGCGCGACAGATGATCAACGGTCGGATTGTGCGGGTTCATGGACGGCTCGCGCGGTTCAATCCGAAAGGATTGGAAAGACGTAGGATGCGTCACCGTTAATCAGGTCCGAGGGCTGACGCCACTCGGCTCGCCTGACTGGTGCGGAAGGGTTGTTAATGGTTGAACCGAAACTCGCTGCAGGACATCAGCACCCAGACGGCTTCTCTCCACCGTTCCTGGGTGTTCTCTTTCACCATGACGAACTCGACGAACTTCGCCCGCTCGTCTGGATCGGGTAACCGCGTCAACACTGAGACGAACATGCGGTCGATCCGAGACTCGGGGGGATCGGTCGACGTGATCACCGCGTCGAGCAGGCTTCCTTCTTCCGCCGTCAGCAACCGGGGAAGCTCGCCGTTGTTCAGGTACAGGTGCTCCTGCAGTCCACCCTGAAAGTCGCCGACGCCGTTCGTCGGCTCACCAAAGAATTGACGCAGGTAGTCAAATGTTACGCCATGAAATCGGCCTTCGACTTTTTTACCTGAACGGGCCGTGACTTCGTCATGGCCGGTGGCGACCCGCCAGGACTCGAGCAGTTCTTCCGCCGACAGCGGCCGGGTCCGCGCCCGTTCAAACCACTGCGGAAACGGCTCGGCCACCTCACCGGTCGACGCCAGTTGATACGCCCTGCTGTTGCAGATCTCGCGGATCAGTTTCTTCATGTCGAACCGCTGTGCCACGAACTCTTTCGCCAGAACGTCGAGCAACTCTGGATGGCTGGGTGGATTCGAGGGGCTCATGTTGTCCACCGGGTGGACCAGCCCGCGCCCCATGAACTGTGACCAGACCCGGTTCACCGCCGCCCGGGCGAAGTACGGATTCGTCGGGGCCGTGACCCAGTCCGCCAGCTTGTCCTTGCGTGAAAACTTGGGCGGGACGGGTGGCTTGCCGTCGCCGGGATGCTTTTCATCCTTGAATTCGGCGGTGAGATCGGGCTCTTCAATGGCGTCGCCCAGCAGAAACTTCGGCTTGATCGGCTCGCCCTGCTTGCCGGGGACGGCGTCCTTCGCGGGGCCGACGAATTTGATCTCCCCCGTATTCATCTCGGCCAGGTAGACCTTGTCAAGCGAATTGACCTGGCCGTTGCGGACGGCGGACAACCGTGAGAAGAACGCCGCCATGCCGTAGAAATCGCGCTGCGTCCAGGCTTCGTAGGGATGATCGTGGCAGCGGGCGCACTGCAACTGCACCCCCAGCAGCGTCTGGCTGACTGCCATCGCCGCGTCTTCGGGCTGGCGGGAGTACTGGACGAGGTACATCGGCGCCCCCTGCTCGGCCGTGTTGCCCTCAGCCCGCAACAGGTGCCGGACAAACTGGTCGTACGGCATGTTCGCCGCAAACGAGTTCCGCATCCACGTCTGGCAACCAACCCGTTTCGGAGCGTCATACCCCGGCGGATTGCGTCCGAACAGGACCATGTCCCAGATGTCGGCCTGATGCTGCGCATATCGCGGATCGTCCAGCAACCGATCGATGAGTTTGGCTCGCTTCTGCGGATCGGCGTCATCGAGAAACTGCCGGGCGACCTCATGCGTGGGAACAATTCCACACAGATCAAGCCAGACGCGGCGCAAGAACGCGGCATCATCCGCGGCTGGGGCGGGAGCGACTTTCTCCCGCTCCCAAACAATCGTCATTTGTGCATCGATCGCCTCGCGTAGCGGGGGATCGGCCCAAGCTGGTACGGCCGAGAAAAGCAGCAGGACGACCGTTATTGCCAAGAGCACTCTGTGGCGAGCGAACGTCTCCATCGAATGCCCTCTTGTTCATGCATCAGGGGTCATTGATGTGTGAGAGCGTACACCATTCGATGGCGTTCGTCAATGAGCGGCGACGGCGACTTCGAGGGCGTTCCCTCAAACCCGGATTGCGCACCAATTGGGAATGAAAGAACATCCTGAAGAACATCCTGTCGCATCTAAGTGATTGATAACAGAACACTTACCTGCGGGCACGGGGGCACGATCGATTTTGAAGGGTGGCTGGCAATTCGGAAGCTCGACCTGGAACTGGGAGGCGTCACGGGAGCGGCTCCATTGCCGTACCTCAAATCAGATGGCAAGATCCCAGCTTATTGTTGCCTGCGAAAAGGTGGGCGGCGTGACACGGATGACAGTCTTGCCCCATGAATCCTCTGGAGCCAAATCGGATGCACCAACAAGCCATGCTCCGCGTTGCCGTCTTGCTGCTGGTTTTTGTTCCACGGGCGACCGCCATTGTTGCCGGAGAACTTGAACAACTTTCGCCTGACGTCTTGACCAGGGAACAGCGCGGCGAAGCGGAGGGGATGATGGAACGCCAGATCGCCAAACATTCGGCCGATGTGAATGCACGCAATCGCGCGGAATGGGGCAAGATCACCACTCGCCGGGAGTGGGAGACGTTTCGCAACGAACGGATCGAGCGTTTGCGTCGTTCGCTCGGCGAGTATCCGTTGCCTCCGTCCAGGCTCAATATGCAAGTGACGACCACCGTCGAGGGAGACGGCTTCAGGATCGAAAACACGCTGTATGAAAGCCGTCCTGGGGAGTGGGTCACGGGCAATCTTTACGTACCCGCCCAACCAACCAAGTCGATGCCGGGGATCCTGATCGCGCATACTCATCACGGCGGCAAACGCGACAGCGAATTGCAAGACATGGGGATGACATGGGCTCGGAGCGGTTGCGTGGTTCTCGTTATTGACCAGGTAGGTTACGGTGAACGCAGGTCACACCCGTTCCACCGGGAGACGGATTATCCCAAGCCGTACCGAGCGGGTCGACAGGATTACTACTTCCGTCAGGACACCGGCATGCAGCTTCATCTGCTGGGCGACAGCCTGATGGGCTGGATGGCGTGGGACCTGATGCGCGGCGTCGATCTGCTGTTGGCAAAAGAGGGCATCGATCCGCAGCGAATCATCATTCTCGGCGCGGTGGCGGGGGGAGGCGATCCGGCAGCAGTGACAGCCGCCCTCGATCCCCGTATCGCCTGCTGTGTGCCGTTCAACTTCGGCGGCCCGCAACCAGAGACCCGCTACCCGCTTCCCGAAGATGCCGAAACCAGTTTCAACTATTTGGGTGGCGCCTACTGGGAGTCCACCCGTGGTCTGCGTCTCGGCGGGCGCGACGATTTTCTGCACTGGGTCATCGTGGGCAGCATGGCACCGCGACACGTCATTCATGCCCACGAATTTTCGTGGGACCAGGAACGCGACCCGGTCTGGAAACGCTATCAGAAAATTTGGGGGGTGTTCTACAAGGCACCCGATGACATCGGCTTCACTCATGGCAAGGGGCTGCTCAGTGGTCGGCCCCCCGAGGCGTCCCACTGCAACAACATCGGCGCGTTCCACCGTCGCAAAATCCATCCGCTGTTCGAACGCTGGTTTGGGATCAAGGTCTCGGAGAACGACGAATATAGCGCGCCGCGCAAGTCCGAAGAACTGATCTGCATGACCGACAAGGCTCGGCAGGAACTGAAGCCAAAAAGCCTGAACGAACTGATGAGCGCCGTGGCCCAGGATCGGATCAGTGCCGCACGGAAACGACTGGCCGCCAAGTCA
Source organism: Planctomycetaceae bacterium (assembly GCA_021732845.1). Taxonomy (GTDB): domain Bacteria; phylum Planctomycetota; class Planctomycetia; order Planctomycetales; family Planctomycetaceae; genus JAKFUF01. Next base: position 2,782 of record JAKFUF010000001.1, on the reverse strand, counting down.
CCGACCGAGCGCCGGCAACTTCTCCGTGACGACTGGAGCAGGCTGCTCGGTCCCGTGGCACCGGCCAGTTCACCCGTCGTCAACTCACAATCCAGCGATGATCAGCCGGTCGCCGGAGCGAAGGTCGAACGCGTCGTTCTGGAGGTGGAGGCGGGGATCGTGGTGCCGGTCGTGGTGCTGGTTCCGGTCAAAGTCAACGGCCGGGCACCAGCCATCATCGGCGTGGCTCAGAAAGGGAAGGCCGGATTCTTGAAAGAACGGGCGGCCGAAGTGCAGAAGCTTGTCGACGGCGGTGCGGTCGTAGTGCTTGCGGATGTCCGTGGCACGGGCGAGTCGCGATCCGGTGACACCGACATTTCCGCCAATCTGCAACTCTTCGGCGAAACCCTGTTTGGCGAACGGCTGCGGGACCTGCGATCGGTAATCGCCTATCTGCGCGAGCGGAAAGACGTCGATGTCAATCGGCTGGCGTTGTGGGGCGATTCGCTCACTGTCCCGAACTCGGCCGAGGCCAATTACAAAGTGCCGCACGGCGTCGATGGCTGGCCTCAGGGGCCGGATCCGCTGGGCGGACTGCTCGCGCTGTTCGGTGCGTTGTTCGAGGATGATATCCGTGCCATCTACGTGGCGGGAGGCCTGCTCGATTATCAAAGTGTTCTGACTCACTTCGCAGTTCTGATCCCGCACGGGACTTCGATACCCGGAGCATTGACTGTCGGCGACCTTGCGGACTTGGCTGGCGGTCTGGCACCGCGACCGCTGCGTCTGGAGTCGCTCGTCGATCACTTGAATCGCCCCGTATCGGTCGTCGAAATGGAGAAAACGTACGCCCCCGCGACGGCGAATTACTCAGCCACGCCTCAAGCATTCACCATCACCGATTCGCGTTCCTCTGCTGCGGCCTGGCTTCTGGAGCAGCTCAGGTGAGTATCCGTGTCCCGTCCGTTTCATTCCCTCACAAGTTCGCGGCCTGCCAGACCTAAAACAAGCGTATGCCCAGTTCGCCCACCCAGGTGAAGAGGTTGATGCTGGTGCCGCTGCTGGATTTCAGGTCGCCGTAGGCGGTGTACTGGTAGCTGTCGGTGACGACCTCGATGGAATCCGTCAGGCTGTCGGTGCTGCCCAGGGCGTCGAAGTGGTAGTAGGCCGCGGCCCACAGCGCGCCCTCCTGGCGGTGCTGCGAGATGACATTCCCAAACTCGCGTGGCTCAAGCGTGAAGGCGGCCTGCGGGAACCCGGCCTCGTCGTACTCGGCCAGAATGTTCTGGGCGTCGAACAGAAACACCTTCGTCTCGTCGAACGACTCCCGCCGCACGCGCTGGCCGGCGGCGGTGTAGAGCATCGTCACCCGGTCGCCGTTGGGAAGCTCGACCGCCGTGTTCCGGTTGTCGCCATCCCACGGGGTGGTCGTGATGTCCCCGGAGGGCTTTTCCTCACTCGTCTGGTTTCCGGACTGATCCGGACAAACTTTGCCTTAACCATCGCATCGCGAACCCGAATCAGGTCCGCCACGTTGAATGAAATGACTGCGATCCTGCCAGCGACTTCCAAGAGGGGCGCAGGGCGGCGCAAGGCCTCTGATCGAAGTTCGCTCCATCGCCCGCAGACAGGCGGCGCTTCCCTGGAATCGCCCGATTCCCGATCCACCGGCGGGCAGGCGCAGCCGGCGTTCGAACCAGTCGCCACAGATAGGGGGCGCGAGACAGGCTGCTTCCGTAGCGTCGGCTTGAGCCGACGCGGCCATGACGAGCCGGCAACTTGGTTGTGGACTGAAGTCCACACTACGGGCGCGGACAGGCGGCGCTTCGCCGGAACCGACCCCTGATCCACCGGCGGGAAGGCGCAGCCGACGTTGGAACCAGCCGCCACAGACAGGGGGCGCGAGACAGGCTGCTTCCGTAGCGTCGGCTTGAGCCGACACGGCCATGACGAGCCGGCAACTTGGTTGTGGACTGAAGTCCACACTACGGGCGCGGACAGGCGGCGCTGCCATTACACCATCCACACCCTCATGAGCGTCAACCATCAACCGTGGCTCGGCATCACCACGCCCCTCCAACACCTTCTTTGCGTCCGCAACCTCGCGATCACCAGGTTTTGCCGCGCTCTTCGTGACCATCGGAGCGGCCGCAAGCTGCTCTGCCCACAAGTCGTGTTGCCAGCCGCGGCGGCACTTGGCGAAGAACGGGCCATCGGGATCCAGGTGGCTCAGGCAATACATCACCGCCCACGGCTCGCCGCGGTCCAGCGCGACGACCAACCGCCTGCTCAGCGCTTCGGCCAAATCCGGCCGTGGCTCACCCTGCCCAACCGGTTGAGCCACGCGATGTGAGGGAAGCGGCGGCGATTCCAACGGCCTTCCCGCGTCTGCCGACACACCGGTCATCACGCCGGCCCGCGCTTGAAACTGCAATGCCCACGCCTCCCCGGCCGACACCGCCCCTTGCAGCCGCTCATTGGCATAGCCGATCATCACGCTCCGCGCGCCATCCCGCCCCGCCCGCAAACGCTTCGAGCGGGCCACTCGTTGCACCAACGATGCCAGGGTCAGCCCGACAGAGAGGGCGGCGCAGGCCAGCACGCCAAAATTCTGACACAGCGCCTCAAACAACTGGTTCTCTGTCACCGAACCGCGACCTCCAGCCCGCCGACTGGCTGTCACCTCACGCGCCACCCCCGCCCCACCGCCCAATGTGGAAACGCCCATGTTCATCCCCAATGCAATAATATACCACAGTTCACATCACTGCACGATACGAATGTCCAGTGCGGATGTCAAGAT